>JBBRRY010000007.1:0-127397 GCA_038245905.1 Thermoanaerobaculia bacterium | reverse complement strand
GGCGCGTGGCAGCCCACATGCTCTCGGTGATGACCGCCTACAACCTTCTGCGCATCGCGCGACTGCAGGCCGCCACGGGCTGATCCGAAGGTCCGGGGCCCCGGATTCGCCCGAAAGCGGCGGATCAAGACGAAAAGTAGGGGTCGAAACCGCCGCCCTCGGCAATCTCTTCCCTCTAAGAATCTCTTCTCTCGCCTTCGTCTCCAGAAAACAGGCCCTTCTTCAACAGCCTGCTAGTGGGGGTTTGGATCACAGATCGACGCGGCCCCTCGTCATCCGTATGCAAGTATATTGCTTGCATTATGCTTTCATGGCGATAATATCCCAGCATGGCGACGATCCACGTCCGCGACGTACCCGACGACGTCTACACCCGGATTCGATCTCTTGCGCGCGCGGAGGGGCGTTCGCTGAACGCCCAGGTCGTTCGGCTGCTCTCCGCGACGGCCCGAGACGTCACGACAACGCTCACCGTGGAGCAGGTTCTCTCGGAGGCCCGGAGGATCCGGCTTTCAGGCGGAGGGCGCCGCCGCCCCACCGGTCTCGCGCTCCTTCGCGAAGGGCGGCTTTCCCGCGAGCATCGATGACGCTCCCGCAGACGTTCGTCGTCGACGCGAGCGTCGGCGTCAAGCTCTTCCTCGAGGAAGACGGGTCGCCGGAGGCCGAGCGCCTCTTCACTCTCGCGGGCACGAGCGCACACGCCCTCGCTGTACCGGAGCTCTTCTTTATCGAGTGTGCGAACGTCTTCCGCAGTCGAGTCCACCGACGCCTGATGGCGGCCGGGACTGCGCACGATGCCTTCGGGATCCTGCGCGCGCTTCCCCTGCAAGCGGTCGCGTCGGCGGACCTGGCGGGTGAGGCTCTCGACCTCGCGCTCGACCACGGCCTTTCGGTCTACGACGCCGTCTACGCGACGCTCGCGCGGCGGCTCGCCGCTCCTCTCGTCACCGCCGACGGCCGCCTCCTCGGCGCACTCCGGAAGGCCGGCATCGCGGCGCTGCCACTGGTCTAAGCACAAAGAAAAGGGCCGGCTTGCGCCGGCCCTTGAAACCACGATGGGGAGAGTCTCAGACTTCGTCGTCGAGGTCCGCCGCGATGACCGGCGTCTCGTCGTCGAAGTAGAGCTCCTCGGTTTCCTCGGGCGGGGGTGGAATTTCCTCGCGCTCGAGAACGACGTTGCGGTAGTAGTCCATGCCCGTGCCGGCCGGGATGAGGCGGCCGACGATGACGTTTTCCTTGAGTCCGCGCAGGAGGTCGACGCGGCCCGCGATGGACGCTTCCGTGAGGACGCGGGTCGTTTCCTGGAACGACGCGGCCGACACGAACGAGTCCGTCGAGAGCGACGCCTTCGTGATGCCGAGGAGGAGCGGACGCCCCTGCGCGGCCTTACCGCCGGCCCTGAGGATGCGTTCGTTCTCCTCGTTGAAGCGGAAGCGGTCGACCTGCTCGTCCACGAGGAACTCCGTGTCGCCGACTTCCTCGACGCGCACGCTGCGCATCATCTGGCGAACGATGACCTCGATGTGCTTGTCGTTGATGCCGACGCCCTGCGAGCGGTAGACCTCCTGGATCTTGTCGGTCATGTACCGCTGCAGCTCCTTCTCGCCCTTGACGGCGAGAATGTCGTGCGGCGAAGGGTCGCCCTCGGTGAGCGGATCGCCCGCCTCCACGCGCTCGCCGTCCTGAACCATCACGTGCGAGCCGCGCGGCACGAGCATGTCGCGCTTCTGGCCGTCCTCGGATTCGACGGTGATCTTCTGCTGGCCCTTGACCGTGCCAGCGTGATGGACGATACCTGAAATCTCCGTGATGACGGCGGGCTCCTTCGGACGCCGCGCCTCGAACAGCTCGACGACGCGCGGAAGGCCGCCGACGATGTCCCGCGTGCGCTTCTTTTCGACGGGCTTCTTCGCAAGCGCGTCGCCAGGGTTGACGACGTCGCCCTCGCCCACCATGAGATGGGACGGGATGGGAAGGTTGTATTTCTTTTCGACGCCGTTCTTGCCCGTGACGATGAGCGTGGGCGCGCGCTTCTCGGTCGTGCCGGTCGTCTCCACGACGATCTTCTGGTTCAGGCCGGTGACCTTGTCGGTCTCCTCGCGCAGGTTTTCGCCCTCGAGGATGTCGCGGTACGAGACCTTGCCCGCGATCTCCGAAAGAATCGGCGACGCGAACGGGTCCCACGAGACGAGGAGCTGCCCCGGCTTGACCTCTTCGTCCTGGGTGACCTTGAGGACCGAGCCGTAGGCGAGCGAGTAGCGCTCCTTCTCGCGCCCCTTCGCGTCGAGGAGGACGAGCTTGGAGTTGCGGTTGACGACGACCATGGTGCCGTCCTTCTTCTGGACGGTCGTCGCGTTCAGGAGCTTCACGATGCCGGGATTCTTCGCGACGTGCTTCGCCGCTTCCGAGACGCGGGCTGTGCCGCCGTAGTGGAACGTCCGCATCGTCAGCTGCGTGCCGGGTTCGCCGATGGACTGCGCGGCGATGACGCCGACCGCCTCGCCGATGTCGACGAGGTCGCCCGTCGCGAGGTTGCGGCCGTAGCACTTGCGGCAGACGCCGCGGCGCATCTCGCACGTGAGGACTGAGCGGATCTTGACGCGTTCGATGCCCGCTTCCTGGATCTTGCCGGCGAGCTCTTCGGTGATCGTGTCGTTCGCCGAGACGAGCGCGTCGTCGCTCGCGGGGTCGAACACGTCCTCCTGGACGATACGGCCGACGATGCGGTCGCGGAGCGGTTCGAGAATCTCTCCGCCCTCGACGATGGCCGACACGACGATCCCGTCGACCGTCTCGCAGTCTTCGTGCGTGATGATGACGTCCTGCGCGACGTCGACGAGGCGGCGCGTGAGATAGCCGGAGTCGGCCGTCTTGAGCGCCGTGTCGGCGAGACCCTTGCGGGCGCCGTGCGTCGAGATGAAGTACTCGAGCACGGTGAGGCCTTCGCGAAAGTTCGAGATGATCGGCTGCTCCATGACCTCGCCCGAGGGCTTGGACATCGGGCCGCGCATGCCGGCGAGCTGGCGGACCTGCTCCTTCGAGCCTCGGGCGCCGGAGTCGGCCATCATGTAGATGGGGTTGAACTCCTTGCCGCCGACACCGTCCGACGCCTTCATCTCCTTGAACATGGCCTCCGCCACGGACTCCGTGATGCGGTGCCAGATGTCGATGATCTTGTTGTGGCGCTCACCATCCGTGATGGCGCCCTGCTGGCGCTGGTGCTCGACTTCGAGCACGTCCTTCCGGGCGCGCGCGACGAGCTCCTGCTTCGTGTCGGGGATGTGCATGTCTTCGACACCGATCGAGATACCGGCCCGCGTCGCGACGTTGAAGCCGACTTCCTTCACGATGTCGAGGATCTCGACCGTGCGCTCGATGCCGTAGTGCACGAAGCAGTAATTGACGAGATCCTGCAGGCCCTTCTTCTTCAGCGTGCCGTTCAGGAAAGGCAGCTCGGGCGGAAGGTCCGCCGACAGGAGGACGCGGCCCACCGTCGTCTCGATGCGCGTGCGGTTGCAGGCGATCGGGTCGGTGTGGACGATGTCCTGGTCGTTCAAGACCTGGCTCTCGAGGTCGATGAGGCTCCCCGTGAAGCGGACCGCAATGCCGGCGTGCGTGTCGACTTCGCCGGCCTCGTGCGCGAGCACGACCTCGTCGAAGCTCGAGAACACACGGCCTTCTCCCTTGCAACCGTCCTTGCGGCGGGTGAGGTAGTAGAGGCCGAGCACGAGGTCCTGGGACGGAACGGTCAGCGGCTTGCCGTGCGCCGGCGACAGGATGTTGTGCGACGACAGCATGAGGACCTGGGCCTCGACCTGCGCCTTCGGCGAGAGCGGTACGTGCACCGCCATCTGGTCACCGTCGAAGTCGGCGTTGAACGCCGCGCAGACGAGCGGGTGGATCTTGATGGCCTTGCCCTCGATGAGGACGGGCTCGAACGCCTGAATGCCGAGGCGGTGGAGCGTGGGCGCGCGGTTCAGAAGGACCGGGTGCTCCTTGATGACCTCTTCGAGAGCGTCCCACACCTCGTTCGGCGCCTGTTCGACGAGCTCCTTGGAGGCCTTGATCGTCGACGTGATGCCCTTCTGCTCGAGACGGTTGTAGATGAAGGGCTTGAAGAGCTCGAGGGCCATCTTCTTCGGGAGGCCGCACTGGTGCAGCTTCAGCTCGGGGCCGACGACGATGACGGACCGGCCCGAATAGTCGACGCGCTTGCCGAGGAGGTTCTGGCGGAAGCGTCCGGATTTTCCTTTGAGGGTGTCCGAGAGCGACTTCAGGGGCCGGTTGTTCGAGCCCTTCAGAACGCGGCCGCGGCGGCCGTTGTCGAACAGGGCGTCGACGGCTTCCTGGAGCATCCGCTTTTCGTTCCGGACGATGACTTCGGGCGCGCGCAGCTCGAGCAGCTTCTTGAGGCGGTTGTTCCGGTTGATGACCCGGCGATAAAGGTCGTTCAGGTCCGACGTGGCGAACCGTCCTCCGTCCAGGGGAACGAGAGGACGAAGCTCGGGCGGGATGACCGGGATGACGTTCAGGATCATCCACTCGGGGCGGTGGCCAGAGCGGCGGAACGCGTCCACGACTTTCAGGCGCTTGGCGGCCTTGAGGCGCTTCAGAGCGGACGTCTCGGTCTTCATGACGAGGCGAAGCTCTTCCGCGAGGTCGTCGATGTTGACGCGCTGCAGGAGCTCCTGAATCGCCTCGGCGCCCATCTTCGCGACGAACGCGTCGAGGCCGTACTTCGCCTTCAGCTCGCGGAACTTCTCTTCCGAGACGAGGCTCTTCTCCTCGAGCTTCTCTTCCTCGGCGAGCGGGCCCGGGTCGATGACGACGTACTGCTCGAAGTAGAGGATCCGCTCGAGGTCGCGCAGGGTCAGGTCGAGCAAGTGCCCGATTCGCGAAGGCAGGCCCTTGAAGAACCACACGTGCGAAACGGGAGCCGCGAGCTCGATGTGGCCCATGCGCTCACGGCGCACCTTGGACTTCGTTACCTCGACGCCGCACTTGTCGCACACGACGCCGCGGTGCTTCATGCGCTTGTACTTGCCGCAGAGACATTCCCAGTCGGTGATCGGGCCGAAGATCTTCGCGCAGAACAGGCCGTCGCGTTCGGGCTTGAACGTGCGGTAGTTGATCGTCTCGGGCTTCGTGACCTCGCCGAAGGACCACGAGCGGATTTTCTCGGGGCTGGCGAGGGCAATCTTGATGGCGTTGAAATCGCGCGGGCCGGGGTTCTTGAACGGAGACACCGAGCCCGTGCCGGGGAACGCGGAAGAGGTCGAGAACGCTTCCATGTATTCCTCTTCTCCTTAAACCTTCAACAGCTCGACGTCGAGGCAGAGCGACTGCAGCTCGCGCACGAGTACGTTGAAGGACTCGGGGAGGCCGGGCTCGTCCGGAACCTCACCCTTGACGATGGCCTCGTACACCTTGGAACGCCCCTCGACGTCGTCGGACTTGACGGTGAGGAGCTCCTGCAGCGTGTACGCCGCGCCGTAGGCCTCGAGCGCCCAGACTTCCATCTCGCCGAACCGCTGGCCGCCGAACTGGGCCTTGCCACCGAGCGGCTGCTGCGTGATGAGCGAGTAGGGGCCGATCGAGCGCGCGTGGATCTTGTCGTCCACGAGGTGCGACAGCTTGAGCATGTAAATGTAGCCGACGGTGACTTCCTGCTCGAAGCGGTTGCCCGTCATGCCGTCGTAAAGAACGGTTTTGCCGCCCGTGGGGAGGTCCGCTTTACGTAGGAGAGTACGAATCTCTTCCTCTGACGCCCCGTCGAAGACAGGCGTCGCGATGTTCATGCCGAGCACCTTCGCGGCCCACCCGAGATGGGTCTCGAGGATCTGACCGACGTTCATGCGCGAGGGGACGCCGAGCGGATTGAGCACGATCTCGACGGGGGTCCCGTCCGGCAGGTAGGGCATGTCCTCCTCGGGGAGGATCCGGCTGATCACACCCTTGTTCCCATGGCGGCCGGCCATCTTGTCGCCGACCTGGAGCTTGCGTTTCATGGCCACGAAGACCTTGACGGTCTTGTTGACGCCGGGCGCCAGCTCGTCACCCTTCGCGAGAAGCGCCACGCGGTCGGCGCTGACCTTCTTGATGACGTCGATTTGCGAGTCGGTGCGCTGGAGGATGAGCCGCACCTGGTCGCGGATCTCTTCGTCCTTCAGCTTGAGCCCCTTGAGCATGCGGGGCGTCATCTGGCCGATCTTCTCGATCGACAGCTTGCCGCCTTCCTTCACGAGGACGTTGCCCTGGGAGTCGGACACGTCTTCGAGAACGGTGCGCCCCGAGAGAAGCGATTCGATCTTCTCTTTCGCCTCGGTGCGGATGATCCGGATCTCGTCGTCGGCGTTCTTCGTGAGGCGGCCGACTTCTTCGTCGAGGATCTGCTTGGCCCTCACGTCCTTCTGCTTTTCCTCGTCCTTGCGCGTGAAGATCTTCACCTCGACGACGATGCCCTCGATGCCCGGAGGGCACTTGAGCGAGGCGTCGCGCACGTCGCCGGCCTTCTCGCCGAAGATCGCGCGGAGGAGCTTCTCCTCCGGCGTGAGCTGCGTCTCGCCCTTCGGCGTGACCTTCCCGACCAGAATGTCTCCCGGCTTGACGTTCGCCCCGATGCGCACGATGCCGGACTCGTCGAGATCGCGCAGCGCGTGCTCCGAGACGTTCGGGATGTCCTTCGTGATTTCCTCGGCGCCGAGCTTCGTCTCGCGGGCCTCGATCTCGAACTCCTCGATGTGGATGGAGGTGTAGTAATCCTCCTTGACCATCTTCTCGGAGATGAGAATCGCGTCCTCGTAGTTGTAGCCGCGCCACGGCATGAAGGCCACGAGGATGTTGCGTCCGAGCGCGAGCTCGCCCTGCGACGTGCAGGGCCCGTCCGCGAGAACCTGCCCCTGGATGACGTGGTCTCCCTCGGTGACGACCGGCTTCTGATTGATACAGGTGTTCTGGTTCGAGCGGCGGAACTTCAGGAGCGGGTAGATGTCCGCGCCGAAGTCGCGCGTGTTGCCTTCCTCGTCCTTCGCCTCGACGCGCACGATGATGCGCCGGGCGTCGACCGTGTCGACGACGCCGTCCCTCTTGCAGAGGACGACGGCACCCGAGTCGCGGGCGACGATCCCCTCGAGGCCGGTCCCGACGAACGGCGGTTCCGTCCGGAGGAGCGGGACCGACTGGCGCTGCATGTTCGAGCCCATGAGCGCCCGGTTCGCGTCGTCGTGCTCGAGGAACGGAATGAGCGCGGCCGCTACCGAAACGAGCTGCTTCGGCGACACGTCCATGAACTCGACCTTGGCTTTGTCGATCGTGATGAACTCGCCGCCGGCGCGGGCGACGATCCGGTCTTCCGTGAACCTGCCCTTGTCGTCGACCTCGGCGTTTGCCTGGGCGATGACGTAGTTCTCCTCTTCCCACGCGGGCTGGAAGAACGCGGTCGGACGGCCCACCGTCGGCCTCTTGTGGCTCTTCTTGAGCCGGCCGTTCATCTCCTCGAGATCCTCGGCCTGGACGATCTCGCCTTTCTTCCACCCGGAGTCGCCGACGGTGACGATCTCGTAGTGATCGAGGACACGCCCGTTCTTGACCTTCTTGTACGGGCTCTCGATGAACCCGAACTCGGAGATCCGAGCGAAGCACGAAAGAGACGAGATGAGGCCGATGTTCGGACCTTCCGGCGTTTCGATCGGGCAGATGCGGCCGTAATGGGTCGCGTGGACGTCGCGGACTTCGAACCCGGCCCGCTCGCGCGAGAGGCCGCCCGGCCCGAGGGCCGAAAGGCGCCTCTTGTGCGTCACTTCCGACAGGGGGTTCGTCTGGTCCATGAACTGCGAGAGCTGAGACGACCCGAAGAATTCCTTGATCGCCGCGATGACCGGCTTCGAATTGATGAGGTCGTGCGGCATCGCCGAGTCGATGTCCTGGTGGACGGACATCTTCTCCTTGATGGCGCGCTCCATGCGCACGAGGCCGATGCGGAACTGGTTCTCGAGGAGCTCGCCGACGCAGCGGACCCGCCGATTGCCGAGGTTGTCGATGTCGTCGGTCTTGCCGATGTCCCGCTTGAGCTTCAGGAGGTGGTCGATGACCACGTAGAAGTCCTCGGCCGTGAGCGTCTTCTGGTCGAGCGACGTCGAGAGGCCGGCGCGGATGTTGAACTTGAACCGCCCGACGCGCGAGAAGTCGTACTTCCTTGGGTCGAAGAACATGCCCGCGAAGAGGTTCTTCGCGCTCTCGTCCGTCGGAGGATCGCCGGGGCGCATGCGCTTGTAGATTTCGAGGAGCGCCTCGCGCTTTGTCTTCACGCCGTCCTTGCGGAGCGTCGTGATGAGGGTCTCGCCGATCGGCTCCCAGTCGGGAAAGATCGCCTCGACAGCGGTCGCCTGCTTGTCCGAGAGCTGTGCCGAGAGGTCCTCGGGAATTTCGGTACCCGTCTCGAACAGAACCTCGCCGGAGCCGAGGTCGACGACGTCCGCAGCAAAGAGCGCGCGGCCGAGCTTGCCGGGGTCGATCGGAGCCGAGATCGTCTCGCCCTTGCCGAGGGCTTCCTTCATTTCGTTCGTGAGCTTGATGTCCGCGAAGATGCGCCCGTCCTTCTTGAGGCCGCGCAGGTGCTTGTGGCGGAGCTCTTCCTTGAGAAGAATCTTCGGCGAGAGCGCGAGATGGGCCTTCCCCTTCTCGTAGGTGAGGGGAACGGCCGTGTAGAACTTCTTGAGGATCAGCTCGTCGCTCTCGAGGCCGAGCGCGCGCAGGAACACCGTACCCGGGAACTTGCGCTTGCGGTCGATGCGGACCCCGAAGAGGCCCTTCGTGTCGATTTCGAACTCCACCCACGAACCGCGGTACGGGATGATCTTCCCGATCAGCGTGTGCGCGCCCTCACGCGTGAAGAACGCGCCCGGCGAACGGTGGAGCTGAGAGACGATGACACGCTCGGTGCCGTTGATGACGAACGTGCCGTTGTCCGTCATGAGGGGGATCTCGCCGAAGTAGACCTCCTCCTCCTTGATGTCCCGGATCGGCCACTCCTTGGGAGCGCCCTTCCCGGTCGGCGCGTTTTCCTTGTCGAACACCTTCAGACGGAACGTGACCTTGAGCGGCACCGAGTAGGTGGCGCCCCGCTCCTGGCATTCCGCGACGGAATACATCTGCCGGAGCTCGACCGGCGTGCCACAGACCTCGTCGATCGTGACCTTGTTCGGATTCGGGTGCCCGCAGGCGCCGCACTCCACGCGCGTCGCGCGCGCGTCCTTCACGCGCACCGTCGCGCCGCAGTGTTCGCAGGCGAAGCGAAGATGCTCCAGGCCTTCGAGACGGCCGCTCCGCGACTTCCAGTCGCCGATGCGGTACGACACGAACTCGAGCGCACACGTCTCCCGGAAATCGCTGAACGGGAAAACGCTCTTGAATACCGCCTGCAGACCGACATCCTGCCGTTCCTTCGGTAGGAGATCCATCTGGAGAAAGTCCTCATAGGACTTGCGCTGAACGTCGATCAGGTTCGGAAGGGGCAGAAACGAGCGGATCTTGCCGAAGCTCGAGCGCTCTTTCGCGCCGGGTGCGAGGTTGCGTAGGTTCATGGGGTGCTGTGTCCTCTCAGGGCCGCGCGCAGGCCGGGGAATGAGGCGCGCGAGGGGAGCGTGGGCGAAGGACGAAGAGAGAAAAGATTGCAGGCGGGGGGAACCGATCCTCGGTTCCCCCCGGGCCCCCCTCCGGGCTACTTAACCTCGACCTTTGCTCCCGCGTCCTCGAACTTCTTCTTGATCGAGGCAGCCTCGTCCTTGGAGACGCCTTCCTTGACCATTCCGAGGTTCTCGACGAGGTCCTTCGCTTCCTTTAGTCCGAGGGAGCTGTTGACCTCGCGGACGGCCTTGATGACGTTGATCTTGTTTGCGCCGGCTTCCTTGAGGACGACCGTGAACTCGGTCTGCTCCTCGGCGGCGGCGGCGGCCGGGGCGGCGCCTGCGGCGGCCGCGGGGGCGGCCATCATGGCGGCGGAGACACCGAACTTTTCCTCGAGAGCCTTCACGAGGCCGTTGAGCTCGAGGACGGACATCGACTCGATTTCCTTGACGAACGTTTCGACGTTGAGAGCCATGATTCTTCTCCTGATTCTTCGGCTTAGGCCGCGTGTTCTGAGGACTTGGACTTCTGAAGCGAAATCGCCGCGAGCGTCGCCGCGATGTTGCGATGGGGTGCGGACAGGACCGTGACGAGGCGCCGGATCGGCGACTGCATCAGGCCGAGGAGCCTGCCCACGAGCTCGATGCGCGAGGGCAGGTTGGCCAGGGTTTCGAGCTCCTTCGCGGCGACGGGTTTTCCGTCGAGAAGGGCGGCCTTGACCTTCAGGTGCGGGTTCGTCTTGCCGAAGGTGTGAAGCACCTTCGCGAGGGCGACGACGTCCTTCGTGCTGTAGGCGATGCCCGTCATCCCGGTGAAGTGCTCCTTCAGGGATCCGAGGGGCTTGCCTTCGATCGCGCGGAGCGCGAGCGTGTTCTTGACGACGACGTAGTCCGAGTTCGCGTTCTTGATCTGCCGGCGAAGGTCCGTGACGGCGGGAACCGAGAGCCCCTTGTAGTCGATGAGAAACGCGTGCGCCGCCTTCGCGACCGTGGTTTCCATCGCCTGGACTTCTTCGTTCTTCAGAGTCCGGGTTGCGTTCACAGTGCCGGTAGCGTTCATGACGCCACCTTCCCGACGAGCTTCTCGGCCGTCGCGGGATCCACCGCGACACCGGGGCCCATCGTCGACGAGAGGACGACCGAGCGCATGTACTTCCCTTTGGCGGTGGCGGGCTTGGCCTTCTGGACCGCCGAGAGAAGCGCTTCGGTGTTCTCGACGAGCTGCTTTTCGCCGAACGAGACCTTCCCGACCGGCACGTGGATGATGGCGGTCTTGTCGACCCGGAACTCGATCTTGCCGGCCTTGAGCTCCGTGACGGCCTTGCCGACGTCGAAGGTGACCGTGCCGGCCTTCGGGTTCGGCATCAGGCCCCGCGGCCCGAGCAGCTTACCGAGACGGCCGAGCGACTTCATCATGTCCGGCGTCGCGACGAGCGCCTCGAAGTCGAGCATGCCGGCCTGGATCTTCGCGACGAGGTCGTCCCCGCCGACGATGTCCGCACCCGCGGCCTCGGCCTCTTTGATCTTCTCGCCCGAAGCCACGACGGCGACCCGGGTCGTCTTCCCGAGGCCGTGCGGAAGCACGACCGTGCCGCGCACCATCTGGTCCGCGTGCTTCGGGTCGACGCCGAGGCGCAGCGCCACCTCGACCGTTTCGTTGAACTTTGCGAACGCCGCCGACTTGACGAGAGCGACGGCCTGGGGCACGTCGTAGGTCTTCGCCTGGTCGACTTTCGCGGCGGCCGCGGTGAATTTCTTGCCACTCATGATGTTTGTACTCCGAAGTCGGTCACGTCCCTCGGGCCCGCCGGCGAGAAGCCCCGGGAGGCATCCCGGGCACCGTCGAACCACGCGCCGGGAGAGGCCCGGTGCGGGAGGCTTCCGCCTCTGGGTCGCGGCGTCAGCCGACGACCTCGATTCCCATGGATCGGGCCGTTCCCTCCACCGTCTTGACGGCGGCGGCGAGATCGACGGTGTTCAGGTCGACGAGCTTGAGCTTCGCGATTTCTTCGACCTGCTTCTTGGTGACTTTCCCGACCTTCGTCTTGTTCGGGACACCCGAGCCCTTCTCGAGCTTCGCCGCCTTCTTCAAGAGCACGGCCGCCGGCGGCGTCTTCGTGATGAAGGAGTAGGAACGGTCGGAGTAGACCGTGACGACCACGGGGATGATGAGCCCGAGGTCCTTCGCCGTCTTCGCGTTGAAGGCCTTGCAGAAGTCCATGATGTTCACGCCCTGCGGGCCGAGGGCGGTGCCGACGGGCGGGGCCGGTGTGGCCTTGCCCGCCTCGATCTGGAGCTTCACGAAACCGGTAACTTTCTTTGCCATCGTCGTTCCTTACAGCTTCTGAACCTGGACGAATTCGAGCTCGACCGGCGTCGGCCGACCGAAGATGGTGACGAGAACGCGGAGAGTGGAGCGCTCGAGGTTGATGTCTTCCACGAGCCCCGTGAATTCCTTGAAGGGGCCGTCCGTGATCTTGACCTGCTCGCCCCGCTCGTAAACGTAGCGCGGCTTCGGCTTCTCCTTCGACTCGGCCGAGTGGTGGAGGATCGAGTCGACCTCTTCCTTCGTGAGCGGCACGGGCGCCTTGGAGGAGCCCCCCACGAACCCCGTCACCTTCGGCGTGTTGCGCACGAGGTGCCAGGTCTCGTCGGACATCTCCATCTGGACGAGGACATAGCCCGGGAAGAACTTCCGCTCGACATTGCGGCGCTTGCCGGCCTTCATCTCGACGACCGTCTCCTTCGGCACACGGATCTCGCCGAAGTGGGTCTCCATGCCGAGGGCCTTGATGCGGTTCGTCAATTCGAGAACGACGCGGTCCTCGAAGCCCGAATACGTGTGCACGATGAACCAGTCCATCGGCGCGCCCACGGGAGGGGCGGCGGTCGTCTGGTCCTGCGAATCGGTGGTGCTCACGAGTGTCCGTCCTTTGTCGTTCAGCTGCCGAAGGCCGAGAAGAGCTTGTTCACGAGAGGCGTCACGGCGGCGTCCACGAGAAACAGGAAGGCGCCGACGAGGGCGGTATAAACGATGACGACGGTGGTCGTGCCCACGACCTCTTCACGGCCGGGCCACGAGACCTTGCCCGATTCCTTCCGAACCTCGGAAAGGAATCCGCGGAAGTTGTTCCAGCGCTCGCTCAGGTTCATGTCTTTCGTTCGTCCTTGTGTTCGTTCGGTTTCTTCGTCTTCGTGCGGCCGTGGCAGGGGTGCGGGGATTCGAACCCCGAACCTACGGTTTTGGAGACCGCCGCTCTAGCCAGTTGGAGCTACACCCCTGTGCGAAAGCCACGTTGTTGCGCATGGAGCGGGAGACGGGATTCGAACCCGCGACCAACAGCTTGGAAGGCTGTGACTCTACCCCTGAGTTACTCCCGCGAAAAAGATCGGAGCAAATGGAGCCCACGAGCAGATTTGAACTGCTGACCCCGTCCTTACCAAGGACGTGCTCTACCAACTGAGCTACGTGGGCCGGCGAAAATCGCTGTCCCACATCTTTCGCGCCGCGAAAGATGGTGGGCAGAGAGGGATTTGAACCCCCGTAGCACGTGAGTGCGGCAGATTTACAGTCTGCTGCCATTAACCGCTCGGCCATCTGCCCGATCCCGTCCTTCGTTGATCCCGTTCTCCGCCCCCGGAGGCTCACCGTGGAGCTGGCGATGGGACTCGAACCCGCAACCTGCCGATTACAAATCGGCTGCTCTACCCATTGAGCTACGCCAGCATTCGCGTTTCCGCCGAAGAAAACTCGACCGTGCGACCCGGAACAGGCTAAAGGGAAGCGGTGGCACGGCTTCGCGCACCTCGGCAAAGGCGCGAACCGCGGTTTATATCAGTCCGCTTCCCATCGCGTCAAGCCATTTTCATGCCGGGACAGGTCCGGTGTGGCGTTGGCGCCTCACCCAGTCGTAGGCCAGGACGCCCGCGGCTACGGCGACGTTGAGGGAGCCTGTGCCGTCCCTCATCGGGATCGAGATCAATCTGTCACACGATTCCTTCGTGAGGCGCCGGAGACCGTCTCCCTCGGACCCGAGGCAGAGCACGACATCCCCGGAAATGTCTACACCATAAAGACTTTCGCCTTCCATCACGGCTCCGTACACCCAGAACCCAGCCTCCTTCGCCTGGCCGAGAAATCGGGCGGCGTTGACGACGCGGCCGACCTTCACACGCTCGAGCGCTCCCGCCGAGGTCTTCGAAACGGTATCGCTCAGCCCGGCCGAATGCCGTTCGGTCAGGACCACGGAGGCCCCCGCAGCGCCCGCCGTGCGGATTATTGCTCCGAGATTCCCTGGATCGGCGACCTCGTCGAGGAAAAGGACGCAGCGGCTCCCCTTCTCCCCCGCGAGACAGGCCTCGACGTCGTCGTACTCGCGCTCGGCGACGCGGGCCGCAACCCCGTTGTGCGCGCGGCCCGCGACGTGATCGAGCTCTTCCTTCGCGACGATGCGGACCGGGACCCCCTTCTGGCGGGCGAGCTCCTCGATCTCTCCGGCGCGCGCGTCCTTGCGGCCGCGCTGTACGAGGAGCGCCTCGACGGAACGTGGGCGCCGCTCGAGCACTTCGCGGACAGGATGGAAGCCGGAGACGATCACTCAGCCGCTTCGTCGGCGACGAGGACGAGCACCGTCGCCGAGACGCCCTGCCCGCGGCCGAAATCGGTGAGACCGTTGCCGGAGGACGCCTTGACCGAAACACGCGCGGGATCGGTCCCGAGCAGCGCCGCGATGTTCGCCCTCATCGCGTCGCGGAATTCGGCGACCTTCGGGCGCAGAGCCAGGATCGTCACGTCCACGTTCTGGATGGCGGGGTGGTCGGTCAGCTCCCGCACGTGGCGCAGGAGCGCTTCGCCGGGCGCGTCCCGCCATTCCGGACGGTCCGTGCCGAACACCGAGCCGAGGTCGCCCGCCGCCGCTGCCCCGAGGAGCGCGTCCGCGAGCGCGTGAAGGACGACGTCGCCGTCGGAATGCCCGAACGGCCCGGAATCGGACGGAATCGTCACACCACCGAGGACGCAGGGGCGTCCGGCGACGAGCGGGTGCGCATCGAAGCCGTGACCGATCCGCACGTCAGCCACGCGAGAGGAAGGCCTCCGCCCACGCGAGGTCTTCGGGATAGGTGATTTTGATGTTCCAGCGCGACGTCAGGACGACGGTCACCGACACGCCGGTCCGCTCGACGAGCTGGGCGTCGTCGGTGGTTTCCGGGCCGCCCTCTTTGGCCACTGCGGGCCGGAGGAGGCCCGCGCGGAAAACCTGGGGCGTCGTCGCCGCGAAGAGGTCCGAGCGCGGGACGGTCTCGACGACGGCGCCGCCGTGGACCCGCTTGATCGTTTCGACGACCGAATAACCCGCGACGGCCGCCCCGGTTTTGGCGGCGGCATCCACGACCGCCGCGACCTCGACGGGATCGACGAGCGGGCGCGCCGCGTCATGGATGAGGACGAGCTCCTCGTCGCTCTCGAACTTCACCGCAAGGAACGCCCGCGCCACGGACTCGCGCCGCGTGACTCCGCCCTCGACGAGCGTATACGGCACGGGAGCGTCCGCCAGCGCCCTTCGAAATGCATCTTCGTGACCCGGCGAAACGGCGATCACTGCCGACTTGAGCCGCCCCGATGCCGTCAGCCGCTCGAGTGCGTGCAGGAGCATCGGCTTTCCCCTGAGCAGGACGAGCGCTTTCGGGCCGCCCTCGTGAAAACGGGCTCCGAACCCGGCGGCCGGTATCAGCGCCGTGACGAGGGTCGCCGGAGCGCTCTGCGATTTCTTCACGGCGTTTTCTTCACGATGACCTTCGTCACCGCGCGAGAACTTCCGCTTCCTTCGTCTTCAGGACGCTGTCCACTTCGGCGACGCTCTTGTCCGTCAGCTTCTGGATCTCGTCGAGGGCGCGCTTCTCGTCGTCCGCCGAGATCGCGGAGGCCTTCGCTTCCTTCTTGATGGCGTCGTTCCCCTCGTGGCGGTGATGGCGGATCTCGACCTTCGCGTGCTCGGCGAAGCCGTGCGCCTTTTTGACGATCTCCTTGCGGCGCTCTTCCGTGGGCTGCGGGACGGGAATGCGCACGACCTTTCCGTCCGACGAGGGATTGAGGCCGAGATCGCTCGTCCGGATCGCCTTCTCGATGATCGGGCAAAGCGACGGCTCCCAGGGGCTGGCTAGAATGAGCGTGGCGTCCGGCGTCGAGAGGTTGCAGACCTGGTTGAGAGGCGTCATCGTACCGTAGTAGTCCACGAGGATTCCCTCGAGGATCCCGACGGACGCGCGGCCCGTTCGCAGGTGCTTCAGCTCGGTCTTGAGCGCGTCCAGGGACGCGTGCATACGGCGCTCGGTTTCCTTCTTGATTTCGGTCAGCGGCATTGATCGTGACTCCTCGTTTTCTCGGCGGCCCGTTCAGGCCTTCGCGGTTTCGACGATGCTTCCGACCGCCTCGCCCAGAACGACGCGACGAATGTTACCCGGCACGAGAAGGTTGAAGACTCGGATGGGCATCTTGTTGTCCCGGCAGAGGGCGATGGCGGCGGCGTCCATGACCGCGAGCCGCTTTTCGAGAACGTCCTGATAGCTCACGCGCGGCACGAAGACGGCCGTGGGGTCCTTCTTCGGATCGGCGGTATAGATGCCGTCCACGCGGGTCGCCTTCAGGATGACCTCGGCACGGACTTCGTTCGCGCGAAGCGCGGCCGCCGAGTCCGTCGTGAAGTACGGGTTTCCAGTCCCCCCCGCGAAGATGACGCAGCGTTTCTTCTCGAGGTGACGAATCGCCCGCCGCCGGATGAACGGCTCGGCGACCGCGCGCACTTCGAAGGCCGTCATGACGCGCGTGTGGACCTCCCGCTTCTCGAGGGCATCCTGCAGGGCAAGCGCGTTGATCACCGTCGCGAGCATCCCCATGTTGTCGCCCGTGACCCGGTCGATGCCCTGCGTCGCCGCGGAGACCCCCCGGATGATGTTTCCGCCGCCGATGACGACGGCCACCTCCACTCCGAGACGCACGACTTCCGCGATTTCGTCGGCCATGCGCGCGACGACCGCCGGCTCGATGCCGAAGGGCTGGCTGCCGAGGAGCGCCTCCCCGGAGAGCTTCAGCAGGACCCGGCGGTAGCGGGCTTCCACGTTCTTACTTGATGAGCGCGGCGACTTCGGCGGCGAAGTCCCCACTCTTCTTCTCGATGCCCTCACCCACCTTGAAGCGCACGAAACGGACGACCGACGCGTCCGCGCCCGCGCGCTCCGCGATGACCTGGGACACCTTCTTGCTGTCGTCCTTGGCGAACGCCTGATCGAGGAGGACGACCTCGCCGAACCATTTTCCGATCATCCCTTCCACCATCTTCTCGGCGACGGCTTCCGGCTTCCCCGCCGCAACGGCCTTCGCGCGCGCGATCTCGCGCTCGTCGGCGAGCGCCTTGGCCGAGACGCCGTCCCGGTTCGCGAACTGGGGGGCCAGCGCCGCGACATGCATCGCGAGGTCCTTCGAGAGGTCTTCGGGCATTCCCTTCGTCTCGATGACGACGACCGTCTTGTCGCCCGGGTGCGCGTAGAGCGTGAACGACGAGCCGGTGCCGGCGACGAGGCGCGCGTAACGGCGGAGTTGAGTGTTCTCTCCGGTTTCGGCCGTGAACACCTGCAGGGATTCCGCTACCGTGCCCGCCACATAGGGAAAATGCTTCGGCGCTGGAAGCGCCTTCACCTTCTCGACGTCGCCCTCCAGCGAGTCTCCGAGAGCGTCCGTGTGGAGGACGAGCTCGGCGAGACTGTGCCGCGCCTTGTTGAACGGCTCCGTGCGGCCGACGAAATCGGTCTCGCAGTTCAGCTCGACGAGCGCCGCCTTGCCCGCCTCGACCTTGTAGCCGATCAGGCCCTCCGCGGCAACTCGGCCCGCCTTCTTCGCGGCAGCCGCGAGTCCTTTCTTGCGAAGGACCTTTTCGGCCTCGTCGATGTCGCCGTTCGTCTCCTCGAGCGCGCCCTTGCAGTCGAGCATTCCGGCGCCCGTCTTGTCGCGGAGCATTTTGACCATCACTGCGGAAATCGCCATGAAGAACCCCTTACGTCAAAAAAAGCCGGCGGGAGACCTGTGTCCCCCGCCGGCCGTCATTTCTCGGGAAACGATCAGACCGGGACCGGAAGGACAGCCGTCTCCGGCTTGGCGGCGCTTGCGTCGGTGACCTGGAAGTTCGTGGGCATCGGCTCGTCGTCCGAATGGTCGACCTTGCCGACAAACCGCTCCTCCTGGGCGTGCAGGCCCTCGAGAACGGCGTCGGACATCTTGCCGGTAAAGAGCTTGATGGCGCGGATCGCGTCATCGTTGCCCGGAATCACGTGCGTGATGTCGTCGGGATCGCAGTTCGTGTCGACGATCGCGACAACCGGGATCCCGAGCTTCTTGGCCTCCTGGACCGCGATCGCCTCCTTCTTGGGGTCGATCACGAAGAGGACGTCGGGAAGCTCTTCCATTTCCTTGATGCCGATCAGGTTCTTCGCGAGCTTCGCCTTTTCGCGGTCCAGATGGATGCGCTCTTTCTTGGTGAGGATCGCGTCCGAGCCGTCGGTGAGCATCACCTCGATCTCCTTGAGCCGCGAGATCGACTTCCGGATCGTCACGAAGTTCGTGAGCGTGCCGCCGAGCCAGCGGTTGTTCACGTAAAACATGCCGCAGCGGTTCGCCTCTTCGTAGATGGCGTCTTGAGCCTGGCGTTTCGTCCCGACGAAGAGGATGTTCTTCCCCTGAGAGGCGGCGTCCGTGATGAACGCCGCGGCCTCGCGGAAGCACTTGAGGGTCTTCTGGAGGTCGATGATGTAGATGCCGTTGCGCTTGCCGAAGATGTACTTCTTCATCTTCGGATTCCAGCGCTTCGTCTGGTGGCCGAAGTGAACGCCCGCCTCGAGCAGCTCCTTCATCGTGATCTGACTCATCTGTCCCCCATTACCTCTTCGAGAACTGGAACCGGGCGCGGGCGCCGCGCTGTCCGTACTTCTTGCGTTCCTTCATGCGCGAGTCGCGCGTGAGGAGACCGGCTTTCTTGAGCGCGCCGCGCAGCTCGAGGTTGAACAGACAGAGAGCGCGGGCGATTCCGTGGCGGATGGCACCGGCCTGGCCCGCGCTCCCGCCGCCCTCGACGAGGGCGACGACGTCGAACTTGTCGACCGTCTCGGTGAGCTGCAAGGGTTGGCGGATGACCATCTTGAGCACGTCGTTCGGGAAGAAATCTTCAAAGGTACGATCGTTGACCAGCACGGTCCCCTTGCCGGGGCGAAGGTACACGCGGGCCACCGATTCTTTTCGGCGTCCGACGGCCTGGAACTGGAGATTCGTCACGGGGTGCGTTGCTCCTCTTGAGTTTCGCGAATTCAGACCGCGACCGCGGCCGGCGACTGGGCGGAATGCGGGTGATCGGGACCGGCGTAAACCTTCAGCTTCTTGAACATCTTCCGGCCCAGTTTCGTCTTCGGCAGCATGCCGCGCACGGCCGCCTCGATGACCCTCTCCGGATGCGTGTCTCTGAGCTTCCCGGCTTCGATGGTCTTCAAACCTCCGGGAAAACCGGTGTGGCGGCGGTAGAGCTTCTGTCCGAGCTTGGCGCCTGTGAAGGCGATCTTCTCGGCGTTCACCACGACGACGAAGTCGCCGGTGTCGAGGAACGGCGTGTAGATGGCCTTCGTCTTGCCCGTCAGGTGCCGCGCGACGAGCGTCGCGAGTCGGCCGAGGACCTTTCCGTCGGCGTTGACGATGATCCAGCGCCGGGAGTTGTCGGAGATCTTGGGAAGCGGCGTGCGGGTGCTCACGGGAACAGCGGTCTCCGATCGGGGCGGTTGAGGGGTGCGGTAACCCCGGCTGGAAGAATCCGGGGTCGGTCCCACGATGCGATTTCAGGGAGCATCGAAAGACCAAGGCCCCGACGGCACACGAAAAGCGGGCTTCGGCGAACCATCCACCCGCAGGGCTGTGAAAAATACCTCCCCTCCCTCTCCCTGTCAAGCGAAGGTCCTGTGGTTCCTCCGCCCGAAGAGCACGATTTCCTAGAACGTTAAGAGGGCTCGGTCACAATACGGGCATGCCCCCGCGCATCCTGGATGGCACGGCTGTCTCGAAGGCGATCCGATTGGAGGTGGCCTCCGGCGTGAGGTCTCTCGCCTCCCGCTGCCTCATACCCGGCCTCGCGGTCGTCCTCGTAGGGGAAAACCCGGCGAGCGCCGTATACGTCGCCGCCAAGGGAGCCGCCGCCCGCGAAGCCGGAATCACGGAAAGAACGCTGCGCTTCCCTGCCGACCTTTCCGAGTCGGCGCTCCTGGCCACGGTCGACGAGCTGAATCGCGATGAGGCGGTCGACGCGATCCTCGTCCAGCTTCCGCTCCCCGCTCACATCGACGCGGCGCGAGTCCTGGAGGCCATCGACCCAGCAAAGGACGCCGACGGGTTCCACCCCGTGAACGCAGGCCGGCTCCTGCAGGGGAAGCCCGCGCCGATGCCCTGCACACCCGCCGGGATTCTCGAGCTCCTGGAACGCGAGGGCGTGCCTCTCCGCGGGACACGGGCCGTCGTCGTCGGCCGCAGCGACATCGTCGGGAAGCCCATGGCGCTCCTTCTCCTCCGGAGGGACGCCACCGTGACGATCGCGCATTCGAAGACCCGGGACCTTCCCGGCCTATGCCGCGAAGCCGACCTCCTCGTCGCCGCCATCGGACGGCCGGGCTTCGTCACCGGGGACTTCGTGAAGGAGGGGGCCGTCCTCGTGGACGTCGGCATCAACCGCGTGACGTCCCGCGCCGACGTCGAGAGATTCTTCCCGGGCGACGCGACGCGCCTCGCGTCGTTCGAAAAGAAGGGTTCGACGCTCGTCGGCGACTGCGACCCGGCAACGGCGTTTCCGCGCGCGTCGCGGTATACGCCCGTCCCGGGCGGCGTGGGCCCGCTGACGATTGCGATGCTCTTGATGAACACACTCGAGCTCTGCAGGGCCCGGCGGGGATGATCCTCAAGGTCGGACTCACGGGCGGTCTGGCCTCGGGCAAGAGCACGGTGGCCGAGCGCCTGCGTGAGAGCGGGATCCCGGTCCTCGACGCGGACCTCATCGTGCGCGATCTGTATCGGGAAGGGAGCGCGGGCGCCCGCGCGGTCGCCGGGGCTTTCGGGCCCGAGTTCCTCGCGGCGGACGGTTCGGTCGACCGGCCGAAGCTCTCCGCGCACGTTTTTCACGATCCTCCTTCGCTCTCGCGCCTCAACGCCCTCATCCATCCGCTCGTCCAGGGCGAGCAGGCCCGTTGGTTCCAGGGCCTCGAGGCGAAAGGCGAAGCGCTCGGCGTCATCGAAGCGACCCTCCTCGTCGAGACCGGCGGCCGCCGGCGCTTCGACGTCCTCGTGACCGTGTCCGCGCCCGCGGACATGCGCCTCAAGCGCGCGATCCGAAGAAGCGGCGAGACGGATCCGAACGAGTTCGTGAAACGAATGTCGGCTCAGTTCTCCGACGCCGCGCGCGAAGAAGTCGCGGACATCGTGATCCGAACGGAAGGAACGAAAGAGGATCTCCTGAAGAAGGTCGACGAGCTCGCGAAGGAGCTCAAGGGACGCGCAGGAGGCTTCTGAGCGACGCTAAAGCCCGCGCCCGGTGCGAGTCGCGCATCTTCTCGTCGTCGCTCATCTCGGCCCACGTCCTGGTCGCGCCTTCAGGAATGAAGAGCACGTCCCAGCCGAAGCCGTTCTCTCCGCGCGGGTGAAGGGCGATCGTTCCCCCGACGCGTCCGATCGCGACGACGACGTCTCGATCCGCCTGCCCCGGTCGCGCGACCGCGAGGGCCGAGATGGCTTCGGCGCTGCGGTCGGAAAACCCGTCGAGCATCTTCGCGAGGCCCTCCTGGCCGAGGGCGCCCATCGTGATCCACTTCGTGAACGGGCCGGGAAAGCCTCCCCAGCCCGCGACGACGAGACCCGAGTCCTCGACGAGGACGGCGACGCCAAGCGCACGCGCCGCGACGACGGCCTTCGCCCGGGCTACCTCGGCGAAGTCGAGCGACTGGATCTCGGGGATGTCGAGCGCTCGCGCCGTCACCGCGCAACCCAGAAGCGCCCCGGCCTCGCGCGCCTTGCCCACGTTCGACGTCACGAACGTCAGCCCGAAGAGCGCGTCCCTGGCGTTCGTGGCTTCCGCGGCTCCCGTCACTTTGGGGGACGAATCGGCGCGCCGGTCTCGCCGAGGACGACCCGGAAGGCCCTCAGACCCTTCGTGAGGCCCTTCAGCCGCTGTTCTCCGAGCGGTTCGAAGACGAACGCATCGCCCGCGAGGCGCGCGGTCTCCTCGCCCACCACGATCTCGTTCGGCCCGGCGACAGAGCTTTCGAGCCGCGCCGCGACGTTCACCGTATTTCCGAGGACGGTGTAGTCCACGCGGCGGTCGGACCCGATGTCGCCGACCACGGCGTTCCCCGAGTTGACGCCCACCCGTACGGCCACCTCCGGCTCGCCGCGCCCCACGCGTCCCACGTTCCATGCCTTCAGGCTCTCGATGAGCTTTGCCGCCGCCGCCACCGCGCGGCGGGGGTGATCGGGCTGCGGAATCGGCGCCCCGAAAAACGCCATGACGGCGTCCCCGATGAACTTGTCGAGCGTGCCCCCTTGCTCGAAGATCGCATCCGCGGCGAACGTGAAGACGGTTTCGAGGAAGATCGAAAGGTCTTCGGGCGCCATCGCCTCCGCGGCCGTCGTGAACCCGATAATGTCGGCGAAGAACACCGTCACATCCCGGGTCCGGACCTTCTCGACGCCGGCCGGGCCCTCGGAGACGATCTCCTCGACGACGCCGGGCGAGTGATAGCGGGCGAGTCGCTCCCGAATCCGTTCTTCCTTCGCGATGCGTCCCTGCAGGCGCGCGCGCTCGATCGCGACGGCCGCGAAGTTTCCGAGCGCAGTCAGGAGATCGAGGTCGTCGGCCGTGAACGTGCCCGTCTTCAGGGGCGTGTCGACGTGGAGCGCGCCGATGACGTGTTCACGGTTCCAGAGGGGAACGCACATCGCCGACCGGATCTGCTGAATGCGGATCGACTGGCCCGCTTCGAAACGGTCGTCGGTGAGAGCGTCCGAGGTCAGGACCGCCACGCGCTCGCGCACGACGGTCTCGACAATCGTGTGCGAGAACGTCTCGGCGGCCTCCGTGCCGACGCGTCCTCTCTGGCGCGCGAGCGTCGCGACGAGCCGTCCCGAGTCCTCTCGCAGCACGACGACGGCGCGCTCCGCGGGTAGGAAGTCGAAAAGGAGGTCTACGACCTTCGAGAGGATCTGGTCCACGTCCGGCGCCTCGATGAGAGTGCGGGCTACCTGGACGAGGATCTCGAAAATCTTCTCGCGCGCTTTCTCGGGCGCGGGACGCCTGCCGGACAGCGTTCCTGCGAGGTCGGAGACTCCCATGCCCGGGCCCGTGCTCGTGGCCTCGAGGTTGTAGTCCCGGTTGAAATCCGCGATCGAGCGGACGAACGTGGAGCTCGAGTCGCTGATCGCCTTCACGCCGATGCTTTTGGTCGTCGGTTGCTCGCGCACGTGGAGGGTGAAGGCCCCAACCGAGAGGACGTCGTTCGCCTGAAGCGGCGACTTCGGCGCGAACTCGCCGTTGACCTTCAGGCCGTTCGTCGACTTGAGATCCTCGATCGTCCAGACACCGCCGCGCTCGGACAGGACCGCGTGCCTCCGCGAGACGGAAAAGTCATTCAGGACGATCCCGTTCTCGCTCGAGCGCCCGATCGACACGTCTCCGCCGGACAAGAGGAAACGCCGGGTCTGCCCCTCGACCTCGTAAACGATCTCGAACATTGGCGAGAAGGAGTTTATAGGGTCAAGGCGGATCGGCCTTCCCCTGGGCCGGTTCAGTCCGGAGGGGGCTCGCGCTCGACCGTGCGGGCGAAACGGATCCTCACGACCTTCCAGACCGCTACGGGTTGCCCGTGGACTCGCGCGGGGCGGTACTTCCAGCGCCGGACCGCGTCCACCGCGGCCTCCGTCATGCCCGCGGGTCCGGCCGTGAGCACGTCGATGCGGCCCACGTAGCCGCTCCCCTCCACGACGATCCTGAGCATGACTTCGCCGGTCAGGTTCATCCGTCGGGCCGCGTCCGGGTAACGGGCGTCCACGCGCGAGACGAGCACCGGCAGCTCGGATCCATCGGGGAGCGACACCAGCGGGTCCTGCGGGAGGATTGGCGCCGGCGCGACCGCAGCCGGGGTCGTGACGGGAGCAGGCACGGCGCCCGCGACGGCAGTCGAAACCGGGATGCGTCCCCCCGGCGTCGGGCGCAGATCCCGGTCCGGGACCCCGAGCGACTGGATTTCGGGCACGACCCCACGCCCGGCGGCCTGGGCCGGAACCACCGAAACCGAAGACGGGAGAAGGCGCACGGAGCGCGTGGGGACGAAGGCGAGCATCTTCCCTGCGAGGCGGACGCCGAAGAAATCGTGATCCGAGAGCACGACATCCACGTCGTCGCCATCCTCGAGCGTGCCCCATCGGGCGGCGCCGTAGTCGGGAGCCAGGAAGATCGGACAGGACTCGACCGCCCGCGCCGGATGCGCCACGAACCCAGCGATCGCGACGCCGCGCTTCTCGCGCGCCTCGCGATCCGCCCTCCGCTCGAAACTTCCGGCCGGAATCCAGAGATCCCGCCGGTCCGCCACGACGCGGACCACATCGCCCCGAGACTCGAGCACCTTGAGCTCCGTCCCGCGCGGCAGCATGAGGAGCGGCGGCGCTTTCGGGGTCGCATCGGCGTGCGCCGCGACTCGCTCGAGCGTGACGACGCCTCGGTCGTCCGGCAACGCGGCGTGCGCCGGGGCGGCCGGGCCGGTCTTGCGGCACGCGCCCCCCATCGCGAGGGCGCAGCAGGCAGCAGCGGAAACGAGACGGCGCGTCAGGAGCGGCCCATCAGAGTGGCGAGAATCGCCTTCTGGACGTGGAGGCGGTTCTCTGCCTCGTCGAAAATGACGGAACGGGGCCCGTCGCAGACGCTGGCGGCCACTTCCTCGCCGCGGTGCGCCGGGAGGCAGTGCATGAAGACGGCGTCGGGATTCGCGAGGGCAAGGAGCTCGTCCGTGACGGTCCAGCCCGCGAAGTCGCGCACGCGCTTCTGTTGCTCGGACTCCTGGCCCATCGACGCCCACACGTCGGTGTAAACGACGTGGGCACCGGCGACCGCCTCTTCCCGGGAATGCGTCACGAGGAGCGTCGTTCCCGCCGCCGCGGCGTCCGCGCGCGCGCGCGCCGTGACGGACGCATCCGGCTCGTAGCCCGGCGGCGTCGCGACGGCCACGTGGACTCCGCACTTCGGCCCTCCGAACATCAGCGAGTGCGCCATGTTGTTGCCGTCGCCGACGTACGCGAGCCGGAGACCCGAAAGCGCGCCGAATTTCTCGCTCATCGTGAAGTAGTCCGTCAACGCCTGACAGGGATGGAGAAGGTCCGTCAGGCCGTTGATGATCGGGATCGTCGCGTGGCGGGCGAGCTGGACGACCGTGTCGTGCGCGAAGGTGCGCGCCATGATGCCGTCCACGTATCGCGACAGGACGCGCGCCGTGTCCGCGATCGGCTCGCCGCGCCCGATCTGGATGTCGCGTGCCGACAGGAACTGGGCGGCACCGCCGAGCTGCGTCATCCCCGCCTCGAACGAGACGCGCGTCCTCGTGGAGGACTTCTCGAAGATCATGGCGAGGATCTTCCCGGAGAGGGCCGTCCGGAAGTCCTTCGGGCGAGCCTTCATGCTCGCGGCCAGCGTGAAGAGAGCCGCGATGTCGAGAGCGGCCAGATCGTGGATCGAGATCAGGTCTTTCTGAAACATGAACACCCTTTCTATACCGGATCGCGCACGAGCGGCATCGTCATGCACCGGGGACCGCCCCGGGCGCGCGACAGCTCGGGCGCCGAAAGAAGGATCGCGTGCTTGCCAGGCTTCCGGAGGTCGAGGGTCTCTCGTCCCAGCAGGAGATCGTCGTCGGCCACGACCGTGTATCCGTGACGGGCGAGCGTTTCCGCCGTGCGCTCGTTGCGGTCGTAACAAAGAATGACGCCCGGGGCGAGAGCGAACGCGTTCGCGCCGTCGGTCCACTGTTCGCGCTGCTGGTCGATTGGATCCAGGCCTCCGCAGAGAATCGGCGCAAGATCGATTCCGAGCGCGCGGAGCGCCGACAAGAGGTCGTCCTTCGTGGTCCACGTGATCTCACGCAACGTGAGGTCGGCCTCGTAGACGTCCGCCTCTTCGGCGCCACCAGACAGGATCATCGGGCCGTAGCAGAGGCATTCGCCCGAAGAGATCCGCGTGAAGACCGTGTCGAGGTGCATCGTCGCGCGCTGCGGCGGAATGGCGACGACGAGGATCTTGCGCACGGCCGATCGCTCGCGACGAAGCGCTTCGGCGAGACGCTCGATCGTGGTTTTTTCCGTGCGCTCCGAGTAGCCGATGACGAGCACCTCGGGGGAGAGCACAAGGACGTCGCCGCCCTCGAGCGTCGGACGCATGCGCGCCCACGCGAGGTCGCGGCCTTCGCCCGCCGCGAACTCCTGAAACCAGAAACGCGGCTCCGACCCCGCGAACCGGGGATGGCGAGCGAACACGGCGCCCGAGAGAAGGGGCTCGCGCCATCTCGCACGCGTCGCCATGGAGCCCCTCACCACGCGGCGGCCCACGACCGTGGCCGGATCGCGCTGAAAAAACCAGTTTGGAAGAGGGGGAAGCAGGTAGAGGGAATCGAGGGAGCCGGTGATCGTGGGGTCCGGGCGCTCGATTCCCTCCACGAGACCCGCCGCCAGCCGGGCCGGGGGGAGCTCGTTCAACGCGAAAAGGACCGCCGGAGACCACGCCAGGAGCGTGGCGAGCTCCGTGAGCACTTCGTTCCGCGCGGCAGGATCCCGGAGAACCTCCTCGAGGAGATCCTGGACGTCGAGAACCTCGTCCGCGACGAACCTAAGCACCTGCCGGAAACGGCGGTGCTCCTCGCGCGCTCGCGCCCCGAACAGGATGTCGTCGAAGAGCAAGTCCTGCATCATCGACGGCACCATCCGGTCGATCTCGCGACCGGGCTCGTGGACGAGAACCGCCCGCAGGCGGCCGATCTCGGAGTCGACGGAGAGTGTCATCGTGGGCCTCGAAGTTGCGGCTTGGGCCGCCTCCGGGATGCTAACCTGAACGCTCACGGGATCTCCGATGAGCGAAGAAGTCGAATTCCTCGTATGCCTGAACTGCGACACGCCTTGCTACTTCTTCGAGTACGACGAGAAGAAGGGAATCAAGAGCGCGTTTTGCAACGTCTGCGGCAACGACGAGACCAAGGAATTCCGTCTGCCCACCGACGACGAGATCGAGGAGTGACTCCGTGAGCAACTCTCCCATCGACTCCTACGAAAACCCCCTTACGAGCCGCTACGCCTCGGCCGAGATGTCCGCGCTCTTCTCGGCGCGGTCGAAGTTCACGACGTGGCGAAAGCTCTGGCTCTGGCTCGCGGAAGCCCAGCGGGAGCTCGGACTCCCCATTCCGGAGGCCTCGCTCGAGGCTCTTCGGGCCCACCTCGTGCCCACCGACGCGGAGCTGGCGGCGGCCGACCGGTACGAGCGCGAGACGAAGCACGACGTCATGGCCCATCTTCACGCCCTCGGCGACGTCGCGCCCGCGGCCAAAGGAGTCCTGCACCTGGGGGCCACATCGGCCTTCGTCGGGGACAACGCCGACCTTCTCCTCCTCCGTGAGGCGCTCCGCCTTCTCGCGAAGCGTACCGTGCGGGTCATCGGCCGGCTCTCACGGTTCGCGCGTGCCTACCGCGACCTCCCCTGCCTCGGCTTCACGCACTTTCAGGCCGCGCAACCCACCACAGTGGGCAAGCGCGCGTGCCTCTGGCTTCAGGACCTCGCCCTCGATCACCGCGAGCTGGTCCGCCGGGCCGACGAGCTGCGCTTCCTCGGCTGCAAGGGAGCAACGGGGACACAGGCTTCGTTCGTGGCGCTCTTCGACGGCGACGCCGACAAGGCCGAGCGCCTCGACCGGCTCATCGCCCAGAAGGCGGGCTTCGCCGACCGTTTCCTCATCTCCGGCCAGACCTACACGCGCAAACAGGATGCCCTCGTCCTCTCCGCCCTCGCGGGCCTCGCGGCGTCGGCCTCGAAGTTTGCGAACGACGTCCGCCTCCTTCAGCACATGAAGGAAGTCGAGGAGCCGTTCGGCAAGAAGCAGGTCGGCTCGTCCGCGATGCCCTACAAGCGTAACCCGATGAAGTGCGAGAGGATGAACGCCCTCGCACGCTGGCTGCTCTCCATCTCCGCCAACGGCAACTGGACGCATGCAACCCAGTGGTTCGAACGAACGCTCGACGACTCCGCGAATCGGCGCCTCGCCCTCGCCGAATCGTTCCTGTCGGCCGATTCGATCCTGCTCCTCTGGGACGCCGTGACGGACGGGCTCGTCGTCCATCCTACCGTCGTCCGGCGCCGGCTCGACGTGGAGCTGCCCTTCCTCGCCACCGAGAACATCCTCATGGCGGCGGCCAAGAAGGGCGGAGACCGCCAGGCGCTCCACGAGAGGATGCGCGTCCTCGCGCAGGCGGCGGGCGACCGCATGAAGCAGGACGGCGGGGAGAACGACCTTCTTTTCCGCATCGCGGCCGACCCGGCTTTCGGGCTAACGCCCGCCGAGGTGATTGCCGCCTCCGAGCCCGCGCGCTTCATCGGCCGCGCGCCGGAGCAGGTCGACGAGTTCCTCGACATGGAGATCGAGCCCATCCTCGCGTCCGATCCCGAGGCCGCGGGCGGCGAAAAGCGCGAAGAGGTCCGGGTCTGAAGACTCCGCGCCGCGCCCTATTCCCTTTCAAAGAAATCCTCTTTTCTCCTCTCCTGATTCTCTTCTTCCTAGCAGCCTGTTCTTCTCGTCCCCCCGCGAAGACCGCCGCCGATTCCCGGGGAGGCGAAAGAGGACTGGCATCCTGGTACGGGAAGGAATTCGACGGGCTGCCGACGGCTTCGGGCGAGACGTTCCGGCCCGAGAAGATCTCCGCCGCGCACCGCACGCTGCCGCTCGGGACGATCGTGGACGTCCTGAACGAGAAGAACGGGAGGACCGTTCGCGTGAAGATCAACGACCGCGGGCCCTTCGTGGCGGGCCGAATCGTGGATCTCTCGAAGGCGGCCGCCCAGGAGATCGGGTCGGTCGGAGACGGCGTCGTGCCCGTGACCCTTCGCGTCGTCACGTTCGGCGACAACTCCCGCATCCGGGCGAAGAGCGACGAACCGCCGGCCCCGACGCCCGCGAATACGGCCGCCCGGCCCGAGCCGGACGCACCGGCCGCGGGCTGGGCCGTGCAGGCTGGCGCGTTCGCCTCTCAGGAAAACGCGGTGCGGCTTCGCGACCGCCTCGCCATCCGTTACCCGACACCGTGGGTCGAGGACGCCGGAGGCATCAAGCGCGTGAAGTTCGGTCCCTATGCATCGCGCGTGGAAGCCGAATCGGCCCGCGACTCGCTCGGCGAGATGGGCCTCGCCGGTATTCTCGTCGCCCGCTGAGTCAGCGCCCGCGGAGAGGCCGCTGAAATGCGCTGCGGACGAGCCGGTCGAGGAGCTTCGGCAGCGGCAGGCCCGTCGCTTCCCACATCTTCGGGAACATCGAGATGGGCGTGAAGCCCGGCAGGGAGTTGATCTCGTTCACCAGGAGACGATGCGTGCCGCGCTCGAGGAAGAAGTCCACACGCGCAAAGCCGGCGCCGCCGAGGACGTCGAACGCGCGCACGGCGAGCCGTCGCACGTCGTCCTTGAAGGACTCGGGCAAGTCGCTCGGGATGATGGAGCGCGAGCCGGTCCCGATGTACTTGTCCTCGTAATCGTAGAACTCGTGGCCGGGCACGATCTCGCCAGGCAGCGAGGCTTCCGTGAGACCGCCCGGCTCGCCCTCGAGGACGGAGCATTCGATCTCGCGGGCATCCACGCCCCGCTCGGCGAGAACGCGCCCGTCCACGAGAAACGCCTCCTCGACCGCCGGCGCGAAGCCCGCTTCCGACTTCACCTTCGAAACGCCCACCGAGGATCCGGCGCACGCCGGTTTCACGAAGAGTGGAAAGCCAAGGCGTCTCGCGCGCTCCACGAGCGACGCGCGTTCTCCCGGTGCCTTCCACTCGGCGCGAGAGAAGGCAACGTAATCGACCTGCGGGAGGCTCGCCGCGCCGAAGGCTGCCTTCATGAAAATCTTGTCCATGCCCACGGCTGAGGCGGCGACTCCGAAACCCACGTACGGGATGCCGAGCGATTCGAGAAGGCCCTGGAGCACCCCGTCCTCGCCGAAGGTCCCGTGCACGATCGGGAAGAGCACGTCGGCGCTGGCCGCGTGCCACGCCGTGAAGAAAGAGTCGACGATTTCCGCGGTGCCGGCCGGCCTCGAACCCGGCTTCACGCCGTCGAGGAGCAGATCCTTCGGCGGCCGTGAGAGCTGGCGCGCGAGCTCGTTCTTCGAATCGGTCGGGCCGTGCCAGACGCCGTTCTTCCCCACGAACAGCGGAATCGCCTCGTAGGAGTCCTTCGGAAGATTCTCGAGGAGACACGCCGCCGACACGAACGAAACGCCGTGCTCGCGGGACGGGCCGCCGAAGACGACGCCGACGCGACGCCTCGCGCGCACGCGCGGCGCCGAGCTCACGCGCTCACCCGAGTGTCACGAGGCGCGCCGCGTCGATCCCTTCGAGCGTCGAGACGGCCTTGACGAGATCCGGCCCGATCGTGCCGCCGTCCGGCCGGTCGATCCGCACGACCGCCGCCGCCCGTCCGTCCTTCCCGCGCGACAACGCGAGATCCGAGATGTTGACGCCGCGCGACCCGAGCAGGGTCCCGATCCGGCCGACGACTCCCGGCACGTCCCGGTTCGCGATGACGAGAAGCGTCCCCTCCGGAGAGAACTCCAGGGAGAGCCCGTTGACGGCCACGATCCGTCCGAGCCTCTCGCCGAAGAGAGTCCCCGACGCGCTGTGGTCTCCGGCCGTCACCGTGACGAGACTCGAGTATCCGCCCGCATCCTCGCGCACCGAGTCCGAAACCGAAATTCCGTTCAGCTTCGCGAGGGATGAGGCGTTGACGATGTTGACTCCCTCCGCGAACGACGCGACCACGCCTTTCACGGCAGACACGACGCAGGCCTTCCGCATGCCTTCGGGCACGCCGGCGAGGGTGACCGTGAGCTGCTTCGGCGCCACGGGCATCGCCTGCCCGACGAACAGTCCGACCTGCTCCGCGAGCCGCATCCACGGCAGCGCCGCGTGCGGATCGCCACCCGACGGAAACGGCAGGTTGACCGCGGCGATGAACGGCGAGCCCTTGAGGGCTTCGGCCAGCATCTCGACGGTCTCGACCGCCACGCGGTCCTGTGCTTCGACCGTGGACGCTCCGAGATGGGGCGTGCAGAGTACCTTCGGGTGCTTCATGAGGGTGAAGTCCTTGGGCGGCTCCACGGCGAAGACGTCGAGCGCCGCGCCGGTCAGGTGGCCCGAGTCGAGCGCGGCGATGAGCGCCGCCTCGTCCACGAGCGGACCGCGCGCACAATTCACGAGGATCGCGCCCCTCTTCATCGCCGCGAGCTGGGGGGCGCCGATGAGGTGCTTCGTCTCCGCACCGCCCGGCGCGTGCAGCGAGACGATGTCGGACTTCGCAAGCAGCTCGTCCAGCGAGACGGGTGCCACGCCCAGCTCCGCCGCGCGCTCGGGCGTCACGAACGGGTCGAACGCGAGGAGCGTGACCCGCCACGGGCGCAGACGTGCGGCCACGCGCGCGCCGACCTGGCCGAGGCCGACCAGCCCCACGGTCTTTCCCTGAAGCTCCGTTCCCACGAACTTCGTACGCTTCCATTCCCCGGCCTTCAGCGAAGTCTGTGCCTCGGGGATCTTGCGCAGGAACGCGAGCAGGATCGCGATTGCATGCTCCGCCGCGGAGACGACGTTCCCGGACGGAGCGTTGACGATGAGAACCCCGCGTTCGGTGGCGGCCTTGACGTCCACGTTGTCGAGGCCGACGCCCGCGCGCCCGACGACCCGGAGCTTCTTCCCGGCGGTGAGGAGCTCGCGGTCCACCTGGGTCGCGGATCTCACGACGAGGGCGTCGTAGTCGCCGATCGCCTGGAGAAGAGCCTCGCGGGACAGGTCGGTCCGTACGTCCGCCGCGAGGCCCGCTTTCGCGAGCACGGCGAGTCCGGTCTCGGAGAGCGGTTCGGCGATGAGGACGCGATCCGCCGTCACGCGGCGCTCCCGGCCTTCTTTCCCATCGCGGCGATGGCCTCCTCGTGGGCCTTGAGGTAGTTCTCCACGGAGGCAACGTCGACGTCACCCATATGGCCGATCCGCACGTTCGTGGCCTTGAGCTTTCCGTAGCCGGAGCCCGTCGTCCACTTCATGGCCTTGAGCGACTTGTTCAGCTCCTCGGCGTTGACGCCTTCCGGAGGAATGAGGGACGAGACCGTGGGCGAGTGCGCACCGGCCTCGGCAAAGACGCGGAACCCGTGCTTCTCCGACCAGTCCTCGACCGTCTTGCGCATGGCGGCATGCCGTGCCCAACGGTTCTCGATCCCCTCCGCGAGGATGTGGTCGAGCTGGACGTCGAGCGCGTAGAGCAGCGGCAGGCAGGGCGTCGTGGGTGTCTGCTTCTTCTGGGCAAAGGCGTCGATGTCGACGAGGTCGAGGTAGAGACCGCGGAATTTCTTCTTCTTGGCGGCGGCGAGCGTGCGCTCGGACATCGCGAAGAGCGCGAGGCCCGGCGGAAGCGCGAACGCCTTCTGCGAGCCCGTGAGCACGACGTCGAGACCCCATTCGTCCGTCTCGACCTTCGTTCCGGCGACCGAGGTCACGGCATCGGCGAAGACGAGGGCGTCGGAGTTCTCGCGGACGACTCTTGCGATCCCCGCGAGGTCGTTCAGGACGCCCGTCGACGTCTCGCTGTGAACGACCGTGACGGCAACGTACTTTTTGTTCGCGAGCTTCTTCTTCACGTCGTCGGGAGAGATCGGCTTGCCCCACTCGGCCTTGAGGATGTCGGTCTCGAGGCCGAGCCGCTGGGCCATCTCGCCCCACTTCTCGGAGAACGCGCCGTTGCCGAGCGAGAGGACCGGGCCCTCGACGCAGGAAACCAGCGCCGACTCCCAGACGCCGGTCGCGGAGGTCGCAAGGGTGTGGGCCATGCGAGCCGTCCGGAAGACCTTCGGGAGCTTCGCCTGGATGCGCCCGTAGAGGTCCATGAATGCCTGTGAGCGATGAGAGAGCATGGGACCGGTCAGCGCCTGCATCACCTGCGGCCGTACCCACACGGGGCCGGGGTTGAAGAAGCGGATCTGACCGGGAGAGCCGGCGGTCGAGTCGAAGTGCGTCATAGCCCCGGATTCTACGAGGCCAGTAGCAGCGGCAACAGCGCTTCGAGATTTTCGACGATCGCGTCCGGAGAACACGCTTCGAGCTCATTTCGTGTCGCACTGCCCGTCGGAAGTGCGATGATCGGAAGTTCGGCCGCGCGGGCCGTCGCGACGTCCACGGGCATGTCCCCGACGAAGACCGCGTCCTTTCCCGGGACTCCCATCGTGCTGAGCGCCATGAAGACCATGTGCGGCGCGGGCTTGGGCGGAAAGCCGTCGTCCGGTCCCGCGACGAAGTCGAAGCGCCCCGCGATGCCGAGCCCCTCGAGGAGGGGCCGCGTGAAGCGCGCGGGCTTGTTGGACGCGATCGCGAGAAGGATCCCGCTCTCGAAGAGGATCCGCGTGACGCTCTCGGCGCCCGGGAGGAGGCGCGTCGACTCGAGCCCGACTCTCTCGTAGCGCTCGCGGAACAGGCGCACGCCCTCGGCGACGTTCTCGCTGCCCACGGCATCCGCGATGAGGACCTCGAGGCCGTGGCCCACCATCCGGCGCGTCTCGTCGCGCGTGACGGGCGGCCGGCCGAACGCCGCGAGAACGACGCCGAGCGACTCGTGGATCGCCGCGTAGGCGTCCACGAGCGTGCCGTCGAGATCGAAGACCACCGCGCGCGGAGGGAACGGGATGGACGCCACGCGGTCAGTCCGCGACCAGCACGATCTTCCCGACGTTCTCGTTTGCGGCCATGCGGCGGTGGGCGTCCGCGGCCTCGGCAAGCGGAAACGTCCGGTCCACGACCGGAACGAGCGATCCGTCCGAGAAGCCGGGCAGGACGTCCTTCACGAAGGCCTCCGTCAGGGCCACCTTCTCCTCGAGCGGCCGGCTTCGCAGCGTCGACCCGATGATCCGGAGACGCTTGGCAAGAACCATCCGGAGGTCGATCTCGGCGGACGGGCCTGCCATGCTCGCGATGAGGACGATGCGACCTCCTCGGCGGAGGCACTTGAGGTTCGGTGCGAAGAGGGCGCCGCCTACGGGGTCAAGGACGAGGTCGATCGATTCCTTTCCGAAGGTCTGCTCGATGCGGCTCAGGAACTCCTCGCGCGACGTGTCCACCGCGAGATCCGCGCCGAGCGCCGCCAGCGCCCGGCATTTCGTCGCGCTGCGCGCCGTCGCGACGACGGAGGCTCCCGCCCGCTTCGCGAGCTGAATTGCGGCCGTCCCGACCCCCGACCCGGCCGCGTGTACGAGCACGCGCTCTCCCGCCTTCAGGCCGCCCTCCTGAAACAGGTTCAGGTATGCGGTGAACCAGGCCTCGGGGATCGCGGCCGCGTCCGCGAACGAGAGGGCGCCCGGAATCGGCATGAGCATGGAACGCGGAACGGCCACCCTCTGGGCGTAGCCACCACCGGCGAGGAGGAAGAAGACGCGATTGCCGGAGCCCTCGACTTCGCCCGCCGCCTCGAGTCCGAGGATTTCGGAGGCGCCGGGGGGCGGCGGATACTTCCCCTGCGACTGCAGAAGGTCGGCGCGGTTCACCGCCGTCGCGCGCACGCGGACGACGACCTCGCCGGGACCCGGCACCGGATCGGGCGCATCCCCCCACACGAGCGCTTCGGGTCCTCCGGGTTTCGGAACGAGGATGGCTTTCATGGTGCTCCGAAGAGAGAAGAAAAGAGAGAAGAGAAGACGGGGGACTTCTTTAGAAAGAGAACGAGGGAAGGGATTTCTTTGAAGGTGAATCGGGGAACGGATGAGGCGTGCTGCGTGGACCGGTCCGTGACGACGGCGAGGACGTTCGGGTCGTTTTCGCAGAGAGGCGCGCGGCCCGTGGCCGCGCGGCACACCTCGATCTTCGGATATGGCTCGCTCCGGAACCCTTCGACCAGGACGACGTCGCACTCTCCAAGGCCATATTCCCCTTCTAAGAAAACGGATAGAGCAGGCCGGGCGTTTGCTCCGGCCGCGCCCGCGATCGGGTCCGAAGCAAGAATCTCTCGCGGTCCTCTGTGCACCGCACTGCGCCGTCCCGCCACCAGCACCGACGGCTCCGCGCCCGCCGCCTTGTGGCGCTGCGAGTCCTTGCCCTCCATGTCCGTCTCGTATTCGTGGTCCGTGTGCTTGAGCGATCCGACTCTCAGGCCTTCCTTCGCGAGCGCCTCGATGAGCTGCACCGCGACCGTCGTCTTGCCCGACTCGTGCGCACCCGTGACGAGAAGAACCGAAGGAGAATTTCTTCGAGTGGGATAGAGCAGGTGAGGGCCGCGTCGCGCTTCGAAGTGCTTCTGGTCTTCGCGGAACGACGCGATCCAGGAGTCCAGACTCGCGCCCTCGTCCACGAGCTTGCGGTACGTCGCCGTGCCCGCAAGGAGGTCGATCGCCGGAACGTCGTCGCGGTACTCGTATTTCTCCGTCCGCCAGCGGAAGCGTTCCGGGTCCAGGTCGCGGAGCGCCTTCAGGAGCCGGAGATACGTCTCGTACGGACGGAACGTCGCTCTCTCCGTTACGTGTACCTGCACGCCGCCGCAGGTTTTCCCCGCGTGCTTCTGAAACGTGGGCCTGAAAACGTGAGGGCGAAAGTTGACGCCGGGCAAGCTGAGGCCGTTCCCGGCGTCGGCCGCCTCGTCGGCGTCGAGCCATGGCGCGCCGAGGAGTTCGAAGGGCCGCGTCGTGCCCCGGCCTTCGGAGAGATTCGTCCCCTCGACGAGGCAGCCTCCGGGATAGACCGCCGCGGTTTCCGGCGTCGGCATGTTCGGGGAGGGCAGCACCCAGGCACCCGTGTCCGCGAGCTCCGTCCGCGACGCGGCCCGCCCGTCGCGTTTCATCGGCACGACCGTGAGGTCGCAACCCAGCCCGTACTCGGCATTCACGAACCACGCGACCTCCCCCGGTGTCATCCCATGGCGAGCCGGCACCGGGTAGAGGCCGACGAAGGAAAGGAGCTCTTCCTCGGGCAGGTTCCCCTCGACGATCTCCCCGCCGAGCGGGTTCGGCCGGTCGAGGACGAAGACGGGGATTCCGCGCGCCGCACAGGCCTTCATCATCAACGCCGTCGTCCAGACGAAGGTGTAATAGCGGCTGCCGACGTCGGGCAGGTCCGAGACGACGGCTTCGAGACCGGCGAGGTGCTCGGGCCTCGGGGAGAGATCCTCGAGCGTGGAGCCGTAGAGAGACACGACCGGAATGCGCGAAGGCTCTCCGGACGCGACGGCCTCCATGTCCTGGGCCGCCCCCCAGAACCCGTGCTCGGGGCCGAAGAGAACGCGCACGTCGTATCCCGCGCAGAGAAGCGCGCGGGCGGCGGAATCAAAGCCGGCGGTCGCCGAGGCCGCATTCGCGAGGAGGCCGAGCTTCTTCCCGCGAAGAACCTCTGCCGTCCTCCCGCCCTCCGACAGAAGCACGTCGAGGCCGGCGGCCGTAGGGGAAACGCTCACCCGCCGGAGTCTAGCGGCAGCCACCGCTGCAGGGGTGGAACCTCTACTCACGGGGGCCGACGAGGGTCACGACAGCGCCTCGATAGTAAAGGCCGAGTATCGCGTCCCGGCTCTCACCCCTTCTCGCCCGTACGATCGCCCCGGCCTGGCACATCCCGGCGCCGTGCCCCGTACCTCGTCCGGACAGCACGTAGGCGGGCCTCGTTTCCTCGACCGTGAAATCCGTCGAGCGCACCGAGGCCCATCCCCAGATCTCCGAGGCGGCCTTGCGAAATTCGAAGCCGCGCGCCACGTGCGATTGGCCGCCGGGCGCCACGAAGCGCACCATCGACACGCGCCCGCTCGCGTCGTGACCGTACACTTCCAGAAGGCGTGCCTCCGGGAAACCGAGCGAGCTCGTAAGCGACGGGAGAGCGGCTCGAGGAATCGTGAAAGACCAGGTGGAGCCAGGCACCCCGAGACACGCGTCGTCCTCGACCGAGGCGAGCTCGGGAATCTCCTCGTCGTCCCAGACGTCGCGGGGACGTGTCGTTCGTCCGCCGCAGACCGCATGGAACGGGGCCGCGATGACCCTGCCATTCTGCGTGAGAACGAGGCCTTTGGTGGCGGCCGCCGCGCGCCGCGAATCCTGAGTGGCCGCGGCGAGTCCGCGAAAGACCTGGCAATGGGTCCCGTCGCACAAGTCCGCTCCGTCCTCCAGATGGCGCTCGGCGCGCGCGAGCGCGTACGAGCGCGCCGCGACCGCCTGCGCCTCGAGCGCCGCCGCGGGCGCCCGGCCGATCTCCGGCGGCAGGACGGCCGCCACGTAGTCCTCGAGCGGAACCTCTTCGACCGTGCCGTTCTTCAGCCGCAGGATCCGGCGCGTGCGTGCCGCTGCCGCTGCCCGAAACGGCGCGGAGAGCCCGACAAGAACAGCGAGAAAGAGCCGCCGGTTCACGCGAGACGGATTGTAGGGTTCAACGGCGCTCCCCGCGTAGACCGGGATGATCGTCGCCCGACTCACCGCGAAGAGTGGCGACTGCGTGGCCGAGGACGGAGGCCACCGCCTCGAGACACTCCACGGCGCCACGGGGCGAGCCCGGGAGGTTCACGATGAGGGTGCGACCGCACACGGCCGCGACCTGGCGCGACAGAATTGCGGTGGGGACGGATGTACGCGTCGTCTCCCGCATGATTTCCGCCAGGCCCGGTACCTGGTAGTCGAGAACGTCGAGAGTCGCCTGCGGCGTGACGTCTCGCGGGGAGAGTCCCGTCCCCCCCGTCGTGAGGACGAGATCTGCCGCCCCCGTGTCCGCGAGCCGTTTGAGGTTCCAGGCGATGTCGTCACGTTCGTCGGGGAGAATCGTCTGTTCCACGACGACGGCGCCGGCCAGGAGCCGGGACACGGCGTCCGCGACGGCCGGTCCTCCCTTGTCGGCGCGCTCGCCATGATACGAGCGATCCGAGATCGTCAGGATCGCGACGCGCACCGGAAATCAGCCGCCGATCTCGCTCATGTTGCGCGCATGCAGCGGCAGGGTCGACTTGTTCATCCCGACGAACATGGGATGCCGCTCTTCCTTGATCGCCGCCGCGCGCGCCACGAGGGCGCGCAGGTCCTCGTCGGACGCTCCGGCGCGCATTGGCTTCAAAAGGTCGACGTCCGCGTGGCCGAAGAGGCAGCCTTTGAGGAAACCGTCCTGCGTGAGCCGCATGCGGTTGCACGTATCGCAAAACCGATCCGAGACCGGCGTGATGAAACCGAGCGTTCCCGTGTGTACACCGGCGGGCGACGTGACGGAATACTCGTCGGCGGGTCCCGCCACGAGAGTCTTCTCGATCGGAGTCAGCTCGTAGCCGGCGGCGACCAGGCGATCCCAGACCTCCGCCCAGCCCACCCAGTCGGAGTCCTTCCAGTCGTTGTCGCCGAACGGCATGAACTCGATGAACCGCACGCCGAGCTTTTTGTCTTTCGTCATCGCCGCGAGCGGAAGGATCTGGTCGTCGTTGAGTCCACGGATGACGACGGCGTTGATCTTCACGGAGTCAAACGGAAGTGAAAGCGCGAGAGCGATCGAGTCGAGCACCGGCTGGAAGTGGTCTCGCCGGGTCATCTTCCGAAAGTGCTCGGCTTCCGCGGCGTCCAGAGAGACGTTGACCTTCGTGAGACCCGCGGCGAGGAGGTCGTGCGCCATCCTGGGAAAGAGGACGCCGTTCGTCGAGAGCGCGATGCCGCCCGGAAAGCCGATCGCGGCAAGGTCGCTCACGATCCCGACGAGGTCCGGACGCGTCGTCGGCTCTCCGCCCGTGATGCGGATCTTCTCGACCCCAAAATCAGCGAGGAGGCGCGCGGAGCGCCGGATCTCTTCGCGCGACAGGAGGTGGGGCATCGGGCGGAACTTCTGGTCCTCGGGCATGCAGTAGATGCAGCGGAGATTGCAGCGGTCCGTCACCGAAATCCGCACGTAGGTGATCCGGCGTCCGTGCCCGTCGATGAGTGCCTGTCCCATACCGTTTCCTTGCGATCGAGTCTAGCTCAACGGGCCTTGTTCCGGCGCCAGCTCCCGCTCTTGCCACCGGTTTTTTCGAGAAGCGTGATCTCCCGGATCTCGATGCCCTTGTCCGCCGCCTTGCACATGTCATACAGGGCGAGCGCCGCCGCCGTGGCGGCAACGAGAGCCTCCATTTCGTACCCGGTCTTTCCCGTCCCCTTGACCTCCGCCGTGATTTCGACGGCCAGCCGGGCGACACGCGGCGTGAGGTGAACGGCCACCGAGTCGAACGTCAGCGGATGGCAGAGCGGAATCCACTCGGCCGTCCGCTTCGCCGCCTGGATCCCGGCGAGCCGCGCCACGGCCAGCGCGTCGCCTTTCCGGTTCGTCGCGGCGTCGAGAGTGCCAAAGGCGACCCTTCCCAGCACGACGATGGCGCGGGCTCGCGCCGTACGAAGCGTGGCCCGCTTCCCGGAGACGTCCACCATGCGGGCCCGGCCCTCAGCGTCGAGATGGCTGAGGCGCCGCGCTGGCGCGGTCGTCCGGCCTGTTTTCACGTTCGAGCGCTTCATATTCCTCCGGAGTGTTGACGTTGAAAAAATTCGGGGGGGCGCCGCCCGGCATTGCGGCCGTCGCCTCTTCGGGGATGAGCACGGCGTGGAGCGCGTGAAGGGTCGCCACGAGAGAATAATCACCCGCGTCGAGCCGCGTGCGGAGGAGCGCGAGCGCGGAGCGCCGCCAAACCGCGCACAAGGGCTGCGGCCGCCCACCCGAGACCGGGACGACGGCAGGCGCGTGGATCGCCTCGGCCACCTCGAGGAGGGCCGCCAGAAAAGCCTCGGGGCAGCGCGGCACGTCCGCCGCCAGGATGAGATTCGTCTCCTCGGGCGAGAAGGCGAGCGCCGCGGCGACGCCAAACGCGGCCGCGGGCTCGGAGGACCCGTCGATTACGTACGGAACGGACGCGCCGGCGAACGCCGCCGGATCCTTCCCGACGAGGGCGACCCTCCCGCAGACGACGGTGAGCTTTTCAGCCTGGTGAAGCGCCATCGGTCTTCCTCTGTACGGGAGGCAGGTCTTGTCGCGGCCCATACGCAAAGACCGACCGCCGACCAGGACGAAACCGTACGCCACCGTGACATCATAGATTCTTGGGCTCCCTCTCGATCGGCGTCATCGTGCCTGTAGGGGTCGCCGAAGCCGCCCCGTCGAAGATCTTCTTCGAAAGGGTCACGGGCGCCGAGTCACCCGTTTCGCTGGTCGTGGCAGGGGATTTGGGGATTTCTTCGAATGTGAAAGAGGCCTTCGTGCAGGCAGGCGCTCGTCTTCACCTGTCACCGGTAACGCGCGGCCAGCGCCTCGGCGAGGCGGCCGCCCTCTTACCCTTCGAAGAATCTTCCGTTCTTCTTTTCCTGCATTCGGACACGGTCCTCCCGCCTGGCTGGGACTCGGCGGTTCGCACGGCGATTGCCGCCGGCGCCGCCGGCGGCGCATTCCGGCTCGGTTTCTCCGGCGGGGGCTGGCGGATGTCGTGGGTCGCGGGCTGGGCGAACCTCCGCAACCGGTTCACGCGCATGCCCTATGGCGACCAGGCCCCTTTCGTTCGGCGCGACGTCTACGAGTGCCTCGGCGGCCACCGCCCGTGGCCGCTTCTCGAGGACTGGGACCTTGCGCGGCGACTCCGCGCCGAAGGGCGCATCGCGCTCCTTCCCCTCCCGGTCGAGACCTCGCCGCGGCGCTACCTCGAAAGGGGCGTCATGAAAACTGTTCTGAAGAACTGGGAGATTCTGAGAAGGGTCAAGAGGGGCGAGGCGCCGGACCAGCTGGCCAAGCGCTACCGCGACTGACGACCGCGGGCACCCGCCCAATTACCTTCTAAGAAATCCCCCGGTCTCCGGTCCCTCGTCCACGCGTTCAGGGCACGCCCATGGCCGCGCCCGCTGTGTTGTTCGCCTCGTTCGATTCGGCGACGCGGCACGCGGCGGGGAGCGCCGGCTCGAGCGCCGGGAAGCAGCCGTCCGCCATGAACTCCACCTTCTCGGTGGTCCCGGGTTTGTGATCCAACGGGAACGTCACCCATCCCGGGTACGTACGGGTCGCGCCGGCTGCGAGGCTCCCCGTCTCCCAGACGGCTCCGCACGACGCCGAGCCACCGCGAGTCGTCTGCGCGCATACCGTGAAGAGGAGCTGCCAGCGCTTCGGCTGGAGCTGGTACGCGTCCATACGGAAGTTCGTGGCGGGAGCCGCGCCGATGTTTCTCACCGTGACCTGCGCGGCACGGCTGAGGCCGCTGACCGCACCGACCGAGACACCGGTGACGACGAGGTCCGGGAGGCGGACCGTACCGGCCGGGACGACCGAGGGCCCGGCGGGTCTGATGGTACCGGCATCCCCGCCCGGGATCGCCGGGACGGGGCCGCCGCCCGTCACCGTCAACGGCAGGCAGACGCGGTTGTTCGACTCGTTGCTCTCGGGAACGATGTGCCCGGCGTCGACGGTCGCGCAGGCGAAGTAGTGTCCGGGCGCCTTCCCCGCGGGGATGGTCCCGTGGTTCGTGTACCGCTCGCTCACCCCGACCGGAATGGCGCGAATCGGTCCCCAGCCGCCAAGAAGGTCGCCGCCGGCGTCGGTCTCGGCCCTCATGAGGCGGATCTCGACGGCCGTCGAGGCCGCCGCCGGTCCGCGGGCGGGCACCGGCGCCGTGCCGGCGTTGCGGATCTCCGAGACGATCTCGATGGATCCGCCGGGCGCGACGCTCCTCGGCGTGACCGTGAACGACGTCACGACGAGGTCGGGAAGCTGGGCCCGAGCGGCGAGTGGCGCGGCGAGCGCCCCGAGGAGGAAGGCGTCAAGGAACAAGCGGCTGTGGCGCATTGGTTCGTCCTTTCGATGACGTTCACGTTTCTGATTGGTGACTGGCGCGATGGCGACCAATGTAGGAGCGCTTTCCCAACGGTTCAAGGGCGTAGTCTGGCCACTCCGCGCCAATCGACCGTCTGGAAACGCCAATCCGCCCGCGCGAACGGTGGAACGAGCTCAGACGAGCTTCAGCAGGTGCCCCATCTTGGCCTTCTTCGTGGCCAGATAGTCGCGCGTGCCGTCCGTGGGCGGGATCTCGAGCGGGACGCGTTCGACGATCTCGAGGCCGTACCCGTCGATGGCGACGTACTTCGACGGGTTGTTCGTGAGGAGGCGGATCTTCCGCACGCCGAGATCCCGCAGGATCTGGCAGCCGATGCCATAGTCCCGTACGTCCGGCGCAAAGCCGAGCTTCTCGTTCGCGGCCACCGTGTCGAGACCCTGCTCCTGCAGCTCGTAGGCGCGCAGCTTGTTCACGAGACCGATCCCTCGGCCCTCCTGGAGCAGATAAAGGACGACACCCTTGCCTTCCTTCCCGACGAGATCCATCGCGCGGTGGAGCTGCGCGCCGCAGTCGCAACGCTCCGAGCCGAAGACGTCTCCCGTGAGGCAGGACGAGTGCACGCGCACGAGGACGGGCTCGTCCTCCGTCCATGTGCCCGCGACGAGGGCCACATGCTCCTCGTGCGTGACCTCGGACCGATACGCGACGACGCGGAACATGCCGTGGGCGGTCGGCAGCATCGGGGAGGCGATCCGGTGCACGAGGCGTTCGGTACGCATTCGGTGGCGAATGATGTCGGCCACCGAGACGATCGGGATGTCGTGCTTTCCCGCGAACGTGAGAAGGTCGGGCACGCGAGCCATCGTGCCGTCCTCGTTCATGATCTCGCAGATGACGGCGGCCGGCGCGAGGCCCGCGATGCGCGCGAGGTCGACCGAGGCCTCGGTCTGCCCCGCCCGCTTCAAGACGCCGCCCTTGCGGGCGCGCAGGGGAAACGTATGACCGGGACGCAGGAGATCTTGCGGCCTCGTCTTCGGGTCGACGAGGGTTCTCACCGTCGCCGCCCGGTCTGCCGCCGAGATTCCCGTCGTCGTCTTGCCGCGGGCCTCGACGGAGACCGTGAAAGCCGTTCCGTAGTTAGACGTGTTCTGCTCGACCATCGGGTGGAGGTCCAGCTCATCGCAGCGCTCCTCCGTGAGCGAGACGCAGACGAGCCCGCGTCCCTCGCGCGCCATGAAGTTGATTCCGGCAGAGGTGACGTGCTCGGCGGCGAGGCAAAGGTCGCCTTCGTTCTCGCGGTCCTCGTCGTCGACGATGATGACGAAGCGGCCTTCCTTGTACGCGGCTGCGGCCTCGGTGACGGAGACGAATCCCACGTTGCTGGTCCTTTCGCGATCGAGCGCGGCGCGACGCGCCCGCTGACTCAATTGTAGCGGGACGCGCCCGGGCCAGCGGCCGGTGCTCCGCCCTCGAGGCGGAAGCCCTTGAAGGGATGATTCGCGAGGACCGATCTCTTGCCGATCTCTTTCACGAGCGTCTTCAGGAATCCCTCGAACTGGTGAGCGGCCGGCAGGAACGAGCGCGGGGGCCTTTCGCGGGAGAACCCGGCGAGAAAGCGCTCGAAGAGCGACCAGTCCTTGAACATGAGATGGCGCATGCCGCTGCGCCGGAAGGACTCGAGCTCGACCACCAGGCTTCGGAGCGCCTTCTTGTCAGGCAACTTGACGAATTCGTGGGTCGCCTTCACGAGCTTCGCCAGCTCGTCCCTGAGAACGAGGCTTTGATCGAGCCGCGTGCGGTACTCGGGGAAAAGCGTGCGTTCGTCGAGCCCTGACGAGAAGGTCTCCGCGAGCGAAATCACGCTTTGCTGATGAAGATCCCTGAGGAGCGCGGCGGCGTCCTCGAGACGGGTGAGGACGAGAGCGGGATCCTTCATGAGGACGACGTCCACGAGCTCGACGTCCATGACTTTCCGGACCTCGGCGTCGAGCGCGGTCACGATGCGGCGCAGCCTCTCGGCCTGAACGGAGCCTTCGGAGAATCGCGGCGCGAGCCGCTTCGAGATGAAGGAGGCGATTGAATCGCTCTCGCCCTTGAGGAGACTGAAGATCAAGAGCGCGCGCTTGCGCGTCGCGGGCGACTCGGCCGCCGTCCGCGCCTGCTCAGCGTAGCGCAGGCCCTTGAAGAGCGCGACGAACAAGGCGGCGAGGGCACCGCGGTGTGCGGGCTCTGGCAGGCTTCCGAGCACGCGGCCGAGCGACTGCTTCGACTCCTTGTCGAGCACGGGGCGCAGGTTCTCGCGAAACAGGACGCCGAGGTTGAGGTCCTGCCGAAGCGTGCCCACCACGATCCGCCCCAAGGAGAGATACGTCTGGAGCGGGACGAAGGAAGCCCGCGAAAGCTCGTCGAGAATCTTCGCGAAATCGTCGAGCTTTTCGACGACGAGGGCAAGTTCCGTCTCGGCATTCCCTCCGCGCCGCCTGGCCGGCGTCTCGCCGCTGCCCGGCCGTGTGACCTGGCTGTCGAGATAGAGCAGAAATGACGCGAGATCTTCCTTGCCTTCCCCGAGGAGCTGCGTGGCGAGCATCGCCATGTGTGCCAGCCCGGCGCGCACGGCTCCCACCTCTTCGACGTAATTCTTGAGGGAAGCATGCGACCGTTCGAATGCAGAAAGAGGCAGGCAATCGATCTGGAAGAAGCGCTCGAGGCCCTTCAGCCACATCTCCATCTCGAACAGGTAGTCGTACTTGATCCGGTTCGAGAACAGAGCGGACGTCTCGAGCACGGTGAAGCGGGGCATGAACCATTGTAAGCCCGCCAGGGGCCGCGGCCAGCGCCTCCGAAGCCGCGGCCAGCCGCTCTCAGAAGGGATATCCGACCGAAAACGCGAAGGCGCCCGCATCCTCGCCTGGCAAGCGGTCCAGCTTCAGGCCGTACTCGAGCCGGATCGGGCCGACAGGGGTTTGATAGTGGAGGCCGACCCCGGCGCCGGACCGGAGCAGCCCGAGGTCCACACTCTTCGGATCGGCCCATACGTTCCCGATGTCGAAGAAGAGCGCCACCTCGAAGCTGCTCGCGACGGGAATGCGCCATTCGGCGTTCGCGATGAGCTGCACCGTGCCGCCCACTCCCACTCCGTCCGCGTTCAGCGTCTCGCCCTTGATGCCGAGATTGTCGCGCGCGAAGGCGCGGTGCGTGGACGAGCCACCCGCGAACAGGCGTTCCGGCACGGGGACGATCAGGTTGGGGGTGCAGAGAGCGGGGTCGTATGGCACGACGGTACACGCCTGTGTGTTCCGGATCACGCCGCCGCGGACCGAGAAGACAAGGCGCGTCGCGCCGTAGGGACGATACAGGGCAGCCTGAAGAAGAACCTTCACGAAGTCCGCATCGGCCGCGAGAAATGGAAACGCGTACTTGACGTCGGCGGCGAGAAACGTGCCCGCGCTCGGGTTCAAGGGGTCGTTGCGGCGGTCCCAGGTCACGCCTCCGGCAAACGAGCTGATGCGGCTCGGCTGATTGAGCCTTTGATCCGCTCCGAGCCCGGGATCGGAGCTGGGACTGACGAGCTCGTACTGATAGCGAAGGCCCGTCCGGAGCGAGGCCGAAGGCCGATATTCCGCCTGGAGGAAGCCGCCCGTCCTCCTGACCTGGATGTCCGAGAAGTAATCGTTCGTCTGGTAGGCGGCCAGGGAGATCGGAATCTTCCCGCCGAAGAGCGAGCGATCGCGCGCCGACAGGATGATGCGCGGATCCCGGTTCGAGACGCGTCCTTCCCCGCTCACTTCGAGGGCGCGTCCGAAGAGGTTGTTGTAGGAGACACCGAGGGAAAGGCGTGCGGAAAGCTGGGTGCTGGGCGCCTGCGGTGCGTACTCGGCACCGACCCCATACGTGAGGCTCCACGGCCGCGCCTCGGAAACGGTGACGAGGACCGCCCGCGACAGCGTCTCGGGATCCGTCGGGAGCGTCGAGAGCTCGATCTTCTGGAAGATTCCGAGGCGCGCGAGGCTCTGCTGCGTCTCGAGGAGCTTCGTGAGCGAGAACGGCGAGCCCTCCTTATTCGCGAGGCGGTCTTCGACGATGAAGGGCTGCGTGCGCCGATTCCCGCGCAGGATCGTCTTGCCGAAGACGACGGGCTTCCCTTCCGTCACCGTGTAGAGCACCTCGGCCCGTTCTCCCTCAGGCGGCACGGGGTCCTGGAAACGCGCCGTGGCTTCCACCTTCGCGTCCACGTATCCGAGGTCCACGTACAGCGACTGCAGGAGCGCCGCGTCGTCGCTCACGTTCGACTCGGAGTACGGAAGTCCCGCGCGGACGGCGAGCCGGGGAAGGAGGACGTCCTCCGGCACGCTCTTCACGCCGACCACGGTCCGCGTGCCCACGATCGTACGGATTCCCTCCTCGACGCGGAACGTGACGACCAGAGTGTCCCGCGACGCACCCTCGATTACCTCGGGCGGCAGGACGCGGGCCTTGCGGAATCCGTTCGCACGGTAGAACGACTCCAGGGCGTCCCGGTCCGCGGCGGCCTCTCCGTCCACGTAGCGGCCGCTCTCGAGGAGGCCGCGGGCACGCGTCTGAAGCACGGCCAACACGGCGCTCTTCGGAAGGCTGGGAACGCCGACCACCGTCACCCGGGCGATCGTCCAGCGTTCCCCTTTTTCGATTGCGAACGCCACGACCTCTTCGTGCGCCGTCGTCTCGAACGTGACGTCCACCTTCGCACGCGCATAGCCACTTTCCTGATACGTGCGGCGGAGCCCGTCCTTCAGAACCTGAAGCGAGTCCTCGTCGGAAGGCTCTCCGCGCGACCACGGCGAATCGGGGTGCCTCCGCACCACGCTCTCGCTCTCTCCGGTGACCCGGAGGACGACCCGCGGTCCGACAAAGAGCGCGTAATAAGGCGTGACCGTCGTCGACGCGGCGTCGTAGCGCTCGTCCTCGAGCCGAACCTCCGCCCGCGAATATCCGAGGTGCCGGTAGGCCGCCGCGTAGCGCTCGGCGTCTTCCCGTGCCGCGGCGCCGCGATACGGCTTCCCGGACTTCGACTTCGCCTTTGCGAGAAGGACCGTCTCGTCGAGAGGCGTGAGCGCGGACGAAAACCGGGGGGGGCCGGCCGTCGCGCGCGGGCCCTTCCGCACATCGAGGCGGACGCGCACGCTCGTCTCGTCGACCCCTGCCTCGACGACCATCGCGACCTTCGGATCGAAGTATCCCTGGTCGCGGAGAACGCGTCGGATCGCATCTTCGTAACGGGGTTTGAGGTCGTTCTGCCAGGGATCACCCGCCCCGAGCCCCACGGCGTCGAGAACGCGGCCGGAGGCCGGTACACCCGGCGAGATCTCGAGACGCTCGATCCGGGGTGCCGCCGCGAAAACGACGACGACGATCGCGCCGGCCGGGGAAGGGGATGCCTCGACGGCGAGGTCGGAGAAAAGCCGCGTCGCGAAAAGGTTGCGGAGGCTCGTCCTCACGGCCTCGTCCGTGAGGGTGCGTCCCGGCTTGAGCACGGTGAGCGCCTCGAGCCGGTGCGTGTCCAAAGACGCGTCGCCGCGGAACGACAGGGACGCGATCCCGGTCCCGTAGAACGTCGCCGCCGGCGCGGGCGCCGCGAACAACACCGCGCCGGCGGTAAAGAGGGCGGCAGGGAGGATTCTCATCGCAACCGCTGCCGGATCCGGAGTTCGAGAGAGTAGACGCCGGTCTCGTCGAGCTTGGCCTGGATGACGGCGGCGGGAGACAGCTGATAGTCGAGCGTGATGATCTGCTGCTGGTTGCTCGACAGAACGAAGGAGACGGTGGCTGTGAAATTGTTGCCGAGACTCTTGCCCACCGTGACGCGAGGCGCGTCGAACGACGTGCCCGTGATCGTCGGATCGATCTGGAACCGGTCCAGCCGGAAGAAGTTCTTCGTCCGGCTCGTGACGGCTTCCGTCGCGAGACTCGCGAGGAGCTCGCGCGCGGCCTTGGAGACCGACTCGTCGGACGAGCTGGGGGCCGGTCCGACGGCCACTCCCGCGCTCTGCGGAATGTCGCCTGTGGCCATGAGAGAGACAATTTGCGCCTCCGAAAGCTGGGGGTCCGACGAGAACCGGGGCGCGAGACGCGAGGGCGTCCCCGTCAGGCCGAACGTGACCTGATAACGACTGATCGTGCCCCGCGCCTCGATGTCGAAGAACGGCTCGATTCGGAGCGGATTTGAGAAGAGAATCTTGCCGTAAACGAGCTCGTAACGCTGCCCCTGCAGCGTGAGGCGGCCGCCCTCCTCCGCGGTGACCTCTCCGAACAAAAGGGGACGGCCGACCGTGCCCCTGAGGAAGAGCTCACCCGAGAGCCTGAGGCGGGCCACGTTGGCGCGTACCTCGATCGAGGACGGCGGCGCCTCGAGCCGGATGTCGAGGGCCACGGCGTCGAACGACGTCGGGCTCGTGGATGCATCTCGCTTGCGCGCGAGAAGCGATGCGATGTCCAGAGAGAAGTCCCGGTTGTAGAGCGCCCTGTCGAAGACGAGGTCGCCTCGAACGGCGCGCAGGGTCGTTTCTCCGAGAAAGACGAGATCTCCCGAGAACGTCCCTCGAAAGCCGTCGAACGGCGAATAGCGAACGTGCCCGACGTGCGCGCTCAGCCTGAAAGACGTGGGCCGGAGGCCCGAGAGCGCCACGAATCCGCCCACGTCCACCGTGCCGCCGCTGTAGCGAAGAGTGAGATCCCCGAACGTGACCCGGCCCTCCGAAAATAGAAGCGTTCCCGTGATCGCTTCGAACGCAATGCCGCCCGGATTCGACAGGTCGACCCCATCCAGCGCGGCGCGCCCCGTCAATGCGGGCGCCGCGGACGTGCCGCCGATCTTCAGGTCGACGCTGACGCGCCCGGCCGCATTCATTCCGGAGAGGGCGGGTCTGAGGAGGGTCGCGTCGAAAGAGCCGCTCACCGACAGGTCGAGCGCGTAGGGAGACGTGAGGCCGCCGCTTCCTGCGATTGTGAAGGCCGTCGCCGTGCCCGCGGGGAGCTCCGGACGAAGCGCTTCGGCGAGCGTGAGCCGCTCGAGGAACAGCTTTCCGTCCGTGACGCGCAGCGGCGCGGCTCCCCGGAGGTCGAGGGTTCGCCCATACGCCGTGACCCGCGCGATCGACACCGCGCCTTCGCCCCGCCACGTCGCGAGATCCTTGCCCGCTGTCAGCGACGCCTCGGCAACGAGCCGCCCGTCGAGCCCCGCGTCCTCGGGAGCGCCGATCAGCGAGGCGAAGGGAGCCAGCGACGCGACGTCGAGCCGGGCCCGCCAGCGGCCTTCCGCCCCGTCGGGCGCCAGTGTGATTTCGGCCGCCTCCGGCGCACGGACGAAGAACGTAAAGGCGCCATGATCGCCTTTGGCACTCAATTCGACTTCGGTCCCGGCGCGCCCAAGCGGACTGCCGCTCCACGCCGCATCGGCAATACGCACCGCCACGTCGAGGTTCGGCTTGTCGACGGTTCCTGAGCCCTTGATGTGCCCCGAGAGTGAGCCCGTCAGCGCAAGCCCCGTCGCCGCGTCGAGACGGTCGACCGGCAAGGCCTTCCCGTCGAGATCGAGGGCGTACGCGCGGTCGGCGTAGCGGAAGAATCCGCTCCCTTTCGCCGTCCCGGCCGCCAGTCGCGTCGTGGCGTCTTCGATCACGATCCGGTCCTTTTCGAAGGCGACGACGCCTTCGAGACGGTCGAGCTTCTGTCCCCAGACGCTCGCGTCCGTCAGGACGAGCGGGACTCGCCCGGACACGGCGGGAGTCACCCCATCGAGCGGCAGCCGCCCCGTGACCGCGCCGGTGATCGGAACGTCGAGGTCGAGGAACGCCATCACGCGCTCGATTGGCCACCGCGAAAAATCCGCCGTGAGGCCGTCCAGGCGATACGCTCCCTTGAGGGGCCCGCCCCAGCCGATCTTTCCCGTGAGTGAGAGCCCGGCGTCGCCGTCTTTCGCCGTGAACGGGGAGAACGTGGCCACGTTGTGGTCCACGAGAAACTCCACCGACGTCGTCCCGAACCGCACGCCGCGCAGCACGAACTGGGAGGCCGTGAGGCGGCCCTCGACCCGCGGATCGCTGAAGCTGCGGGTCAGATGCGCAACGAAGCGGCCGGCTCCTCCCAGCTTCAACGGAGGCGTCAGAGGCTCGTTCTGGATCGCGGGATAGAAGTTGTCCGCGAGACGCTCGACCTCGGCGAGATCGTCCGCCGCGATGTCGAGCTGAAGATCGGGCTCCCACGTCCCGAGCCGGAGGCCGCCGTCGAGGCGGATCCGTGCACCCCCGGCCGTCGAGAACGGGACACCGGAAAAGAGAAGCTGTCCGTCTCGAATCCTGAGAGGGCCGCCACCGGAAACCGGCAATGCGAAGCGTCCGCGTACCGCCGAATGCCTGCCGTCGTCGGCCGTGACACGGATTCGTCCGATGCCGTCCGCGTGCTCGATCCCTCCCCGCCCGAACGTGAGGGACGTGTCGAGGTCCGCCCTTCCGACGAGTCCCGTACCTTTGAGTCCGAGATCGGCGAAGAACTGCTCGAAGTCCATCCCGCGGCCGCGCAGGGCGATGCGCACGGGAAGCGGAGGATTGTTGATCCGCTCCAGCTGAATCAGGGCCTCCAGCGTTCCGCCCGCATAGTTTGCGCGCGTCACGTTCACGAGAATCCCCTTCGAATCGACGCGAAGCAGACCCTCGCCGTTCATCGGAAAGGGCCCGAACGCGGCGGCGGGCAGATCGAACGCACCGAAAATACGGAATCCGCCCGGCTCGCCGAACCGCATCGTGCCGTGCATGCGGACGCGGCCCGACAGCGGAAGGCCGAGGCCGAAGACTCTCGACAGCGATTCCCCGGTCGTCTCGGCCCGTGCGACGAGAGCGAACACCGGCTTCCGGAGGTCGTCGATTCCTCCGGAGGCCTCGACCTTCAGACGCTCGCCGCGAAGCCTGAGTCCCGTCAGGTGGACGCGCCCCGGCGCGAGCGTCACCTCCGCGCCGAGGGCGAATTCCAGAGTTTCGTTGTTCTCCAGCTTGAAGCGGCCCTTGCGGCACGCGAGAGCGAGGTACGTCACCGTCCGGCTGCGCCCGGACGTGGCGGTAACCGCGGCGTCCTGGAGGTGGGCATCGATTTCGGCTTCCCAGTCCCGGAACCGGAGCGAGGCCCTCTGGACGATCGCTTCCTGAAGCCTGATGTCCAGGCCCCCGCCGGCGTCTCCCGCGACGGCCTTGAGGGGCCCCGTCAGGTTCGTGGTGCCGTCCGGAAAAGCCTCGATGACCACGCGCGGCGAAACCACGCGGAGCTTCCGAAGGTCGATGCGGCTCTTCGAAAGCGTCGGCAGGCCGCGCACCTCGATCTCGGACGCCGAAAACATGGCGCCCGCGAGGCCGCGCGGGTCGTTGGCCACGGAAACCTCGCGGACGAGCACGGAAAACGGGAGGAGCACGAGGTCGAAGCCGCCGAGCGTGACGGTTCTCCCGATCTTCGCGGTCAGGAACCTCTCCGTTCTCCGGCGTAGAAGCTCCTGGAAGCGCGTCGAGCGGAAGACGCCGTAAAGGACGAGGAGGGAGAAGACGAGAAGAAGCGTGAAGAGACGGAAGAGCCGGACCTGAGTGAGGGAGAGCTGCGGAAGGCGGTGCATCTCTCCGTTACCGCGCCGCGCTATCCCGCTCACCGCCGAACGAGAGCTTTCCGGCGAGAACCTCGAAGAACGAGGCCTCCGAAGCCCGCACCAACGACACGGTCTCGGAGGAGCGCGCGATCGAGATGCGCGTCGTGGAGCTCACTGGAAACCCTTCCTGTCCGTCCAGGGTCAGGAACACGTCCGCCGGATCGTCCTCCACCGAAAGATCGAGCCGGACCGAATCGGGAAGCACGAGAGGCCTCAGCGTCAGCGTGTGCGGACAGATCGGCGTGAGGACGAGCGCCGCCAGCGTGGGCTCGAGGATGGGGCCACCCGCCGAGAGGTTATAGGCGGTGGAACCCGTCGGCGTGGACACGATCAGCCCGTCTCCCCGGTACCGCGACACGAGACGGTCATTCACGTCGACGCGGATCGTGGCGATGCGCGCGAGCGCCGACTTGGAGAGGACAGCGTCGTTCACGATCCGGTAGAGGCGCGAGGCGCGCGGGGCGCGCGCGCCCTCCGTCACACGGACCGACAGCAGACGGCGTTTCTCCACGTGCGCCGTCCCCGCGAGCGCAGCCTCGAGCACCGGGCCCGCCTCGTCCGGCCGGCAGGTCGTAAGAAACCCCAGTCTGCCGATGTCGATCCCAAGCACCGCAACGCCGGGGGCCGGATGGCGGGCCACCGAGAGAAGCGTTCCGTCGCCTCCGAGGGTCACGACGAGATCGACGAGCCGCGCAATCTGCGCGCGCGGAGCCCCGCCGGAAACGCCGCGGGCGCGCGACGATTCGAGATCGTGGAGGACCGTGATTCCCCGCCGCACGAGGAGGCGCTCGAGCTTGCGCGCGAGGGCGATCGCGGCGGTGCTCCGGTGGCGGGTCACGAGACCCACGCGCCGGACACGGCGGCCCCCGGGCTTCGCGGCTTTCACCCCCGAAGTGTAGCGGGATTCCGGCGGAACGCGGCGAGGAGCTCCACGTTTCCCTCCGCCCCCGTGATCGGAGAGGGAATCACCCCGCGGCTCGCAAGGCCGAGCGACGCGGCTGCCGCACTCACGCGGGCCGCCGCGCGCGCGCGCACACCCTCGTCGCGCACGATTCCCCCGCGTCCCACCTCGCGCCGCTCCGCTTCGAACTGCGGCTTCACGAGGAATAGAGCGTCGGCTCCTTCCGCGAGAAGCGGCACGACCGACGGAAGAATCAGGGTGAGCGAGATGAACGACACGTCCGCCACGAGAAGCGACGGCTCTTCCGGTACGTCGCGGCGCGACAGGAACCGCGCATTCAACCTCTCGCGCACCACGACGCGCGGATCGCTCCGGAGCCGGGCGTGGAGCTGGCCGTAGCCAACATCGAGGGCGTAAACCCGCGACGCGCCTCGGGCGAGAAGCACGTCCGTGAATCCGCCCGTCGAGGCGCCGACGTCGAGACACACCCGCCCCTTCGCCTCGATTCCGAAATGTGTGAGTCCGAAGTCCAGCTTCACGCCCCCACGCGAAACCCACGGATGTTCGGGCTCCCCCACCTGGATTTCGGCATCCTCCGCGACCGGCGTGCCCGGTTTGACCCGCTCTCGCCCCGCGACAGAGACTCGGCCCGCGAGGATGAGCGCTTCGGCCCGCGTTCGCGACTCGGCGAGCCCGCGCTCCACGAGAACGACGTCCAGACGTTTCTTCAGAACGTCACGACGACCTTGAGGACGTCGCCTCCCCGGCGCGCGAGCGCGAAGGCCTCGGCGGCCCTCTCGAAAGGCACGCGATGCGTCACGAGGTCGGCGGACCGGACCGCGCCGCGCGCCAGGAGCGCAAGCGCCTCTCGCATGTCGGCCGCGCCGCAGGAATAGGAGAAGTGCAGCGAAAGGTCCTTTAGATAAGGCCGATGCGCTTCGATCATCCACGTCTTGCCAGGCTGCACGGGCGAGTAGAAGACGACGCGGCCGGCGGGCCCCGCCGAAGCGAGCGCCGAATGAACCGCGTCCTCGCCCGTCGGCAGCACGAAGACGACGTCCGCGCCCGCACCATCGCAGCTCTTCATTTTCCCAGAGAGGTCCTCTTCGGGCGCCAGCACCTGATCGAAGCCCAGCCGAAGAGCGTGAGCCCTCCTTTGAGCATCCGGGTCGCACCCGACGAGAGACGCCGCGCCCGCGTCCCGTGCGGCGAGGCCGAGCATGATGCCATTCGCCCCGAGCCCGATCACGAGGACCGCGTCCCCCGCGCCGACGCGTGCGCGGCGCACCGCTTTCACGGCGCAAGCGAGCGGCTCGACGAGAGCGCCGTCCTCGAAGGAAAGGCTGTCCTGGAAACGCAGCGTGTCCGTGGCGACCGCGGCCGCCTCGACCCGAACGCGCTCGGCGAGACCGCCCGGGTGAAGCCGCGTCCTCTTCCACTCCGCGCACATGACGTCCTCGCCCGCGCGGCAGTAACGGCAGATGCCGCACGCGGCGTGATGGTGGACGACGACGCGATCTCCCGTGTGAAACGACGTGACGCCCGCCCCCGTCTCCGCGACGACGCCCGACGGTTCGTGTCCGAGGACGACCGGGGCCTTCGTCGCCACGTACCACGGAGTCGTATCGCTGCCGCAGATGCCCACGACCTTCATCGCGACGACGATCTCTCCGGGGCCCGGCCGGGGCGCCTCCATCTCCACGATTGCGATGTCGTCGAGGGACCGCACGAGAACCGCCTTCACGGGACGAGACCAACCTTCATCGTGGCGCCGCCCTTCACGAGATCGAACGCGACCCGCCAGTCGGCGAGAGGGCGAGCCGCTGAGACGACCTCCGAGGCCGGGACCGCTCCCTTCGAAAGGAGCGTGAGGGCTTCATCAACTTCCTGCGGCGTGTAGTGGAACGAGCCGACGATCGACACCTCGCGGTAGTGGATCGCGTGCGCGTCGAGGGAGACACGAGCCCCGGCGGGCAGCCCGGCGAAGAGGAGCACTGTCCCGCCGTCCGCGGCGAGTCCGGGCAGCGCTTCGATCACGCCGGCAGCGCCGGTCGTGTCGATGACGAGAGAGAAAGACCGGGGATTTTCTTTGAAGGTGAAGAGGAGACCGGAGGCTCCGGCGGCCGGCTCGCGCAAAGGGTCGGCGATGCGCACAATCTCCGCTCTGTTCCTTTCAAAGAAAACGAGTCTCTCCTCCCGCCGTCCCGCGACGACAATCCGGCGTTCCGCGCCCGTCCTCTCCGTCTCCTTCTTTTTCCCGCTCAAGAGAAAAAACAGCATCGCCGCGATCGGGCCGGTGCCAACGATCAGAACGTCGCCGCCCATGGACCTCTCCACCCGGCCGATCGCGTGCACGACACTCGCCAGCGGATCGAGGAGGGCAGCCGCTTCGTCTGAGAGTCCTTCAGAAATCCGCCTCAGCCCGTTCCTCACGATGCGCTTCGGGACGAGAATGAAGTCCGCGAAGGCCCCGAAGAGCGGCTGGTCGAAAGCCGACGCGCAGAGGTTCTGCCGGCCGGCACGGCAGGTCTCGCAGTCTCCGCACGGGCCCGACACCGCCGACGTCACGCGATCCCCCACGTCGAAGGGCGTCCCCGCGCCCGCTCTTTCGATCCGGCCCGCGAACTCGTGGCCGAGCGTGAGAGGGAACGGGATCTTCGGATGGCCCCGCTTCAGAATCTTGAAATCGGTCGCGCACGTGAGCGCGACGGCCACGCGCACGAGGACCTCGCCCGGCCCCGGCTCCGGGGTCGCGACCTCACGGAGGGCCACCCGCCCCGGCCCGTCGCAGACGAGTGCCCGCATGCCCCGAGCCTAGCAGGACGCTGATGCATCCTCCCGCTTGACGAGGTGCGCACCGCATCTCAACCTCCCGACGATGGCGGATCGTCCCGCGACGTTCTATGCAGGAATCTCGATCGCGGCCGCGGTCTCGACGATCGGTCTGAAGGTCTACGCGTGGAAGCTCACCGGCTCCGTCGGCCTCCTGTCCGATGCGGCCGAGTCCGGCGTGAATCTTCTCGCGGCGCTCGTCGCCCTCTGGGCCCTTTGGCGCGCGAGCAAGCCCGCCGACGCTACGTATGAGTTCGGCCATACGAAGGCCGAATATCTCTCGAGCGGATTCGAGGGAATGATGATTCTCGCCGCGGCAGCCGCGATCGCGGTCGCGGCCATCGACCGCCTCCGGAACCTCCAGCCGATCGAGAACGTGGGGCTGGGTCTCGGGATCTCGGTGCTCGCATCCGCGATCAACGGCGGCGTCGCGGTCGCCCTCCTACGGGCCGGGAAGCGCCTGCGCTCCATCACTCTCGCCGCCGACGCCCAACACCTGTTGACGGACGTCTGGACGTCCGCCGGCGTACTCGTGGGCGTCCTCCTCGTGAGGGCGACGGGCTGGCTGGTCCTCGATCCCATCGTCGCCCTCCTGGTCGCCGCGAACATCGTCTGGACGGGCGTCCGCCTGCTTCAGCAAACGAGTCACGGCCTCCTCGACCGGGCGATCGCGGACGACGATCAGGCCGCCCTCGCGGGCCTGCTCGAGCGCTTTCACGCCCGCGGCGTCGTCATCCACGGCCTTCGAACGCGCGCCGCCGGCCCGCGCCGATTCATCCAGATGCACGTCCTCGTGCCGGGTGCCTGGCCCGTCAAACGCGGCCACGACGTCTGCGAAGAAATCGAGCGCGGCGTGGCCGAAGCCCTTCCCGGCAGCAGTGTTCTGACCCACCTCGAACCGCTCGAGGATCCCGCGTCGTGGGACGACCGGGGTCTCGACCGGCGAAACAACTAGGAGTCCGTCTGGGGGACCAGCCGGGCTCCTAGGGGCGTGCACACTCAGCGCGGAAGCGAGAGCGAGACGGTATTGTTCTGGTTACTGATGACGTACGCGAGAGGGTAGAGCCGAGTCGTCGCCACGATCGTGGCGCGAGCAGCGACGGCCTTCAGCGCTTCATTCCGCGCGCGAACGCTGCTGAAGTACGTCGAGAAGATATCGTTGATTTGAGAGACCGTGCGCGCGGGCACCGTTACGTGGGCGATGAGCGGAGACGCGCCGTCGGCGGGATACACGGATATCGTGACGTCCGCCGCCACCGCGTCCGGGTTGACGAACGAGAGGTTCACGCGCCGCTTCGAGTCCGTGTGGAGCCAAGAGAGGAGGATCTGAGTACCAGCTGGGAAAAAGGTGGAAGCGTTGTCGATGACGGGTCCTGCGCCTTCATTGCATCCGTCCGTGTTTAACTCCGTCCCGTCCGGGAGAAAAATGCCGCCGACGGGATAGAGCCATCCACCAGTCCATTCTGAGCAGCGGGCGAAGTCGCCCGCTGTTCCAAACTCCCCGCGTGGGCTACCCGTAAGGATGGCGGTCTGGACGAACAAACCGTCCTCCACGTCCGCGACGGCTGCCCCGAAGGGGTTCGGAGACCTGAGAGAACCTTCGTTCGCGCGGCTGCCCGCATAAATGGACCACGCCGAGATCGACGTCGTGGCTCCCGGCGGAAGAGAATACGTGCTCGGAATCCATCCTGGCGCTCCGATCCAGTCGACGATCCGGATGGTTCTGGGGACCGAAGAGAAGTTCGTCACGCGAACCTCACTCGCCCAGACCGACCCGTTCGCTCCTTCCACATGAGCGGCGAGAGCGGGCAGCACGATTTCGGCGCCTTGAGAACCCGTCGCCAGGCAAGCCAGCAGCGCCGCTGAAACTCGACAGGCCGCGCGAAGGAGTCGATCAGTAAGCATTGTAAATGAACAGCGCCCAATCCTGGTTGGGATTACCGCTGTCCAACCCCGGTACTGCCACCTGGTTGACCGAGCTCGCGACCATTTGGATTGTGAATGCGCCTGAGAAGCTGTTCGGGGCAATGAACGCGCGCTTGACGTTGTTATAGAAGTCAGGGAGCCAGCATGAGGAACTTCGGTACGAATAGGGCGTGCCGTATTGACCGTCGCAATACACGGCGCCGGCCTGAAGAAGATACATGTCGACCTCGTTGACGGACGTGAAGCTTTGTCCCGCGTTCGCAGCAGCGTCGGTGAAAACAAGCACTGCGATTATGGGTTTTGTTGGATCTGCAACTGTGAAGGAGAAGTTCTGGTAGGCCCCTGCTTGGGTGAATCGAAGAGACACCGAGTCCTTGTAGACCTTTGGCGTGCTGTCCTCCAGGAGTTTCGCCAGGTCCAACCGACCCCACCCTTGCACTGAGGACGGTTCCCACCCCACTGTTGAATCCAAGACGTAGTCGTATCCGCCCTGCATGGATGACGCCGCCCCGATCAAAGTCGCCTTGATCATCGCCGGCGATGGCGTTCCACCGATCTTCGCTTTAGCGAGGACCGCGGCACCCGTAACGAGAGCCGTCGAGAAGCTGGTGCCGTGACCGGCTCCATAGGGCCCGCCCTGCGACGGGAGGGCCGCCTGATAGGGTGTCAACCCGGTGTAGGTCGCGCAGTCGCTAGCGCCCTGGTTGGGAGCGGTGGCATCAAATGTGCGCGCCGACGTGATGCTTCGACCCGGCGCCATGATGTCTGGCTTGAACCGGTTGAGATCGTATGCGAGCCCCATCCTGCTGATGGACGGGATGTCAGAGATCACGACTGATGTGTTGCAGGCCCCCGGCAGGCCGCTTCTGGGCAGGCCCGTCGCGCCCACTGTGATGACGTTCTTTGCGGTGCCCGGCGCCCAGACCTTACGGTCATCGTTGGGGTTTCGATTGCCTGCGGCGGCCGCGATCGTAAGGGCGTTGAGATAGCTTGAAAAATTCCCGGTCGCGTCACGCACCAGGCGATCCATCTCCCTGGACGTAAGCGAGTACGTCGTATCCGAGAAATTCCAGCTATTGTTCTGAAAGTAGGCGTGATAGTCGACGGTCCGTTGCCCAATCGAGTCGAGGATCCCGGGCATCGATGAAAGAGGGGGGAGCGTTCCATTGTTCGTCATTACCCGGGAGACACCGATCCTCACGCCCGGCGCGACGCCCATGCCCCAGTAATACCCGCTCGAATCTGCGCTCCCAGTTCCGCCGGTCTGCGTCGGATCTCCTGCGATCAGCCCGGCGATGAAGGTGCCATGATAGAAGCCGTCGTTCGTCGTCGTGAGCCCGTTATAGGCGCAGGCATATGCGAGGCGGCTCATGAAGCTAGAGTTATTGAGATCTTGATGTCCACCCGGAATCGAAGCTCCCGTTAGGCAACCACTCTGGTCTTCCAAGGAATTCTGAAGACCCGTATCCACGATGTCGACAATCTCGTTCGAAAACGAGAGGCCAAGGTTCGTGAGCCACGACTTGTATTGACCGGGCCCCGTCGCATCCCACGCCGAATAGTGCCCGGCGCTCACCTGGCTCGCTCTTTCGTCCGAAACATGGGCTTCATAAATCGGTTCGATCCAGCGCGTCGTGGAAAAGGAAGCGATCTCTTTCCAGTCGGCCGGGGCGGCAGCCAAGGTGACGATCATCTCGTCCATCGCTTTAGGGTAGGTCTTCAACTCGGAGTCGATGGACTGCAGCGCGGCAATCGTGCTTTTTAGATCCTGAGCGGAGTCTAACAAGACAGATACTGCCTGCCGAGCAGTGCCCGCAAGCACGGTCGCGTCTCGAAGCGCCGGCGCGAGTTTGAAAAATGGCTGAACCACACCCGCGAAGCGAACTTCTGGGCCAAGCGCGCCGCGCAGCTTCTCGATGCCGGCTGGCGCGGCGACGATGTAGCTGTTCCGATAGACGTATTGGATGACCCGTACACCTGCGGCCTTGAGCGCGTTCAGCCACTCGGGCCGAGCAGGGCTGTGAAACTGAACGGCGTATAGGCCCGTCGGACCGCTGTAATCGGTAAATGCCAGATCGCTGGGCAGAGACTGCAGGATCTTGCCGGGATCACGAGTATCAAGGATGACGCCGCCGAGGTCGAGGACGAAGGCGTCCGGGTCGACGGCCGCACTCAAGCCTGTCTCGGAATTGACGGCCGTCAAGCCGACATTGTCGGGCGCGGACGCGATCAGGAAGGGACCATAATCCTCCAGCACCCGGATGCCGTGCGCGGTAAGCGCCTTAAGCTGGCTTGCGGTCACCTTCGTATAGGTCGTTGCTAGAGGCTTACGGATGTGAAGTATTTGCTCACCGGCTGCCGCCTGCGTGAGCCCAAGAAGAATGATCAACCCAGCAACTAGCAGATCCTCTCATAGAATACCTCCAAAATTGTTTAGGACGGCACAAGCTGATGGCGGAAGGCAAACTACGCTCAAAGGCATCGTTTTCAGCGTTACTCGGGCTCTCCGGACAGCTTGTGCATCCCTTCACAAGGTAGTGACTCTCTCCGACGATTCCTTTCGAGATGCACCGGTACTACCCCGAGGGAGGTATGCGGTCGAGCCAAAACGCCGCCTCCGATCAGCTCAACCCCCGCAGCTAGCTTCGGCCCACCGCTCACGAAGTAGCTAGACCGGAGGTCAGGTCGAAGGCTAGGCGGACCGCGCCGCGAGAGGGACGAGGGCTCCCTTCGAGGCGAGATGCTCCCGGAAGGACGCGACGAGGCCGTCCTCGTCGAGGCCGAGGTCGTGGCGCTGCTCGGTCTGTGTCGCGTGCGCGATGAACCTGTCTGGAATGCCGATCCTCTTCACGTCGGCGACGACGCCGAGCTCCTCGAGCGCCTCGACGACCGCCGAGCCGAAGCCGCCCGCCAGCTGGTTCTCCTCGGCCGTCAGGACCTTCGTCCCCGACTTCACGAATTGCGCGAGCAGCTCCTTGTCGAAAGGCTTGACCCAACGCGCGTTCACGACGGTGAGCGACGGACCGCCTTCCTTCGCGAGGCGTTCGGCGGCCTTCAGCGCGGGCAGGACGGGATCGCCGATGGCGAACACGACGCCGTCTTTTCCGACGCGCAGCACTTCGCCCTTCCCCACGGGCAGCAGCTTGAGCTCCGGGTCCATCGCCACGCCGTACCCCGCGCCGCGCGGATATCGGATAGCCGTCGGATGGTCGGATGCGAGAGCCGTCGCGACGAGGTGCCGGAGCTCGTTCTCGTCCTTCGGCGCGCAGACCTGCATGTTCGGGAAGACGCGAAGATACGTCAGGTCGAAGACGCCGTGGTGGGTCGGGCCGTCCGCGCCCACGACGCCCGCGCGGTCCAGCGCGAAGACGACCGGCAGATCCATGAGGCAGACGTCGTGCATGATCTGGTCGTACGCCCGTTGGAGGAACGTCGAGTAGATCGCGCAGACGGGCCGGAAGCCCTGCGTCGCGAGGCCCGCGGCGAACAGGACGCCGTGCTGCTCGCAGATTCCCACGTCGAAGGCCCGCTCCGGGAATTTCTTCGCGAAACGGTCGACCCCCGTCCCCTCCGACATCGCGGCCGTGACGGCGACGACGCGCGGGTCCTTGGCGGCGATCTCCGAGAGCGCGTCCGCGAAGACGGCCGTATAGCTCGGGGGCGCCGACTTCTTCGCGATCTCGCCCGTGTCCACCTGGAAGGGAGCGGGGCCGTGCCAGTAGACGGGATCCTCCTCGGCCCACTGGTAGCCTTTTCCCTTCGTCGTGCGGACGTGGAGGAGGACGGGCCCCTCCATCTGCCTCGTCTCCCGGAGCGTCCGGAGGAGAACGGGCAGGTTGTGTCCGTCGATCGGGCCGATGTAGCGAAAGCCCAGCTCCTCGAAGAGCGTGCCGGGGACGAGCACCTTCTTGATGCCGTCTTCCAGCGCCTCGGCCAGGCCCGCGAGCTTCTGGCCCGCCGGGAGCTTCTTGAGGATGTGCGCGACGTCCTCGCGCACGCGCTGGTAAATCTGCCCGCGCGCGATCCGGAGGAGGTAACCCGACATGGCGCCGACGTTCGGCGAGATCGACATGTCGTTGTCGTTCAGGATCACGAGAAGCTTGCTCTTGAGGTAACCGGCCTGGTTCAGACCCTCCATCGCCACGCCGCCCGTGAGACCGCCGTCGCCCACGATCGCGACGACTTCGTTCTTCTCTCCCCGGAGATCCCGGGCGATTGCCATTCCGAGGGCCGCGGAGATCGCCGTCGAGGCGTGCGCGGCGCCAAACACGTCGTACTCTGATTCCGCACGGTTCGTGAAACCCGAAAGCCCTCCCGCCTGACGAATCGTCTTGAGCCGGTCGCGCCGGCCGGTGAGGACCTTGTGCGGATACGTCTGGTGGCCCACGTCCCAGACGAGAAGGTCTTTGGGCGTGTCGAACACGTAGTGGAGCGCGATCGTCAATTCCACCGCTCCGAGGCCCGACGCGAAGTGCCCACCCGTCTTGGCGACTGTGTCGATGACGAACGTGCGGAGCTCGTCCGCCAGGAGCGGCAGCTGCTCCGGCGTCAGCGTGCGCAGGTCGCGCGGCCAGTTCACCTTGTCGAGGAGGAGCGTGGGACGGGGCGAGGGGCTCATGGGCGGGTACTCCCGGCGCGGATTCTACCGGGAGCGTCGCCCTCAGCGGCCGGTTCGTACCTTACGTGCCCCGGCCAGAAGCCCGCCCGGTTTCGCGAGGAACGCCGCGAGCACGCCGGCGAACCGGTCCCCTCCGGCTTCCGAGAAGTGGACCGGGTCGGCGAAATCCGCGTCGACGAACGCTCCCGAAGCGAACGGATCGAGGAAGAACACGCCGTCCCCGTCCGCGAGGCCGCGACTCACCGTGTTGTAACGCGCCAGCGCACGCTCCGCGCCCGCGAACGTAAGGCCCGGCGTCCACGACTCGTAGTACTCCCGGTCGGCTGCCTCGAAGCCGCGCCGAAGCCGCACCGACTGCGCGACCAGCAGCGTTCGCGCACCCCCGGAACGCGCGATCGCGATCGTTGTGCGCAGATTTCTCTCGAATACCGCGACCGCTTCGTCCGGCACGTCGGAGGCGCGGGCCCCGGTTCCCTTCCACGCGGCCTCGTGGACCACCTCGCGGCGAGGCCCGCCGCGAAGCGCGTCGCCGAGCGTCTGGATCAGGAACGAACGAGAGGAGATCGAGAAGGGAGGCGGTTCGACTCCGACGGTCCGTGCGAGGATCTCGGCGTGCCCGCGCGAGTAGTCCCGCGCGAACGGCGAGAAACCAGCCGGCTGCGCGTCGTTGACGCCCGCGTACACGACTACGAGGTCCGGTGCGAGGTCGATGTCGCGAATCGCGAGCGAGATCAGGCTCTCGACCGTCGTCCAGCCGGAGATTCCGGCATTCACGACATCCACGTCCTCCGCCGCGAGGCGTGCCCCGAGCCGCGCCGGCCAGGTGTGAGCGTCGTCTCGAGCGCGCACGTCGAGTGTCGTCGATCCCCCGGTGCAGACGACACGGTACCGGCCTGCCGGCTTCGGTGTCGGCACGTCGGACCCCCGATACCCATGCGCGTTCATCCGCACCGAAATCCCGGGGAGGTCGAGGCCTCCTCCCGGCAAGCCCGCGATCACGAGGTACGGATGCCGCGCGAGGGCTCCCCGCACGTGGCGCGAGAACGCCGCGCGCTCCTCGGCGCGCGTCGCCGGCCACACGCCGGACGTCACGCGGCGGGCAGCGCGGCAGCCTCCCTCGAGAAGGAGGAAGAACCCCGCGGCGAGCGCGGCGGATACGAGGACGTTTGCGGCAAGCGTTCGCAGGAGCTTCACGGAAACCCGATTATGAGGCGCTCATACGCGGCGGGCGACGACGCGCAGCGAGAGGACGCGCAGCTCGTCGACGGGCCGTCCGCAGAAAGGCTCCGCGAAGCGGCCCGGCCGGACGCCCTCCACTTCCAGCAGGACGACTGGCTCGGCCACCTCGACGAAGAAGCCCGCCGCCTGGAAGACAGCGAGCCAGTCGTCCCGGCGGAGCCGGTTACAGAAGACCTCGCCGCCGAACGAACCGGCGAGGATCTGCGAGAGAGAAAGGTCGCCGCCGTAGAGCGTCGCGCGCCGTTTCCACTCGGCGTCGTCCCACTCGAGAAACTTCAGCGGGTCGGCCGCGCCGTGGTGCTTGAGGTCGATCTCGTGGATCGCGAGGCCGCCTGGCGCCAGGACGCGCCGCATCTCGGCCGCGGTCCCAGCGGGATCGGGCACGTGCTCGAGGGCGGCAACCGAGTAGACGAGATCGAAAGCCTCGTCTTCGAAGGGAAGCGCCTCGGACGAGACACCGCTCCGGTGGTCGATCCGCCCGAGGAGCGCCGCGGCGGAAGGGAACGCCTCGAGCGACGGGAACGACGCGACCGTCGAGGCGGGGTCCGCCCAGGCCCTCCACCAGGAGAAGCCTTCGGTCGCGAGAAGGTAGTCGTGGAGCGTCTCGTAGAAGAGGGGTGGCGCCTCGGGCAGCGGCACGACGTCGGCTGCACAGAGCGCAGGGACACCCGACGCCGCGAAGCAGAAGAGCGACCCGAGGTTCACGCCAGGCCCGATCTCCAGGGCGGCACGCGGCGCAACGAGACCATGTCGACGCGCGAGTGCGGCCGTTTCGGCATACACGCGGTGCGCGTAGACGAGGGAGTCGTTCGCGCCGGCGCGCTCCTTCAACGCCCGGACGAGGTCGGCGTCGGTCAAATCTTCGCCGCCAGGTGGCGCGAGCCCGGCGCGACGATCGGATCGCCGGCCGCGCACCGCGGGCACGCCGTCGCCTCGAACGCCGGCACGTCCAGAGCCAGGAGCGCGCGATAGGGCACGCCGTCCACCTCCGGGAGTGCTCCAGCCGCCCGCCGGTCGACGATCGACGCGCACACGACGGGCACGGCGCCCGCTGCATGCAGGATGCCGAGAACCTCGCGTGTGGACCTTCCGGTCGTCACCACGTCTTCGACCACCGCAACGCGTTCTCCCGGCTCGAGCGCGAAGCCTCGCCGAAGCGTGAACGCGGTGTCGACGCGCTCCGTGAAGATCGCCCGCACGGAGAGACCGCGCCCCACTTCGTGGCCGATGATGATTCCGCCCATCGCGGGCGAGACGACGACCGAGGCCTGAAACGGGGCGAGCAGAGCCGCGAGCGCCCCGCCGAGCGCCTCGGCGCGCCCGGGCCACTGGAGCACCTTCGCGCACTGGAGATACGCCTCGGAGTGGAGGCCCGACGAAAGCCGGAAGTGGCCGGACAGGAGCGCCCCCGCCTCCGTGAAGTGGCGGCGGACGTCATCCGGCGTCACGGGGCTCCCGTCCTTCCGGGTTCTCGCGGTCCCGGCGCAGTCCATAGCGGTCGATCTTCTTGTAGAGGTTCGAACGCGGCGTGTCGATGGCCTCGGCCGTGCGCGTCACGTTCCCGGCGTTTTCGGTGAGCTTCGCCACGAGAAAGAGCCTCTCCGTTTCGTCCTGGAATTCCTGCAGCGTCCCGATCGAGAGAAGTCGCTCCCACACGCCCGCCGCGCCCGAAGCCGCCGCCGGGTCGACCACCCGGCCCCCGCGCACGACGACGGCGAGCGGCACGTCGCCCTCGCGCGGGGCCGCTCCGGGCTCGACGTCCGGAGTGTCGAGCACGTCCCCGTCGGACATGATCATGAGCCGCTCGACGTAGTTCTTCAGCTCGCGCACGTTTCCCGGCCACGCGCGAGCCGCGAGCGTCTCGAGCGCGGCATCGGTGAAGCGTTTCGGACGATAGTTGTTCGTGCGGGCGAAGTGCTCGGCGAAGTGCGCGACGAGCACGGGCACGTCCTCGGGCCTTTCGGTGAGCGAGGGCGTCCGGAGGACGAGGACGTTGAGACGGTAGTAGAGATCCTCCCGGAACTTCCCCTGCGCGATGAGACCCGTGAGGTCGCGGTTCGTCGCGGCGACGACGCGAACCTTCACCTTCACGACGCGCGGGCTTCCGACCGGCTCGACCTCGCCCTCCTGCAGGACGCGCAGAACCTTCGCCTGCGCGGAGGCCGACATGTCGCCCACCTCGTCCAGAAAAATCGTGCCGCCGTCCGCCTCGACGAATTTCCCGGTCTGCTTGCGGTCTGCTCCGGTGAACGAGCCGCGCTCGTGTCCGAAAAGCTCCGATTCAATGAGGGTGTCCGGAATCGCCGCACAATTCACCTGCACGAACGGACCGGCCTTCACGAGGGAGCCTTCGTGAATCGCGCGGGCAACGAGCTCCTTCCCCGTGCCGCTCGGCCCCACGATGAGGACCGTCGCGGGCGTCGGCGCCGCCTTCGCGACGTCGGAGAGAAGCCGGCGGATCGCGTCGCTGTTCCCCACGATGCGCGTGATGCCGAGGCGCGATTTCAGCTCGAGGTTCTCGCGCACGAGGCGCGTCGAATCCAGGACGCGCCGGAGCGCATTCAGGACGTGCTCGGACGACAGCGGTTTCTCGAGAAAGTCGTCGGCGCCCGCGTGAACGGCCTCCATGGCTGTCTTCACGTCGCCATGGCCCGAGATGACGATGACAGGCGTGGCAATTCCCCGCCCGCGCATCTTCGCGAGCGTCTCCAGCCCGTCCTGACCGGGCATCTTGATGTCGAGGAGCACGGCGTCGTGGTCCGGCGCCTCGGAAACAGCGTTCACCCCGGAGGAGACCGCCGTGACCTCGTACCCTTCCTCGGAGAGAAGCGTTCGAAGCGACTCACGGATGTCCGGTTCGTCGTCACAGACGAGGATGCGCCGCGCCATTCGAGGAATCCTAGCAGCCCGAAGAAAGCGCCTGTCGCGCCTCGGCGAGAGCGGCAGCCGTCTCGGCCATGCCGCGTTCCAGCTTTTCATCGGAACGAAGGGAGAGAGATTCTTCGAAGGAGGAAATGGCCGCTGCGAGGCGCTCGAGTCTCACCCCGGGCTCGGCCTCCGCCAGTTTTCGGAAGAGCAACCCCCGGGCATGCAAGGTCACGCCGCGGGCGATGCGGCGCGAGTCGTCGCGCACCGTGAGGGCGCGCTCGTAGCACCCGAGCGCCTCCAGCAGGTCGCCGGTCGACCGCGCGAGGTTCTGGAGCGCGTTGCCGCGGTTGTGTTGAAGACGCGCCATCGCCTCAGGGTCTTCGCTTCCGTAACCGGCGTCGAGAGATTCTTCAAATAGGTAGAGAGAGAAAGGGAGGCTCTCCGCCGGGCCGCGCGACCCGAAGAAGACGGCGACGTTGTGCAGGAAAGTCGCCTCTTCCCCTTTCGAAGAAAACGCCAGTGCGCCTCGAATTTCGAGCAGATCATTCGCGAGCGCGCGTGCTTTCCGTGCGTCCTCTTCCCCGCCGCCGGCGTCCCGCAGGTGCTCCTGCAGGACGACCCAGTCGCGAAACGCGGCGCGCGGGTCTTCCCCGAAGAGGGTGCGGAAGCCTGCCACGAGCGCGGGCGCGTCGGGGAGCGACACGGCCGCATCGTACGCGCCCCGATCGGAATCTACCGGACGACGCGCGAGGGAAAGTTCCGGTATGCGAACCTCGCCTTCGCGCGGATGCTGGGGTATGCGAGCGTCGCGGAGATCCTGCCCCTCGACATCCCGACCGAGGTCTACTACGAGCCCGCGGACCGCGAGCGCGCCCTCGAGGAGTATCGGCGCCGCGGCGAGCTCCATGGCTTCGAGGTCCGGCTGCGCCGCAAGGATGGCGCGCCTCTCTGGGTGCGATTCGACATGCGCCTCGTCCCGGGAGCCGCCCCGGGATCGTTCGAGCTGGAGGGGTTCGTCCACGACACCTCCGAGTCCAGGCGCGCCGAGGCCGAGGTCGCGAAGAGCGAGCTGTACTACCGCTCGTTGATCGAGCACGCGCTCGACCTGACGGCGGTTCTCGCGCCCGACGGCACGGTCCTCTTCGTGAGCCCGTCCGTCGAACGGCTGCTCGGAGTCCGTCCCGACGACGCGAAGGGCTAAAACGTCTCCGAGCTCGTCCACCGCGAGGATGCCCCCCGCGTCCGGGAGCGCATCGCCGGCGTCATGGCGCACGGAACCCGCTTCGAGCAGGTCGAATTCCGGATGCGGCACGCGGACGGCACCTGGCGGACCCTCTCGGCAGTCGGCAAGCCCCTTCCCCAGGTCGAGCAGATCGAAGTCGTGGACGTCGCGGCCGTGATCCACGCGATGGAGCAGATGCTCCGGCGCGTCATCGGCGAGGACATCGTCTTCACCTGCGCCGTCCCGGCCGACCTCGGGCGCGTCCGCGGAGACCGCTCCCAGATCGAGCAGGTGCTCCTCAACCTCGCCGTGAACGCCCGCGACGCGATGCCGAAGGGCGGGACGCTCCGGATCGAGGCCGCCAACGTGACCCGGACCGGTGCGGACCGCGGCGGCTCGCGGGTCGTCCTCACGGTGGCGGACGACGGCGTCGGGATGAGCGAGGAGACGCTCGGGAAGATGTTCGAGCCGTTCTTCACGACGAAGCCGAAAGGCAAAGGGACCGGCCTCGGGCTCTCGACGGTCTACGCGATCGTTCACCAGGCCGGCGGATTCACGGAGGTCGCGAGCGACCCGGGGGAGGGCACGACCTTCCGCGTCTTCCTCCCGAGGAACGAGGACGGTTTCCGGGAAACCCGCAAGGCGTCCGGCGCGCACCGCCGCGGGCTCTCGCGCGGAACCGAGACGATCCTTCTCGTCGAGGACGAAGACCTCGTCCGCAAGCTCGCATCGGACGTCCTCCGGGGACGCGGATACACGGTGCTCGCGGCGGCGTCGGGCCCGGACGCGCTCGCGCTCGCTGAGGCGAACGCGGAGTCGATCTGCCTCGTCGTGACGGACGTCGTGATGCCCGGAATGAGCGGACCCGAGATGGCCCTCCAGATCGCCGCCCGCGGCCTCGAATTCCCCGTGCTCTATATGTCGGGCTACGCGGCGTCCGACTCGGGCGCCCTCCTGCCGGAAGGAGCGCCACTCCTCCTGAAGCCCTTCTCTCCGGATACTCTCGCGCGCCGCGTGCGCGCGGCGATGGACGAGGCGGCCCGCTGACACGTCACGTCCGGTGGCTCCATCCTTGCATCGCTCGCCGCGTTACGAGGAGGCTCCCCATGCTCAAACGTGCGATTTACCCTCTCCTGTTCTGTTGCTGCGCCCCTTTGTTCGGCACCGAACCCGTCGACCCCGGGCGCCGGGCCCTCGGAAGCGAATCGACGAGCCCGTTACGAACCGCCGAAGGGCGCGCTCCTCTGGCCGTGGGCGCCGTTTCCCATCTGCTGCTCCCGACCTCGGCCAACGCGAACGGCCTGTTCGGCTCGGTTTACAAGACGAAGGTCAGTATTTTCAACGCCGTGAACGCCTCCTACGACGTTCGGGTGGGCCTGAGCGACCGGAGTGGTGAGATCGCGCACACCTTCGTCCCTCTCTCCCCCGGCCAGACGGTCACGTTCAACAACATTCTCGCCGACCTCTTCGGCTACACCGGCGGAGGCGCGATCGACCTAGACAGCCGGAATACCGGTTTCCTGTTCATCGTGAACGCGCAGGTCTATGTGGACTCCGCCAGCGGGCGGTACACCACGGCGGTTCAGTTTGCCGACGACCTCGGGGCGATCACTCCCTCGCGCCCCGGGTTCGCGGTGGGCATCTCGGTCAACTCCCTCAGAAGGACGAACGTCGGTTGCGCGAGCAACACCTCGGTCTCCCAGACGATCCAGTTCCAGGGTTTCGACGCGAACAACTTCGCCGTCGGGAGCCCCCTGACTTTCACCCTGAAGGGCTTCGGCTGGGACCAGTTCGGAGCGAATTTCTTCGTGTCGAACGGCGGAATCCAGATCACGACGACGGGCAATGCCGTGTGCTACGCCGTCGAGGTCGACAACACGTCCAACGACGGCACGTTCCAGCTCGCGACGCCGTTCTGAGCGACGACCCGGTGACGATCGTCCCGGATCACAAGCCATTGCAGGCCCACGACTATTGCAAGGATGTGGTCTCGACTCTTCGCGAGCCGTTTCTCGTCCTCGACGGCGACCTCGTCGTGCGGTCGGCGAACCGGGCATTCTACACGAGCTTCGGCGCGAATCCGAAGGACATCGAGGGTCGGCGCATCAACGAGCTCGGGGACGGACAGTGGAACACTCCGATCCTCATGGAGCTCCTGAAGGAGGTCCTCACGGAGGACCGTCCCTTCGAAGACTACGCGCTCGAGAGCGATTTTCCGGGAGTCGGCCGGCGGTCGAAGCTCTTGAACGCCCGGCGCGTTCGTATCGGGGGCCACGCTTCCGACCTGATCCTCGTCGGCATCGAGGACGTGACGGCACGAACCGGCTCCCTCAAGCTCCTCGAGGCTTCGGAGATCCGTTATCGCCGCCTCTTCGAAGCGGCGGAGGACGGAATCCTGATCCTCAACGAGCCCTTGGGGACGATCGACGACGCAAATCCTTTCATCCAAAAGCTTCTGGGCTATTCGAAAGAAGAGCTTCTCGGCAAACAGCTCTGGGAGATCGGGCTGTTCGCCGACATCGACGCGAACAAGGCGATGTTCGAGGAGCTTCAGAGGAACTCCTACGTCCGTTACGACCACCTGCCCCTCCGGACCAAGGAGGGCCGCTCGGCACAGGTGGAGTTCGTCAGCAACGTCTATGCGGTGGATCAGACGAAGGTCATCCAGTGCAACATCCGCGACATCAGCGAGCGCGTCCACCTGGAGACGCGGGTCGCGTCCCAAAGTGCGGATCTCGCCGACCTCCACCGTCGCAAGGACGAGTTCCTCGCGATGCTCGCGCACGAGCTGCGGAATCCTCTCTCCCCGATCGTCACCTCCGCCGCCGTTCTTCAGGCGCACGGAAAGGAAGACTCGGTCCAGCGCCATGCCCGCGAGGTGATCGAGCGTCAGGTGGTACAGCTGACCCGCCTCGTCGACGACCTGCTCGAAGTCTCCCGCGTCACGCTCGGGCGGATTCAGCTCTCGCGGGAGGTCATCGACCTCCGGGGCGTCGTTCGAGGGGCGGCGGCTTCGGCGCGCGCTCTCATCGAGCGCTCGGGCCACGAGCTTTTCGTCGAACTCGCCCCGGAGTCGCTCTGGGTCCTGGCCGACGCGAGCCGCATGGAACAGGTCGCGGTGAACCTCCTGAACAACTCGGCGAAGTACATGGAAGCGGGGGGCCACGTCTGGCTCGGGGCGACGCGAGAGGGAGACGACGTCGTGCTCAGCGTGAGAGACAGCGGGATCGGAATCGCGGCAGACGTTCTCCCGCACGTTTTCGAGCTCTTTTCGCAGGGGCCCCGATCCCTGGACCGGTCCGAGGGGGGCCTCGGGATCGGACTGAATCTCGCGTCGAAAATCGTCGAGCTCCATGGAGGCACGATCGCGGCAGAAAGCGCCGGTCCACACGAGGGAAGCGAGTTCACCGTGCGGCTCCCGGCCGTGGCCCCTCCGGGCGAGGTTCGGCCGGATGCTCCAGAAAACCAGAGAGAGAGCGCGAAATCGAGGCATCGCGTCCTCGTCGTCGACGACAACGTGGACGCGGCCGACGGCGTCACGCTGCTCCTCGAGTACGCCGGCTATGACACCCGGGCCGTCTATACGGGGCCGGACGCCCTTGAGGAAGCCGCTCATTTCAAGCCCGCGGCCGTGATCCTCGATCTCGGTTTGCCCAACATGGACGGATACGAGGTCGCGCGGCGCTTGCGGCGCGATCCCGACCAACGACACGTCGCGCTCATCGCCTTGACCGGCTATGGGCAGGCGAGCGACCGTCAGCGGACCCAGGAGGCGGGCTTCGATCACCACGTCGTAAAGCCGGGGCGCCCGCGTGAGGTCGAGCACCTTCTGGCGGCGCTTTTCGAAGGACGGCAACGCGACGTAAAGATACCCAGCCCAAATTTGTCTCCGCTGCAAATCTGACCGCCATCCTCCAGCTGGACCACGCTCTCTCGCGGAGGAGCCGCGAGTCCAGTTGGCGGAAGCGTGTGGGAGTCGAACCCACCCGCCGCCCCTCTCGGAGCGAGCACGCTGGTTTTGAAGACCAGGAGGGCCGCCGGGCCCCTTGCGCTTCCGCGGCGAATTGTAGCGGCACGTCTCATGCAAGCGCCTTGAAGAATCCGGGTAATCCGTAAATCCAGTCCTTTCGTAGTAACCCCAGATGCCCCGCACGCGCACGAACAAACGCACGTAACCCGGACCGATCCACCGCTTCACATTCCTCAAGGAGTTTTCATGTCAAGAACGAGAGAATTGCGCCTCTGCGGCCTCGTCACCGCCGGGATCCTCGCGGCCGCCGCGCTTCTCACCCCGACACCCGCTCAGGCCTCCAGCCACAACGAGGCGCCCTTCACGTCGAAGAATCCCGCCATCGACGACACGGACTTCTACATGTTCCGTGACCCGAACGACACCTCGATGGTGAACATCATCGCGTGCCGTTACGGCCTGATCGAGCCGCAGGGCGGCCCGAACTACGCCGGCTTCCAGGACGGCGCCTGGTACGACATCAAGATCGACAACAACGGCGACGGCATCGAGGACGTGACGTTCCGCTTCTCGTTCAAGACGACGTACAGCCAGCCGAACTCGTTCCTTTACGCGCTCCCGGGCCTCACGTCGATCACGGATGCCAACCTCTACGTGAAGCAGACGTACAGCCTCGACAAGATCACGGGCCCCGCGGGAAACCCCTCGGCCGGGCAGATCACGCACCTCCTCGTGGACCAGCCGGTCTTCCCCCCGAACATCGGACCCAAAACGTTCCCGAACTACGCGGGCCTTCCGAACGGAATCCAGACGGCGGCGAACGGGAAGATCTCGGTCTTCGTCGGCCCCCGGCAGGACCCCTTCTTCGTCGACCTCGGCATGACCTTCGACGCCATCAACCTCGAGGTCGGCGCGGGCAACGGCCGTCCCGGCGTGGGCGTCGGAAACACGGGCGGCGGCCGCGACACCCTCTACGGTTACACCGTCCTTGCAACGGCCCTCCAGGTGCCGATTGCGATGCTCACGTCCGTGGGCTTCCAGGTCGGTGACCCGAATAACTCGGTCTCGATCATCGGCGGCTGGGCGTCCGTGAGCATTCCGTCCACGCGCACGCTCAATGCGGACGGGACCGTGACGAACGGTGCGACGTATCAGCAGGTCTCGCGCCTCGGGAACCCTCTCGTGAACGAGGTCCTCGTCGGAGTCGGCCGCAAGGACAGATGGAACTCCGTCGGCCCGGACAAGGAATCGTTCTTCCAGGGCGACGCGACGACGCCAGGCGAGCTGTACCCGATCCTCGCCACCTATATGAACGTGCTCTTCGGCATCCCGGTGCCTCCCGGCCCGCGCGGCGACCTCCAGCTCGCGCTCTTCCAGGGGCTCCCGAAGTCCGTCGCGGATCTCCTCGGCGTCGCGCCCACCCAGCGCCCCGGCGAGGTTTATTCCGACCAGCTCCGCCTGAACACGGCCGTGGCCCCGACGCCCTTCGCTGCGGCGAGCCGCCTCGGCTACCTCGGCGGTGACGGTGCCGGCTTCCCGAATGGCCGCCGGCCCTGCGACGACGTCGTGGACATCGAGCTCCGGGCAGTCGCGGGCGTCATCGTCGGACTCCTTCCGCCGTCCGCCGGCGGAAACCCGATCTACGCCGCCTCACCCAACAAGGATCTCGGCGACGGCGTCGACTTCCCGCAGCGCGGCTGCCGCTACTTCTTCCCGTTCATGTGGTCGCCGACGAGCGGCTTCGCGGCCTTCCACGCGGGCGCTCCCGCTCCTTTGAAGCCCGCGACACCCTCGGTCCGCGCGATTCGCGACGCATCCGTCAAGGGCTTCCCCGAGGGCGTCTCGGACGAGGAGTTCCAGGAGCGCGTGCGGGTCGCCCGCGACCGGGACGACCTCGCCCGGATCCAGCCCACGGTCAAGTAGTCTTCGCTCGTGAATTCGCGGCGGCGGCGGTCTCTGCTCTCTCCTCTAGTGAGAGTGGCGGCCGCCGCCCTTCCTTTCGTCCTCTCCTTCCTCGCGGCCGCCGAGTCGCAGCCGTGCCTGAAGACAGCCGAAGAGCGATACGCGCACTATCGCCGCACGCTCGATCCTGCCGATCTCGCGGCCTCCGAATCCGCGGTCACCAGGGGGCTGACCGCCTCGCCCGGGGACTTCGCGCTTCGCAAGTTCAGGCTGAGGCTTCTCCTCCCCCACCACCGTTTCGAGGAACTCGCACGCGAGGCAGCCGCACTGAAGGTGGAACGTCCCGGCGACGCGGAGCTGGATGGGGCCCTCGGCGACGCCTTCCTCGAAGTCGGGCGCTATCCCGAGGCCTTCGCAGCCTACGACCGGTTCGCGGCCGCCAGCCGCTCGACCGCCTCGTACAGCCGCCTCGCACTCGCGAAGGACGTTGGCGGCGATCTGACGGGCGCTCTCTCCGCGATGGACTTCGCCGCGAGCGCGGCGCTCCCCGACGACCTCGAAGGCTATGCGTGGTGCCGCGCGCGCTCGGCCCGGATCCTCCTGAAGATGAACCGTTACGAAGAAGCGGAGGGGCGTCTCGTCGAGGCCCTCCTCCGAGTCCCGAATCACGCTCCCGCACTCGCCGTGGCAGCGGAGATCGCGGCGCGCAAGGGCCTCTGGGAGCCTGCCACGCGCCTCGCCGAGAAGTCGTTCGCGCTCGTGCCGGAGTTCTCCGTCGCCTCGGCTCTCGTCGACTACCGGAAGGCCACGGGCGACCGCGACGGAGAGGCGCGCGCCCGGGCGACCGTCCAAACGCTCGAAGCTCTTCTTCCCGAGCCCGAGAGAAGGGTCCATCGCCTACTCGCCCTAAGTCTCGCCGAGAACGGCGACCCGAAACGCGCCGTCGAGATGACCTCCCGGGAACTCGAGACCCGCAAGGACGTCGGCGGTTACGACGCCTACGCGTGGAGCCTCTACGCGGCGGGAAGAGCAACAGAGGCCGCCGAGCCGATGGCGAAAGCGCTCGCGATGGGAACGATCGACCCTCTCTTCGAATTCCACGCGGGAGCGATCGCCCGCGCCGCGGGCGATCGCCAGGCCGCCACCCGGCACCTGAAGCGAGCTCTGGAGATCGATCCCAGATTTCACGTCCTCCATGCGGATGAGGCAAAGCGCATGCTGACGGAGATGAAGAGTTCTGCGAATGAGTAGGAGAGAAACCCTCCCCTCCTCCCTTCTAAGAAAATCTCTCTTCTTTCTCTCTCTTCTCCTCTCTTCAGCGGAATCTTTCTCCCATCCCATGGGTAATTTTTCCGTGAATCGATGGACGCGGCTATCGCCGCGCACCGGAGGAATCGACGTCACGCACGTCATCGACCTCGCCGAGATCCCGACGCAGAAGGCGCTCTCGGAGTCCGGACTGACAAGCGCGCCCCGGGGCGACGCGCTCGCGAGACTCCGGGACGCGTTCGCCGCCCTCTTTGCACCCGGCCTCGTCCTCGCGATCGACGGCACGCGGGTGCCGCTCCGTGTCGTGAAGAGCTCGCTGGAATTCTCGCCGGGCGTCGCGGATCTCCCCACCGCCCGCCTCACGATCGAGCTTGCGGCCGATCTCCCAAAGGCCGGCGAAGTGACGATTGCGTTCTCCGACACGAACTTCGAAGGCCGGGCTGGCTGGAAGGAGATCATCGCGGCGGCCACGAAGGGCGCCTCGGTCCTCTCTTCGGACGTGCCGGAGGCGGACCGGACGAAGCGGCTGACGTTCTATCCGTCCGATCCCGCCGAGCCTCCCTCCGAAGTCACGACCGCGGCTCTGCGCGTCCGGTTCGGGCGCTGATGAAATCCGCCGGTCGCCGCGTGCGTCCGCCCAGTGCCTCGAGAGAGGCCCTCGGCGTCGGGGCCGCCATCGCCGCCGTACTCCTTCTCGGTGCCGTGCGCGTCGCGACGCTGCCCCGCGCGGGCTCGGACGGAGCCCCGCAGGGGGCAGCGCCTCTCGTGCTGACCGCGAGCGATCAGGTCGTCTATCAATCGCTCCTCGTCGCGGTCGATTCCGTCATGTCCCAGCGAAAGAGGACCGGCGCCTGGCCGGACGTGCCGGCCCTGGCCGGCGAAGAGGTCCCTCCCTTCGCGCCGGCCCTCCTGCCGGCGGCGGCGCGCGGACTCGTCTGGACCGCCACCGCGAACGGAACCGCCGCGGACTACGCGGGCGTCGATCCGGCGGGACGGAGGACCGCGTTTCTTCTCCGCGTGAAGGAGCGCGAGAAGGGCGCGAGCGCGGAGGTCTGGTTCCGAAAGGGTGGAACCGCGAGCGTCGCGGGCGCGTACCCCGTGCGCGAGGGCTGGTTCGAGCTCGTCGCGCTCGACGGCGACACGGGGCCCAGGCCGTGAGCGCCCTTCCGGTCCTTCTCGCCGCAGTCCTCCGCGTCGGCGTCACACTCCATCCCTATTATTCATGGGTCTCGAACGTCGGCGGCAACGCCGCCATCGCGATTCCGATCGTGCCCCCGGGCGCCGATCCGCACTCCTTTCAGCCGCGGCCGGAAGATCTCGCGACGGTCGAATCGCTCGACGCCGTCGTCGAGAACGGCCTCGGCCACGACACGTTTCTCGAGCCGATGCTCAAGGCGGCCGGCAGGGAACGCCTCCCGCGCCTCACCCCGAACAAGAACGTCCCGCTGCTTCCGGGCGCATCGGGCGGGGCGAACAGCCACTCGTTTCTCTCGATCACCGCCGCCTCGCAGCAGATCCAGAGCCTCGCGAAAGAGCTGGGCCGCCTCGACCCCGTGCATGCGGATCTCTACGCCGACAACGCGCGTGCCTACGTGAAGCGGCTGCGCAGTCTCCTCGCCGACGCGCTCCGACGCCTCGAGGGTAAGGACCTTTCGCGCGTCCGCATCGCCACCGTTCACGACGGGTACGGGTACCTCTTCTCGGAGCTCGGACTCCGCGTCGACGCGGTCGTGCAGGCGCGTCACGGCGTCGAGCCGTCCGCGCGGCAGCTCGCGGACACGATCGAGCGCATCAAGGCGGCCCGCGTGAATCTTCTCTTCACGGAGCTCGGGCTCGAACGCTCGTACGTCGACACGATCGAAAAGGAATCCGGGTGCCGGCTCCGGAGGCTGACCCACATCGCCGGCGGGCCGTACACGCCCGAGCGCTTCGAGAAGGACATGAAGGCGAATCTCGACGCGATCGTGGATGGCGTGTCCGCCGCGGAGGCGGGACCGTGACCGCAATCATTTCGATTCGCGGCCTGACCGCGTGGCGCGGCGGCGAGGTCGCGCTCGAGAACGTGGACCTCGACGTCTTCGAAGGCGAGATCCACGGCCTTTCGGGCCCGAACGGCGCCGGGAAGACGACGCTCTTGCGCTGCCTCCTCGGCACACTGCCGTTCACGGGCACGATCCGCCTCGGCCTCGGGCTGAAGGACGCGATCGGCTACGTGCCGCAGGCCCTCGCATTCGACGCCTCGCTTCCGATCTCGGTCGCGGATTTCTTCGCGCTTTCTCTGACGCGGAAGCCCGTCTTTATGCGGCGGACCCAGGCGCTCTCGGAGCGAATCGAAACCGCGCTTGCGGAGACTGACGCGTCGTCTCTTCTCGGCCGGCGGCTCTCCGAGCTGTCGGGCGGCGAGCTGCGCCGCGTGCTTCTCGCGCAGGCGCTCGTTCTCGAACCCCGGCTCCTCGTCCTCGACGAGCCTGCGAGCCACGTGGACGAGGAAGGCTCACGCGCGATCGAGGCCCTTCTCCTTCGGCTTTCCCGCGAACGGGGCGTAACCGTTCTCCTCGTCGAGCATGACCTGGCTCTCCTCGCGCGCGTCGCGATGCGCGTCACGGTCCTGAACAGACGCGTCGCGACAGGAGAAGGCGTTCCCCTGGAGAAGGCGGTTCCCTGATGGACGCGCTCTATGAAGCCTTCGCCGGCTGGGCGCGCGCTGGAATCCTGCCGGCGGTCTTCGTCCATCCGTTCATGGTGCGCGGCCTCCTCGGCGCACTCCTCCTCGGACCGCTCTTCGGCGGGATCGGGACCGTCGTCGTCGCACGACGCCTGTCGTTCTTCGTGCAGGCCATCGGCAACGCGGCGATGACGGGGACGGCGCTCGGTCTCCTCCTCGGCGAACCGCCCGGCTCCACGTGGGCCGGCATCTACGGGTTCTGCCTCGTGTCCGCGCTTCTCGTCACGTTCGTGAAGCACCGGGGCGGGATCCCTTCCGACACGGTCACGGGAATCTTCCTCGCGCAGACGCTCGGACTCGGCGTCCTCATGGTCGCTCTCGTGTCGAAGCGCTTCGACATCCACCAGGTTGAAGGCGCGCTCTTCGGCAGCCTCCTTACGCTCCGCGACGCGGACCTCGCGATCCTCCTCGTCACAGCGCTCGCCGCGGCCGCCGTCGCCGCCTTCCTCTACAACGACTTTCTCCTCGCGAGCCTGAGCCCCGAGCTGGCCTCGGCGCGCGGCAAGCGGCCCGTCATTCTCGAATACGTATTCGTCACGCTGGCGACGGCCGTGGTCGTGGCGGGGCTCAAGCTCGTGGGCGCGCTTCTCGTCCTCGTGATGATCGTCGTCCCCGCCGCCGCCGCGCAGAACGCGGCGCGGAACCTCCGGCAGTTCTTCTTCCTCAGCATCGCACTTTCGACGATCGCCGCCGTCGGCGGCCTCCTCGTCTCGGGGTATCTTCCCGTCCCGACCGGCGGCGCCATCGCGCTCGTCTCGACGGCCCTCTTCTATCTCACGCTGGCGCTCTCACCGAGGCGCCGGGAGGCTTCACGATGAGACGCTTCGTCGCCCTCGCGGTTCTTCTCGCTCTCTCCGGGACCGCCTTTGCCCACGACGTCGCGGTGTGGGCGGAGGTCGTCAAGGGCAAGGTCCACGTGGAGGCCTATTTCAGCGACGGCGCTCCCGTGGGCGATTCGCCCGTCCAGGTGACGAACGCCGAAGGCAAGGTTCTCCTGACCGGCCACACGAACGCGAAGGGGGTCTTCGACTTCGCCCCGCCCGCGAAGACCGAGCTCACGATCACGGTCCTGGTCGGCGGCGGGCACGACTCGTCCGCCCGCATCAAGGCCAAGGATCTCGAATAGCCCCGGGCCGACAAGCTGATCCAAAGGCGGCCGAATCCCGTACACCCCGTATGGCCGGCGTTCTTCCAGGCACCCTCGAGCGCCTGGGCGGGCATAATCCCGCCCACAATGCGAGGCCGGTCATGACCCTGGTGCCCCGGGCGCGCGAGATTCGCGCGGAGCGGCCCGACCATTCGGGCCTCATGCGCCGGATCTCCTCGGGGGATCCGGCGGCGCTGTCGGAGCTTTACGACCAGTCGAGCCGATTCGTATTCGGCATCTGCTTCAAGGTTCTGCGCAATCACGCGGACGCCGAGGAGGTCACCCTCGACGTCTACACCCAGGCGTGGCGCCAGGCGGCCCGATTCGATTCAGACCGCGGCGAGCCCCTCGCCTGGCTTCTCATGCTCGCGCGCTCGCGCGCGATCGACCGGCTCCGCTCCCGCGGAGGGGCCCGGCGGCACGAAGAAGACCTGGAGCAGGCGCGCGGCCTCGCGTCGCCGGGCGCCGATCCGGAGACGTCTTCGTCGCTCGCCCAGCGCGCTTCCACGGTGCGCGCCGCGCTTCTCGGCCTCCCCGCCGAACAGCGCGAGGTCATCGAGCTCGCTTATTTCGAGGGCCTCACGCACACCGAGATCGCCGAGAAACTCGCGCAGCCGCTTGGCACCGCCAAGTCGAGGATCCGGCTCGGTCTCGCGCACCTGCGTCAAGCCCTCGGGTCTCAGGCCGAAGGATGGACGACGTGAACGACCTGCACCTGGACGAAGACACGAACGATCGCGAGTGGGCCGAGCTCCGAAGGGAGTTCGGCGACGCAGTCGTCGACGCGCTCGCACTTTCGGCGGCGGCCGCGCCCCCGCCGCATCTCAAGGACCGCATCCTCGCCCGCATCGCCCAGGACCCGGAGGGTCTCGCGCGCTCCGCATCGCTTCCCCCGGGAGGCCGAGGCATCCTGCCGGGCGTGTCCGCCGTCCTCGTCGCCGACGTCCCGTGGATGCCCGCGGCGATGCCCGGCCTCGACTTCAAGGTCCTGCACCGGGACGACGCTCGCGGGTACACGACGCGTCTTCTCCGCTTCGCGCCCGGGTCCACGTATCCCTCCCATCGGCACGGAGGCACGGAAGAGGTCTTCATCGTCTCCGGCTCCGTCGTCCTCAACGGAGTCACGCTCCGCGAGGGGGACTATTGCCGCTCGGAAGCGGGGACGACGGAGACCAAGACGTTCAGCGCGGAGGGCGGCGTCGCGATCATCGTGTCGTCCGATGCCGACCAGTTCGTCGGAGGGGAGGACTACCCGGTCCGGCCCGCGGGATTCAGCGCCGGGTGAGCGTGAAACTGCCCGAGACGCTTCCGCAGCAGCTCGTGCCGGCGCCTGTTGCCTGACCCTTGTAGGCTCCGAGGAGGCCGCCCGAAGACGTGACGGCGGCGCTCCCGCTGGCCGACCCGCCGCACGGCGAGGAACCGGCAAAACCGATCGCGAAAATCAGGGTCTGGCCCTCGACGTTGCCCTGCAGCGTGCCCACGCCCGGGAACTCCGCAACCACCGTGCAGCCCGTCTGGAAGAGCGTGACGTCCGCCGTTTTCGAGAGCCCGCACGAGTCCGTGAAGATGCCCGCGTATTGACCCGTCAGCGGGACGCAGGAGAACGGCGACGTGGGGGACTTGTCTTGCGTGCAGCTCCCGAGCACGAGCAGGCCGGCAACGGAAAGCCATCGTTTCAGCGCCCTCACGGCCGGCCTCTCCGTGCTCCGGCGAGACGCTCGACGCTGCCGACGCAGTCCTTCGCCTTGTAGGCGCGCCCCCCGCATTCGAGAAGTAGCGCGTCGAACGCGCGGCACAACCCGACGAGCCTGCTCGCGTTCCGGCGGGTGACCGGGAAGTCCAGGGCGAGCGAGAAACCGTCCAGGACGTAACCGCGCGGAGACGGATCGGCACGGTGGCGTTTGATCACGGCGAGCGACGAGACGACGCCCATCTCCTGCTGCAGGTGCAGCGCCCTTCCCAGCGTCGCCTCCGCCGCTTCTTTCGGCACGAAAAGCTGGTACTGGATGAAGCCACCGGGTCGATAGGCTTCGTTCCATCCGGGCAGGTAGTCGAGGAGAAACGAGTAGGCGACGAGCGACTGCCGATAACGACGACGTCCGTGGAACCGCGCCGATGCGTACTTCGCCATATTCACGAGCCTCATCTGAGGGCTACTCGCCGTGAGCCGGAGTCCGAGGAGAAGGACGGGCGCGGGCAGCGGACCCATGTGGATATCCGCGATCTGCTCCGCCACGCTCAATCCACCCGATTCGCCCTGCTTCACGGCGTGCTCGTTCGCGACGTGAACGACGCTCCGGCCGAGGTCCTTCCCCGCCGCCCAGCAGTCCATCCACCCAACGACGTAGTCCCAGTCGTCCTTCGCGCGATCGAGCGCATCGAGCGTCGCGGCAAGGTGCGGGGTCGCGAACGCTTCGACATCGAGATAGCCGCTCCCGACTTTCTTCAGCCTGAGGGCGACTTCCACGATCGGGTCGGGGCGGCGCCAGTTGCCGAGGGCGTCGTCGAAGGCCGGCGTCCCGCGCGGGATCTCCTCGACGCGGCCGTCGCTCCGAAGGACCGACACGCTCTCGACATGGTCGCCGATCGTGCCTTTCTTCCATCCGTTCTTTCCGTGCACGTTCATCGCGACGGCGCCGCCGAGCGTGACGTGCATCGTGCCGGTCACGACGGGGGGCCAGAATCCGAAAGGGATCGCGAACTGCCAGAGCGCGCCGAGCGTGAGGCCCGCGCCCGCGCGGAGGATGCCGGACGACTCGTCGAAGCTCGTGATCGCGTTCAGCCCCGTCATCTCGATCACCGGCCCCGCGGGGTTGAGGGACGCGTCGCCGTACGAGCGGCCCGCACCGCGAAACACGGGTGCCTCTCCGCGGGCCGCACAGGCGGCGAGGGCGTCCCTCAGCGCCTCGAGCGAGGATGGCCGCAAAACCTTCGACACGGAGACGTTGTAGAGGCCGAAGCCTTCCACGCGTTCGGGAACGGGAAGGGCGCTCACGGCGGTCCGATCCTCTTGAAAACGAAGCGGGGGACATGCCGCATCGCGAGGCCGAAGAGCGCCCAGCGGCGAAAAACGTAAAAGACCTCGTGCCCCTTCTCGAGCCGGTCCGCGATGATGCGGGCGGCATCCTCGGCCGAGACGACCCAGAACAGTCCCGGCTTCCCCGCCGTCAAACGGGTTCCGACGTAGCCGGGCTTGACGGTCGAGACGGTCACGCCGAACGGCGCGAGGCGGTTGCGAAGCCCCTCGAGATACGTCGTGAGCGCCGCCTTCGAGGCGTTGTACGCGGGGTTTCCCTTGCGGCCGCGGTCGCCCGCGATGGAAGAGATGCCCGCGATCTGACCTCGGCCCGCAACGCGAAACCAGTTCGCGGCGAGCCCGAGCAGTCGCACGGCCGCCACGGCGTTCACGTCCATCATCTCGGCGTCGCGTTCGGGCACGCTGGTCACGCCGTCGCCGTGATGCATGACACCGGCGTTGTAAAGGAAGAGGTCACAATGACCGGTCACGGCGAGCGCCTCCTGGAACGCGGGCTCGAGCCGCGCGGCGTCCCGGAGGTCGCACAGGACTCCATTCACGGTCGCGACCGGGAACCGGCCCCGGAGGTCGGCCACGAGGGCGTCGAGTTTCGGCCGCGAGCGCCCGAGAATCGTCACCCAGAAACCGCGCGAGGCATAAACCTCGGCGAGGGCCTTCCCGAGGCCGTCCGTCGCTCCGACGAGGATCACCCGCTTCACGCCGCGCCTCCCAAGGCTTGAATCTTCGCAGACGCGGCCGTCAGGACCACAGGCTCTCCTTTCCCTCGTGCCAGTCGCGGGTCACATCGAGCCAGAACGCCAGCCCCGCGTGCCGGCCGAACGGCGCGTAGAGGCGCTCCACCCGCGCGTCCTTCACGGCGCGGCCGCGGAACCTCAGGGAGGCGACTTTCTTCCGGGACCACGAATCGAGCCCCAGCTTCCGATGCCGGCCGAGCAGCCGCCCTAGCGTGTCGGCCGCGTAGGGACCGAAGCCCTTTTCGGCGCGGATGTCTCCTTCGACGTCTTCGTTCGAGCGGGAGGCGTCCTCCCAACGCGCGAGGTCCAGCTTCCCCGACGCGACGCGCCCGGCGAAAGCCGCGAGATAGGGCGCCCGGTATCCGAACTTGGCCCCGACGAGCGCGCGCGCCGGAAGTCCCGCGACGAATGTCGCGTCCGGGAATGCCCCGCCCCGATCGAAGCGCTCGACGAGGTTCCGGACCATGAGCCTCGTCAAGCCCCATGTGCAGTTCGTCGTCGCGAGCACCTTGACCGCGTCCTCGAAGAGCGTCGGCGCGCGGAGGATGCGCCCCGCGCCGCGCCGGGCGATCCACGCGAAGCGGGGATCGCCGGCGCAGGACGAATGGAAGAAAGAAAGATTTGCTTTCAGATCGAGGACCCTCTCCAGAACGCGGCCTACGGCGCGACGGAAAATGTCCGAAGAGAGATTTTCTTTGAATGACAAAGAGGGCTTGCCCGCCGCCGTTGCCGTTGCGACGAGCCCGTTCGCGCGCTCCTGCACCGCAACCTGAACGGGGCGACCTCTTTCTCCTTCTAAGAAGATCACTCTCAGTGTCTTCTTCTCCGCATCCCATTCGAACGGGGCGAGGTCGTACCACCCGTGGCTTCGGACGACGAGCCCGAGGTCCATCGGGGGCAGCGTGAGCTTCACGGCGCTCCGGTGGCGACGCCGGGGCCGGGCGCTCCCCCGCCGTGGGCATTGCAGCGCTCCGTCGGCTGAGTGCCCTCGAGAAAGACTTCGTCGAACGACTTCGGACACTCCTCGGTCACGAGCAGGCCGGTCGTCGGGTCGATCGACACCGTGACGACGCCCGGCGTCGAGGGGAACGGAACCTCGAAATACTGCGACGGCAGGCGGCGCACGAAATCAGCAAAGATCGGAAGCGCCGCCGAGGATCCGGACAGGTTCAGGCCGCGGTTGTCGTCGAATCCGACCCAGACCGCGACCAGAAGGCGCGGCGAGAAACCGACGAACCACGCGTCACGTCCGTCGTTCGTCGTGCCGGTCTTGCCCGCGAAGATGCCCTGCGCCCCGAGACGGCGCGCCGAGCCGCCGGTCCCGCGATCCACGACCCCCTGAAGGACCGAATCGAGAATCGAGATCGCATCCGCGTCGACGCCCCGGACAACGGGCTCGTTCTGCGTCTCGATGCGCCGGGCATTAGCGCCCACGATCCCGAGGAGCGCATTCGGGCGCACGCGGAACCCCCCGTTCGCAAACGTGCAATACGCCGCCGCGATCTCCATGGGGCTCGTTTCGAAGGAACCGAGCGCGAGCGACGGATAGGGCCTGAGCGGAGACGAGATGCCCGCGCGCCGCGCCGTGTCCACGATGTCCGGAAGCAGCGTGCGCCCGGGCTTGGTCTCGGTGACGGCGATACGCACCGTCGGGATATTGATGGACTGCTCGAGCGCCTGGCGCGCCGTCATGGGTCCGCGGAACTCGCCGTCGTAGTTCTTCGGAGACCACGTCTCGTCCTCGCCCTTCCCCCAGACGAGCGCGATCGGCGAGTCGATGAAGATCGACGCGGGGGTGATGGGTTTCGCGAGATCGCGCTTTCCGAACGCCGTCAGGTACACGAACGGCTTGAACAGCGAACCGGGCTGGCGCCGGGCTTGCACGACGCGATTGAACTGGCTGACCTGATAGTCGCGCCCGCCCACGAGCGCGCGCACCGATCCCGTCGCCGGGTCGAGCGCGATGACCGCAGCCTGGAGCGCATCCTCCTCTCCCCGTGGCCGCAGCCTTTTGAAGCGCTTCTCGAGCTCCTCGAGACCCTTCAGGACCGCCGCCTGCGCCGCCTGCTGCATGTCGGGGTCCAGCGTCGTGTACACGGAGAGACCGTCCTCCTTCACGAATCCGGGAGCCTCCTTCACCTGATTGAGCACGAAGTCGACGAAGTGCGGCGCGACGATGCCCGACGGCGGCCCCTTCGACTTCGTGAGAGGAGCGGCGAGCGCCGCCTCGTATGCCGATTTGTCGATCTTCTTTTGCTCCAGCATCCCCCTGAGGACGACGGCGCGCCGCACCCGGGCGTTCTCGGGATTTCGGTAGGGTGAGTACTTTCCGGGCGACGAGATGAGACCCGCAAGCATTGCGGCCTCCGGAAGGCCGAGCCTCGAAACGCTCTTGCCGAAGTAGAACCGCGCGGCCTCCTCGACGCCCGTCACGGAGATCGAGCCGCGCTGGCCGAGGTAGATCTCGTTCAGGTAGGCCTCGAGGATCTCTTTCTTGCTGTACTTGGCCTCGAGGATCACGGCCATCAGCGCCTCGACGACCTTGCGCTTCAACTTCCGCTCCGGCGTGAGGAACATGTTCTTCACGAGCTGCTGGGTGAGCGTGGACGTTCCGCGGACCGCGGAGCCGCGCGTCGCGCCCTGGAGGACGGCTCCTACGAGGCGGCGGAACGAGATGCCGCCATGCGTGAAGAAGTCGCGGTCCTCTGTCGTCAGGATCGCATCGAGCACGACGGGGTCAACCTGATCGAGCGTGACGAGCGTGCGGTCCTGCATCTTCTCGTCGTAGACAGACCCGACGAGCTCCGGCTCGAAAACGACGTAGGGCAAAGGCGTTCCATCGTCGGCGCGCTTGAGCGCGGCGACGCGGCGGCCCGAGAACTCGATCTCGACCGCGACCCCGGGCGACCGCCCCCACGCGGTCTCGCGCGCGTTCAGGTTGACGAGAATCCGCCCCTTCAGGAGCGTGTATTGCCCCGCGGCGACCGGAGGCTTCGGGACCTCGGCGTAGCGGAGGCGCCCGAGGCGCCGCACGACGTCGTCCACCGAGAGCGTGTCCCCGGCGCGCACCGCCCACACGTCGGAGTAGAGGCGCGTCGGAAGGGACCACCGCCTCCCGTCCATCGTGCGGGAGACGACGCGGGAAAAGTAGAGGACGACGACGACCGACGCGACGAGCAAGAGCGCCGAGGTCGCCGCGACGAAGAAGAGCAGCGGGCGCGAGATACGGCGCATGCGGTCCCAGCCCCCACGCGCGAGGAGAAAGAGCCGGTCCCGGATCGCGCTCACGGTGGGCGCCACGCGGTCTCGCGCGGCGCGAAGGGCGCTCGAAATGTCCACGTCCGGAGTCTAGCGAAGCGCCCGCCCAGGAACCCGTGTACGAGAACTCTCTCGTCGACGGCGGAGGGATCTGACCCTCAGTCGATCCAGCCGGCCTTCAACGCCGCCAGCGTGACACCGCCCGCGAGAACCCAGAGCGCCACGCCGAGGGCAATGGGCTTGAGCCCTACGCGCTTGAGAGCGTCGCGCGTCATGGAGGCGCCGATCAGGAAGAGCGTGACGACGAGGACGCGCTTCGCGCCGTCGGCGACGACAAGGCCGGCGGGCCGAAGCATGGGAAACCACGTCACGATCGCGGCCATGAGCACGAACCCGGCGAGGAACCAGGGCAGTTTCGCGGCCGAGGCGCCGCGCTCCCCCGAACGGCGCGCTCGCGCCCATCCGATGACGAGCGCCACCGGCACGATCCAGAGGGCGCGGGCGAGCTTCACCGTCGTAGCGACCTCGACGGCCTTCGGCCCGTAAGCGGTCGCCGCGCCGACAACCGAGCTCGTGTCGTGAATCGCGAGCGCCGCGAAGAGACCGAACTGCGATTCGTCTAGTCCCGCGAGGTGGCCGAGGGGCGGGAAGACGACGAGCGCCACGGCGTTGAGAAGGAACACCGTCCCGAGCGCCACGGAGACCGACTCCGACTTCGCCCGGATGGCCGGGGCGACCGCGGCAATCGCACTGCCGCCGCAGATCGCGGTGCCGGCCGTCACGAGAAGGGCCGTGTCCTCCTCGACGCCGAAAGCGCGCGCGAGGAGAAATCCGGCGAGGAATGTCAGCGAGATTCCCACGGCCGTGTAGCCGACTCCCCGGAGTCCGACGCGAGCCACGACGCCGAGGTCGGCGGCCGCCCCGAGTCCCATGACGGAGGCGCCGAGAAGGAGGGGCGCGAGCTTCCGCGTCCAGGGGAGCCACGGATTTCCGAAACTCAGCGCTACGGCCACGCCCGTCACGAGCGCCGCGGCGGGAGGTGCGAACGGCAGGAGGGCGGCCACCGCGAGAAGCGGGACGAGAACGTGTCCGGGCGTCAAGGCGCGGAGTGTAGGCTAGCCGTGTGACGGACGCGCGCGAAGGCGCTTCGGTGGCCACGCTCGTGCTGAGGCGCGACGCCGGCGGGGCACGCTGGGAGAAGGATTCGCTGGTCGCGGAGGAGCCGCTCGAAATCCGGCTCAAGGAAGGCGGGGCCGAACCGGAACGGTTCGTCGTGACGATGCGGACTCCGGGCGACGACGACGACCTCGTCGTCGGGCTTCTCTTCGGCGAAGGCGTCATCGAGAACTTCGACGAAATCCTCGCCCTCGGGCCGCCCGAGGATCCCCGCGTCGGGCCGGAGCTCGCGCGGAACGTCCGCGTCGTCACGCTCGCCCCCCGGGCGGACCGTCCGCGCGCGCGACGGGCGACCGTCATGGGCTCGGCCTGCGGCGTCTGCGGCCGCACGTCGGTCGACGATGTCGCTGCCCTGGCCGCGGCCGCGCGCCGGGGAAAGTCCGCCCCGCGGCCCGGCTCCGCTCCCGACGTGGTGGTCTCCGCGGCCCTCCTCACGACGCTGCCCGGCGCGTTGCACGCGCGGCAATCGGTTTTCTCCGCGACCGGCGGCCTGCACGCGGCCGGGCTCTTCGAGGCGGACGGGTCTCTCGTTCTCGCGCGCGAGGACGTCGGACGGCACAACGCGACGGACAAGGTCCTCGGCGCCGTCCTCCGAGACCGCCGGCCCTGCCCGCCCGTCCTTCTCGTGTCGGGCCGGCTCGGCTTCGAAATCGCCCAGAAGGCCGCGCTCGCCGGGGTGCTCATCGTGGCCGCCGTGTCGGCGCCGACGAGCCTCGCGGTGGATCTCGCCGAAGAGACCGGTCTCACGCTCGTCGGGTTTCTGCGCGACGAGCGTTTCAACGTCTACACGCATCCCGGACGCATCCGGGGATAGGGCGCTCGTATGCCGGGACACGAGCACGCGTCTATACTGACCGGAAGACAGGCAAAAAATGATCGCGACGGCGCTGATTCTCTCGGGCGTTCTATTCCAGGTCCAGGATCTGCGGCAAAGAAGCGGCGCGTGCCCCTACGTTCTCGTAACGAGCGCCGGGGAGCGCCTCGGCACGCTCGACCTTCCCAGACGCGGGGGTAAGAACGTCAAGCTCCGCGTTTGTCCGAACGGCGTCCTCGCGATGTACGCCGCCTCGGATGTCGACTGGGAAGCGACCGAGAAGGCCAACGGCGCGCCGACGGCCGTTCCCACGCCGATGCTCGCGCCGACGGCCACGCCGCAAGTCCTGTCGGGCATCGCGAACAAGATGCAGATCCGTGACGCCGAAGGGCTCGTGAAGCGGAACGAAGGCAGCGGGAAGCTGAAGACGGCGAGCGGCAAGGAGATCGATTTCGAAGGGCGCAAGTTCTTCGGCAAGGAGTCCGTGGCGGAATACCTCGAGCTTGGGACCTTCCTCGCCGACACGAGCACGTGCCCTGCGAGCCGGGCGGTCACCTATGGCGTCGTCAAGAACATCTCGCGTGTGAAGTTGCGCGACCTCAAGGCATATGTCGTTATCGGCAGCCTGCGCACGGGACAGCACAATGGCCAGATCCAGACGATGGATCCGTCTAACCTGATGCCCGGCGAGGAGGCGAAGATCTTCCTTTACCTCTCCTGCGACTTCGCCGCCCGGGGCAGCTACTCGTCACGTGGCGACAACTCGATCGTCGTGCTCCTCGCCGACGTCTCCGGACGGGCGGAGGATCTCGAGAAGCCCTCCGGCACGCTTCCGTTCGATGCGGCGCCGGGCCCGAACGTTCGATCGTCACCCCCCGCTCCGACGGCCCAGACGGCCAGGCCGCGCTGAGTCGTGACGCGCCCCGCGGTTCCCCTGACGCTGACGTGGACCGAGCCCAAGAGCGGCACACCGCGCCGCGTCCTCGTCGAGCGTGCGATCCGGATCGGTGCGGACTCCCGGCAGAACGACGTGTGCCTCTCGTACGAAGGGGTCCAACTCCTCCACGCCGAGATCCTCTCCGACGTGGGAGGCCGCTGGGAGCTGGTCGCTCTCGGCGTGCCTTCGATTCTCGTCAACCAGACCCTCGCGTCTCGAGCACCTCTCGACGCAGGCGATACGTTTTCCATCGGTCCAGTCGACTTCGCGGTGACGAGCGCCGCACCCGTGACAGGTTCCTACAAGACGGCGAATCTCGCGGCGTGGCGGCCTGTAGATCCTTCGACACCCCCAAGGCAATCGGGACGTTTTCCCTCGGACCCGGGCGCGCCACCCGCAGGCGTGCGTCTCGCCCTCTTCCTTCTCATGGGCATCCTCGGCCTCGCGCTCGCCGGATTCGGCGGCTGGTTCATCGCCCGGATGGACCGCCGGGCCCCCGCCAACGCGGCGAAGCCCACGCCCCCGCTCGAGCCAAGATCGGTCGCGTCGATCGCGCCAGAATCCGTGCCGCCGGCGGTGGTGGTGCAGCCAACGTCGCAGCCAACCCCGGGCTTGAGCGAGCCCTTTACGGCCGCGAAGAGAGCTGTCGTCACCGTCATCGCCCGGCTGTCGTTCGAGAAGGGGTTCGCGAGCGGAACCGGTTTCTTCGTGACGGGTACCGGCCGGCTCATCACGAACTTTCACGTCGTCAAGCACACCGACTATCAGCAGATCCTCCTCACCGGATCGAAGAAGCCCATCGACGCGCGCATCGTCGCCACGGACGAGCTGCACGACCTCGCCCTTCTGCAGGCATACGTCGATCCGCCGGTCCCGTTCGTCTCCTTCGTGAAGAATGTCCGGCTGAGGATGGGCGACCCGGTCTTCGCGCTGGGGTCGCCCGCGGGTCCGCTCCTCGAGATGAGCCTGACGCGGGGCATCGTGAGCTCGGACCGGCCCCGCCAGTTCGGAGAGATCTCGATGATCCAGCACGACGCCTCGATCAACCCGGGCAACAGCGGCGGCCCCCTCCTCGATCAGGAGGGTCGCGTCGTCGGGATCAACACCCTGAAGATCAAGGACAGCCAGGGTCTGAGCTTCGCGATTCCACTCGACGAAGTCATAAACTTCCTCGAAATCAACCGCTGAGTCGCGTCTCGAGTTTCCCGGAAGGGTGCCTCCCCTCCAAGAACACATCCTCTCCTCTACTTGAGCAAGTTGTCCTCGACGAACTTCAGCGTCGCGAGAAACTGGAAGTCCTGGTTCTTCTTCTTGCTGAACCCGTGGCCTTCGTCCTTCGCGAGGAGGTACCAGACGGGCCCGCCGTTTTTCTTGATGGCGGCAACCATCTGCTCGGCCTCGGTGTAGGGCACGCGCGGATCGTTGCGGCCCTGGACGATCAACATGGGCTTCGTGATCTTCCCGGCGTTCGTGAGCGGCGAGATCTTCAGCAGGATCTCGCGCATCTTCGGGTCGCGCTCGTCGCCGTATTCCGCGCGGCGCAGGTCGCGCCGGTAGGACTCGGTGTGCTCGAGGAACGTGACCCAGTTCGAGATCCCCACGACGTCGACGGCGCAGCGGAAGCGGTCGTTGTAATTCGTCATCGACGCGAGCGTCATGTACCCGCCGTAAGACCCGCCCGTCACCATGACGCGGCTCTTGTCGAGCGAAGGCTGGGCGACGATCCAGTCGAGGAGGGCGCCGATGTCCTTCACCGAATCCTCGCGCTTCTCGGCGTTGTCGAGGGCGACGAACGTCTTGCCGAAGCCCGACGAGCCGCGCACGTTCGGGAAGATCATCGCGACGCCGAGCTCGTTCACGTAGAAGTTGTTTCGGCCGATGAATCCAGGCTGGTACTGAGCCTCGGGTCCGCCGTGGATGTTGATGATCACCGGGCGCGGGCCGTTGAAGGACGCAGGCGGGCGATAGAGGAATCCGGTGATCGGGCGGCTGTCGAAGCTCTTCCACGAGATCTTCTCGGGCTGGGAGAGCGCCGCGGGGTCGAGACCGCCCAGCTCGCTTTCCGTCCAGCGTTCGATCTTTCCGGTAGGCCCGGCCGTCACGTCGATCGAGTAGACGTCCGAGGTCGACTGCGCCGAGGACAACGTGTACGCCAGGTCCTTCCCGTTCTCGTGGAAGCGCACGGCGCCGATGGTCCCGAGCGGGACCTTCGGGAGCGCGATCTCCTTCTTCGTGGCCGTGTCGAGGACGTGCAGGGTCTCGGCGCCGCCTTCGTTGACGACGTAGGCGAGCCGGGTCCCGTCCTCGGACAGACTCAGCGAGGACACGTCCCACTCGACGCCCGGCGTCAGGACGGTCATCTTCTTCGTCGCGAGGTCGAGCGAGACGAGACGGTGGAACTCGGCTCCGGAGTCCGTCGTCGCGTAGACCGACTTCCCGTCCTTCGCGAAGAGGGCGCGGCCCCAGGCGACCTTCTCCTTCGATTCCGGCGTCGCGAGGCTCTTCGCGCCCGTCGCCGCGTCGACCAGCCAGTAGCGGCTCTCGTTCACGGAGAGGTATTCGCCAACGAGGAGAATCTTGTCGTCGGGCGACCAGTCGGAGACGCCCCATCCGCCGCCCGAGACCTCGAGGACCTTCCGCTCGGTCCTCGCGTCCGCGGGGTCCACGACGTAGATATCGTTGTCTTTCCCGTTCCGCTTCGTGGACTGGTACGCGAGCCACTTGCCGGAGTGCGAGAAGTCGCCGCCCGTGTTCCGGGACTTTCCGTCCGTGAACATCGTGACCTTGCCGGTCTTCTCGTCTCGCCAGAAGAGCTGGTACCACTCGCCGCCGCCGACATCCTTGTTGAAGACGAACCCGTCGCCCGTGTTCGGCCGGAACCGCGCCCCGCCCGTGCGCTCGGGATAGAACGTCAGCTGCGTGCGCGCCCCGCCCGGAACCTTCACGCGGTGGACTTCGGCGACGTCCGAGAAACGCGTGCCGATGAGCATCTCGCGGCGCACGGGGTGCCACGCTTCGAACATCGCGCCACGCGAATCGGTGTAGCCCGCGACTCTCTCGGCAAGCGACTTCGGGATCGCGGGCAGTCCGTCCGCGACGAGGTTCTCGTTCGGGAGGACGACGTCGTCGGCCCCGCGCAGAGACAGGGAAATGAAGAGGAAGAGGAAAAGGAATATTTTGCTTAGAAAGGGAAAGAGGGCACGGGGGATCGCCGCTCCCCCGCCGTTCGAGCTGTTCTCAATGGGCATTCCAAATTCCCCTCTCTAAGAAATCCCTATCCGAATCCGAAGCAAAATATTCTTTCCGATCCTCTCCTACGCGAAGACGCCGATCTCGACGATCTCGACGTCCTCGCCCAGCACCGCCGCCTTCTCTCCGACCGTCTTTCCGAGCAGGGCGCGGCCGAGGTCCGAGAGGTACGAATAGACCCCCTGCTCGGGCTTGCTGTCCCAGGGGCCGAGGAGCGTGACGGTGCGCGCGCCCGCCTTCCCCTTGATCGTGACGCGCGCGCCCGGCCGCACCTCGGTCGTGTCGACCGTCGCGGGGTCGAGGGCACGCGCCTTCCCGAGCTCCGCCTGGATCTTTCCCGCGCGCGCGGACAGGAGCTGCTGCTTGTCGCGCCGCGCCTTGTATTCGAAGTTTTCCGAAAGGTCACCCTCGGCGGCCGCGAGCGCGATGCCCTTCGTGTTCTCGGGAATCTCCACTTTCAGGATGTTCTCCAGCTCCTTGCGCTTGCCCTCGATGGCTCCCGCGGTGACGAAGAACGTGTCGTCGTCCGTCTTCCGGAGATCCGGGAACCGCATCTCGGCCGCGGCGAGGAGGCCGTCGCGCCGGTGGGGCTCGAGCTCCTGGTGGCGCGTGAGCGCCTCGAGAAAGACGCGCGCCTCCTCGACTGTCGCCTGCTTCACGAGCCAACCCGCCACGAGTCCGGTACGGTCGAACATCTCCCGGACTTTCGAGCGGGCCGCGCCGAGCTCGTCCCACGTGAGGGCGTCGAGGAGGCGCGTCAGGACCGGCGGATTGAGGCGGGCGCGAAAGGCCTCGTCCTGGGCCGAGCGCTGGGCGAACCAGACGAACGCGCGCGGGCCGGAGCGGGGCGACTTCGTGAGCTTCTCGAGCGTGCGCTCGCGCGTGTCGGGGTCGATCTCGGCGAGGTTCCGGTCGATCGCCTCGATCGTGCGCGAGTCTTCCTCCTTGAAGAACCACTCGGCGAGGATCGCCGGCGCCTCCGCTCGCTTCTCCTTCACGATGACTTCCAGGGCACGCTCACGGGTCACGCGGTCCGAGAGCCGCGAGAGAAGCGCAAGGGGGCGCGCGAGAACGTGCCTCTCGATGGCGCCCGCGAGCGCGACGCCCGGGAATTTCTCGACGAGGACGGCGATCTCGAATGCCAGCGCGGGGTCGCGGTCCTCGAGCGCCTCCGCGTCCTTCGCGAGCGCCTTCGCCATCGCGGTCGCAAGCGTCATCGAACGCTTCTGATTCTTGCGAAACAGATCGAGACGGTCCTTCAGGGTTGCCTTCTCGAACCGCGCGAGCAGCGTCGCGTCCGCGGCATCCGCCGAGCCGGACCACTCGACTGTCGCGGTCCTGCCGCTGCCATGAACGACGACTTGCGGATTTTTCCGGGCGGCTGCCCACCACGACGTCCACGCATCCTCGGAGATCAGGCCTTTCACGGCCTCCTTCACTTCGGTCATCGTCATCGTGCGCCCGAAGGACTCGATGAGTTGCTTCATGGAGCCGCCGGGATCGTCGATCACGCGGGCCTTCAGCGCCTCGGGAGCGGTAAATTTCTCGAACAGAAAGTGGCCTTCGGCGAGCGCGACGAGGCTCTTCGACGCGACACCGATCGGGATGGCGATGCCCTTCGCGGCTTCGAAGTCCACCCGGACCGAATCGAGGGCGAAATTCGTCTCGACGACCTTGCCGGCTCCGCGTCCCGCCATCGAGAACACGTGGCCGACCTCGAACGGAAGCCACTTCTCGGCCTTCTCGGCGCGCGCGAGGCCGTCCGTCGGGTCTTTCGCCTCCCGGAATCTGAAACGTCCGAGGAGGGCGACGAGAGACGGACGATTCGGCCACGCCGCCGCGAGGGCCTCCTCGAACAGCTTGTGGAATCCGTCCGGCGTGGAGGGTGTAGCGCCCGCGCGCACCGCCTCCTTGAGAATCGTCCAGCGCAGGCGCGCCACTTCGGGGTCGGAGGACTTCTTCTTCAGCGCGGCCTCGGCGGCCGCGGCGACGGACTGGACGCGGGCTTTCTGGCCCGCGCGCGCGAGACCGCGTACGGCGGCAAGCAACGTCTCCGCCTTCCCGACAGGGTCCGAGAGCGCGTCCTGAAAGGCGGATTCGACGAGATCGAAGCGTTTTTCGGAAAGGAGGCTCTGAAGAGGGGCGCCGTTCGTCAACCCAACATTCCCTTCTTCAGGTCCTCGGAGGGCGGCTTCGGGCCCAACCAGATCAAGAAAACCGCGTCGGCGAAATCCTTGCCCTCGAACGTTCCGAGCGCCTTGTCACCGGCGTAAAGCGTGGTCCCCTTTCCGGGCACGTAAACGAATGACATCGTCTCGCCTTCCTTCACGTCCGGAACGAGGGCGAGCATCTTGTCGATGGAAGCCTTCTGCGACGCGGCTTTCTCTTTCGCGTTCGCCTCGAAGCCCTCAGAGAACCCGTCGGTGAGCTGCGTCTTCTTGAGGTCGCGCAGGAAATGCATGCGGACGGCCTTCGGAGCATCGGCGGCGACGATGGCCGCGGCATCCTTCGACGAAGCCTCGAGATAGAGGCCTCCAACGTAGACCTTGAAAATGGCCTTCTTGCGGAGGCCGAGACCATTCAGCTTGAGCGCCTTCTCGCCGGCCGGCATCGTGTCCGGCAGGTTGGCGCCGGCCAGCTCGCGCGCCGCGAGCGGGAGCGCGGCCACGAATCCGAGCGCGAGAGCACCGGCGGCGACGATGAGTGATGTACGACGGTTCATGAAGTCCTCCTTGAACGACTCTCAGATTCTACGGTGATTCGGCGGAGGAGGGCGCGTGGAAGCGCCATACTGGACTCGTCGGTAGGAGTCCTTCGGCGAAAAGGAGGCCGCCCCATGCGTCTCTTCTCGAGGTCGAACGTTTCGACTCTTCTCGCGATCGCCTTCGCTTTGGTGAGCCCCTCGGGCCGGTCGCAGGCCCAGGGCGTCGCCCTCGGCCTCAAGGCCGGTACCCTCGGCGCCGGCCTCGATCTCACGATCGGCCTCGCGCCGAGCTTCAACCTCCGTGCGGGAGTCCAGGGGTTTTCCCTCTCGAGATCCTTCACGGAGCAGGACCTCACGTACGACGGGAAGGCCTCGCTCCGGAGCGCATGGCTGCTCCTCGACGTCCATCCGGGCGGAAAGGCCACACGACTGTCGATCGGCGGCGTGTACAGCCGGAACAAAGTCACAGGAACATCTCCGGCTTCGGGCACGATTTCGGTCAACGGCGTGACGTACTCCGTCGCGAACGTAGGCACGATCGACGGAGAGGCCACGGCCAACGACGTGTGCCCCTACGTCGGTCTGGGCTGGGGGAACGCCGTCCGGTCCGGAAGCGCGCTGCGTTTCGCGTTCGACGTCGGAGTCATGTACCAGGGGGCGCCCAAGATCTCCCTCACGGCCCATCCCGTCAACCCGGCACTCGTGCCATACCGGTTCTAGAACGCTTCGACGTGCCAGGGTGAGCGCCGCGCTTTTTTCGGTCACGTTGCTCCTCGTCGCGGGTGCGGCGTCACCGGCCCCCTCCGGCATCGTCCGCGTCGTCGATGCTGCCGAAGCGGCCCGTCGCCTCCCTGCCGTCTCCGTCCTCGACGCACGGAGCGCGAAGGAATTCGCGGCGGGTCACGTGCCGGGCTCAACGCGCGTCGACTGGCGCGAGTGGACGCTCGAGAAGCCGGGGCTCCTCGGCTCGCTCTTCGGAGACCCGGCACGCTGGGGTCGCGTCCCGCCGCCGGACGCAAACCTCGAGCGCCGTCTGCGCGCGCTCGGCCTCTCGAACGAACGGCCCGTCCTCGTCGTCGGCGCGCCCGGCGGATGGGGCGAGGAAGGGCGCATCGCCTGGAACCTCCTTTACTGGGGCGCCGGAGAAGTCTGGCTGCTGGACGGCGGCTTTCCGGCCTGGCGGGCCGATGCCGCGCGCCCGGTCGAGACCGCGGCGGTACGCTCGGCGCCTGGCGATTTCGTCCTGCGCGTCCGCCCGGAGCGACGGATCGAAAGGGCCGAGATGAAGGCGGCTCTCGACGTGAAAGGCACGCGGCTTCTGGACGCGCGCACGCCGGCGGAATTCGCGGGCGAGACGATGTCCGGACAGAAGCGCGGTGGCCACATCCCCGGCGCGCGCCTCGTGCCCGCGAAGAGCCTTTACGACGAGAAGGGTCGATACGTCGGCGCGGACGAGCTCATGCGACTCGCAGGGCTCGGCACGGAGGGAGAGAACCGCCGTGGAGACAGGCCGATCACGTATTGCACGGGCGGCGTTCGCTCGGCGCTTCTCGCCGTCCTCCTCGAAGCGCACCTCGGGATCCTCGCCAGGAACTATGACGGGTCCCTGTGGGAGTGGTCCGCCGACCCTTCGCTGCCGCTGGAAAAAGAGTGAAAGAATCGGACGGAAACGCCGTCCCATTAGAGGTGAGCCGATGCGCAAGCCACGTTCTCATTCACTTTCAAAGAAGTCTTTCTCTTCTTCTTCCAGGAAATCTCCTTCTTCTCTTTCCAAGAAATCCTCTTCTTTCCAGGCGTATCCGACGCTGACTGTTTCCTTCGTCTCGATCGAGGTGAAGCACAACGGCTGGCCGGGCGAGGGCCTGAAAGCGACGGACATGTCCCTCATCCTGCAGCTCGAGGACCCCGCTGCGGCGGCGGGGAACGCCGCTCTCGCGTCCGCGCGCCTGCCGTTCGCGGCGGCGTCCGGAGCGACCGTTTCCGCGGCGGACCTGCCGCCGGACCTGAACGGCGTTCCGTTCTTCGGCGGGCCCGTGAAGCTGCCGAGCCATGTGAATCTGCACGCGCGCCTCTTCGTCGAACGCACGAACGCCCTCGGGCCCATCCTCGGCGCAGCGCTCAACACGGTCATCGGGGAGTTCGTGGGCCGGATCCCGCTCCTCGCCGCTCCGGCGAGGGAGGTCCTCCACGTCCAGATCGGAAAGGTCATCGCGACCGAGCTCGCGCGCGCCACCGCGATCGTGCCCGTGGAGGCCTCGTTCAAGGGCACGCATCCCGTCACGCTCGCTCTCGTGGCGCCAAGGACGATCCCCGGCCTCTACGCCCCGCCGGGCAGTCCCGAAGGCTACAAGAAGGGCGTCGTCGCGACGGAGGGAGACCTCACGGCCCTCCTCCACCTCGCGCTCACGCTCGCGCTCCCGCGCTGAGCCCTCAGCCGCGAATCTCGGAGAACCGCGCCACGCGGACGAACTGGTCGCGCATCGAGCGAAGGAGCGCGATACGGTTCGCCTTCACCTCGGGGTCCTCGGCCATGACGTGAACCTCGCTGAAGAAGCGATCGAGGCCCGGCCCGAGGGACGCCATGATCGACAGCGCGTCGCGGTAGCGGCGATTCGCCACCAGGTCGTCGAGCATCCCCTTCGCCTGCAGGTAGTCGAGCGCGAGCGCCTTTTCGGCGTCGTCCGTCATCAGCGCAGGATCGAATTCGCCTGCCGCCTCGGGCGCCTGCGCGAGGATGTTCTGCATCCGCTTGAACGCGGAGGCGAGCGGCAGGAAGTCCTGCTCCTTGCGCATGGCCTCGACCGCCTCCACGCGCTCTTCGGCATCCGCAAGGTCGGAGCAGTCGGTCGTCAGGACGGCTTCGACGACGTCGGGCGCGTGCCCTTTTTTCTCGAGGAGAAAACGCAGGCGTTCCAGGAAGAACGCCGAGAGCTCGCCCAGTATCTCGTCCTTCGCTCGCGGCAGCCCGCCGTGAAGCGCGGCCGCTTCGGCGCAGGCCGCGGGAAGGTCGAAGCGCCACTTCTTTTCGAGAACGATCTTCACGACGCCGAGGGCCGAGCGTCGGAGCGCGTACGGATCCTTCGAGCCGGTCGGTGCGAGGCCGAGGCCGAAGAGGCCGGTGAGCGTGTCCAGCCGGTCCGCGAGCGCGACCGCGCCTCCGACGTCGCCCCGAGGAACGCGGTCGTCGGCCGAGGCAGGGCGGTACTGGTCATAAAGCGCCTGCCAGACTTCTTCGCGCTCGCCATCGCGCCGGGCGTAGAGGCCGCCCACGATTCCCTGCAGGTCGGGAAACTCGCGGACCATGTCAGTGACGAGGTCCGCCTTCATGAGCCGCGCCGCGCGCACGAGCAGGCTGTCGAGGTGAGAGAGGCCGAGCCGCGCCGCAAGTTTCTCAGCGAGGTCCTGGATGCGGCCGGTCTTCTTCAGGGTGTCGCCGAGCGTCTCCTGGAACTGGAGCCTGCCGAGCGCCGGGAGCCGGTCTTCGAGCTTCTTCTTTCCGTCGTCGTCCCAGAAAAAGCGCGCGTCCGAAAAGCGCGCGGCCGTGACCCACTCGTTGCCGAGCGCGATGAGCCCCTTCGGGTCGGAGGTCTGGTCGCATACCGCGAGGAAGTGGGGGGACAGCGCGCCCGAGGAGCGCACCGGCAGCATCTTCTGGTGCTCGCGCATCGACGTGACGAGGATCTCCTCCGGCAGCTCGAGGAAGCCCGGATCGAAGGACCCCCGCACGACGCCCGGCGACTCGACGAGGTGGGCCCACGTGTCGAGGAGGGCCGCGTCGTCCGCGGGCTCGCCGCCGACTTCGGAGGCAAGGGCCTGCGCCTGCTCCTGGAAGCGGGCGCGGCGGACGGCGAGGTCTGGCTCCACGTGCGCGGCGCGCAATTTCTGGAACCAGTCGGAGACTCCCATCGTCACGATTCGTCCCGGGGCGAGCGTGCGATGACCGGACGTGGTCCGGCCGCTCTCGACGCCGAAGAGGCTCATCGGAATCACGAGCCCGTCGAACAGCGCGAGGACCGAATGCACGGGCCGGATCCACTGGGGCGTGCCGTCGCCCCAGCGCATCATGCGGGGAAACGTCATCTTCTCGACGAGCGCGGGAAGGATCGCGCCGATCACTTCGGGTGCGGGGCGGCCGGGCGTCACCTTCTTCGCGACGACGTAGGGGCCCTTCGGGAGCGTCGCGACGCAGAGGTCTTCCACTGGGACGCCCTGCGCCCTCGCGAACCCGATCGCGGCCTTCGTCGGATTGCCGTCGGCGTCGTAGCCGACCGAGGCCGGAGGACCGGTGACTTCGGTTTCGGCGTCCGGCTGGTGGTCGACCACGCCCTCGCCGACGAGGGCGAGCCGGCGTGACGTGGAGTAGACGGACAGCGTCCCGCCGAGGCGTTCCAGGGCGAATGCGGCGGACACTTTCGTGAGGAGGTCCTCGCGCGCCGCGGGCAGGACTCCCGCCGGGATTTCCTCGGCGAGAATTTCGAAGAGAAATTCAGCCATGCTCTGCCGCCTTCCGAAGCAGCGGGAAGCCCTGGGCTTCGCGTGACGCCACGTAAGCCTGCGCGCAGCGGACGGCCAGCTCGCGCACGCGGCGGATGACCCCGACACGATCCGTTGCCGAGACCGCGCCGCGCGCGTCCAGGATGTTGAACGCATGCGAGCACTTCAGCGCGAAGTCGTACGCGGGAAGGACGAGCCCCGCGTCGAGGCAGCGCACGGCCTCCGCCTCGAAACGATCGAAGAGCGTCTGCCAGAGGGAGGTGTCGGCCACTTCGAAGCCGTACTTCGAGACCTCGTACTCGTCCTGCTTTCGGGCCTCGCCGTACGTCACGCCCGGCGCCCACTCGATGTCGTAAACGCTCCGCTGCCTGGCGAGAAACATCGTGAGCCGCTCGAGCCCGTACGTGATCTCGGCCGTGATGGGCGCGAGGTCGATGCCGCCGGCCTGCTGGAAGTACGTGAACTGGGTGATCTCCATGCCGTCGAGAAGAACCTGCCAGCCGACTCCCCATGCCCCGAGCGTCGGGGATTCCCAGTTGTCCTCTTCGAAGCGGAGGTCGTGCTCTTTCGGGTCGATCCCGAGGGCGACGAGGCTCTCGACGTAGAGATCCTGGATGGCTTCGGGCGCCGGCTTCATCACGACCTGGAACTGCTGGTGTTTGACGAGGCGGAACGGGTTCTGTCCGTAGCGCCCGTCGGCCGGACGCCGCGAGGGCTGGACGTACGCCGCGCGCCACGGCTCGGGCCCGAGCACGCGGAGGAAAGTCGCGGGATGCATGGTGCCCGCCCCCACCTCGACGTCCCAGGGCTGCTCGAGGAGACAGCCCTTCGACGCCCAGTAAGCCGACAACTTCAGGATGAGAGTCTGCAGGTCCATTCGTTTATGCCCGCCTCGGGGCCTTGAAGTGTACCGAATCCGCGCTCAGTGGAGCGCGGTGAGGAACCGGTAGCTCTTCAGCTCGTGCCCGAGGAAGCTCCGGCGGGCCTCCCGTGTGACGTCCTCGAGGGCGCCGAGTGCGGCGGACGACGGAGGGTTTTTGGAAAGGGCGGCGAGGGGAAGCTTGCGCATGGCTTCGAGAAGCGCGCGAACGTCGGGAGGTGCGTCCTCTTCGGGCAGGACTCCAGCGAACCGGAGGAGCCATACCTCGAAGTAGCGCGCGGCGAGGGGTGCGGGAACACCGGCCAGGAGTGCGTCCAGGACGTGCCGGACGAGCCGGTAGACGTCCCCCCCTTGCTCGGATTCGGGCACGAACGTCAGCGCGCTCTCCGCGAGATACGGAAGAAGCATCGCGGATTCGGCCCGAGACGCCAGGTCGAAGGCGCTCGCCACGATCTCGAGGCCGTCGAGGCGCGCGAGATCGGCCCCTTCGCGGCGGAAGTACGTGAGCGAAACCTCCGTCAGGAGCTGAAGCGCCGCGGCGCGTTTCGACTTTCCGCGCGCGCCGCGCACGGCGGCACGCACGACGCCATGATCCTTCGTGAGGAGGGCCGCGACGAGGTCCTTCTCGGAAAGGGGATCTAGCTTCAGAATGAAGGCAGTGGTCGAGACGAGAGACATCCGCGGCGATTCTGCTCCGTCGGGTGCCACGGGCCTTCCGAAGGCCGTCGTGCGGCTCGGCTGGGTCTCGTTCCTGACCGACGTTTCCTCGGAAATGATCGTGCCGCTCCTGCCGGCGTTCCTGACGACGCTCCCGGGGGTCGCCGCGACCGCGCTCGGCTGGATCGAGGGCGTTGCGGACGCGACGGCCTCGTTCGTGAAGATCCTGTCGGGCAAATGGACGGACCGCGCAAAGGCGAAGAAGCCTCTCGTCTTCCTCGGGTATGGGCTCTCGTCGCTCGCGCGCCCGCTCATCGGCCTGGCCCCGGGCTGGCCGACGGTCGTCCTCATCCGCTTCTTCGACCGCGTCGGCAAGGGCGTCCGCACCGCCCCACGCGACACGATGATCGCGAACGCGGCTCCCCCCGGCCGCCGCGGCGCGGCCTTTGGCCTCCATCGCGCGTTCGACAACGCGGGGGCCGTCCTCGGCCCGCTCCTCGCGGCGGGCCTCATCGGGTGGCTGGGCTTCAGCTTTCGGACGGTGTTCCTGCTGGCCGCAATTCCGGCGGCGCTGTCGCTGCTGGTCCTTTGGTTCGGAGTTGAGGAAAAGACAGAAAAGAATATTTCTTTGAAAGGTGAAGAGAAGGACGCGGCGGGCGGGGTACCCTCCTCGCCCTCTGCCTCTTTACCATTCGAAGAAAATCTTCCTCTCCCTCTTCCTCCCCTCTTCTGGCGCACCGCGGGCGTCTTTGCGTTTTTCGCGCTCGCCGCGTCGTCGGACACGTTCCTCCTCCTCAAGGCGAAGGAGCTCGGGATCGCCGCGGCCTGGCTGCCGGTCCTCTGGGCGTTCTCGAACGCGGTCAAGTCCGCTTTCTCGACGTGGGGTGGGGGCCTGTCGGACCGCTTCGGGCGCAAGCGCCTTCTTCTCTTCGCGTGGACGCTCTACGCGGTCTGCTACGCGGGCTTCGCCTTCGTCTCTTCCGCGACGGCTCTCCTCGCGCTCGTCGGGGTCTACTCGCTCTACTACTCCCTCTCGGAAGGCACGGAGAAGGCGCTCGTCACCGACCTCGTCGAGCCCGGGAACCGGGGCCGGGCCTTCGGATGGATGAACGGCCTCATCGGGTTCGCGGCGCTGCCCGCGAGCGTCGTCTTCGGCGTCATCTGGCAGCACGCCGGCTCGAAGGCCGCGTTCCTCACGGGCGCGGCGGTGGCGGCGGTCGCCGTCGTGGGCCTTCTCGCGCTGGTACCGCGAGGGCGGCAGGCCGGGTAAGATCCCGCGCATGTCAGGACCCGTCTGGAAACGCCTCCGCCTCGAGGGCACCTGCGACGCCTGCGGCGAGACCGTTGACGAGCTTCTCGCCTCGGGCACCGTGTCGGATTTCAAGTTCACGCCCGACGCGCGCTACTGCCTCTCCTGCTACACCCGCTACGCGGGCCGGTACGACGAGCTGAACCCCGGAGCCGTCGACGAGCAGCAGGCGCCGCCCGTCATCTCGCGCCCGATCTCGACGGGCGATATGCCGGATTGAGCGGGCTTCTCGAACGTTTCGCCGGGTCGCCCCTCCACCCGATCGCCGAAAGGGTCGCCGGAGGCCGGCGCCTTTCGTTCGAGGACGGGGTTGCGCTCTTCGAGTCGCCGGACGTCCTCGGCGTCGGCGCGCTCGCGAACTTCGTCCGCGAGAAGAAGCACGGCAACACCGCCTACTACAACGTCAACCGGTACCTGAATCCCACGAACCTCTGCTGGGTGGACTGCGCGCTCTGCGCCTGGGCCCGCAAGCCCGGCGTGGACGGCGGCTACACGATGTCGATCGAGGAGGCCATCGCGGAATCCGCGGCGGGCTGGCACGACGGCATCACCGAGCTCCATATCGTCGGCGGCCTCCATCCGTCACTTCCCTATTCCTGGTATCTCGATCTTCTCCGCGCGCTCAAGACGCGGTTTCCCGGCGTTCATCTCAAGGCCTGGACGATGGTCGAGGTCGACTGGATCGCCCGGATCGCCAAGAAGGACGTCGTGACGGTCATCCGCGAGCTGAAGGACGCCGGGATGGACTCCTGCCCCGGCGGCGGCGCCGAGATCTTCGAGAAGCGCGTCCGCGACGTCATCTGCCGCGACAAGATCTCGGGCGAGCGCTGGCTCGAAGTCGCGAAGCTCTGCCACGAGAACGGCGTCAAGACGAACGTCACGATGCTCTACGGCAGCGTCGAGACCGTCCGCGACCGCGTCGACCACCTCGTGCGCATCCGCGAGCTGCAGGACGTCACGGGCGGCTTCCTCGGGTTCATTCCGCTCGCGTTCCATCCCGAGGAGACGCAGCTCCCCGACCTGCCCGCGGCGACGGGCCTCACGGACCTCAAGGTAATCGCCGTCTCGCGCCTCATGCTCGACAACGTCGACCACGTCAAGGCGTACTGGATCCAGATCGGCGAGAAGCTCGCGCCGGTGGCGCTCCACTTCGGAGCGGACGATCTCGTCGGGACGGTGACCGAGGAGACGATCACGCACGCGGCGGGGGCGAAGACCGAGTCGGGTCTGTCGCGCGCCGAAATGGAACGGATGATTCGTGGCGCCGGCCGCGACCCCTTCGAGCGCGACGCCTTCTACGAGCGCGTCCTACGCGACGCGGCCGGCCGGGTCCTCAGGGCGAACCGCTTCGACTTTTCGCCCGCTACTCTGGCTTGACGGCCGCCAGGAATTTCTGCGCGGGGCCGCGCCCGCCGCCACGCTGAACGTAGAAGCGGATGTACTTGCCCTTCGGCGCCTTCTTCATCTGCGCCTGCAGCTCTTCCACCGAGGCAACGGCCGCTCCGTTCACCTCGAGAATGACGTCCCCCTCGGCGAGGTTCGCGTCCCCGGCCGGAGAGACCGGCTTCACGTGCGTGATGACGACGCCCTTCAGGAGCTCGCGGTCGATCGAGTAGGCGCGGCGCGCTTGCGGCGTGAGGTCGTCGAGATCGAGGCCCAGCATCTTCTGCTTGTTACCGGCCTTCGAGTCCTCCTCTTCCTTGACCGGCTTCTCGCCGGTTTCCTGGCGCTCCTCGAGTGTCGCGACGGCAGTCTTCTCCTTGCCGTCCCTGAGGAACGTGATCGTGACCTTCGCGCCCGGGCCCCTGCTCGACACGTAGTCGATCAGGTCGCGATTCGTCTTCACGACGACATCGTCGACCTTCGTGATGACGTCCTCACGCTTCAGCCCGGCCTTTTCGGCGGGCTTGTCCTTCTCGACCGATGTCACGAGGGCGCCTTCGGGTGCTTTCAGGTCGTACGTTTCCTGCCACTTCTTATTGATCGACTCGATCCCGATGCCGAGGAAACCGCGGACAACCTTGCCCTTCTTGAGCTGGGGAAGAAGGCGCTTCGCCATGTTGACGGGAACCGCGAACCCGATGTTCTGCGCGCGGCTCGAGATGGCCGTATTGATCCCCACGACCTCGCCCGCCACGTTCACGAGCGGGCCGCCCGAGTTTCCGAAGTTGATCGCGGCGTCCGTCTGGAGGAGGCTCTCGAACGAGCTCGTTGCCTGCGAGAGGCCCGCATAGCGGCCCTTGCCCGAGATGACGCCCACGGTCACGGATTTGTCGAAGGCCAGCGGGTCGCCGATCGCCATGACCCAGTCGCCCACGCGAATGCGATCCGAGTCCCCGAGCCTCACGACCGGGAACGGCCGGGGGCCTTCGATCTTCAGGAGCGCGAGGTCCGTGGCCGGATCGCGGCCCACGACTTTCGCCGGATAGTCGTCCCGGTCGCCGACCTTCACCTCGATCTTTTCCGCACCGTCGATGACGTGGTTGTTCGTGAGGATGTAGCCGTCGCTCTCGATGATGAAGCCGGTGCCGCCCGAGAGCTGCTTCTGGTCTTCCTCGTCCGGGGCGGCTTTGCCCCTCTGGCCGTCCTCGGGTCCGAAGAAGTACTCGAAGGGGTCCCCGTTTCCGAAGTTGTGAAACGAGCGCCGCCGGTTCTTGTCGGCTTTGATGATGTCCGTCGCGGTGACCGACACGATGGCCGGCATGACCTGCTCGGCGATATCGGCGAACGAAGGCAGCGCGATCATCTGCGGGGCGCGGGCAGGACCCGCTTCGGACGCGGCCGCTGGAGCGGCCGAAGCCGCCGAGGTCTTCTGGGCCGAAGCGCGCTTCGTGAAGTCGAGACTGCCCGCCAGGATCATCCCGAAGACGACCGATCCGGTGAGGAGAGCGGCGAGAGACAGAACCTTTGTTTTTGTGCGCATACCGTCCATAGATTGTAGTTCCTCGTTGATCGCCGGTCGGTGGATGCCGGCGCCTGGCTCTCATAGGGGCAAAGTCCGTGCCGGGATTTTCGCGTCACAACGGCGCGCCGGCGGCGAGGGACACATGGTCCCGATAGATGCATCGGTCCATCGCGACGCCGATTCCGGCAGCCGCGAGGCCCATGGCGGTCTCCTCGTCCACGACGCCGTCCTGCATCCAGAAGAAACCGGCGCCCCGGGCGAGGGCCGCGCTCGCGATTGCCGGGACGAATTCCGAGCGGCGGAAGACGTCCACGATGTCGATCCGAACGTCCTCCGGAATCGAGGCGAGATCCGGATAGCAGGGCCTGCCCAGCATCTCGGCGTGGCCGGGATTTACCGGGATCACGTCGTAGCCGGCGCGCAGGAGATAGCGCGCGATCGCATTCGACGGGCGGCTCTCGTCGGGCGAGCAGCCCACGACGGCGATCGTCTTCGCGGTCCGGAGCGCACGGTCGATCTCGACGGGGTGGTTGATCGCGGCCATGTTGCTCCTCAGTTCGGACGGCCCTTGCCGGCGAATTCCACGTCCTCTGGACGCAGGTTGTAGAAGAACGTGACGGTCACGCCCTCGCGGTCGTGGCCGAGGTCGTCCGGGAGCGGACGGAACGCGCTCGAGCGCGCGATCGCCTGAAAGGCCGCGTTGTCGAACGGTGGAACGCCCGAGCCGGAGAGGATGCGCTCTCCCTCCACACGTCCGTCCTTCAGAATGAAAAAGCGAATCGTCAGCCGGCCCTTCACGCCATAGCGCGCGAGCGCGGGCACGTCCCAGTTTCGCTTGATCTTCCGGATCATCTCCGCCGCGTACGCGCCCCAGTCGTACCCGACCGTGTCGAACGAAAGCGGACCCGAATCGACGAAGCCTCCGTCCCGCTCGAAGCCTCCGCCCTCTTCCCCACCGCCGCCCGACTTCGCTGCCTCGCGGGCCGCGTCGCGCGTGATTGCGTTGAGGTCCGGCGCCGCGATGCCGAGAAGGCGTCGCTGTGCCGCCATCTCCTGTTCGGTCGGCGGATCGTGGAGCGCGCCGGTGCGCGAGGCGAGGTCCGTGAGCTTCTTCCCCGTTGTTTCTCCGGCCAGGCTCCCCTGAGGCGCCGGGGCGACCGGCGCCGCCGCGACCGCCGGGCCCCGCTTGCCTGCCTCGAGATCCCGAATCCCCGCCTGAGGATAGGCCTTCGGCATCGGGAGCACGGGGAGGGTCTTGTCTCCCCCATGGGCCTGTCGGTCCATGTCGGATGGGGCGGGCTTCGGGCCGGGCTGCTTCGCCTTGGCGCCCGGAAAAAGCTGCACGGGAATCGCGGGATCCGGCGGCGTGGCGGCCAATAGCTTCTGAAGACCGAGGGGATCCACCCGATCCTGCTCGACCGTGCGCGCCGGAAACTTCACGGTCAGGACGGCGATCACGAGGAGCAGGTGCAGGATTACGGAAACCGCAAACGCGCGCTCCACGTTGATGAGCCGAGAGTCACCCGCCGAAGAGGTGCTGGGCGGGAGGAACTCTGGCGTTGCGACGACCGGCTTCGTGTCGAAGGGGTCTTCCCCCGCGGGCAGACCTCCCTTGGGAGGCCAGGCCTCCGCTGTTTCCACGCCTTCGACGAATTCGTCGTTGAGACGGATGATGGTGAGCTTGCTGATGTGTTCCCTCGGGAGGGCGATTTTCGGCGCGTCGGCCCTCCCTCCATGGGAAGTCCGTGCCATCTCGCTCCGGCCGTGATGTTACGTCCTCTCAGGCCGTTTCCGATGCTCCACCTTGCCCCCGGACGCGCCTCGGCCCTATAATCCCGCAGCGGACTTTCAAGGGGCTTGAAAGGGGGCACACGCCCTCTTTTTTTTGCCCCAAAACGGCTCAGGAAAGGCACGAACCGGAAGCATGAAGCAGGCGGCGCTCCCCTTCGACAGCGGTACGGCGGACCTCATCCGCGAGCGCATTTCCGCGTTCGGGCTGGACCTCTGCCACTTCGAATGGAAACCGGGAGCGCGTGCCACGCTGACACTGTTCGTAGACAAGCCGGCAGGGATCACGCTCCGTGACTGCGAGATCGCCTCGCGCGCGGCGTCGGAGATTCTCGATCCCCTCGAGGAAAAGCTTCCGAACTACGCGCTCGAGGTTTCCTCACCCGGCCTCGACCGTCCGCTGTGGACGCTCGCCGATTGCGCCCGATTCCGCGGGCGGCGCGTCGCGGTCCAGCTCGTCCGGAAGGTGGACGGAGCGGCGCGACTCAAGGGCGTCCTCGAGGACGTCCAGGGGGACACCCTGACCGTCCTTGATGAGGACCAGCACCGAAGATACACTGCGCGGTTCGGCGACGTCCGGCTCGCGCGCCTCGTCCCAGAGCTCTGAACAGTTTACGGCCCACGGAGAACACGACACGATGAGTTCGACTCAGCCCCCGACGGTGACCGGCGCTGCCCTTGAGAAACCGGAAAAGAAGACGGCTAAAGCTGCGCGCGGCGGCGCGAAGGGCAAGAGCACGAAGGCGGCCAAGGCCTCCCCGACACCGCCCGCGACGCGCGCCGACGAGATCATCGAAGCTCTCAAAGCCGCCTCGCGCGACAAGGAGATCGACTTCGAGCGCCTCGTGGCTGCTCTCGAGGAAGCGATCGCGACCGCCGCCCGCAAGGTCTACAAGGTCCGCGAAATGGGAGCCCGGTTCGACCAAAAGACGGGCACCCTGACCGCGTGGACACCGTACCGGCTCGTCGCCGAGAAGACCGTCAAGCCCGAGGACGTCGCCGCGGCCGCAGCCGCCGCGGCTGCAGCCCTCGATCCGGACGACGTCCCTCTCGGACAGTCGGCGGCTCCGGCCCCGGCACCGGCCGCGCCCGTGGACCCGGACAAGGAGATTCGCCTCCCCTACGTCGAGGTCCTGCCCGAAGAGGCTGCCGTGCTCCTCGCGGGAGAGCTCGCCGGGCAGAGCTGGCAGATCGTGCGCAACCCGCGCGGAGAAGAGTCGACCGGCGAGGAGTCCCTCATCGAGCCCGCCGAGATGGGTCTCGGCGACGAGATCCGCCTCTATCGTTCGACCGAGGGCCTCGGACGCATCGCGGCTCAGAGCGCCAAGCAGGTCCTTTACCAGAAGGTCCGCGAAGCCGAGCGCGACAACATCTATAACGAGTACTTCCCGAAGCTCGGGGAGCTCATCACGGGCACGGTCAAGCGGTTCGAGCGGGGCGACATGATCGTCGACCTCGGCCGGACCGAGGCCGCGATCCCGCGCGAGCATCAGTCACGGGCGGAAAGGTACACGCAGGGCGAGCGCGTGCGCGGCGTCCTGTCCGACGTGCACAAGAACCCGAAGGGCTCCCAGATCATCCTCTCGCGCACGGCTCCCGAGCTCCTCATGCGCCTCATGGAAATGGAAGTCCCCGAGATCTACGACGGGACCGTCCTCATTCGCGGGTGCGTCCGGCAGCCCGGCGACCGCGCGAAGGTGGCCGTGTCGTCTCGCGAACGCGACGTCGACCCGGTCGGCGCGTGTGTGGGCATGCGCGGATCGCGCGTGCAGGCCATCATGCGCGAGCTCCGCGGCGAACGCATCGACATCATCCAGTATTCGGACGATCTCATCACCTACGCACAGAACGCCCTCTCCCCCGCGAGAATCACGCGCGTGTCGGCCATGCCGGCCGACGACGAGGCCGAGCCGGAGATCGGCGCGGACGGACAGCCCATCGAGCCGGTTCCGACCCTCGAATGCATCGTCGAAGAGGACCAGCTCTCGCTCGCCATCGGCAAGCGCGGGCAGAACGTCCGCCTCGCGGCGGCCCTCATCGGCGCTCGTATCGAGATCAAGAGCGAACAGGCGGTCAAGGCCGAGGTCGCGCAGGCTCTCCAGCGGATGCTCCTCAACTCACAGCGCCGCGGCACGGCTCTTTCCGAGGTTCCGGATGTCGACGAGGTGGCGGTCGCCGCCTTCCTCGCCGCAGGCTACGAGACCGTCGGCGATCTCGTGGATGCCGAGGCCGGCGAAGGCGACGACCCTCTCGCGTCCGTCACGCTCGAAAGGTCCGCGCGGGACGCGGCGCTCGAGGCGGTCCACGCCTTCGAGGAAGCGCCGGAAGAAGAAGAGGAGGCCGCGGACGAGGGCGGCCTCGAGTTCCAGGAAGCCGGCGACGAGGAAGCTCCCGAGGCTTCCCCGACCCCGGTGACGGAGACGCCCGAAAAGTGAAGACTACGTCCGCCAAGTTCACCGTCGCCGAGCTCGCCAAGATGATGGGCAAGCCCGCGAAGGAAGTTCTCTTTCTGCTCCAGGGCATCGGCGTCGACGTCAAGACGGCCGAATCCGTGCTCGACCCCGCGACGGCGCAAGCGCTCCTTCTCGGGAAGACCCAGGCGCCGAAGTCACTCATCGTCCGGCAGGCCCCGTCGGCCGCGGCCGCGGCCGCGGCCGCGAGCGCCTCGGCGGCGAAGGCCAAGACTGAGCGCGCCGCCTTGAAGCGCATCAAGATCGTCGAGCGCTCGCCCGACGACGAAGCCGAGTCCGTCGAGGCCATAGTCGCCGAAGGCGAGTCAACCGAAGCCGTTTCCGCGCCCTCCGCGGCGGCTCCCGCCGAAGTGCCCCAGGCCGAAGTCGCGGCGAACGCTCCAGAGGCACCCGTCGAAGTCGTGGCGCCCGAAAAACCGGCTTCTGCAGCGGTACCGCCCGTGGCCTTCACGCCGCCGCCCGCTCCGGCGGCGAAGGCCACACCCCCCGTAGCGACGGGACCGACTCCGAGCGGCGCGTCCGCGACTCCTGCCCCCCGGCCGCCGGCGCGCGTCGCGCGCCCGGTCGACGCGCCCATTCAGGCCGTGAGACGCCCGACAGCCCCGCTCCCGCGCGTCGCAACTCCGCCGTCGGCTCCCGCCGGTCCCGCGGGCGCGCTCGGCCGCATCCTGAAGCGCACGGGAGACATCCCGGTGCGCCCGTCCGCGGCACCCGTTCCGCCTGCTCCCGCTCCGCGTCCCGACCCAATGATGTCGTACGGTGCGAGCGCCGGGCCATATTCTCCAGGTGTCACGCACGTCCGTTCGGCTCCCGCCGCGGTTCAGGCCGGAGCGGCCACCGCTCCGCCGATGCGCGGCGCCGGCGGTCTTGGCCGCGCGGTCATCGCGGCACCGCCGGCTCCCGTCGCACGGCCCATCCGTCCCGCGCCGCCCTCCTCTCCCTCGAACGCCGGCTTTCCGCGGCCTGGCTTCCCCCCGCGCCCGGGAATGGGAATGCCCCCGCGTCCCGGTTTCGCGCCCCGGCCCGGTTTCGCGCCGCGTCCCGGTGGCCCGCCGGGCTCGGGCTTCGGCCCCCGCCCGGCCTTTGGCCGTCCGCAGCTCGGAGGCCCCGCCGCACCGCCGCTTCCCGACACCGCCGAGCGCCGGAAGAAGGACGCGACGAAGCCCGGCCTCGGCGTCAAGAAGGGCGATGCGAAGAAGGCCGAGTCGAAAAAGCCGCGTACGAAGGAAGTCTCGGCGCTCGAAGTCGACGTGCGGGAGTACCTCGGCGGTTACAAGCAGGACACCTACGAAGACATCCAGACACCCACGGGCGAGGGGACGGACGAGGCCCTCGCGGCCAAGCCCCTCTCCAAGTCCGCGCAGCGGCGCGCCGGCAAGAAGACCACGACGACGGAGACCGGCGAGGTCGTCGAGCTGAAGAAGAAGGCCGACGGGCCCGTCTTCCTCTCGGAAGGCGTCACGGTCAAGGAACTGTCGGAAAAGCTTGGCGTCCTCGCGAAGGACCTCATGAAGTCGTTCTTCTCGCGCGGCGTCTTCGCGACGATCAACCAGCCGCTCGACCCGAAGGTCGCGGTCGAGATCGCGAAGGAGTTCGGCGTCGAAGCGGCCGTCGTCTCGTTCGAGGAAGAGCTCGAGCTCTCGCGCCAGCAGACCGCGAACGACCAGACCGCGGCGGGGACCACACCCGCGGAGGACGCCGGCTCTCTCGCCAATGCCGGGGAGCGCATCCCGCGCGCGCCCGTCGTCACCGTCATGGGGCACGTCGACCACGGCAAGACGTCGCTCCTCGACGCGATCCGCAAGGAGAACGTCGCGGAAGGTGAGGCCGGAGGCATTACACAGCACATCGGCGCGTACCGCGTCATCGCGAAGGGCAAGCCGATCGTGTTCCTCGACACGCCGGGCCACGAAGCCTTCACCATGATGCGCGCCCGCGGCGCCAAGGCCACGGACATCGTCGTCCTCGTCGTGGCGGCCGACGACGGCGTCATGCCCCAGACGCAGGAAGCGATCGACCACGCGCGTGCCGCGAAGGTGCCGCTCGTCGTCGCCATCAACAAGATCGACAAACCCGAGGCGAACCCGCAGCGCGTGAAGCAGGAGCTCGCCGAGAAGGGCGTTCTCGTCGAGGAATTCGGCGGCGACGTCGTGGCCTGCGAGATCTCAGCCAAGAAAAAGGTCGGAATCGACCAGCTCCTCGAGATGATCCTTCTCCAGGCCGATCTCCTCGAGCTGAAGTCTGTGGCGACCGGACCGGCCCGCGGCGTCGTCCTCGAGGCGCGGCGCGAGGCGGGCAAGGGCACTCTCGCGACCGTGCTCGTCCAGCAGGGCACGCTCCACGTCGGCGACGTCTTCTTTGCCGGCACGGCCGTCGGCCGGGTGCGCGCGATGCTCGACGACCATGCCAAACGTGTCACCGAAGCGGCCCCCGCGACCCCGGTCGAGGTCATGGGTTTCGAGGACATTCCGAACGCAGGCGACACCCTTCAGGTCGTCGAGGACGAGGGCAAGGCCCGCCAGGTCTCCCAGTTCCGCTCCCTGAAGGAGCGCGAGGCATCGCTCACGAAGTCCTCGCGCATGTCCCTCGACTCGCTTTTCAACCGGATGAAGGAAGGCGAGATGAAGGATCTCGCGCTCATCGTGAAGGCCGACGTGCACGGTTCCGAGGAAGTCCTCGTCCAGACGCTCGCAAAGCTCTCGACGGAGAAGGTGAAGGTCACCGTCCTTCACTCCGGCGTGGGCGCCATCTCGGTAAACGACGTGCTCCTCGCCTCGGCTTCCGACGCCATCATCATCGGATTCAGCGTGAAGCCCGAGAAGAAAGCACAGGAGCTTGCCGACCACGAGGGCGTCGACATCCGCCTCTACTCCGTCATTTATACGCTCACCGACGAGATCAAGAAGGCCATGACCGGCCTCCTCGACACTGTCAAGAAGGAAGTCACCCGAGGCCACGCCGAGGTGCGCGAGACCTTCAAGGTGCCGAAGATCGGCACGATCTCGGGCTGCATGGTCACGGACGGCGTCATCCCCCGGTCGGCTTCCGTGCGGCTCATCCGCGACAGCCGCGTGATTTACGAGGGCAAGATCGGATCGCTCCGCCGCTTCAAGGACGACGCGTCCGAGGTGAAGCAGGGATTCGAGTGCGGCATCGGGATCGCCGGCTATCAGGACGTGAAAATCGGGGACGTCCTCGAGGCGTTCGTCATCGAGGAGCTCGCCGGCTCGCTGACCTGAGGTACCCGTGGTCGTCGCTCTGACCATCTACGAATTTCATCTCCCCGGGTGCCGGAGCCTCAAGGAGAAACGCTCCTTCCTCCGGCCTCTGAAGACCCGGTTGCGCGGCGACTTCGAGATCTCGGCGGCGGAGGTCGCGCACCAGGACCTCCACCAGCGCGCGAGCCTCGGGATCGCCGCCGTGGGGCCGGATCCGCAGGGCCTCGAACCCCTGCTACAGAAGATCCTCGATTTCGTCGAGGCGTACGCGGAAGAAAACGGCGCCGAGATCGCGAGCGAACGGCACGAGCTCGTCGGGTTCGGGGACGTCGGGAAGCCCGGAAGCTCCTTTGGCACCCCGGACTGAGGACAGGAGACGCACATGGCGACAGAAAGACGATCCGGCGGCGCGCCCGGCAGGCGGCCGAGGAAAGTGGGAGACGTGGTGCGGGCGGAGCTCGCGCGCCTTCTCCGCGAGGACCTGCGCGACCCTGCGATCGGGTTCGCGACGATCACCGACGTCCTCATGTCGGACGACCTCCGCTCGGCGCGCGTCTTCGTTTCGGTCTTCGGCGCGAAGGATCAGTTCGAAAAGACGGTCAAGGCCCTGAACCACGCGCGGGGACGCCTCCGCTCTCTCGTCGGGAAGAACTGCGGGCTTCGCCACGCCCCGGACCTTCACTTCGCTGAGGACCACACGCTCGAGCGCGGCGCGCGCGTCGAGGAGCTCCTGCGCTCGATCCCGAAGCCGCCCGGCGAGCCGAACGACTCAGGCGCTCCGGGCGCCTCATGACGCCGCGCGATCCGGCGCTCGACGCCGCATACGAAGAAGTCGCGAAGCGGCTCACCGCTGGAAAGCGCTTCCTCATAACGGGCCACCGCAATCCCGACGGCGACGCCCTCGGCTCGGCGTTGGGCCTCGCCCTCGCACTCGATGCCGCGGGCAAGGAGGCGCACGTCGTCATGCGCGACGCCTGGTCCTCGGCATATTCGAAGATGCCCGGAATCTCACGCGTGGCCGTTGCGGACGCCCTGCCCGACGACTGGCCCTCGGGCTGGGACGCGCTCTTGACGATGGAGTGCCCCGAGGCGGACCGCGCCGGCTGGCCGAATCTCCTCGCCGGGCCGGTCGTGAACGTCGATCACCATCCCGGTAACACGCGCTACGGCGCGGTGAACCTCGTCGACCTTCCCGCCGCAGCCGTAGGCGAGATGGTGGCCGATCTTCTCGACCTCCTCGGCTGGCCGCTCACGAGAGACATCGCGACGAACCTCTGGGTCTCGCTCGTCTCGGACACGGGCTCCTTCCGCTACTCGAACACCACTCCGAAGGCGCTCGCGCTCGGCGCGCGGCTCGTCGCGGCAGGCGCCGAGCCGGGGCCGGTGAACGAGTTCCTGTTCGAGGCCGCGCCCCTATCCTCGTTGAAGCTCGAGGCCCTCGTCCTCGGGACGCTCGAGCTCCACGCCGGCGGCACCGTAGCGACCGTCGAGCTTCCACGCCGGTTCTTCGTCGAGAGCGGCGCGAAGGAATCGGACACCGAGGGGCTCGTGAACCGCGCCCGCGGTATCGAGGGAGTCCGCGCCGCCGCGCTCCTCCGCGAGGGCGATGACGGCGAGATCCGCTGCTCCCTGCGCTCGAAGGGCGTCGTGGACATCCGAAGCGTCGCCGCGCGGCACGCGGGCGGCGGGCACCGCAACGCCTCGGGCTGCCGCGTGAAGGGCACGCTCGCCTCCGCGAAGGCCGCGCTCGTTCAGGAAATCGCCGCTGCCGTCGCGGAGGCCGGGTGACCCCTTCCCCGTCGCGCGCGGACGGGCCCTCCGGGATTCTCCTCGTCGACAAGCCGGCGAAAATCACGTCCCACGACGTCGTCGACGTCGCGCGACGCCTCCTCGGGACCCGCCGGATCGGCCACACGGGGACGCTCGATCCCGCGGCGACCGGGCTCCTCGTCCTTTGCGTCGGCCGCGCGGGGCGGCTCCAGTCGTTTCTCACGGGCTTCGAGAAAACCTACGAGGGCACGATCCGCTTCGGCATCGCGACGGACACCTACGACACGGAGGGGACGCCCGCCGGCGAGCCGCATCCCGATCCCCGCCCGGACCGCGCGCTCCTCGAGGAAGCGTGCCGCTCTTTCACCGGAGAAATCCAGCAGTCGCCGCCGCCGTTCTCGGCGAAGAAGATCGGCGGCAAGAAGTTCTACGAGCTGGCGCGGAAGGGAGAGCCCGTGCCGGACCTCCCCAAGACCGTCACCGTGCGTGAGTTCACGGTCCTTTCGCTCGAGGGCGACGTCGCGAGCTTCCGCGTCTCTTGCACTTCGGGCACGTACATCCGCTCGCTCGCGCACGACGTCGGGAAAGCACTCGGTTTCGGAGCGCACCTGGCATCACTGAGGCGCACTCTGATCGGGCCCTTCCGGCTCGAGGACGCGAAGACGCTCCCGGAGCTCGAGGCGATGGCGCCCGAAGATCGCATGAAGAAGCCCCACTGGCTCTCCCTCTCCGAGGTTCCGCTCCCGTTCCCGGAGGTCCCCCTCGCCGCGGCCGAAGCCGCTAAGGTGAGGAGCGGCCATGCCGTTCCCGTGAGGGTCCCGAGGGAGGCGACGGGCGCTATGGGTGTCACGACTTCGGCGTTCGTCCGCCTCACCGCGGACGGCGAGCTTCTCGCCCTCGGCCTCCTCGAGCCCCTCGGCAAGGGTGTCCTCGCGCTCGCGCGCCCAAAAATCGTCCTCGGGGAGTGACGTTTGACGCACGGGAATCGTCCCGGTAAACTCCAACGGCTGAAAAATTAGAGACGCACAAGGAAAAAAAGAAATTGGCCCAGCTCACCACGAAGAAAGCGGAAACGATCACCAGCTACCGGCGCCATGAAGGCGACACTGGATCCCCCGAGGTCCAGGTCGCCCTTCTCTCGAAGCGCATCTCCGAGCTGACCGAGCACTTCAAGGCCCACGCCAAGGACCATCATTCCCGGAGGGGGCTCCTCCAGATGGTCGGCCGGCGGCGGCGCCTGCTCGATTACGTGAAGAGACGCGATACAGAGCGGTACCGCGCCCTGATCGAACGCCTCGGACTGCGCAAGTAGTCTCTCTTCCCTCACGTTTCGGCGGCACGTCCCGGCCCGCATTCCGCGGCCGGCTTTCACGTGCGCGCCGGGCCGGGCCACGTCGAAAGGAATCGTCCCATGCATGACACCCTGACCGTCGATCTCGATGGCCGTTCTCTCACGATCGAGACCGGCAAGATCGCCAAGCAGTCCGACGGCGCCGCCGTCGTGAAGTGCGGCGACACGGTGGTCCTCGTGACCGCCTGCTATGCGAAGGAAGCGAAGGATATCGACTTCCTGCCGCTCACAGTCGAGTACAAGGAATACGCCTACGCGGCGGGCCGGATCCCCGGCGGCTTCTTCAAGCGCGAGGGCCGCCCCACGGAGAAGGAAATCCTCACCTGCCGGATGATCGACCGGCCGTTCCGCCCGCTCTTCCCCGAGGGCTTCAACCACGAGACCCAGATCGTGGGCCTCGTCCTCTCGGCCGACGGCGAGAACGACCCCGACATCCTTGCGATCAACGGCGCCGCCGCCGCGCTCGCGATCAACCCGATCCCGTTTCAGCACATCCTCGGCGCGGTCCGCGTCGGGAAGATCGGCGACCGCTGGCTCTTCAACCCCACGTCGAAAGAACGCAAGGAGTCCGAGTTCGACCTCGTCGTCGTCGGCACGCACCACGCCGTCTCGATGGTCGAGGCGGGCGCGAAGGAAGTCTCCGAGGCCGTGATGCTCGAAGCCATCCTGAAGGGCCACGAAATGGTCCGCAAGATTGTCGAGGCGATCTCCGCGATGGCCGCGCGCCGGAACGTCATCAAGGCCCCTTTCAAGTCGCCCGTGCCGGTGCCCGCGGACTTCGCCGCCGCGGTCCGCAAGCAGTGGGAGGGCCCGATGATGGAGGCCATGACCCACGTCGGAAAGATCGAGTCGTACGCGAAGATCAAGGAAGTCAAGAAGTACGGCGTCGAGCTGATCCCCGAAGACCAGCCCGACGCGCGCAAGCTCGCCAAGCGCGCCCTGTCCGAGCTCGTCGAGACGCTCACGCGAGAGACGATCGTCGCGAAGAGGACGCGCCTCGACGGCCGCGCCTTCGACCAGATCCGCCCCATCACGATCGAGGCCGGCGTCCTCCCCCGCACGCACGGCTCGTCGCTCTTCACGCGCGGCGAGACGCAAGCGCTGGTTACGGTGACCCTCGGGACGTCCGACGACACGCAGCTCATCGAGGATCTTGAGGGCGAGTCCGAGCGCGCCTTCCTTCTCCACTACAACTTCCCGCCGTTCTCGGTCGGCGAGGTCAAGCGGTTCGGCTCCCCGGGCCGCCGCGAGATCGGCCACGGCCGCCTCGCGTGGCGCTCGCTGCAGGCCGTCCTCCCGGACCAGGCGGAATTCCCGTACACGATCCGCGTCGTGTCCGACATCCTCGAGTCGAACGGCTCGTCGTCGATGGCGACGATCTGCGGCGGCTCGATCGCGCTCATGGACGCCGGCGTACCCGTCAAGGGCGCCGTCGCGGGCGTCGCGATGGGCCTCGTGAAAGAGGGCGACTCCTTCGCCGTCCTGACCGACATCGCGGGCCAGGAAGACCACTACGGCGACATGGACTTCAAGGTCGCCGGCACCCGCAAGGGCATCACGGCCCTCCAGATGGACATCAAGATCGGCGGCATCACGCCGCAGATCTTCCAGCAGGCGCTCGAGCAGGCCCGGCACGGCCGCCTCTTCATCCTCGACAAGATGGAGCAGACGCTCCACAACGCCCGCCCCCAGCTCTCGGCGTTCGCGCCGCGCCTCCTCACGATCAAGGTCCCCGAGGACAAGATCCGCGACATCATCGGCTCTGGCGGCAAGACGATCCGTGCGCTCCAGAAGGAGTACACCTGCAAGATCGACGTGCAGGACGACGGCACCGTCACCGTGGCGTCGAGCGACCTCGGCACCGCCGAGAAGTGCCTCGAGGCCATCCGTCAGCTCACGACGGTGCCCGAAATCGGCACCGAGTACCTCGGCACGGTCGTCCGTATCGAGCCGTATGGCTGCTTCGTCCAGATCCTGCCCGGCATGGACGGGCTCGTCCACATCTCGGAGCTCGCTCCGGGCCGCGTGAGAGAGACGACGGACGTCGTGAAGATGCAGGACAAGATCAAAGTCAAGATCATCGCGATCGACCCCGTCAACGGGAAGATCAAGCTCTCACGCCGTCAGGCGCTCACCCCCGAAGAGAGCGCGGCGGAAGTCGAGCGCCTCGGCCTGACGGCCGTGGCGGCCGGCGAAGGCGGGGACCGCGACCGCGACGACCGTCCCCGCTTCGACCGCGACCGCCGGCCCGGCGGCGGTGGCGGCGGATTCCGCGGCGGCCCGCCGCGTGGCGGCGGCTTCCGCCCCCGCTGAAGAAGAAAAGAATATTTTCTTAGAAGGTTAAGAGGGCCCCGGAGACGCCGGGGCCTTTTTGTATCGCCCCTCCGGCGGCGCGACGCCCTCCGGCATGAGGCCGATGTTCGAGCGGTCGCCGGATTCCAGCCACAGGCGGGCCGCTCCGACCCCCGTGTCGCGGTCCCGGTCGTCCATACCTTCGGCGAGGTAGCGATCGACCTCTGCCGCCCCCGCGGCCGGTGACACCTTCGCCTCGACGAGCGTCGCGTACACGAGAGTGTCCGCGAAGCGGTGGTGCCCGGCGGGAATCGTCGAGGGGAGGAGAGGAACGAGCGAGAGTGCACCCGCGGTCGCAGCCAAAATGAAAAAGTCTCGTATCCGGCGTCGGCGCATTTCTTCGATTGTGAAGAGGAAGAAAAGACCCGCACCGAGGGCCAACGGCCCGGCCATCGCCGCACGATAGCGGGAGGTCGTCTGAACGAGAAGGCATGCCGCCAGCGGAGTGAGAATCCCGACGAGGACCAGCAGCTCTTCGTCCCTTCTAAGCAAGCGGCGCGTGAGCGCCGCTCCGAAGCCAATGACCCCAACTCCGAGGAGGCATGGAAAAACGGGCAGGAGGCGAAGTACTCTCAGCCGATCCCGAAAAAAATAGTAATTCGCGTTGTCCGGCACCTCGAACGCGTTCCAGAACGTCGCGAACTTCTTCAGCCAGAGCTTCGGGAGATCGAGCGGCGCCTCACGATAGCCCTCGAGCACGAGGCGCGCCGCCTGCAGCGTCGAGCCCCTGGCCTCGGCCAGGATCTCCCCCATCGAGGCGGGCGAGCTGGTCGAGCCGTCGGCCCCTTCCGCGTTTCCCCACACGAGGCCGATGGCCTGCCGCGTGTCGAACGTCAGCGGCGGCACGCCGGCGGAGATGTTCCGAATACAGAGGACCGAGACGGGAAGAGCGAGACCGAGAAGGCCGAGAGCGAGAGAGCGGCGGCGTCCGCCGCCGCCCGGGGACTTCTTTGAAAGTGAGGAAGAAGAGAAGCAATAGAGAGACGCGAGCGCCAGGGGGGCCACCGTCTGCTTCAGCAGAATCGCTAGGCCGCCGAGAAGCCCGAGAAAGAGCGCGGAAGAAGTCTTCTTGTTCTCTTCGAACCTCGCCCGCGCGATCAGCGGCCACACGAGGAGAAGCGTCGAAAGGTGCGCGACCGGGCCGTCGCGCAGCAGGAAGCCGTCGTGGAAGACGAGCGGGCCGTAGAGCCCGTAGAAAGCGCCGGCCAGAACCGCCGCGACGGCCGGCCCGCGCCCAGGATTCCCTTCCCCACCTCCCTTTCTAAGAAAGTCTTCTCCTAATCCGAAAACAGCGATGGCGAGAACGGCGCTCGCCACACAGGCGAGGAGGAGCTGGAGAATTCTCGCCGGCCACACGGGCGAGCCGAACACGAGCCGCAGCGCCGCGAGGCCGTACGGATAAAGCGGCCCCGAAAAATACGCGTTCTTCTGGTACCAGCCGTCCCAGACCTCCGGCGAGCCGTATCCCGCCTGCCAGGAAAAATACGACCGCCATGCCGGGACATCGCGCCAATTGCCGGCCGCGAGGTGTGCCGACCAGTCGACGTATCCCCACTCGTCCGTCTCCGACCAGAGGTGCCAGAGCGCGAGGGGCGTCCGGGCCAGGGAAAGGAGATACGCCGCCCGGACGATGAGAACGGCGAGGAAGACCGTGGCGGCGACGGTGCGGCCGCGGCGAAAGAGGGAAGGCACGGGTGATTCTAGAGCGCGCGGAATCCCCGGAGCGGATCGGTGTCGTAGCGAACACAGATGTGGACGATCTGGTAAATTCCCGCCTTCAAAAGAGACTCGAGAGCGAATGTCACAGATTTTCAATCGGAGTACGAACGCGATCGCCCGCATCTCGATCTGGGGCGCCGTGTTCATCCTCGCGGGCGTCGGGTGGGCCGCCTCCATCCTGAACCGCTCGGCTTACAACACGAACCAGGGCGTCACGGTGAAGCAGCCGGTACCGTTCGGCCACGAGCACCACGTTTCGGGCCTCGGCATAGACTGCCGCTACTGTCATTCTTCCGTCGAGAAGAGCGCCTCGGCCGGCATTCCGCCGACGGCGACCTGCATGAACTGCCACAAGCTCATCTGGAACGACAGCCCGATGCTCGCGCCCGTGCGCGAGAGCTTCCGCACGGGAAAGCCCCTGAACTGGCGGAAGGTGTACGACCTTCCCGATTTCGTCTACTTCGATCACAGCATTCACGTGGCGAAGGGCGTCGGCTGCGCCTCCTGCCATGGCCGCATCGACAAGATGCGCCTCACGGCGCAGTACCCGTCGCTCCAGATGGAGTGGTGCCTCGCCTGCCACCGCAATCCCGAAAAGTTCCTGCGGCCGAAGGACAAGATCTTCGATCTCGCCTGGGTCGCCGCCGATCAGGACACGCTCGGAAGGGAGCTCGTGAAAGAAAATCACCTCCGGTCGACGATCGCGCTCACGAACTGCAGCACGTGCCACAGATGAAGACACTCGACGGTCCCGACTACTGGCGCAGCCTCGAGGAGTACGCCGGGACTCCGGAGTTCGAGGAGATGCTCGGGCGTGAGTTCCCCCGCTTCGCCTCCGAGTGGGACGGCGACGACGACGGCGTCAGTCGCCGGAGATTCCTCGAGCTCTCGGCCGCCTCGCTCGCTCTCGCCGGCCTCACCGCATGCGTGAAGCAGCCGCGGGAGGGCCTCGTCCCGTATGTGAAGCAACCCGAGGAGCTCGTTCCGGGCCGCCCCCTCTTCTTCGCGACCGGCTTCACGCTGGGGGGCTACGCCACCGGCATCCTCGTCGAGAGCAATACGGGCCGGCCGACGAAGGTGGAGGGAAACCCGCAGCATCCCGCGAGCCTCGGCGCGACGGACATCTTCGCGCAGGCCTCGATCCTCTCGATCTACGACCCCGACCGGTCGCAGACGATCACGAAGCTCGGCCAGATCCGCACGTGGCCGGTCTTCAGCGACGAGCTTCATGCGCGCGTCCAGACGAGCCGGGCGATCGGCGGAGAGGGATTCCGCCTTCTCACGCCCACGGTCACCTCGCCGGCGCTGGCCGCGAAGATCCGGGAGCTGCTCCTCGTCCTCCCAAAAGCGCGCTGGCACCAGTGGGAGCCCGCGGGACGCGACGCCGTCCGGGCGGGAGGGCGCCTCGCGTTCGGCGAGCCGGTCGAGATCCGTTACGACTTCGTAAATGCCGACGTCGTGGTGTCGCTGGACGCCGATCCGTTCACGTTCGGCCCCGGCTCGCTCGCGAACGCCCGCGCATTCGCAAGGCGCCGGCGAGAGGCGGCGACGGGAGGCGGGGCGCCCCCTCGCTACTATGCGATCGAAACGACGCCCACCAGCTCCGGGGCGCTCGCCGACCACCGCATCTCCCTGAGGCCCTCGCAGCTCCACGCCGCGTCCGCGGCCCTCTCTGCCGCCGCTCTTGGCGGCTCCGCGGACCCGCGCTTCCCCTGGGTCGCCGCGATCGCGGCCGACCTCAAGGCGCACCCCGGCCGCGGCCTCGTGATTCCCGGCGAGCACGCACCCGCCGACGTCCACGCGGTGGCGCACGTTCTCAACGACGCTCTCGGAAGTCTCGGCGCCACGGTCCTCGTGACCGACCCCGTCGAAGCCGAGCCCGTCGATCAGCTCGCGTCGCTCGCGTCTCTCGTCCAGGACATGAAGGCGGGCAAGGTCGACACGCTCCTCGTCCTCGGTGGCAACCCGGCCTTCGACGCGCCCCACGACCTCGGCTTCGTCGAGGCGCTTCAGAAGGTGGCGTTCCGCGCACGACTGGGCCTCTACGACGACGAGACGAGTCAGTACTGCCAGTGGCACGTGAACGAGGCGCACGAGCTCGAGGCCTGGGGCGACGCCCGCGCCTTCGACGGCACCGTCACGATTCTTCAACCCCTCATCGAGCCCCTGTACGGCGGAAAGTCGGCGCTCGAGGTGCTCGCCGCGGCCCTCGGCCAACCCGCGGCGAAGGGCCTCGACCTCGTCAAGGCGCACTGGCAGAAGCAGCATCCGGAGGGCTTCGACGCCTTCTTCCGGAAGTCGCTTCACGACGGATTCGTCGCGGGGAGCGCGCTGCCGGCGCGGGCCTTGAGACCGAAGGCGAGCGTTCCCGCTCCGACGCCTGTCGGTGGGACGTCGGCGGACGGCCTCGAGATCGTCTTCCGGCCGGACTCGGGGCTGTTCGACGGCCGCTTCGCGAACAACGGGTGGCTGCAGGAAGTTCCGAAGCCGCTGACGAAGCTCACCTGGGACAACGCCGCGCACGTGAGCGAAGGAACCGCGAAGAGGCTCGGCGTCAAGAACGAGGACCTCGTGCGGATCGCCGTGGGCGGCGCGGCCCTCGCGGCGCCCGTCTGGATCCTGCCCGGCCAGCCCGACGACGTCGTGACGCTGCACCTCGGCTACGGCCGCACGCGCGCGGGCCGCGTCGGCAACGGCACCGGCGTGAACGCCTACCGCCTGCGCGCGGCCGCGGGCCTCTGGGTCGCGTCCGCCGGGGTTCAGAAGGCGGGCGGCACATACGAGCTCGCGACGACGCAGCACCACTTCAACATGGAGGGGCGCCACCTCGTCCGGACGGGCACGTTCGAGGAATACAGGAAGGACCCGAAATTCGCCCGCAAGCTCGAGGAAGTCCCGGCGATCAGCATGTACCCGGGCTACAAGTACGGCCAGCACGCCTGGGGTCTCGCCGTCAACCTGTCGTCCTGCACGGGCTGCAACGCCTGCGCCGTGGCGTGCCAGTCGGAAAACAACATCCCGACGGTCGGCAAGGATCAGGTGCGGCGCGGCCGCGAGATGCACTGGATCCGCATCGACCGCTACTACGAGGGTTCCCCCGAGAATCCCGAGGTCCACAACCAGCCCGTCATGTGCATGCACTGCGAGCAGGCCCCCTGCGAGGTCGTGTGTCCGGTGGGCGCGACGACACACAGCGAGGAAGGCATCAACGAGATGACCTACAACCGCTGTATCGGCACCCGGTACTGTTCGAACAACTGCCCATACAAGGTGCGGCGCTTCAATTTCCTCGACTACAACGGGGACAAGCACCTCCCGGTCCTCACGCTTCTCGCGAACCCGAACGTCACGGTCCGCCAGCGCGGCGTCATGGAGAAGTGCAACTACTGCATCCAGCGCGTGAATCGCGCGCGAATCGACGCCGAGAAGGAGAATCGGCCCCTCCGCGACGGCGAGATCGTCACCGCCTGCCAGCAGGTGTGCCCGACGGAAGCGCTCGTCTTCGGCGACATCAACGATCCGGCCTCGAAGGTCGCGAAGCTGAAGGCCGAGCAGCTCAACTACGGATTGCTGGAAGAGCTGAACACCCGCCCCAGAACCACGTATCTCGCGAAGCTGACGAACCCGAATGCAGATTTCTGACCGCCCGCCCGTCATCGCCCCCGGCTACACGCCGGCGACGGTCACCGACAAGATCAGCGCGGTCGTCCTCAACAGGACGCCCAAGTGGTGGTACCTCGGCTTTGCGATCTCGTTCATCGCCCTCCAGCTCCTCCTCATCTCGATGGTGAAGCTCCTCATTCTGGGCGTCGGGGTCTGGGGCATCAACATCCCCGTCGGCTGGGGCTTCGCGATCGTGAACTTCGTCTGGTGGATCGGCATCGGCCACGCCGGCACGCTCATCTCGGCGATCCTGCTCCTGCTGAGGCAGACGTGGCGCACGTCGATCAATCGTTTCGCCGAGGCGATGACGCTCTTCGCGGTCGCCGCGGCCGCGCAGTTCGTCCTGTTCCACACGGGCCGCCAGTGGCTCGCGGTGTACTGGCTGTTTCCCTATCCGAACACCATGGGGATCTGGCCCCAGTTCCGAAGCCCGCTCATGTGGGACGTCTTCGCGGTCTCAACCTACGCCACGATCTCGGCTCTCTTCTGGTTCGTGGGCCTCATCCCCGACCTCGCCACGCTGCGGGACCGCAGCAAGCACTGGTTCGGGAAGGTCGCATACGGGATGCTCGCGATGGGTTGGCGCGGCTCGGCGCGCCACTGGCACAACTACGAGGTCGCCTCGCTCCTCCTGGCCGGCCTCGCGACACCGCTCGTCGTCTCCGTTCACTCCGTGGTGAGCTTCGACTTCGCCGTCGGCATCATCCCCGGCTGGCACTCGACCATCTTTCCCCCGTACTTCGTCGCGGGCGCGATCTACTCCGGCTTCGCCATGGTCATGACGCTCTCGATTCCGCTCCGAAAGGTGTTCGGGCTCGAGGACTTCATCACGATGCGGCACTTGCAGAACATGGCGAAGATCATGCTCGCGACGGGCCTCATCGTGGCGTACGGCTACGGGATCGAGCTCTTCATGGCCTGGTACAGCGGCAACGGCTTCGAGATCTTCATGATGAAGAATCGCATCCTCGGGCCTTACGGCTGGATCTGGTTCCTTCTCATCCTGTGCAACATCCTCACGCCGCAGCTCCTGTGGCTGAGGAGGGTCCGCAACTCGGTCCTCGGGCTCTTCTTCATCTCGATCATCGTGAACGTCGGCATGTGGCTCGAGCGGTTCGTCATCATCGTCACGAGCCTCCATCGTGATTTCCTGCCCTCCTCGTGGGGCATGTTCACGCCTACGCGGTGGGACTGGGCGTTTTTCGTGGGCTCGCTCGGCCTCTTTTTCTCCCTGATGTTCCTGTTCATCCGGTTCCTTCCGGTCATCTCCATCTTCGAGATGCGCACGATCGCGAAGGGTAACGACCCGGCCTCCGCTGACACGAAGGACATGAAGGGAGCGTCGTGAAGCGCCTGCTCTCCCGCCTCTTCGCGCGCGGAGTCAAGCCCGAGTTCGGAACGCCGGGGCCGCGCGTCGCCGGCGGCGAGCTGCCGGCGCATCTCTACGGCGTGATCGCCGAGTTCGCGAAAGCGGAAGAGCTGCTCCGCGCGGTCCACGCGACCCGCAAGGAGGGCTATCAGGTCGTGGAGGCCTACACGCCTTACCCGATCGAGGAGCTGAACGACGCGATCGGGCACGGCCCGTCGCGGGTGCCTCTTCTCGTCCTCCTGGGCGGGATCGTCGGCGCCCTCTTCGGTTTCGGACTGCAGTACTGGACCTCGGTGGTCGACTACCCGCTCAACATCGGCGGGCGCCCGTACAACAGCTGGGTGTCGTTCATCCCGATCACGTTCGAGTGCACGATTCTCTTCGCGGGCATCGCGGCGGTCCTCGGCATGCTCGTCCTGAACGGGCTGCCGATGCCGTACCACCCGGTTTTCTCGGTGCCGCGCTTCCAGCTCGCGTCGCGCGACCGCTTCTTCCTCATGATCCTGGCGCGGGACCCGCGCTTTCGCGCCGGCGATACCTACCGCTTCATGGAGACGCTCGGCGGCAGCCACGTCTCGGACGTGGAGGACTGATGCGGTTCGCGCGCGTCCTTTTCGCGGCGCTCGTTCTCGCGCTGGCCCTCGGCGGGTGCCGTAACGACATGCACCACCAGGCCAAGATCAAACCCTTCCGCGAGAGCACGTTTTTCGCGGACGGCGCCTCCGCCCGCGCCCTGCCCGAGGGCACCGTCGCCCGCGGCTTCCTCCGTGAGGACGCCGCTCTTTCCCGCGGACAGGGGCTGGACGGAAAGTTCGTCGAGAAAATCCCGGTGGCGATCACGCGTGCGCTCCTACTTCGCGGACAGGAGCGCTTCAACATCTACTGCTCGCCCTGCCACGGCCGTACCGGCGAGGGACAGGGCATGATCGTGCAGCGCGGCTTCAAACGGCCGATGTCCTACCACATCGACCGCCTGAGGTCCGAGCGCGCGGGCTACTTCTTCGACGTTATGACGAACGGCTTCGGGCAGATGTCGAGCTATGCCGCGCAGGTTCCTCCCGAGGACCGATGGGCGATCGTCGCCTGGATCCGCACGCTGCAGGCCTCCCACCACATGCCCGGGGATTTTCTTAGAAAGGAAGATCAGGAGGCTCTGGACAACGTGATGCTCGGCACCGGGACCGGGTCCGATACCTCTTCCCCTTCTAAGAAATCTTCTCTTTCTTCCTCCGAAACAAAATGACCGAATCCCGCGCCGTCCCCCCGCCAGCTGCCGATCTTGCCGCCCTCGGGCGGCGCGGCCTCGTAGTCGGTGCACTGTTCGCCGTCGTCTCGCTCATCGGCCTTGCGACGAACCCGGCGCAGTTCTATCGCTCGTACCTCGTCGCGTTCGCGCTCGTCCTCGGAGTCGCGCTCGGAAGCCTCGCGATCCTGATGCTTCACCACCTGTCGGGCGGCGCCTGGGGCCTCGTGATCCGGCGCATCCTCGAGGCGTCCTCGAGGACGATTCCGCTCGTCGCGCTCTTCGCGGTGCCGCTCCTCTTCGGGCTGCGGCACCTCTATCCGTGGGCCGATCCCGCCCGTGTCGCCGCCGACGAGATCCTCCGCCACCGCTCCGCCTACATGAATCCTACGGGGTTCGCGATCCGCGTCGCCGTCTGCCTCCTCCTCTGCGCGCTCTTCGCGGAGACGCTGAGCCGGATGTCGAAGAAACAGGACGACGCTCCCGAACCGGGCCTCGAGCGGCGAATGCAGCTCGTCTCGGCGCCGGGCCTCGCCCTCTACTGCCTCCTCGTCACGATCCTCTCGATCGACCTCCTCATGTCGCTCGACCCGCACTGGTACTCTTCGATCTACGGCGTGTACATCGTCGGGGGCCAGGCAATCTCGGGTCTCGCGTTCACGCTTCTCGTCTCCCTCTTTCTCGTACGACGGGGTCCGATGGTGGGCATCCTCCAGCCCCGCCACGTCCACGACCACGGCAAGCTCCTGCTCGCGTTCACGATGCTCTGGGCGTACTTCGCGCTCTCGCAGTTCCTCATCATCTGGTCCGGCAACCTGCCGGAAGAGATCGGCTTTTTTCACGACCGGCTCACGGGCGGATGGGGCGCCGTGTCGCTTGCCCTCGCGCTCCTCCATTTCGCCGTGCCCTTCGCCTTCCTCCTGTCGCGGAACTTCAAGCGTGACATCGGAAGGCTCGTCTGGATCGCGGGTCTCCTCCTCTTCATGCGGTGGGTCGACCTCTTCTGGCTCGTCGCGCCGGCGTTCCACCCCGGAAAGCTCGCGGTCCACTGGCTGGACTTGACGACGCCCGTCGCCCTCTTCGGCCTCTGGCTGTTCGCTTTCGCGCGCCAGCTCTCCGCCCGGTCTCTCCTTCCCATGAACGATCCGGCCCTCCCCGTCGCGCTCGAGGTGCATGCGCATGACTGACCGGCACGATCCACCCGCTCCGGAAAGCACCGGCGGACCGGTGGACCGCGAGATCGACTTCCGCGGCCTCATGAGCATCATCGTCGGCCTCGTGGTCGTGCTTCTCGTTGTGCTCGGCTTCACGTGGGGCGTCGCGACGTTCGTCAAGGGCTCGCTCCTGAAGAAGGACCCCGCCCCCGCCGCGCTCGCCGAGGCCCGCGAGACGCGCGTCCCGCCCGGGCCGAACCTGCAGGGGAATCCCTCCGCCGATATGGCCGCCTTTCGCGCCGCCGAAGACCTCGAGCTCGCAAGGTGGGCGTGGGTCGACAAGGGAAGAGGAATCGCCCGCGTGCCGGCCCTGCGCGCGATGGAAATCGTCCTCTCCCGCGGGTTCCCCGTGCCGCCGCCGATGCCACCGCCCGCACCCGCGGAGGCTCCGCAGTGAGCCGCTTCTCTTTGCGGACGGCGGTTCTCCTCGCGCTTCTCCTGGGCGGGAGCCTTCCCGGCGCGGCCATGGGCACGTCCGACCCGCACCTCCCCGAGGCGCCGCTGCCGCTCCCGCCCGTCAAGGAAGTCGGCTTCGACCAGAAGCTCGGCGAATCGATCCCGCTCGACCTCGTCTTCAAGGACGAAGCCGGGGTGGACGTCCGACTGTCGCAGTACTTCGGGAAGCGGCCCGTCGTCCTGTCGCTCGTGTACTTCAACTGCCCGATGCTCTGCGGCATGACGACGGATGGGCTCGTGCGCAGCGTGCGAGCCCTCCGCTTCGAGCCCGGGACCGACTACGAGATTCTCTCGGTCAGCTTCGACCCGAAGGAAACGTCCGAGATGGCCTCCGAGAAGAAGCGCACCGTGATGGCGCAGTACGGCCGGAAGAGCGGCCCGGGAGGCTGGCACTTCCTGACGGGCGACGCCGCCTCGGTCGCGGCGCTCACGAAAGCCGTGGGATTCCGCTACGTCTGGGACGCCGAGCAGAAACAGTTCGCGCACGCGACCGGTGTCATGCTCCTGACGCCGCAGGGCCGCATCGCGAAGTACTTCTTCGGGATCGAATACCCGGCCAAGGATCTCCGCTTCGCGATCATCGAGGCGTCGGAGGAAAGAATCGGCAACGTGGTCGACCAGCTTCTGCTTCTCTGC
>JBBRRY010000006.1:0-128424 GCA_038245905.1 Thermoanaerobaculia bacterium | reverse complement strand
TCGTCCACGGCCCCGACGACGGTCACGCCCGTCGCGGACGTGGCGGTGTCGAAGACGGTCTCGAACCCCTCGCCGCTCGTCACGCAGACGTTCACGTTCACGGTCACGGCGACGAACAACGGCCCGTCGACCGCGAACGGCGTCGTCGTGACGGACGTCCTCCCCGCGACGCTCGGCTTCGTGTCGGCCGTGCCGTCCCAGGGAAGCTACGTCTCCGGCACGGGCGTCTGGACCGTGGGCACCCTCGCGAACGGGTCCTCCGCGACCCTCACGTTCACCGTCACGGCTCTCGTTCCGGGTGCGTTCACGAACACCGCGACGAAGACCGGCCAGACGGAGGTCGACCCGAATCCGGCGAACGACTCCGCGAGCGCGTCCGGCGGAGTCGGTATCGTGGCCGACCTGACGATCGTCAAGACCCACGCACCCGCGTCCTTCGTCCGTGGCGCATCGGGGACGTTTTCTCTCACGGTTTCGAACGTTGGGACGGGCCCGACGGCCGGGGTCGTGACCATTTCGGACACTCTGCCCGCGGGCCTCACGCCCACGGCGGCCTCGGGCACCGGGTGGACCTGCTCCGTCGCCGCTCCGTCGATCTCCTGCACGCGCGCCGACGTCCTCTCCGCCGGTGCGTCCTGGCCCGCGATCTCCGTGACCGTCTCGGTCGCGCAGACGGCGGCCGCGAGCCTTTCGAACACCGCTACGGTCTCGGGCGGGGGAGACATCACGCCTGGCAACGACTCGTCGACGGACATCGTCCCGGTCGTCTCCTCGGCCGACCTCGCGATCGTCAAGACGGGGCCTCCGAACGCGATCCCCGGGAACAACGTCGTGTACACGCTCGTCGTGACGAACAACGGGCCGTCGGACGCCGCATCGGTCGTCGTGTCGGATCCGACCCCGCCGAACCTAACGTTCGTCTCGAACTCGGGCGCGTGCGCGACGCCGTTTCCGTGCGCTCTCCTGACCGTGCCCGCGGGCGCGTCGGGGACCATCACGACGACGTTCGCGATCCCGGCCGGCTACACCGCACCGAGCCCGATCGTGAACACGGCCTCGGTCTCGTCCGCGACGCCCGACCCGAACCCGGCGAACGACTCCTCGAGGGCCACGGCGTCCGTCGCCGCCGATCTCTCGGTCCTCAAGACGATCGAGGGCGCGCCCATTGTCGTCGGCCAGACGTTCACGTATCGCATCGTGGTCACGAACCATGGGCCCTCGACGGCGACCGGCGTCGTCCTCACCGACACGCTTCCGGCGTCCGTGACGATCTCGTCCCTGACGACGACGCAGGGGTCGTGCAGCGGCACGAACACCGTCACGTGCGCTCTCGGCACGCTCCTGAACGGCGCCTCGGCGACGGTGCTCATTCACGTTCTTCCGGCGTCCGCGACCGTCTCCGTCGCGAACACGGCCACCGTGGCCGCGAACGAGTTCGATCCGGACGGGACGAACAATACGAGCACGGCGGACGGCTCTTTCCTGAGCAGCATTCCGACGCTCTCGGAGTGGAGCCTAATCCTCCTCGGCATCGCGCTTGCCCTCGCGGGCGCGGGCTCCCTGCGGAGGACCTGACGGCGCCTCAGCCCGCGGCGTCGGCCCGCAGCTTGTTGTAGGCGTCCAGCGCGGCGACCTTGTAGCACTCGGCGAACGTGGGGTAGTTGAAGACCGTGTCGACGAGGACGTCGAGCGTGCCGCCGAGGGAGAGGAAGCTCTGGCCAATGTGGACGAGCTCCGTCGCGGCCGTGCCGAGGATGTGGACGCCGAGGATGAGGCGCGTCTCGCGGTGGACGAGGATCTTGAGGATGCCGGTGTCATCGCCGACGATTGCGCCCCGCGCGATCTCCCGGTACCGGGCGACGCCCGTCTCGTAAGGGACGGATTCCTTCGTGAGCTCCTCCTCGGTCTTCCCGACCATCGAGATCTCCGGGACGGAGTAGATGCCGATCGGGTAGAGGTGGGGGAGGGAGTGGCACGAGACGCCGAACGCGTGGCAGGAGGCGAGGCGCCCCTGTTCCATGGACGTCGAGGCGAGGGCGGGGAAGCCGATGACGTCGCCGACGGCGTAGATGTGCGTCTGCGCCGTCTGGTAGTTCTCGTTGACCTTGAGGCGGCCGCGATCGTCCGGTTCGAGCCCGGCGGACGCGAGGCCGAGGGTCACGGTCGCGCCGATGCGCCCGATCGAGTAGAGAAGGAGGTCGGCGCCGATCTTCTTGCCGGACTTGAGCGTCACGGCGACGTGCCCGGCCGCGAACATCGAGGCGTACTCGACGCCGATCACGCCACCGCCCACGACGATGAGCGACTTCGGGAGCCTCTTGAGCGAGAGGATCCCGTCCGAGTCGATCACCGTCTCGCCGTCGACGGGCACGGGCGGCGGGGACGGCTTCGTCCCCACGGCGATCACGATCTTCTCGGCCTCGACCTCGAGCGTCCCCGCCAAACCGGCGACCGTAAGCGTGTGCGGCCCCGTGAACGTGGCCGCGCCGCCGAGGAGCGCGATCCCGTTGCGCTTCATCTGAGAGCGGATGACCTCGATCTCGCGCGTGATGACCTGGCGGCACCGAAGAAGCAGGTCCTCCATCGTGATGTCGTCCTTGATGGTGTAGGACGCACCGTAGTTCGCGCGTTGGGCGATCCCGCTCAGGTAGAGAACGGCCTCGCGGAACGTCTTGGACGGAATCGTGCCCGTGTTCACGCAGACGCCGCCCACCATCTCGCGTTTCTCGCAGATCCCGACCTTCTTGCCGAGCTTGGCGGCCTGCACGGCTGCGCGCTGTCCGGCGGGCCCCGTTCCGAGGACGAAAAGATCGAATTTCTGCATGAGCGGGGCATTCTAGCCGCCGTGTGAGTGGACCGCCTTTACACGTCTGGAAGACCTCCTCGAGGTCCGGATAGAATCCCCGGGGACGATGACGAACGCCGAGACCCAGGCCGCCCTGACTCGTTTTTACGAGGCGTTTGCGCGGCGCGATGGCGATGCCATGGCCGCGATGTACGCCTCGGACGCGACGTTCGAGGATCCCGTCTTCCGGCTGACGGGCTCGGACATCGGAAAGATGTGGATCGGCCTCACCCGCGGTGCGAAGGATTTCTCCGTGCAGTTCACCGTGGCGAAGGCGGGCCCGGGAACCGGCGTCGTCGAGTGGACGGCCCGCTACCTCTTCGGGGGCAAGCGGCCCGTCGTGAACGTGATCGTGTCCGAGATCGAGATGCGGGACGGACTCATCGTGCGCCAGACGGACACCTTCGACTTCCCGCGCTGGGCGGCCCAGGCTCTCGGGCTTTCGGGGCTCCTGTTCGGGCGGATGGCGTGGATGAGGCGCTCGGTCTCGCAGAACGCGGCGGCCCGGCTCGGAGTTCCGAAGAAGCCCTGAGAAGCGGGGAGAACCCTGAGCCCCGGTATTTCGTAAGAGAAAGCGCATGACGACGGACTGGAAGAGCCTGGCGAAGGAGACGGTTCACTCCTTCGATGCCGACGAGGTGCGCGGCATGTGGGTCGTGGACTGGCAGCGGGCGACGGGCGTTTTCCTCGCCGACCACGAGGCCGAGATTGCGGCCGAGCCCCGTCGCTGGAAGAAAGGCCTCCGGAAGACGAACGCGGTCGTCTTCGGGCTCGCGAAGCGGCTCGCGCCGCCGCGACGCCTCGTCTTCTCCCTCGTCCTCCTCCTCGTAATCCTCGCTTTCCTGGAAAGCATGTCAGGCCCCCCGTGGAACGGCCAGGCGAACTGGGCCTTCTTTGCCTTCTTCATGTCGATTCTCGCCCTCACGTTTCTCCTCGCCATGGAGCTCGTCGACAAGCTCCACTTCAAGGACGAGCTTGTGATGGCGCGCGAGCTCCAGGCCCAGCTCATACCCCGCGTCTTGCCCGAGATCGGGGCGTTCGAGCTCGGCGGCTTCAACCGGATCGCGAACACCGTGGGGGGCGACCTCTACGCGTTCGAACCGCTTCCCGGCGGGCGTCTCGCGGTCCTGTTCGGCGACGCGTCGGGGCACGGGATGGCTGCGGGGCTCGTCATGGCGGTGACGCACGCGGTGTTCCGCACGCAGCTTCCCGTCGACCCGTCGCCGGGCGCGATGATCGAGGCCCTCAACCGCGTGCTCTCGGAGACGGGGAACTCCCGCTCGTTCTTCGCTGGCGTCTACGCCCTCCTCGAGCCCGGGGGCGGCGTGACGGCATACGTGGCGGGTCATCCGCCGATCCTCAAGGTGGACAGGGATGGGCGGGTCGTCCAACGCCTCGGCTTGGGCTCCTATCCCCTCGGGATCAAGAAGAACGCCGCCTACACGCCCGAGACCACCACTCTCGCGCCCGGCGAGATGCTGGTCTTCCATTCCGACGGGCTTCCCGACGCGCGCGGGGAGCGCGGCGAGGAGTTCGGCGACGCACGCATCGAGCACGTCCTCTTCCGGAGGGCGGGCGCCGCGCCCTATGAAGTGGTTTTCGCGCTCGCAGCGGAGCTCGACCGGTTCCTCGGACGGGCCGTTTGCGACGACGACGTCTCGATCGCGGCTGTCCGGCACAAGACGCCGTGAGCGCATCTGCGGCGCCGCTTTCCCCGGGGCGGGGGCGGCTCGTAGTCGCCGCGGCCGCGCTCCTGTGGTCCTCGGGCGGCCTCGCGATCAAGCTCGTCCCGCTCAGCGCGCTCGGCGTCGTTTTCTGGCGGTCGTTCATCTCGGCGATTTTTCTGCTCGTGATTTTCCGACCCTCCCGCTCGCGTTGGCGTCACGCGGCGCCGTCCACGGTGGTCGTCTACGCGCTCATGATTCTGACGTTCGTGTCTGCGACGAAAATGACGACCGCGGCGAACGCGATCTTCCTGCAATACACGGGGCCGCTCTACGTCCTCGCGCTCGCCCCGTTTCTGCTAAAAGAGCCCTTCCGGAAGATCGACGCGGCCGCCGTCAGCGTCGCACTCGCCGGGATGTCGCTCTTCTTCGTCGGGCGGCTGGACCCCGGCGCGCTCGCGGGTAACCTCATGGCGATCGCGTCGGGCCTCTTCTTCGGCCTGACGATCCTCCTCCTGCGCCGCGACGCGTCGGGCGACGCGATTCCGTCCGTCATCGCGGGAAACCTCCTGGCCGCGGCGCTCGCACTACCGTTCGCGTGGGGCGGCCTCAGCCTGAACGCGAGGGGAATCGGCCTCGTCCTCTTCCTCGGCGTCGTCCAGATGGGCATTAGCTACGTCCTCTTCGTGCGCGGCCTGTCGGTTGTCCCGGCGGCGGAAGCCTCGTTGATCGGCATGCTCGAGCCGATGTTCAACCCGCTCTGGGCGTTTCTCGGCCTTGGCGAAAGGCCGTCCGGCTGGGCCGCCGTCGGCGGCGCAATCGTCCTCGCCGCCGTCGCGGGGCGCACGGTCTTCGGTGGGCGGGGGGAGGCGACGGCCACGCCGCCGTCGCCCGACTAATCGGGCTGCAAAGAGGCAGGGCACGAATTGAAACGCCTGGCTCCCGCGAACATACTCCGGACATGAGACATCCCCTCGCCTTGGCCGGCTTCGTCGTGTGCGGTCTGCTCCTCTCCGTCGCGGGAACGCCGCTCGCCTTCGCGGACGACGACGCCGCCAACCGCGAGGCGCTGCTCAAGGCGGACCGCGACTTCGCGGCGGCGGCGCAGGTGCGCGGCGTCGAGGCGTGGGTCGAGAACTGGGCCGAGTTCGGCGTCCACCCGGACGCTCCCGCGGGCATCGCCGTGGGGAAGGCCGGGATTCGCAAGCAGATGGCACCGCAATACGCGACGTCGGGGTTCAATCTCGAGTGGTCCGTGGTGCGCGCCGACGTCTCGAAGGGCGGCAACGTCGGGACGACGTGGGGCCGCTTCAAGGCGATGAGCCTCAAGGACGGCAAGAAGATCATCCGGACGGGCGACTACGTCACCGTCTGGGAGAAGCAGGACGACGGTTCCTGGAAGGTCGTCTTCGACACGGGCGACCGCGACCCCGCACCGCCCAAGACCTCGTAGGCCTTCCCCGCCGAGGGGGCGCGGACACCGAGACGTTTCTGGCCAGCGGAAACGTCGTATTTTCTGCGAAGGGTGTGAGGGGCCTGGACGCGAAGATCGCGGCGGCGCTGGAGAAAGCTCTCGGCTTCGAAGTGCCAGTCTTCGTTCGCACGGCCAGCCGACTTACCTCCGCAACGTGAACACGATTCGCCGGATGGCGGAGCGATATTCCCCCTAGAATGCCGCATGCCGTTCAGTCGTTCGCGGTCATGGCCGGTTCTCTTTTTCGCTCTCCTCGCCGCCTCTATCGCGGACGCGGCGGTTCCCCCCAGGGTCATCGTCCTCGGGTTCGACGGCGCGGACCACGCCCTCGTCGAAAAAGGCATCGCCGAAGGGCGCTTGCCCAACCTCGCGGCCCTCGCGAAGAAGGGCGGCTTCACGGGGTTGACGCCGACGATCCCCGCCCAGACGCCGGTGTCCTGGTCCACGTTCTCGACCGGTCTCTCTCCCGGCCGAACGATGATCTTCGACTTCCTGAAGAGAAACCCGAAGACCTACCGTCCCGAGTTCGCGATCGCGGAGGAGGGGAAGAAGAATTTTCTGTTCGGAAAGATGAATCAGGTTGCAATACCGGCGGTGCTGGGGCTGCTGGCCTTTGCGCTCGTCGGACTGCTGTCGAAGATTCTGCTTAGAAGGCGCGAGCGCGGTTTTGGCACAGGAATCCTTGCTGCCGCGCTCGTGGCCGGCGCACTCTTCACCTTTCTAGGAATCCGAATCTCTTCTCTCCTGCCGACCGAAATTCCCTGGCCGATCAACAACCGCCGCGGGACGCCGTTCTGGGAAGAGGCGGGCCGCAAGGGGATCGCGTCCGTCGTGATGCATGTGCCCGTCACATTTCCCGCCGTCGATTACGACCACGGCCGGCTCGTCTCCGGCCTCGGCGTCACGGACGTGCGCGGACGCGTCGGCACGCCAAGCTATTACACGTCGGATCCGTTCTTCGCCCCGAAGAACAAGAACGAGTTTTCCGTCGAGCTCGTCCGCCTGGAATCCAACAAGGGCACGATCGAGACGGAGGTCTTCGGGCCCTACAACAAGCTCTTCAAGGAGCCGCCCGTCATCAAGATCCCGATGACGCTGACGCTCGCCGCCGACGGCGGAAGCCTTCTGGTCGCGCCGAAGGGGTCCGCGCCCGTCACGCTGAAACCGGGAGAGTGGAGTCCGTGGGTCGTTTTCACGTTCCCGTTCAACTCCCTCGTGAAGATGACGGGCATCGGCCGGTTCCACCTCGTCGCGACGTCGCCGGAGGTCAAACTCTACCTCTCCCCGATCCACTTCAACCCGTCGGACCTTCCGCCATCCGTGAAGATCACCGCGCCCGGCGGCCTTGCGAAGAAGCTGGCGGATCGTTACGGCCTCTACAAGACGATGGGGTGGCAGATCGACACGTGGTCGATGAGCGAGGAGACGATCGACGAGAAGGCGTTCCTCGAGGACGTCGATCACACGATCGAGCCATTCCGGAAGATGATGAACGACTTCCTGGACGACCGGGAGGTCCGGCTCTTCGTCCAGATCTACGAATTTCCCGACCGGGTCGCGCATTGCTTCTGGCGCTTCCTCGATCCCGGGCATCCCGCCTACGACGCGGCGAAGGCCGCGAAATGGGCCCCGGCCGTGGACAGGACCTACGCCCAGATGGATGCGATCGTGGGCGATGCGATGAAGAAGCTCGAGGAGGGCGACATCCTCATCGTCCTCTCGGACCACGGCTTCGCCACCTGGCGGCGGTCCGTGAACTACAACACGTGGCTCGTCGAGAACGGCTTCATGACGCTGACGGGCGGCTCGGGCAAGCAGGCCGATCTCGAGATGCTGTTCGGGCAGGGCGAATTCTGGCCGAACGTGGACTGGTCGAAGACGAAGGCGTACGCGATGGGCCTCGGCGACATCTACGTCAACCTCAAGGGGCGCGAGGGGAAGGGAAGCGTCTCGCCTGGCGCGGAGTACGAGGCCGTGCGTGAGGAGATCAAGAGGAAGCTTGTGACGCTCGTCGACCCGAAGACCGGCCAGCGCGCCGTGTCGCGCATTTTCACGCGCGAGGAGGCCTACGGCTCCTTCGACGCGGACGTCATCCCGGACCTCTTCGTCACGAACACGGCGGGTTACCGGATCGGCTGGCAGGGGAGTCTCGGCGTCGTGACGAAGGAGATGTTCGAGGACAACGCGCAGGTCTGGTCCGGGGACCATTGCTCCCTGGATCCGGCGCTCGTGCCTGGCATCCTCTTCGCGAACCGGCCTCTTCCGAAGGGCCGGCTGCCGGGCATCGCGGACGTGCCGGCCACGATCTACAACGTGCTCGGCGTGGCGCCGCCCGCGAAGCTCGACGGGGTGCCGCTCTTCTGAAGAGACTCCCGGCGCTTTCGGCGGTCCTCCTCGTCGCCGCGGGCGTCCGGGCGCAGGAACCGGCGGTTCCCGAGGCCCCGCCGGCGGCCGCCGTCGACGTTGCGACGCCCATGCCCGAGAGGCCCGCGGCTTCTCTCGGCGTCGCCGAGCGCAAGGCGGAGCTTCAGGAGCTCCGGCGCCGAATTGCGAGCCTCCGGGGACGCCTCGACGCATCCTCCCGGCGCGAAGCGGATCTCAAGGCGCAGCTCGAGTCGGCCGATCTCGACATTCAGATCCAGACGGCCGAACGGCGCGTGCTCGAGCTCAAGAAGGCCGAAACCGAGCGCGAGGCCGCGCGCGCGTCGTCTGAACGAGATGTCGCGCAGAAGGAGGTCGTGAGCCTCCGGGAGGACCTCGCGGTCCGCCTCTCCGCCCTCTACCGGATGGGACGGCTCGGGTATCTCCGGCCGCTCGCCGCGGCGGACTCGGGGCAGTCGTTTCTCGCGGGCCTTCGCGTCCTGTCGCATCTCGCCGGCCGGGACGCGGCACTCCTCGAGCGTTACGAGACGGCGGTGACCACACTGGGGGGCCGCGAGCAGGACCTTTCCGACCGGCGGAAGGAGCTCGCGGCGCTCACGGCCGAAAGCCGCAAGAAGGAGACGGCCCTCCTCGCGGCGCGTTCCCGGAAGGCCGTCCTCCTCGCACAGCTCGAGGCGACCGCCCATGTCGAGAAGCAGCAGGTGACGAGGCTCGAGGACAAGTCCGAACGCCTCGGAGCGCTCCTCGAGCTCCTCGAGGGGAAGGGGCGTGCTCTGGCGCCCGGAGCGGCGTCGATCCGCAAGTATCGCGGGGCGCTGGATTGGCCGCTCAAGGGCCGGGTTGCGGTACCGTTCGGCCGCATCGCGAATCCGAAGTTCCCGAAGACGTTCCTGCGCTCGTCGGGCTGGACGCTCGACGCGCCGCCCGGGACTCCCGTGCGCGCGATCTTCTCCGGAGACGTGGTGTACGCCCAGTGGCTCAAGGGCTATGGAAACCTCGTCGTCGTGGATCACGGCGACGGCGTCTTCACGCTCTACGGCCGGCTCGCGACCGGGACGGCCGCCCGCGGCGAGCGAGTCGCGATCGGCGACCGGGTCGGGACCCTGGGCGAGTCGCCCGAGGACGAGGTGGCGGGTCTCTATTTCGAGATTCGGGACGCGCGGGCGTCTGTGGATCCGTCGTTATGGCTTCGCTGAGGGCCCGCGTATCATTCCCGGCGTGAGCAAGACCCGCGCCCTTTTCGTCGCCGCGTCCGCCTCTCTTCTCCTGGCCCTCTTCGTGGTCCTGCCCGGCCTGGGCGCCGACGAAAAGGACAAGGATGGCAAGGAAGCTCTCTACCGCCCGCTCGGTCTCTTCACGGAGGTTCTCGGACTCGTCCGTTCGAACTACGTCGAGTCGACGGAATTGAAGCCGCTTCTCGCCGGATCGTTCTCGGGCATGACCGAAGCGATGGATCCGTTTTCCGAATACATTCCTCCAGATAGAATGCCGGCGTTCGCCGCGTACGAGGCCGCGAAGGAGAAGAAAGAAATCCTCGAGACGGGAATCGTCCTCGCTCGGCGCTTTGGCTTCCCCGTCGTCGTGGCCGCCATCGCGGGCAGCCCGGCGGCGTCGGCCGGCGTCAAAAGCGACGACGTCATCGAGAAGGTCGACGGACAGCTCACACGGAACATGGCGCTGTGGGAGCTCGAGTCCCGACTGTCGGGAAAGGCCGGAGGCCGCGTGCGCCTCGCGGTCGTGAGGGAAGGGAAGCCTCGCCACCGCACCTTCGACATCGTGCGGGCCAGCTGGGCGCCGGCCGCGCCTTCGGCCGAGCGCGTGGACGGCGAGACGGTGATTCACATTCCCTCGTTCACGTCCGGCACGGCCGCCGCCCTGAAGGAGATCCTGAAGCCGCTCGATCCCACTCGGCCGCTCCTGCTCGACCTCCGCAGCAATGCGATGGGGTCGTTCGACGAGGCGGCGCGCGCGGCGGCTCTCTTCGTGCCGGCCGGCCCTCTCGGCGAATTATCGGGCCGCCGGATCGAGACGAAGACATTTCATTCCCAGCCCGGCGAGCGCGTGCACGAGAGCCGCCTCGTTCTCCTCGTGGACAGCGGGACGGCCGGGGCCGCCGAGCTCTTTGCCTCCGCCGTGCGGGATGCCGGCACCCGTGCTGCCGGCGCGAAGGTCGTGGCGATCGACAAGAGCAAGCCGGGCGCGGAGGATTCCGACCTCCAGGAGGCCTTCGATCCCGGTGCCGAGGCCACGAAGGACGTCGACAAGCTGAAGCTCGCCGTGCGCATCGTCGGAGAGCCAACGGTCGGCATGGGCTTCACGGCCCAGGTCGTGAAGCTCTCGAGCGGCGGTTCGCTCAGGCTCTCCGTCGGGAAGATCCGAACTGCCGTCGGAAAGGCGCTGTGCCCCAAGGGCCTGCAGCCGGACGACCGGGTCTTCCACGGGCCTCCGGACGAGGCCGTGGGTCACCTAGATGCGATCCTCCAGCGCGGACTCAAGGTGCTGGCGGAGACCACTGTGCGGGCCAAAGCAGCCGCGTGACGCGGCGGAAGGCGGGGTCCGGCGGGGGTGGCGGACGCTTCAATGGAGCCCTCCTCGTCGTCCTCGGAGTCGGATTTGGTGCCGGCGCGACGTTCCTGGTCCGCGGCTGCGCGCGTCGTCCCGAGCCGCCCGCTTCGACTCCCCATTCCGCGCCGACGGCCCCCACGGCCAGGCAGGCCCCTCCGGCGGCCGTGCGACCGATTCCGACGCTGCCCTCCGATTTCGAGCCCGTGGACCGCGGTCCGGGGGGAGTCCTCGCACTCGTCATCGACGACGTCGGTTTCGATCCCCCGCCCCGGACACGTCTCGCCACGCTGGAGGGTCCTCTCGCCGTCGCCGTCATTCCGAACTCCCCGCACGGCGTGGAGGTGGCGAAGCTCGCCCGGGAGAAGGGCTGGGACCTCCTCGTCCATTTGCCGATGGACCCCGAGGCCGGTCGCGCCGAGAAGGACTCACTCGGGCCGAAGGATGACGACGCGGCGATTCGAACAGGCGTTCTCGCCGCACTCGCACGATTCCCCGGTGCGCTCGGGATCAACAACCACCAGGGATCGAAAGCGATGGTGGACGCGCGCGTCGTCCGCGGCGTCCTCGGGGTCGTGAAGGAGAAGGGGCTCTTCTTTCTCGACTCGAGAACGACGCCGGCGTCCGTCGCCGGGGCGGAAGCAGGGAAGCTCGGCGTCCCGTTCCTGGCCCGCGACGTTTTCCTCGACGACGCGGCGACCGAGTCCGCGGATCCGGGCGGCGCGCCGGGTGCGCTCGAAGCCGCGTGGGAGAAGGGAATCGCGCTCGCGAGGAAGCGGGGTCAGGCCATCGTCATCGCCCACCCGCGCAAGGAAACGCTCGCCTTCCTCTCGGAGAAGATCGGTTTGCTCGGAAAAGAGGGACCGAGGCTCGTGAGAGTCTCGGAGCTGGTTCCGTAGTCTGCTGCGTAATCGCGCCTTCCCCTCTTACCCTTCTAAGAAATCTCTCTCTCTTTCTCTTTCACCGCATTCCACAATGCGTCCAGTTCCGCGAGGGAAGCCTGCTTGACCTCTTTGTCCGCGGCGCGCAGGCGCCGCGCGACCTCCTCGAACCGCCGGAGAAACTTTTCGTTCGTGGACTGGAGCGCGGCCTCCGGATCCACGCCGTGGCGGCGGGCGACGTTGACGACGGTGAACAGGAGGTCGCCGATCTCGCCGGCCACGCGCTCTTTTCGCTCGCCGCCCGGCGCCGACAGCTCGGCTTTGAATTCGGCGACCTCCTCGTCGAGCTTGACGAGGACGTCCGCGTCGCGCTCCCAGTCGAACCCGAGGTCCGCCGCGCGCGAGGTCAGGCGCACGGCCTTGAGGAGGGCGGGAAGGGCCCGCGGGACGCCGTCGAAGGGCGAGGGGGGGCGCCCCTCCTTCTCCCGTTCCTTGCGCTTGAGCTCCTCCCATTGCACGCGAACGCCGTCGGCGTCGCGCACCGCGGCGTCACCGAAGACGTGAGGGTGGCGCGCCACCATCTTGTCGTGAATACGCCGCGCCACGCTTTCGAAGTCGAAGGCTCCACGCTCTTCTCCGAGCCGGGCGAGGAAGACGATCTGGAAGAGGAGGTCTCCCAGCTCTCCCTCGAGCTCCTTCCAGTCCTCGCGGGAAAGGGCGTCGAGCACCTCGTAGCATTCTTCGAGTAGGTATCCGGAGAGGTCGCGGGCTGTCTGTTTGCGGTCCCAGGGGCATTCCTTCCGGAGCCTCTCCATGAGCGCGACGAGGGCCCCCACGGCGTCCGAAACTCCCATACGAGCAACCTCCCGGCGTTTACGTAAAATACGCTGAACCGAGGGTATTCATGTCCGAAAATGACAGGCCAATAAAGGTTGTGGATCGCCGCCTCTTCACGGCCGAGGGCGACGTGCGAGAGGAATCGCAGGCCGAGCTCGCCGCGCCCGATCCCCAGCCGGAGCCGGCGGCTGCTGCGCCGGAGGTCGCCCCCGCCGAGCCGGCGCCGGCGACCAGCCCGGCGTTCCTTCGCCTTCTCGACATGCTCGCGCAGACGGCGGCCCTCTACATGGAGGGATTCCCGGACCCCGCGACCGGCCGCCGCCAGGTGGATCTCGCGGGGGCGCGGCAGATCGTCGATTCCCTCCTCTCGCTCCGGGAGAAGACGCGCGGGCTCCTTTCGTTCGAGGAAACCGACGCGATAGAGGGGCTCCTCGGGGAGCTCCAGCTCGCGTTCACCCGGCTCGCGGGCGCCGCGAAACCGAAGCCTCCCATGCCGCCTCCCGTCGCGAGGCGCGGCTGAGGATCTCCGGAACTTCTCCGCCGGCCGGGCGCCGCACGGAAGGGCGCCGGTTGGCGCCCGCGTCGCTGCTCGTTCTTCTCGCCGCCCTCTTTTCGGCGGTTCCGGCGGGCGCGCAGGTGCTCGTTGCACCGGGCGAATCCAGCGAGACCGCGTTTCGAAAGCTCGTGCGCGGCCACTGGTTCGCGTGGCTCGGCGCTTTGGAAGAGGGAGATGCCGCCCGGGCACGCTCCAAGATCGACGAGATTCTGAAGCACGCCCAGAAAATCGAGATCCGGCGGATGACGGATCTCTCTCTCTCTGCGACGCTTCTCGGACGCCGCGAGCTGGCCGCCGGGAAGAGCGAGATCGCGCGCGAGGCGTTCACCGCCGCGATGCGCCTCGATCCCGATCTTCCCGATCCGCGCTGGGCGCGCCTGTCCCTCGCGGTTTCATCGCGTGCATGGGGGGATCTCGTTCCGGACCTTCTCGGAGCGCTCCGCGCGACCTTCGCCGACAGCGAGTCGCGCCGCGTCGTGCTCGTGCGCCTCGTCCTGATCTTCCTTCTCACGGCTTGCGCCGCCGCCTTCGCCGCCATTCTCGTGCTTCTGGTGCGGCATGGGCCTCGGCTCGTTCACGACCTGAGAGAGCTGGCCGATGCGCTTCTGCGCGGGCGCGTGTCCGGGCTCGCGGTCGCGGCATTTCTCATCGCGCCCGTTCTGCTTTCTCTCGACGTGCTCTGGCTCGCCCTGTACCTGTTCGTTCTTCTCTTCGGCTACGCGAGCCTGGAGCAGAAGCTCGCGACCAGTCTCGCCCTCGCGCTCGCGATCCTGCTTCTGCCGGCGCTGGACCGGGTTGCCTACGACCTCGCGATCACGTCGTCGCCTATTCTCCGCGCCGCCGAGGCGCTCGAGGAGTCCCGCTATGACCAGCGCGTCCTCGACAACCTGGAGGCCGCCAAGAACATCGTGCCCGACGACGTGGACATCCGGTTTCTGCTCGGGCGCCTTTACCAGTCTCTGGGTCAGAACGACCGTGCGATCGCCGAGTACACGGTGGGCTCGCACGTCGCTCCGCGCGACATCCGGTGCCTCGTGAACCGCGGGAACATCCGGTTCGTGGACGGCGACCTGGGCTCCGCGCAGGAGGACTACCAGGAGGCCCTGAAGCGCGACGGACGGAGCATCGCGGCCCGTTACAACCTCGCTCTTCTGTATGCCGAGACGTTCCGGACCATCGAAGCCGCACAGACCCTTCAGGAGGCACGGGCCCTCGACGCGCGGGCGGTTCAGAGTTTTCAGGAGACGCCCACGCTCGTGAAAGTCGTGTCGCTTGGCTACACGCCGGAGGAGGCGCGCGCGAAGATCGAGCGCATGGAGCGGGACAACCGGACCAGGCGCCTCCTGGGCCACCACCGCGGCTACCGGCTCGGCGACGGACTCGGCATCCCGCGCCTCCCGAAGGGCTCCGCACCGGGTGATTTCGGCATTCCCCTTTTCTGGGCGGTCTTCGCCGCGATCGGCGCGGCCTTCTTTCTGGACCGGGCGCGCCAGCAGGGCCGTGGCTATGCGTCCGAATGCCAGAAGTGCGGCCGGGCCTTCTGCCGTCTCTGCAAACCGCCGGGGGAGAGCGCCCTCCTGTGCTCGCAGTGCGTCCACGTGTATCTCAAGAAGGACGGCGTCGCGATCGAGACGAAGCTCCACAAGCTCGAAGACGTCAGGCGGCGCAAGACGTTCGAAGAGCGCATGCGGCTCGTCCTGAATGTCGTGCTTCCGGGCTCGGCCGCATTTCTCGATTCGCGCCTCCTGCCGGCAGTGGCCGCCTTCGGTCTCTTCGCGTTCGGGCTTCTCTCGTTCATCCTGCGCGATGCGCTCGCGACACTCCCGCGGCCGACGCTCGCCGCCGGAATGCCCGGCGTCTTCTTCTGGCTGTTCGTGGCGCTCGCAGGCTGGATCGTCGGATTCGCCACGTCGACGCGGAAGGCCTGACCAATGGCACTCGAAGGCACCCTCCGGGATTTCTCTCTAGCGGACATCTTTCAGCTCATCTCGCTCCAGCACAAGACCGGCCTTCTGACGGTGCGCGGCCCCGCCGACACTGTGACGCTCGGATTTCTCGACGGGATGATGGTGTCGGCCGAATCCTCCGCCCAGCGGCTCGACACGCGCCTCGGCACCGTTCTCGTGAAGACCCGGCGGCTGACGGCGGAGGCCCTCGCGCGCGCTCTCGAGATGCAGGCGCAGACGCTGCAGCGGCTGGGTTTCATTCTGCTCAAGAACGGATTCTGCACGGCCCAGGACCTGCGCGACGGCCTCGACATCCAGATCAAGCGCATCGCCTACGGCCTGTTCCGCTGGACCGACGGCGACTACGTTTTCGAGCAGACCGAGCACGTCGACTACGACGCGGAGTCGACCACGCCCATTGCGGTCGAGCGCCTCCTGATGGAAGGCGCCCGGATGATCGACGAGTGGCCGATCGTCGAGAAGGTGGTCTGGTCTCTCGATCTCGTGTATCAGAAGGTCCCGGTCGCGCAGCCGGTCATTCCGGCCGCGGACGAGGATGCGGTCGAGGACGTCGAGGATTCGACCGTCGCCAGGCGTGCTCGCGAGAAACGTCTCGATCCCATCCGTGTTTCGCGCGCCGAATGGTCCGTCTACGAGCTCGTCGACGGCCGTCGAACCGTCGCCGAGATCAACGAGATGGCGTTCCTCTCGGAGTTTGACGGCTGTAAGGCGTGCTTCGACCTCGTGAGCCGTGGGCTCGTCGAGGAAAGCATGCCACGGGCCGAGGAGCTTCCGGAGGAGGCGCTTATCGCGGACTCCCCGGCGCACGCGCGCCTTGCACGGAGGCCAATCGACGTCGCTCTTCTCGCCGGCCTCGGCCTCGCGATGCTTGCCCTTCTCGCGCTCCGGTTCCAGGCCCAGAACCCCCTCAACCTGCTGACGCTGCCGGCGCGGCGCGTCCCGCTCGTGGACGGGTTCAAGAAGTCCCTGTCGCTCCTTCGACTTCGCCGCGTCGCGGAAGGAGTCGATGCGTTCACGCTCCTCTCCGGCCGCCTTCCCGAGACCGTAGACGCGCTCGTCTCGTCCCACATCCTGGCACCGGCCGATCTCAAGGACCCCTGGGGAGCCAAGTATCGCTACATCGTCCGGGACGAGAAGTTCTACCTGGTGGGGTTCGATCCGCTCGGTCAGACCGACCCAGACCTCCTGTTTTCACGTACGCTTGCCCTCCGCGACAACCGGCGCGACGCGGATTTTCAGGCATATTCGTCGAAGGAAATCACTATTGTAGAGTAACTTAGCAGTATCTCACGTAACACTGTAAATGTGTTCAATCAGGGACTTGACAACAACGCGCTAAGATCCTATTCTTTGCGTTGGATCCAGTCGGGGGTCCGGAAGGAACACTGAAAATGAGCAAGATCATCGGTATCGACCTCGGCACCACGAACAGCGTGGTCGCCGTCCTCGAAGGCGGCACGGTCGAGGTCATCGCGAACTCCGAAGGCGGACGCACGACGCCTTCCATCGTCGCCTACGGCAAAGGCGGCGAGCGCCTCGTCGGACAGGTCGCGAAGCGGCAGTCCGTGACGAACTCCGAGAACACCGTCTACTCGATCAAGCGGTTCATGGGCCGCCGTGTCGACGAGGTCAGCGACGAGATGAAGATGGTGCCTTACAAAGTCGTCCGCACCGCGAACGGCGACGCGCGGATCTCGATCGGCGGCAAGGAGCTCTCGCCGCCGGAGATCTCCGCGATGATCCTCACGAAGCTGAAAGAGGCCGCGGAGGCCTACCTCGGCGAGAAAGTGGATCGTGCCGTCATCACGGTGCCGGCCTATTTCAACGACGCGCAGCGCCAGGCCACGAAAGACGCGGGCCAGATTGCGGGGCTCAAGGTCGAGCGGCTCGTCAACGAACCGACGGCCGCGGCGCTTGCCTACGGCCTCGACAAGAAGAAGAACGAGACGATCGCGGTCTACGACTTCGGAGGCGGCACGTTCGACATCTCGATCCTCGAAGTGGGCGAAGGCGTCGTCGAGGTGAAGTCGACGAACGGTGACACGCACCTGGGCGGCGACAACATCGACCAGAAGATCGTCGACTGGCTCCAGGCGGAGTTCCGGAAGGACCAGGGGATCGATCTCTCGAAGGATCCGATGGCCACGCAGCGTCTGAAGGAAGCGGCCGAAAAGGCCAAGATCGAGCTCTCGACGACCGTCGAGACCGATGTGAACCTGCCGTTCATCACGGCCGACGCGTCGGGCCCAAAGCACCTCAACATCAAGCTCACGCGAGCGAAGCTCGAGTCGCTGGTCGACGACCTCCTCCAGCGATCGGTCGGTCCCTGCCGGCAGGCGCTCAAGGATGCCGGCCTCGACGCGTCGAAGATCGACGAAGTCGTCCTCGTGGGCGGCCAGACCCGCATGCCGAAGATTCAGCAGATCGTGAAGGAGTTCTTCGGCAAGGAGCCGAACAAGTCCGTCAACCCCGACGAGGTCGTCGCCATCGGTGCGGCCCTGCAGGGAGGTGTGCTCGCGGGCGACGTGAAGGACCTCCTTCTCCTCGACGTCACGCCGCTTTCGCTCGGCGTCGAGACGCTCGGCGGCGTCATGACGAAGCTGATCGAACGCAACACGACCATTCCCACGAAGAAGTCCGAGACGTTCTCGACAGCTTCCGACGGGCAGACCTCTGTCGAAATCAAGGTGCTCCAGGGCGAACGGGAGATGGCCGGTGACAACAAGCTTCTCGGCGTCTTCTCTCTCGTGGGGATCCCGCCGGCGCCGCGCGGCATGCCGCAGGTCGAGGTCACGTTCGACATCGACGCGAACGGCATCATGAACGTGTCGGCGAAGGAACGGGGCACGGGGAAGGAGCAAAAGATCACGATCACGTCCTCGTCGGGCCTCGACAAGAAGGAAGTCGAAAAGCTCGTGAAGGACGCCGAGTCGCACAGCGCCGACGACAAGAAGCGGCGCGAGGCGATCGAGGCGAAGAACGGGCTCGATGCGCTCGTCTACTCGACGGAGAAGCTCGTGGAGGAGAGCGGCGACAAGGTGCCGGAATCGGAGAAGGAGGCCGTCCGGACGGCGGTTGCCGACGCGAAGAAGGTGCTCGAAGCGAGCGCCGGAGACGCCGAAGCCCTGAAGAAGGCCACGCAGGAGCTCCAGAAGGCGAGTTACAAGATCGCCGAGGCCCTCTATAAGGCCGCGCCCGCGGGCGCGCCCGGCACCGATGCCGGCGTCGCACCGGGCGGTCCGGATGCGCCCAAGCCGGCCGACGACGTCATCGACGCCGAGGTCGTGGAGCAGAAGAAGTAAGAGAATGGATTCGCGTCGCAAGGGGGCCGGGCCGCAAGGCCCGGCCCCCCCACCGGCCCCCGCCGCGCGGGACGGCTACGTCTTCATCGGCGTGGTCGCCGAGCGGTTTGGCGTCCATCCCCAGACCCTTCGCCTCTACGAACGCGAGGGGCTCATCAGGCCCGCGCGCTCGTCCGGAAACACGCGACTCTACGATCTCGAGACGGTCGAACGGCTCGAGATCATCCTCACGTTGACGCGGGAGCTGGGCGTGAACCTGGCCGGCGTGGAAGTGATTCTCGAGCTCAAGTCGCGACTCGTGCGCATGGAGGGAGAGGTGGGACGTCTCATGGAATCCATCCGCGCCATCGCGAAGGAGCACGCGTCCCGCGGAGGGGATTTCTCCCGGGCGCTCGCGATCCGGCCCCGCGGCGCGATTGTTCTTCGCGTGCGCTGACGAAATTCCGCGCCCGCGCGGCGAGGGGACATAATCGCGATTTGTGAGCCAGCGCTTGCGTCCCGAAGACGACTCGAAGGTCCTCCGAAAGTACCTCGAAGACATTTCGCGGTACGCGATCCTGACGCCCGAGCGGGAGCGGGAGCTCGGACGGATCATTCAAAATCCGGAAACCACGGAAGACGCGGGGCGCGAGGCCGTCGACGAGCTCGTGCGCGGGAACCTTCGGTTCGTCGTTTCCTATGCGAAGCGTTTTCATTCTCCCGGCATCTCGTTCCTCGACCTCATCAACGAGGGGAACATCGGACTCATCCAGGCCGCCCGGCGCTTCGACGCCGAGCGGGGCGTCAAGTTCATCACGTACGCGGTCTGGTGGGTCCGGCAGGCGATTTCGAACGCCTTGTCCGAGCAATGGGGGGCGATCCGCCTTCCACACAAGCAGGCGACTCTCCACTCCCGCCTCGGGCGCGTGAAAGAGGCCCTTTCGCGGTCGCTCGGCCGGGAGCCCACGATGGAGGAAATCGCGGCGGAGGCCGGACTCCGGCCGGACGAGGCCGGCAACCTCATGGCGATGTCGCGCAGCTCGGAATCGCTGTCCGACGTCTTCGGTGCCGAGGAGGACCGCACCCTCGGCGACACCCTCGAGCAGACGTCCGTCGCGGCCGCCGACGACCAGATGCTGCAGCGCTCGAGCGTCGAGCAGACGCGCGGTCTGCTCGAGTCGCTTCCGAAAAAGGAGCGCGCCATCCTCTGCCGGCGTTTCGGCATCCCCGAGGACGGTTCGGACGGCGAGCGGGAGCCCATGACGCTGCAGGAGATCGGCGAGGAGCTGCGCCTCTCGCGCGAACGCGTCCGGCAGATCGAGGCGCAGGCCATCGCGCGCATCAAGCGAACGATGAAGAACCGGGCCCTCAAAGCGTTTCTTAATTAGGCCCTAGAATCAGGCCGTGGCCGCCAACGCTCCCGACCGCGAAGTCTGTGCCCTCTGCAAGGGATTCGGCGTCCTCGAGACGGCCCAGGGGCGGACCGTAGCCTGCGGCTGTCAGGTCGCCGGTCTCGCCGAGGCCCGCATGCGAGCCGCCGAGATTCCCCAGCGCTACCTGAACTGCCGGATCGAGAACTTCGATCTCAAGCGCCCCGGCAACTCTCCGAGCCACGTGAAGGCGAGTCTCGTCGCCCGCAAGTTCGTCGAGGAATGGAAGACCCGCGACCGGGGCCTTCTTTTCGTCGGCCCTGTCGGCGTGGGGAAGACGCACCTTTCCGTGGCGATCCTGAAGACGCTTATCGAGGACTGCGGCGTGAGGGGCGTCTTCTGCGACTTCTCGGACCTTCTGGAGCGGATCCAGGCGACGTTCTCGCGCACGAACCCGGACAACGCCGACGACGTCCTTGCGCCCTATCGCGACGCCGAGCTGCTGGTCCTGGACGAGCTGGGCGCCCGCCGCCCCACCGACTGGGTCCGCGACGTGCTCTACGGGCTCATCAACACGCGCTACAACCGGCAGCGCCTGACGATCGTCACCTCCAACTACTCCGACGCGCCGGTTCGTCCGGGGGAGGAGAAGCTGGAGGATCGCATCGGGACGATGGTTCGCAGCCGGCTCTTCGAGATGTGCGACCTCGTCGTCCTGGACGGGCTCGACTATCGGGCGTGGCGCGCCGTCAAGGTCTGAGCCGATGCCCCCGCCCGCGCGCCCGGCTCGCGAGGCGTTCCGGCGCGGGCTCTCGGCGATCGTCTCGAACCCGGGGCTGATCCTCGCGCCGCTCCTCTTCGCCCTCGCCGTCTTCGCCTCCGTGGCGGCGCCCGTTCTCGTGTTCGTCTTCCGTGCCGCGGGCTCCCTGCGGCCCTTCGGCCGGCGGGACGCTACGTTCCGCGACCCGTCGGGCCTGGTGGACGCGCTCCGGAGCTTCCTCGAGTTCCTCGCGATCTCCCCGGCGGCCGTTCTAGCCGGGCTCCTCGTGTTCCTGCTCGTCCTCGTCCTTCTCACGGCGCTCGCGGCGTACATCCGCGCAGGCATCACGGGCTGCCTCCTCGCGATCGACGCGGGCACGCCGGAGAACGCCCCACTCGCCGCCTTCCGTCGCCCGGGGCTCGCGGCCGTGTTCTGGTCCTCCGCGCGCCGCGACTTCGGGCGCTTCTTCGCGCTCCTGAACGTTTACGGCCTCGGCGTCTCCCTCGTGGCGCTCCTCGTCTTTCTCCCGATCGTCCTCGCGATCCTCGCCGGTGTGGGCGGGCACGGCGGCGCCGCCGCGGCGCTGATCGTGCTCTTCGTCCTCGTTCTGCCGCCCGCCTTCGGGGCGTCGGTCGCGCTGCGCATCCTCTACCTCGTGGCCGGCAGGCTGGCGGCGGCCGCGGAGATCGACGCGCTCGAGGCCGTCGCCCGCGCGGCCGCGTGGACCCGCGCGTCCCTCTCGCGCGCCGTTTTCCTCTACCTCCTCACTCTCGCGGCAGGGTTCGTGACGGGTTTCGCGTTCCTCGTGCCGCGGGCCGCGCTCTCGATCGTGGGCATGCGCTCTCTCGCCGTCTTCGCGTTCGGGACGGCCGTCATCCTTCTCGCGCAGATCCTCGTCGCTCTCGCCTTCGATCTCGCGGTGAGCGGGTCGTTCGTCGCGCTCTGGCCCGCAGCGGCGTCGATCGGCGAGGAGAAGAAAACCGGCGTTCCTGCGCAGGACGCGCCGCCCGTCCTCGTGTAAGATCTATCCGAAATTTGACGACCTCGTCAAATTCCGGCAAACGCCGTGGAGCGCGCATGGCCTCACCTCTTGCAGTCGAATCCCCCGCGACGCACCTTTCCGGCATGAACTTCGCGCTCACCGCGGAACAGGAGGCCGTGCGGCGGATGGTGCGGGATTTCGCGGAGAGCGAGATCGCGCCCCATGTCATGGAGTGGGACGAGACGCAGACCTTCCCGCTCGAGGCTGTGAAGAAGCTGGGCGCTCTCGGGATGCTCGGCGTCCTCGTGCCGGAGGAGTATGGGGGCGCGGGGCTCTCGTACATCGACTACATCCACGTCGTTGAAGAGCTCTCGCGCGTGGACGGCTCGGTCGGGATCTCTATCGCCGCGCACAACAGCCTCTGTCTGAACCACCTCTTCCTGTTCGGCAGCGAAGAGCAGCGGCGGAAGTGGGTGACGCCTCTGGCGCAGGGGAAGCTCCTCGGAGCCTGGGGGCTGACCGAGTCCGAGGCCGGGAGCGACAGCGCCGGGACGAAGACGACCGCCGTTCTCGACGGCGCCTCGTGGGTGCTGAACGGCTCGAAAAACTTCATCACGATGGGCTCGGTCGGCGACGTCGCGGTCCTGATGGCGGTCACGGACAAGTCCTCCGGCAAGCACGGGATCTCGGCATTCGTCGTGGACCTCCATCAGAAGGGAATTCACGCGGGCAAGAAGGAGAACAAGCTCGGCCTTCGGGCTTCCGATACGGCGACGCTCGTGATGGAGGACTGCCGGATCCCGAAAGAGAACCTGATCGGAGAGCTCGGGCACGGATTCGTGCAGGCGATGAAGGTGCTCGACGGCGGCCGCATCTCTATTGCGGCTCTCGCCCTCGGAATGGCGCAGGGCGCCTTCGAGTGCTCACTCCGTTACGCGCAGCAGCGGCGTCAGTTCGGAAAAGCGATCTCGGAATTCCAGTCCATCCAGAACTATCTCTGTGACATGGCCACCGAAATCGAGGCGGCGCGCCTCCTCACGTACCGCGCCGGCTGGCTGAAGGACCAGGGCCGTCTCACGACGAAGGAATCGTCGATGGCGAAGCTTTACGCATCGGAAGTCTCCGTGCGTGTCGCGAACCTCGCCGTCCAGATCCACGGCGGATACGGCTTCACGAAGGACTTCCCCGCCGAGAAGTTCTATCGCGACGTCAAACTCTGTACGATCGGGGAGGGCACGTCCGAGATCCAGCGAATGGTCATCGCCCGCGAGCTCCTGCGCCCGGGCCTCTAGCGATCAGGCCGGGACGAGTCGTACGCGACAGTCCTGGTACGCGGCCCCTTCGCCCGCATCGGTCAGCCGCGCGCGGATGAGCGCGTTCGCGCAGTTGCCGCGGTCGTAGTTGCCGCCCTTCGGGACGATCACGACGTCGCGCCGCTGTTCGGGATCGTGTTTGAGCTTCACTCGGATCGAACCGATCGCGCTCTCGAGCCGGACGACGTCGCCGTCCGTAAATCCGTTTGCGACCGCCGGATGACACGACGCGGTGAGAAGCTCCGGCTCGGGCGCCGCCCACTGCGAGTTCTGGGATTTCTCGGTCGAATTCGAGAAAAGCCAAAGAGGGAACCCCGGCTCCTCGGGCGGGACGGGCGGAAGAGTGTGAACGAGCTTCACCTTGCCCGACGCGGTCGGGAACTTGCGATCTTTGAAAAGAACCTCTTCGACGAGAGGGTTTCGGATGGACTCGCGCTCGAGTCGGTCGATCGTCACGCCCAGCGGTGCGACTCGCGCGAGCAGCCGTTCCTTCCATTCGCGGGCTGTCCCTCTTACCTTCAAAGAAATCTTCTTTTCTTCTTCTTCCCCCCCGGTCCTCTCGTCGATCGCGATCGCAAGCGCCTGGACGATCTCGAGATCGCTCTTGACGTTCGCGGGTGGGTGGACGACGGGCACCGAAGCCCCGATGAAGTGGTTGCCGTAGGCGCCGAGAAGATCGTCGTCCTCGACGAGCGTCGTCGTCGGAAACACGACGGTCGCGCGGCGCGCCGTGTCGGTCAGGAAGGAGTCCACGACGACGACGAGCTCGCGCGTCTCGAGCGCCCGCGCGACCGTCGCCGAGTCCGGCAGCATCGAGACGGGGTTGCCGGCCGTCACCCAGACGGCCCGGATCGGCGGGTCCTCGGCCCCGAGAATCCCTTCGCCGAGTAGGGGCTCCGGGATCGCGCGCGGCGGGTTCTTCTTCAGGAAGGACGTGTCGAAGGGTCCGCGCCTCTTGTAATAGAAGGAGACGCCTCCGCCGGGAACCCCGAGGTTTCCGCTGACCGCTCCGAGCGCGTCCAGCGCGCGCACGATCGCCGAGCCGTTCATCCGGCGGCCCATGCCCCAACCCACCTGGATCGAGCAGGGCCGGCCGCGGAGCGCCGCGGCGATCGCTTCGACGTCCTCGAGGGCGACGTCGGCCGCGCGCGCCCAGTCCGCGGCGGAGCGCGACGTCGCGAGCGCGCGGAATGCGGCGAGGTCGTCGCAAAAGTGGGCGGCGTCTGGATCCGCCCCGCCCGTCTCGAAGAGCCGCGCGGCGACGCCCATCGCGAGGTCGAAGTCCCCGCCCGGGCGCACGAGGATCTCGCGGTCGGCGAGCTTCGCGGCCTTGTGGTGGATCGGATCCACGAGAAGGACGCGCGTGCCCTGCCTCTTCGCCTGTTGGAGGATCGGCATGAGGTGGACGTTCGAGATGGCGGGATTCTTGCCCCAGAGAAGGATGCTCTTCGCGTTCAGGAGGTCGAAGAAATCGTGCGACTCCTCGTCGCCGAAGTCGGTCATCTGCGCGGCGTCGCCGGCGCCCGAGCAGATGTCGCCGCTCTTCACGGTGACCGGCCCCATCAGCTCCCAGAAATAGTCCACGACGGACTTCAGGAGGCCGAGCGATCCGCCCGACCGGTAGTGGAGGATCGCCGCCGGGCCGGATTCCTTCCGGATCGCGAGGAGCCGCGTCGTGACGAAGCCGATGGCCTCCTCCCACGACGCGGGCTCGAGCCGGCCGTTCTTTCGAAGAAGAGGCGTCGTCAGGCGGTCAGGAGAGTTCTGGGTCGCCGGGTACTGCGACGTGCGCTGGCACAGGAAGCCCTTCGTGACCGGATGCTCGGGATCGCCGCCGACGGCGACGAGCTTTCCGTCCTCGACGGTCGCGATGAGGCCGCACGCGTCGGGGCAGTCCCGGTTGCAGACGGTGCGAAGCGTTTCAGTTGCCATCGTGCCGCTCCGGTCTAGACCAAGTGCGCCCGGAAGTGGGCCAGCGTCCTTTGCCAGGCGTCCTTCGCGCATTCTTCGTTGTAGACGCCCGGCCGCGTGTCGTTGAAGAAACCGTGAAACGCGCCGCGGAAGATGATCGTCTCGATCTCTTTTCCGAGGGCCCTGACCTTGTCCTCGAGCGGTTTCGCCCCTGACGGGGAAACGCCGTCGTCCATCTCGCCGTAGATCATCAGGATCGGGCCGGAGAGATTTTCCCACTTGAGCGGGACCTTTTTGAAGCCGCCGTAGAAGCTCACGGCCGCGCCCACGCCCGGGTTCGAAGTGGCCGCATACTGCGCGAGGGCGCCGCCCATGCAGAAGCCCACGACCCCGAACTTCTTCGACGAGCACTCCGGTTGCGCGAGGAGGTACGCCCCGGCCGCGGCGAACTCGCGGCCCGCACGCTCGAGGTCCAGCTCCATGAGGAGGCGTCCCGCCTCGTCCGGCGAAGTCGTCGTCTTGCCATGGTAGAGATCGGGCGCGAACGCGACGAAGCCCTCCGCCGCAAAGCGATCCACGACGTCCTGGATGTGCGGCACCAGGCCCCACCATTCCTGGATCACGATGACCGCCGGCCCTCTGCCCGTCGGCGGTTTTGCGAACCATCCGTCCACCTTCTGGTTGTTGACGGTAAAGGAGATCTTCTCGCCCATATGCGCCCTCCCGGTCGACTTGCCCCCTCATTCTCACCCAGACGTTCCCGCGCCCTATACTCAAAATTCGTGCGCCGGTTCCCTGCCCTCGTATTGGCCCTCGTCACGGCGGGCGGCGCTGCGGGTTGCAGCCTCCTCCTGAACGAGGAGAGCTCGCTCCGGACGAACGTCGCGGGCTCCCTGTTCACGGACGTGACGGAGGCATCCGGAATCCGGTTTCGCTTTCACGGCGACCTCCTCGACGCCAAGCTCATCCCCACGATGGGCGGCGGGGCCGCGCTTGCCGATTTCGACGGCGATGGCAACCTCGACCTGGTCCTCGTCCAGCAGGTGAAGAGCGCCTCGAAATGGCGGAAGGCGGGGCGCACGCAGCCCCTCGCCGAGTGCACGCGCCTCTACCGGAATCGCGGGGACGGCTCGTTCGAGGACGTGACGGAGCATTCGGGCGTCGTGGCCTGCGGCTGGGGCGTGTCGGCGATGTGGGCGGACCTCGACAACGACGGCTTCCCGGATCTCCTCATCGGCAACGCGGGAGAGCCGAACATCCTCTTCCGCAACAACGGCAACGGCACGTTCACGAAGATCGCGGAGTCCGGCCTCGAGAGCGGGAAGTTCACGATCGGCCTCGCGGCCCTCGACGCGGACGGAGACGGCCTCCCGGACGTCTATCTCGGGCACTACCTCGACACGGATCCCGATCGGGAGTCGAAGGCGAAGGCCACGGCTTTCATGACGCCGGACGAATACAAGGGCCAGGACAACCTCTTCCTGAAGAACCTCGGCGGGATGAAATTCGCGGACCTCACGGAAGCGAGCGGGATGCGTGATCCGGGCTCGAAGACGATCGGCGCCGTGGCCGTCGACTATGACGGCGACGGCCGCACCGACCTCTACGTCGCGAACGACCAGTGGCGCAATTCACTTTTCCACAACGAAGGAGGCGGACGCTTCCGCGACGTGTCGGACGAGACGGGTACGGGATATCCCGAGGAGGGCAGCGCGACGGCGTTCGGCCGCAGAACGCGCAGCGGCATGGGTCTGGCGGTCACCGACTTCGACGGCGACGGACGGCCGGATCTCTTCGTCACGAACTACGCGAACGAGCCGAACACGCTTTACCGCAACGTCGAAGGCGCGACCTTCGCCGAGAGCGAGCGTGAGGCGTTCGGAGGAGATCACGATCCGTCGATCCCGCTCTCGGGCTGGGGCACGGTCGCGATCGACTGGGACAACGACGGCAAGGACGACCTCGTCGTCTCGAACGGCCAGATCCTCTCGCGCTTCTTCACCGTCCTCTCGAAGTGGTTCAATCCCGCGGCCCGCAACTTCGCGGTGGGAGAACGCAGCTACGCGCAGCGCCAGCTCGTCTTCCACAACGAGAGCGTGCCCGGGCAGATGCGGTTCCGCGACGTCTCCAAAGAGGCGGGCGATCTCGGGCGGCTGTGCGTCGTCGGGCGCGGGCTGTCGGGCGGGGACCTCGACGGAGACGGCCGGGAAGACCTCGTCTTCAACCCGATCGACAGGCCGGCCGTCGTCCTCCGCAACACGGCTCCGGGCGGGCGGTCGCTCGAGATCCTTCCGGTCGCGGGCGCCGACCGCCGGACGGTCCTCGGGACGAAGATCACCGTGGGCGGACGCGCGAAGGAGTTCTACGTCGTCCCGTCATACGCGAGCGGATCGTGGCTGCCGCTCCACTTCGGTCTCGGTGCCGCGGTGTCCGCGCGCGTGACGGTGCGATGGCCCGATGGATCGAGGGAAGATCTTGGCGAGCTGCCCGCGGGCGCGTACCGGCTCCGCAAGGGCGAGCCGGTGGCTCCGCTCCGGGCGCGCGCGGTGTCGACGCACCCTCCGCTACGCTAGAGGATCGCTGGAGAAACGCTAGAGCGGCGTCACGCCGACGTCTTCGCGGCGCGCCGCCGCCTCGGCTGCGGCCAAACTGTTTGCGTCCGTGGGGTTCGGGCGGTCGAGGTGCTCGCCGTACATCCTCTCGGCGCGATTTCGGAGTGTCCTCGAGTCCCCAAGAGGTGGGGCGCTGCGTCGGAACTTCGATGAGAGAGGAAACGGAGCCTGCCGCGGGGATCACTGCGCCGGGATCATTCCGAAAAGGGCGGAGGGCGGTCAACCGATGGCGCGGCGCGTAGCCGCCACACCCCCCAGGCAAGCTCAACCGGCAGTAAGCCAGCAGCCCGCCCCAGCGCCATTGAGATCCACAGACGGCCTAACGACTCTAACCAGAAGTACAGGCCCGCAAGGTAGATAGGAGTCGGAAGGAGGGCGGGGCCGCCGAAGACAACGATCAGCATCGCAAGGAGAGAGAGCGTGCCAAATAGAAGAAGCGGCATAGCAGAGAGAAACGTCATCCGGGTCGACGGGATGGCGATCTCCCTTTCTATGCATTCCTGAACTTTCGCGGGAAGACAGCCCAGGAGCGGCGCGAAGAGCAGCGCCACCCAACGCTCGCGCTCGCGGCGAGCGTTTAGTTCGCGCTCTCGGCGGCGCCGGTCTTCATTTGCCAAGTCATAGGTCTCCGCGACGCGGATCGTATGCCGCTCGTCCCACAAAGCCAGTGTGTAGCGCACCTCCCCGCTCGCGGCCTCGACGCTACGCACCTCGAAGAGCTGCTCTTCCCACAGGACTGCCGTACCCGGATGTTCGGGAGTCAAGAGCGTCTTTTCCAATCGGGGGTGCCAGCCCTTGTCGTGCCGGGCGAGAAGGACCAGCCGGCCCTGTGGCAGCGTTTCGAGCCGATCTGCTCCCAAGGGACGTGGCATTTTCGAGAGCTTACGGGATCATCGGAGAAGACACGAGAGCGATTTCCGACAGGAATACCTCCGGCGAGATGCAGAAGTTAGCCTCGCTGCAGGCCAGCTTGTCTGCGGGCGTCGCCTGCCAAATCGGTCCGCGAAAAGCGGCACCCTATCTGGCGGAGTCTCGGACCAGAGCGTCGATCTCGCCGGGCTCCAGTTTTGTCGTCGACGTTATGGTCACATTCGCTAACGCCCCCTCCATAAGCTCAGGGAGGAAATTGGGCGACACCGCGCCAAAGGCAGGGGAAACCCCTATCGGCACAAGATGCTTCAGGCCCGCAAGAAATGCCGCCGGGAGTTTACCGACAGCAGCGCGCATTTTCTTCTGATCGTCTGTTAACGAGTTTGCCTTGAGGAGTGCTCGATGTATTTCGTTGCCGATCTTTATCTCGACGGGGACCGGCAGATTTTCGACTGCGTAACCCAGGTCGACTCTCACCTCGAGCGTGGTCTTGCCGTCGGAGATCTTGGCCTCGCAGCGATTCCAAACGTAGTCGATCTTCTCAACGAGAGTCATCACGATCCCGGAAGAACCGTCGCGCATCGTGAGCGTCGTCTCTGTTAGATTCACCGTTGAGTATAAGAGTTCCAATACGTCGCCGCTGCTAAGAATCACACGGCCTGCGATGTTGGAGGACGGACCGGTTCTCTGCCCGGCATCAGCCATGAACACAATCAATAGGAGAGCGAGAGGCGCGCGCTTAAAGATTATTGCAGACATGTAGATCCTGACAGCCGACGAAGTCCTGCTGGTATGCCAGCTTGGCAAATAGTATACAGAGCGCTCGTGCCCCGAGCAACGTAGGAATTTCCGCACAAGAATGGCTGCTATCCACATACCTCTGGGCGGCTGCCGACAAACAAGTGCAACACTGGTCGTTCAGGGCGCAACTGCCACCAGTGCCCCAACCATCCAATGGGGGCATCTGGTACTGAATACCCGGGCCGGCTTGGGCCGGCTGGGCGGACAACGCGACTCCAACAAGAAGCAACAAGAACAAAGGCAGCTTCAAGAACGGAAAGGAACGTTTCACAAATACTCCTTATGCGGCGGTTTCTCGCCATGGCCGGGTTCCCAGTGCCACGTCGGACCCCAACATGGCGGTGATTCCTCGAGACTCGTTCTTTTTCTCTACGATAGAGTGGCCTTCGAGTGCCAGTCTTGACCCCATCGGCGGCTGTGTTTGCGAAGATTCCGAGCGGAGTCATGGCCTGGGCAGGTCCAAGGGGATGTCGGAAGCTCGGCACCGTGAGAGCCGGTTGAAAGAGGAAAAGCTCAGATTCTACGAGTGGCCGGAGAGCGATCATTTCGACCCCTCCCCCTTCAAAGTTCTTTGTCGTTGCAGCGCCGCGCGGCGCGCGAAAGAATCCAGGGCCAGAGCCGCATGATGAAAGTCGAGATTGAGGCGACGCGTAGCGGCCCCGAAGTTGCCGAGCAGCTCCTGCTCGATCCCCGGGAGGTCGGCCGCCTCATGCGGATGGCGTGGCTGCAGTTCGGCATCGGTCGTGAAGACGCGCAGGATCTTCTCCAGGAGACCGCGCTCGACGTCGCTCGCGAGCGGGCGGGCATCCGACATCCGCGGGCCTTTGTCACGCGGGTTTTCTACATGCAGTGCTGCCAATACGTGCGCCGAGCCGTCCGGTCCCGCTTGTCAGGCGTCACCTAAACTGACCCCCTTACGTCACTAAAAGCGCCCCCCCTCGACGGGTCCTTCGAAGAGCAGAAGGAGGACGAGATGGTCGAGGAATTGAGGAGCGCACTCTGCCGTCGGGAGGTGCCGATGGTTGAGCCGGAGGCGGTGGCGAGGATCCGGGGGTTGCGCTCGATGGGGTGGGGCGCCAAGCGGATCGCCCGGGAGTTGAAGATGAGGCGCAACACGGTCCGGCGGTACCTCAGGGGAGGGGAATCGGCCCAGGTGCAGGTACGGCCCCGAGCGCGGCGGCTCGACGAGATCGGATGCCGAAGGGCCGAGGAGCTGTTTGCCGGAGAAGCCGGGGGCAATGCGGTGGTCGTGCGCGAGCTGCTGGCCAAGGGAGGGGTGCTCGCGAGCATGAGCACGGTGCAGCGAGCCGTACGCGAGAAGCGTCAGCGCCTGCGGGCCGAGGCGTTGGCGACGGTGCGGTATGAGACGGGCCCGGGCGAGCAGACGCAGGCCGACTTCGGCGAAAGGAAAGTCTGGATCGCCGACGTACTGGTGAAAGTGTTTTTCCTGGTTGCGGTGCTGGGCTTTTCGCGTCGGATCTTCGTGCGGGCGATGCTTTCTGAGCGCCAGGGCGAGTGGCTCTCCTCTCTGGCCGCGGCCTTCCGGCACTTTGGGGGCGTGACCAGGACGCTGCTTGTCGACAACGCCGGAGCGCTCGTCCTCAGGCACGACCGGCGAAGGCGGGTCCTGACCTTCACGGCGGGCTTCGAGGCCTTCTGCCGCGACTGGAGCATCCAGCCGCGAGCCTGTGCGCCGTACCGGGCCCAGACGAAAGGCAAGACCGAATCGGGCGTGGGCTACGTGAAGGGAAACGCTCTGGCGGGCCGGCGATTCTCGTCGCTCGAGGAGCTGCAGGCACACCTTCTCGACTGGAGCCTGAAGGCCGACGAAAGGATCCACGGCACGACCGGTGAGCGGCCGCGCGAGCGCTTCGAGAAGGAAAGGGCTTCGCTCAGAGCTCTTCCCGACAGAGACGTCGTCATCCCCTCGCGCCGGCTCCTCAGGCGCGTGGCATCCGACGCCCTCGTGGACGTGGACACGGCGCGCTACAGCGTCCCCTATCGGCTCGTGAAGGAAGACCTCGAGGTCCTCGTCCTGGAGCAAGAGGTCGTGATCTTCCGCGGCACCCTGGAAGTCGCGCGTCACAGGCGCGCCAAAGAGCCGCGCGAGAGGGTCATCGACCCGAGGCACTACGACGGACTCTGGCGGCCGTGGGAGAAGGCGGTGAGTGAGACGACACTCGAAGATGTTTTCCCGGGCCGGACGCTGGCCGCTTACCAGGCTGTCGTCGAAGGGGCCCTGCCGTGAGCGAGCTCATCAGGGCCCGCGTGGAGGACCACCTCGTGCGGCTTCGCATGAGGCACGTGGCTCAGCGCATCGATGCGATGCTCTCGGAAGCGGCACGCACAGAGCCGACATACCTGGACTTCCTCGATGGCCTTCTGCGTGAGGAGGTCGACTCCAAGCAGCGCAAGAGGGTGCAGATGGGCCTTGTGATCGCCCATTTTCCCCAGGCCCGCACGCTCGAGGACTTCGACTTCCGTTTTCAGCCCTCGGTGGATCAAAGGCTCGTGAAAGAGCTCTCGACGGGTCGCTTCATCGCGCTCTCGGACAACGTCCTGATCTTCGGGCCACCCGGAGTGGGGAAAACCCATCTGGCCATCGCCCTCGGGCGAGCGGTCGTCGAAGCGGGCCACACCGTGCTCTTCACGTCGGCGACGGCCCTGATTGCCGGGCTCTCGAAGGCCGAGACCGAGGGCAAGCTCTCCGAGCAGCTGAGCTTTCTGGCCAAGCCGAAGCTCCTGATCGTCGACGAGCTGGGCTACCTGCCTTTCGAGAGGCGAAGCGCCCACCTTTTCTTCCAGCTCGTGGCGCGCCGCTACGAGCGCGGGAGCATCCTGATTACGACTAACCAGAGCGTCTCGCAGTGGGGTACGGTCTTCGGAGACGACGTCCTGGCCGCGGCGATCCTGGATCGGCTGCTGCATCACAGCCACACGCTCACGATCCAGGGCGAGAGCTACAGGCTCAGGCAGAAGAAACGGGCGGGGCTTCTCGGACGTGCGGCGAAGCCTCAGGAGACCGAGGCGTGAGAAGAGGCCGTGGAAACGGACGCCGCCCGAAGGCGGCTTGGAAATCGCTCTGCGATTCCCACCGTTTCCACCGCCCTGCTACTGGGCTGATTGATTCGATCAAGACCGGAAAGACCCGGAAAGAAGGACCCGCCGAGGGGGGGCGCTTTTAGTGACGCAAGGGGGTCGGAAATTAGTGACGCTTGACACCGCTCTCGCCTTGCGGTGGAGCTTTCGGACGTGGCGAGTCCCGAGGGCCTTGCCGCCGAGGATCTTCTCGCCCTCCGGCAGGCTCTCGGGCGTATCTCGCCGGGGTGCAGAGGGCTCCTGATGGCCCACTACATGGAGGGGAAGGGCTTCGGCGAGGCCGCGGCCGAGTTCGGATTCAGTGAAAAGCAGGCCTGGAAGCGGTTCAACGCATGCCTCAGGAAGCTGCGGCTGAGCCTCGAAGGGAAGAAATGAAGACGGTAGCTGAGCGACACCTTGACGAAGGAGCGCTGCTCCGGATTGCGGCGCGCGATCTTCGGGAGCCGGAAGCGCTCGCGGCACGGAAGCATCTCGCAGAATGTGCCGCGTGCCGGGCGAGCCTAGCGGGGACGCGGCGCCTCGACAGTTCCCTGAAGAAACTGGCGGAGGCGCTCTGGTCGGAAGAATCTCAGAATGATCACGGCAGGGACGCGCGATGTTTCCAGTTCGTCAGCGATCTCGTCGATGTGTCGAGCGAAGCAGAAGAGCCGGCCGAACGAATCGTTCGGGCCGCCCGCGCGGGAGCCGACGAGCTCGCCGCCGCCCTTCGTGCGCTGGACGGCAAGCCGTATCGCGGCTTCGCGCTGCTATATTCGGCTCAGAAGTCCGGCACGCTCGTCGCCGAGGATCCGAACAAGGCGCTCTCGCTCGCGAGCCTGCTCTTCGACGAGGCTGAATCTCTCCCGCCTGCGGATCGTAAGTACCGCATTTCGACCCCGGCCCCCCGGCAGGCCGTGCAGGCCGAGGCCGCTCTCCTCGAATCCCAAGCCCTGCTTCAGAAGGGAGAAGCGAAGGCTGCACGAGAAGCCGTCAAACCGGCGCGAGGATTCTTCGCCGCATCCGGGGATCTTGGCTTCGGTGCGGCGCTCTGTGATTACTACGAGGGTACCGCTGCGACATTTGAGAAAGATTACGCTGGGGCACAAAGACTCCTGAAGCGCTCGCTCGCCGTCTTCGTTGAGTTCGGACAGGAGTATCTGGCTGGGCGCGCGAACGCTTCGCTCGGAACTCTCTTCGGTCTGGAGGGCCAGTTTGAACGGGCGCTCAAATGCTTTGATGCCGCCCTGCCCGCGTTTGAATCTGAATCGGGCACGGGGAGCCAGCGGACGACAATGCTCCTCAACAACTGGGCGACCTTTCTCATGCGGCTCGGGCGTCTTGACGAAGCGCGTACGACGTTTGCGAAGGCCCTTAGTTTCGGCCGCCGGCACAATCATTCGTCGCATCTCTTCTTCGTTCGCACGGGTCTTGCCGAGCTGAACTTCCGCTGCGGGGAGTACCGCCGCGCGCTCCGCGCTTTCGCAGAAATCGTCCGTGAGGCAAGCCCTCTCGCTTCGAAGAAGGAAATCCTCTTCTCACGCCTCTACATTGCGGAGTGCCACGGCCGCCTCAGCGCCTACGAATCCATGGCCTCTGAGATTGAGGATTTGCGCCGCGAGCGGCAGACGAACCGCTTCGCTTCTTCGCCGGCCTTCGGCGAACTCTTCATGTCGCTCGATCAGGGCACGATCGACGCGGACCTGATTGCTCACGTCCGCGGATACATGCAGGACGAAGAGAACGGCGTGAAGCGGGCCTATCGGCCGTTGCGTCGAGTGGACTCGCCCCGTAGCTGAGCCGCAGTCCCGCGCGTCAGCGCGGTTCGACGCGGAGGTGGCCGGTGAGGACTTCGCGGCCGGGCACGAGGCGGACCTCGACGCGGAAGTCCTCGCCAGAAGTGGAGAGCCCGGGCAGGTTGAAGAAGAGGGGGAGGTTGAATCCCCGCCCGGGCTCCAGGCGGGTGGGATAAGCGAGCATCCGGCACTGGCGCGTCTGCCGGGAGCGCTCGTGGCCCTCTGCGTCGAGGAGGACCAGCTCCAGGAGAGGACCCGCTTCCGTGGACCCCTCCCATGCTTGAAGCGTCTTGTTGCGGATCTCGAGGTGGAGGAGGACTTTCCCAGGTTCGCTCGCACTCGCGACGACGACCGGGTGCGGCGCATGGAGCATCATCGACAGCGTGACGTCGCCAGCCGGCTCTTCATTCGGCAGGTGACTTCTCAGCACGTCGATACTCCTTTCGGGCGCAACAAACCCCTAGGCGCCGCGCGGCGTTTGTAAAATCCGTACCGATCCGGGTCGTCTCAGCCGATAGGCGTCGAGGCGATTCCGATGGGCGTCGAGGCGATCCCGATGGGCGTCGAGGCGATCGACGCGCCCCGGTGGTATCCGACCACGCTGGCGTCATCCATCAGAAAACCCGAAAACACATTGAAAAATGCGAAAAGAAAGTCCATACGTCCTCCTACCCCGCAGCCGGACAGGTGTCCACTACTCCTGCCCTTCATCTACTTAGACAGGGGACACCGGTCGTTTTGACCCCCGACGCCCGAAAAAACTTCGGCCGCCCGAAGGCGGCCGAGTCGAAACGAGGCAGAGTGAGGATTTTGTCTAGCCGACGAGGCGCAGAGCTCGATACGCACGCTTCACGCCGCTTTCTTCTTCCTGCAGGTATTCGCGGACGTGCGCGATGAGGTCGGCGTCGATCGTGCCCTGGTCGAGGCAGACAAAGAGCTCGCCGAAGGCGGGCGACGGAGCGAAGGGATTCGCCTGCCGTTCGCGGCGCAGGGTTTCGATCTCCGCCGCCATCGGACCGTAGCTCCCGAGGCGAGCGTGGCACTCGGCGACGTAGAGGCGCGCGAACGCGACGTCTATCGGCGAGGTGACTTCCTTAGCGATCTGACCGAAGGCGCCCAGCGCGCGCTTGAACTGACCGCGATGCACGTCTAGCACGGCAAGGCCGTTCCGTACGAACAGGAGATGCGAGCGGAAGCCGAAACGCAGGCACAGGCTCAAGGACTTCGCCAGCGCGGCTCGCGCTTCGTCAAACCTCTCTAGGCGCATGAGGCACTGAGCGCGGTTGTTCAGCGTGGGGACGAGGAACTGCGCGTCCTGCTCCGGGTCGAAGCAACCCGAGGCTCTCTCGAGATATTGAAGTGCTCGGACATTCTGGCCGCGGTGGAGAAGAAGCGTTCCGAGTGCGACCTCGGCTCGTGCGCGAAGATGATCCTGACCGAATTCCGAGAAGGTTGCGAGGGCGCGCTTCAGAAGCCGCTCGGCGGATGCGTAGTCACGCGAATAGCTCGCGGCCTGGCCTTCGTAGTAGTCGCATAGAGCTGCGCCGAAGCCGAGATCGCCTGATTCACGGAAGAACTCGCGTGCGGGGGCGATGGCCTCACGCGCAAGGAGGGGCTCACTGGACTGAAGGAACGTGTACGCCTTCAGGAGCGTCGCTTCTGCCTGGGCGGCCTGGCGAGGTGCGGGGGTCGAGGCGCGGGAATCCGGAGTCGCCGGGGGAAGTGTCGCAGCTTCGGCAAGAAGGAGATCGGCAACCAGCCTTGCGCGGACCGGATCCTCGGGGACGAGCGAGAACGCCTTCTGTGCCGCATACAGCAGCGCGAAGCCGCGATACGGCTTGCCATCCAGCGCGCGAAGCGCGGCGGCAAGCTCGTCGGCCCCCGCGCGTGCGGCGTCGACGATGAACTCGGCGGGTTTCTCGGCCGTCTGCGAGAGATGATAAATGTCTTCTATCGAGGTCCGCGCCTTCGCGTTCACGAAGGGAAGCGTGCGACCCATGGCCGGGCGCGGCAGATCGGGGACGATCTCGCTCTCGCTCTCGAGGATCGCGTCGAACGCGTGCTCTTCCTTCACGGCAGAGACGAGATGCTGGAGTTCGCCGAGGCGGCGCGTGCAGAGGCGACAGCCTTCGTCAATGTGCTTTTTCGCCGAGGCCATCGCGTCGCCCGGCTCGCGGCCCGTCGCGAGGTTCATGAGATCGGTCTCGGAGGGGTGCTCCGCCGTGACGAGCACTAGAGGCATGCGCGCATCCGTTTCAGGCACTCCTGGATGCGCTTCCAGACGGTTTTCGGCGAGTAGCCGCTGCGGTTGGCGGTCTCGGCCAGCGTCATGTCTTCGACGCAGTACGACTTGATGACTTCGCGGCACTTCGGGTCGACCTGACGGAACGCGCTCGTCACCGCCGAGACCGTCTGCACTCGCGCGGCCGCGGGATCGGCGAGCGTCGCGGCGAGCTGATCGGTCATCTCGAACTCGCGTCCCCGGCGGCGTTCACGCGCCTCGATGAGGTTCGAGCACTGATTCAGGAAGGCGGCCCTGAGATAGGCCTTGGGGTCGCGCACACGCGGGTTCATCGCGAGCACCTTCAAGAAGACGTTCTGCGCGGCGTCCTCGCACTCGTCCTGGCTGAGGCCGAAACGGATGACGCCGGCCGCGATGAGACGCGGGCGGAACTTCGCATTGAGCTCTTCCCAGTTCCAGACCGGTCGAGCCGGGACGGGCAGCGGGGCCGGCGCGAACCGGGAACGCTGCCTCTGCCGCTCGTCGTCGGATTGAATCTCGTCGAAGTTCCGGGACATGACTCCTCTTGGTCTACAAGGCCAGACCCCCTATATGCTACGCCCGCTTTTTTACAAGGGTCAACCGGAACCCTCGCCACGGGCCGGAAGAGAGGGCTATCGTCCGGTATCCACGATTGGGGGGTGTGCCCGCATGGCCACGAAAAAGCAGGAACCAGCGCCAGCGTCCAAGTTCGTTTACGCCTTCGGGGCCGGTGCCGCCGAGGGAAGCGGGACCCAGAAAGACCTCCTCGGGGGAAAAGGCGCGAACCTCGCCGAAATGGGGCGGCTGGGGCTCCACGTCCCCCACGGGTTCACGATCTCGACGGAGGTCTGCACGCACTTTTATGCCAACAAACGCTGCTATCCCAATGGGTTACGCGAAGAAGTTGAATCCCACCTGAAGGACATCGAGAAGAAGATCGGACGCACTTTCGGGGACTCCAAAAACCCCCTCACGGTCTCCGTCAGGTCCGGCGCCAGGGCGTCCATGCCCGGCATGATGGACACGATCCTCAACCTCGGCCTGAACGACAAGACGGTCGAAGGTTTGGCGCAAGTCTCGAAAAACCCCCGCTTCGCCTGGGACTGTTACCGGCGGTTCGTGGCGATGTACGGGGATGTCGTTCTCGAGCTGAAACCTGTTGACACGCGCGAGCGGGACCCCTTCGAAGTCATCCTCGAGAAGAAAAAGCTGGCATACGGCGTGCGCCTCGATCCGGAGCTGCCGGTCGACGCGCTGAAAGAGCTCGTGCGGGATTTCAAGGCCGAGATCCGGTACCGGACCGGAAAGATCTTCCCGGACGATCCGATGGAGCAGCTCTGGGGAGCGATCGGCGCCGTGTTCGGCTCGTGGATGAACGAGCGCGCCAAGGTCTACCGGCAGCTCAACGGAATCCCCGAGAGCTGGGGCACCGCGGTGAACGTGCAGTCGATGGTGTTCGGAAACCTCGGCGACGATTGCGGCACCGGCGTCGCGTTCACGCGCGACCCCGCCTCGGGCGAGAACGCCTTCTACGGCGAGTACCTCATCGACGCGCAGGGCGAGGATGTCGTCGCGGGTGTGCGGACGCCGCAGAAGATCGCGACGCTCCAGAAGCAGATGCCGAAGGTCTACAAGGAGCTCCTCGAGATCCGCCGGAAGCTCGAAGACCACTACGGCGACATGCAGGACATCGAGTTCACGGTCGAAAAGGGCACGCTCTGGATGCTGCAGACCCGGACAGGCAAGCGCACCGGGTTTGCCGAGGTGCGGATCGCCGTCGAGATGGTCGAGGAGAAACGCATCACGCCCGAGCAGGCGGTCCTGCGCGTGAACCCGGATTCCCTGAACCAGCTCCTCCGGCCCATCTTCGACCCGAAGGCCAAGGAAGAGGCGATGGCGGCGGGCCGGGTCTTCGCGCACGGCCTCAACGCGGGCCCCGGCGCGGCCACGGGCCGCGTCGTTTTCACGGCGCACGACGCGTTCGACTGGGCCGAGCGGGGCGAGAAGGTGCTTCTCGTCCGGGAGGAAACGAGCCCCGAGGACATCAAGGGGATGAACGCCGCCGAAGGCGTCCTCACGGCGCGCGGCGGCATGACATCTCACGCGGCGCTCGTCGGCCGGCAGATGGGCAAGGTCTGCATCGTCGGCTGCGAGGTCCTGCGCATCGACGCGCAGCAGCGCGTCATGTCGGTGCCGCCCACGGGCGCGGGGGAGGTGCGCGTCGTTCACGAAGGAGACTGGCTCTCGATCGACGGATCCACGGGCGAGGTCATCGAGGGCCGTATCGCGACGAAGCCGTCGGAAGTCCTGCAGGTGCTTCTCGACCACACGTTGGACCCGAAGAAGAGCGAGGTCTACCAGCGCTACGCGACGCTCATGAAGTGGGCGGACAAGGTGCGGCGCCTCAAGGTGCGCGCGAACGCCGACCAGCCCGATCAGGCCGCGAACGCGGTCGCGTTCGGGGCCGAGGGCATCGGCCTCTGCCGCACCGAGCACATGTTCTTCGGCGGCGAGCGCATCACGGCGATGCGCGAAATGATCCTCGCCGACAAGACCGAGGACCGCGAGCGCGCGCTCGACAAGATTCTTCCGATGCAACGCGAGGACTTCATCGGCCTCTTCCGCGCCATGGGCCCGCGGCCGGTCACGATTCGCACGCTGGACCCGCCGCTCCACGAGTTCCTTCCCCACGGCGAGAAGGAGCGCGAAAGCGTCGCCCGCCAGACGGGCGTCGACCCGCGCCTCGTGGCGCGCAAGGTGGCCGAGCTCCACGAGATGAACCCGATGCTCGGGCACCGCGGCTGCCGCCTCGGCATCACGTTTCCCGAGATAACCCGCATGCAGACGCGGGCCATCCTCGAGGCCGCGTGCCGCGTCAAGAAGGAAGGCATCGACGTCAAGCCCGAGATCATGATTCCGCTCGTCGGTTCCGTCCGTGAGCTGGCGGATCAGGCGAAGATCGTGCGCGAGACGGCGAAGAAGGTCTTCGAAACGGAAGGCGTCACGGTGGACTTCCTGCTCGGCACGATGATCGAGCTGCCGCGTGCGGCGATCACGGCCGACGAGATCGCAACCGAGGCCGAGTTCTTCAGCTTCGGCACGAACGACCTCACGCAGACGACCTTCGGGCTGTCGCGCGACGACGCGGGCAAGTTCCTGCCCGAATACGTGCGGCGGGAGATCCTGCCGGCGGACCCCTTCGAGAAGCTCGACCAGGCAGGCGTCGGCAAGCTCATGAAGCTCGCCGTCGAGCTGGGACGCGCGACCCGCAAGGACATCAAGCTCGGCATCTGCGGCGAGCACGGAGGCGACCCCTCGAGCGTGGAGTTCTGCCACCGCCTGGGCCTCGACTACGTGTCCTGCTCTCCGTTCCGCATCCCGATCGCGCGCCTCGCGGCGGCGCAGGCGGCGCTCCGGAAATAGCTTCGGCCCCGACCGCGGGGCGGCCGCCCGTCATCGGTTCAGGGGCTTGGCGGCCCCGTCTGCTCGAGCACGCGGACGTCTTCCAGATCGCGTGGTCTGCCCGACGCGCGTTTCGACGCGATGAGGTCCACGCGACTCACGACGAAGAACTCCTGTCCCTGGTATTTCATCGTTTCCCGGTGTGACCACGCGTTGGCAAACGTGAGGCCCGGGGTTCGCGTCTGGACGTCGATCCGGACGCGATCGCTGAAGACTGTGATCTCGTGCGCGAGCAGGTCGTCGATATTCGTCAGTGAGGCCGTGCCGAGCCCTGCGTTTTCCAGCGCGGCCAGCAGTCGGCCAGCGTTTTCGGCCGTCGCCTCGATGAGGATGTCGAGATCGAACGTCGCGCGCGCTACGCCGTGGAGAACGGCGGCGATTCCCCCGATGACGACGTACTTAACGTCGTGGGAGGCGAAGGACGCGAATACGTTCTGAAGGCGGTTGAGCAGGTGTTTCCTCTGCGAGGTCGGGCCGGTTCTGAAGAGCGAGCTCCGTGAACTCGACGAGAAGGTTCATCCGGTCTTCCACCGGCAATGACTGGAACCAACGGGCCTTCGCCTCGTCGGATTCCAGCGCCCTGTCGTGACTGACCATTGGCTTCACACGTGCATTCTACCGGCTTCCCCTACCTCCCGACGCGAATGCCTTTAGCCCCCGAGCCGCTCGAGGTCCCTCTTCGCGCCCTCGAGGGCGGGGTCGAGGCGCAGCGCCTCGCGGTAGGAGTCTTTCGCTTCGTCCTTCCTGCCGGTGCGCTCGAGGAAATGGCCGAAGCGCACGCGGAACCCCGCGTCGTCCGGGCTCAAGGCCACGGCACGCCGGTACTCGGCTTCCGCCTCGACCGTCTTCTTTTCCTTCGCGAGGACGTAGCCGTTCATGAGCGCGCCGCGCGCGGCATCGAGGCCGTTCAGGATATCGACCTGCTCGCGGGCTTTATCCAGGCCGCCGCCGAGAAAACCGGGCGCGTTCGCGTAGTACGTGACGAGGTCGACGCGAGCTTCGGGGTCTCCGGGGTCGAGCGCTATGGCCCTCTCGAACTCGGCCCGGCACTTCTTCGCAAGGCCGATCTGTGAGAAGAGTGACGCATGGATCGCCTTCTGTCCGTAGGCCTGGCCGAGGAAGCGGTGCGCTGCGGAGCTCGCGGGCAGCTTCTCGACGACTCTCTTGCCAGCCTCGATCGCAGCGTCCCACTTCTCGGCCTTGAGGGCCTGCTTCACAGGGACGAACGCGGGAAAGACGTCCGCAGCCGGGGCGGCCCGTGCGCCGAGCGCCACGGCACAGGAAAGAAGGGTGCGAAGAGAGACTTCTTTGAAGGTGAAGAGAATTGCGGGAGACGGCAGGGTGCGCCTAGTCGCGTTCTCGCCTGGGCGGTCGTCCCGATGAACCTTCATTCGAAGAAATCCTCCCCGGAGGGCACATGAGCCCGGGCGTTGGCTCGTGAGCACGGCTCGTGCCGTGCTCCGTGTCAATATTGCGGCATGACGCCCAGAGGCCGCCACCACCGCTCTGACCTCGCCGTGATCGCGCGCCGCGCCATGCAGGAGAAAGGGCTGAACCCCGACTTCCCGCCGGCCGCGCTCGTGCAGCTCGACGCCATACACGAGCCCGCGCACGAGAACGATCCCACGATCCGCGACCTGCGCGACCTCGCGTGGGCCTCGATCGACAACGACGACAGCCGGGACCTCGACCAGCTTTCCGTCGCGGAGGAACGGCCCGGCGGGGCCGTGAACGTCCAGATCGCGATCGCGGACGTGGACGCTCTCGTGCGAAAGGGCACGCCCCTCGACGCGCGAGCCGCGCAGAACACGACTTCGGTCTATACGGCCGGAGGCATCTTCCCGATGCTGCCCGAGAAGCTCTCGACCGATCTCACGTCGCTGAATCAGGACGTGGACCGCCTCTCGGTCGTGATCGAGTACGTCGTGAACGCGGACGGGACGCTCGGGGACTCGAACGTGTTCCGCGCCCTCGTGCGCAACAAGGCGAAGCTCGCGTACAACTCCGTTGACGCATGGCGCGACGGGAAGGGCCCGATGCCTCCGGCGATGGCGGCGGTCCCGGGAATCGACGCGCAGATGCGCCTCCAGGAGGAAGTCTCCCAGCGCCTCCGCGGCCTGCGGTATGCGCAGGGCGCGCTGGACCTCCAGACGATCGAGGCCCGGGCTGTCTTCGAGGGCGAGGAGATCAAGGACCTGACCGTCGACGAGCAGAATCAGCCGAAGGAGCTCATCGAGGACTTCATGATCGCGGCGAACGGGGTGACGGCGCGCTTTCTCGAAAAGGCGGGCTTCGCCGCGCTCCGGCGCATCGTGCGCTCGCCCGAGAGGTGGCAGCGCATCGTGTCTGTCGCCGCCGAGCACGGGTTCTCGCTTCCCGACGAGCCGGATTCGAAGGCGCTGGAAGTGTTCCTCGCGGCGAGGAAGAAGGCCGATCCACTGCGTTTCCCGGATCTCTCCCTCGTCATCGTGAAGCTCATGGGAGCGGGGGAGTACGTCGTCGAGCTGCCGGGCAAGGAGCCGGTCGGCCACTTCGGGCTTGCGGTTCGCGACTACACGCATTCGACCGCGCCGAACCGGCGTTACCCGGACGTCATCACGCAGCGTCTTCTCAAGGCGGCTCTCGCGCGGCGCCCGTCGCCCTATTCCGTCGACGAGCTGAGCGCCCTCGCCGTTCGCTGCACCGAACAGGAAGACGCCGCGAACAAGGTCGAGCGTCTCCTCAGGAAGGCAGCGGGCGCGCTCCTTCTCGAGACGCGGATCGGGGAACGCTTCGACGGTGTCGTGACGGGCGCGTCGGAGAAGGGCACGTGGGCGCGCGTTTTCCGGCCGCCTGTCGAAGGCAAGATCGTGCGCGGCAGCGAAGGCCTCGAGGTCGGGGACAAGGTGAGCGTGAAGCTCGTCGCGACGAACGTCGAGAAGGGTTTCATCGACTTCGTCAGGGCGTGACGCCCGTCAGGAAGCAGATCAGGAGCTCGTTGACCCGCGCGGGCGCGTCGGCCTGCACCCAGTGGCTCGCTTCGGGAATGCGTTCGATCGTGAGATTCGGTACCCAGCGGTCCAAGCCTTCGAGAAGTCCCGGGCCGAGATAGCGGTCGCGCTCGCCCCAGATGAGCAGCGTCTTCAAGTCCGCCGGCCACGCGCGGTCGCGAACCCGCGGAGGAAAACGCAATGCCGCGCGGTAGTAGTTCACGGCGGCCGTGAGCGCGCCCGGCCGCGCGAGAGCCTCCTTGAAGAGGCGGATGTCCTCGTCCGTGAACGCGCCCGGCGTCTCGGGGTCGCGCCGGAGCATCTTCTCGAGGATCGCGAAGTTTCCGGCGCGGATCCGCCGTTCCGGGAGCCACGGGAGCTGGAAGAAGAAGATGTAGGAGGATTTCTTCCGTTGCGCCGCTCTGGACCTCAGCTCGCGCTTGAAGGCGAGCGGGTGCGGCGCGTTGAGGAGGGTGAGCGAGAGGAGCCGCTCCGGAAAAAAGAGCGGCGCATACCACGCGAAGGCGCCTCCCCAGTCGTGCCCGACGACATGCGCGTGCGTCGCGCCCTGCTCGGCGCCAAGGGTCTCGATCAGGCCCGCGAGGTCTGCGAGGAGGGCCTCGATGCGGTATGCGCGGACACCCGCGGGCTTGTCCGAGAGGTTATACCCGCGCAGGTCCGGCGCGACGACGCGGAAGCCCGCGGCGGCGAGCGCGGGGATCTGGTGGCGCCACGCGTACCAGAACTCGGGGAAGCCGTGGAGGAGGACGACGAGCGGTCCCTCGCCCTCCTCGACCCAGTGGAGCCAGATCCCGTTCACGCGGCCCTCGCGGTGCGTCCACGTTTCCGTCATGCGGCCTCCGGTCGGGGCTCCTTCACGCGCGTGAAGAGCGTGGCGGACAGGAGCCCGAGCGCGAGCATCGTGAGCCACAGGGTGCGCCCGCCGCCGTGCTCGAGGAGCGCGGTTCCGAGCGGCGATCCCACGACGAGCGCGGCGCTGAACGCCATTGTGTAGAGACCCATGTAGGCGCCTCGGCTCTCTGGTGGCGCGGCGTCGGCGACCCAGGCCGACATCGCCGGCAGGAGGACCATCTCGCCAAACGTCCAGACGACGATCGTCAAGACGACCGCGGGCAGCGAACGGGCAAAGGCAAGCGCCCCGAAGCCGGCCGCGACGAGGACGGAGCCGAGGACGAGGGCGCGCCGGTGTGACCAGTGCGCCATGGCGAGGTTCAGCGGCACCTCGAGAAAAACGATCAGGAGCGTATTGACCGTGTGGAGGAGGCCGAACGTCCAGACGGCCATCCCGAGGTCGCGCACGAGGTAGACCGACATCGACGACTCGTGCTGGAAGAACACGATTGCGACGGGGACGAGGGCGATGAGGAAAAAGACGAGCGCCCCGTCGCGCAATCCTTCGCGCCGTGAGGCCGTGGCACCGGCGGATCGAGCGGACGGGAACGAGACGTCCTTCGGGAAGAGAAGGACGAGGGTCACGGCGGCGAGAAGCGAGGTCGCGCCGTCCACGACGAAGAGCGAGGGCCACGAGACGGCCGCGAGAAAGCCGCCGACGGCCGGGCCGACGCTCATGCCGAGGTTTATCGCGAGCCGTTGGAGCGCGAAGGCGGCCTTCCGCTGGTCGGGTGCCGCGAGGTGCGAGATCACACTCAGGCTCGCGGGCCGGAAGGCTTCGCCCGCGAGGGCGAGGAGGAGCGCAAGGACCGCGATCGACGGGAGCGAGCGCGCGAACGGCACGAGGAGGAGAAGGAAACCCGAGACGACGAGGGAGCCGCGCATCATACGGACCGGGCCGAGGAGGTCGGAGAGCCGCCCTGCGAACGGGCCCGCGACGAGCGCGCCAAACCCGAAGAGCGCGAGGACGCCTCCCGCGGCCGACGGCGTGATGCCCATATCCTTCGTGAGGTAGAGGATCAGGAACGGCAGGAACATCGTGCCCGACCGGTTCACGAGCGTCGCCGCCGCGAGGACCCAGAGCGCGCGCGGGAGGCCGGCGAGGCCGCGCCAGGGATTCATCCGGAAGTCATAGCACGCCGCCGTGGATAATCGGGCCGTGCACGTCACGCTCACGCTCAACAGTTCTGCCCGGTCCTTCGACGTCCCGGACGACGCCTCGCTCCTCGAGCTAATCCGCGACCACGCGGGCCTCACTTCGCCGAAGGACGGGTGCTCTCCGCAAGGGCAGTGCGGCGCGTGTCTCGTCCTCGTGGACGGGCACCCGAAGACGGCATGCGCGGTGCCGGCGCGGACCGTGGCGGGAAAAACCGTCCTCACGCTCGAGGGAGTGTCCGAGGCGGAGCGCCACATCTACGGCGAAGCGTTCGCGCGGACGGCGGGCGTCCAGTGCGGCTTCTGCATTCCGGGCATCGCGCTCCGGATGAAGAGCGTCCTCGACGCGAACCCAGACCCTTCGGACGACGAGATCGCGAAGAAACTCGACCCGCACCTCTGCCGGTGCACGGGCTACGTCAAGATCGTAGACGCGTTCCACGCGGCGGCCCGCCTGCGCCGGGGCGAGACGCTTCCGCCCGCCGACGAGACCGGGCGCGTCGGGACGAGCCTCGCGCGTTACGAGGCGGCGGAGCTCGCGCTCGGGATGCGTCCGTACGTCGCCGACCTCGCGTTTCCCGGGATGCTCCACGGCGCCGTAACTCTTTCGGCGCACGCGCGCGCCCGCGTGACGTCGATCGACACTTCGGTCGCGGCGCAGCACCCCGGGGTCATGGCCGTCGTGACGGCGCGCGACGTGCCCGGGAAGCGCTTCTACGGCCTCATCGTCCCGGACTGGCCGGGATTCGTCGCCGAGGGCGAGGAGACGCACTACGTGGGTGACGTCCTCGCGGCCGTCGCCGCAGTGGACGCGCGCACGGCCCGCGCCGCGGCGGCGCTCGTGAAGGTCACGTACGAGATCCTGACGCCCGTCACGGACCCGGAAGAGGCTCTCCGCGAGGGCGCGCCGCGTGTGGGTCCGAACGGGAACCTCCTCTCGCGCTCCGTCGTCCGGCTCGGCGATGCGGACGCGGCGCTCGCCGCATCGGCGCACGTCGTCGAGGGCACGTGGCGGACGCAGCGCATCGAGCACCTCTACCTCGAGCCCGAGGCCTGTCTCGCCGCGCCCGGCGACGTCGCGGCCCAGAACCCGAAGGCGAAGCTGACGCTCTTCACGCAGGGGCAGGGCATCTTCGACGACCGGAGGCAGGTGGCCTCGTTTCTCGGGCTCGACGTGGAGGAAGTCCACGTCGTCCTCGTCCCGAACGGCGGCGCCTTCGGAGGCAAGGAGGACATGTCGGTCCAGTCCCAGACGGCGCTCCTCGCGCGCGTCACGGGGAAACCCGTGCGACTCGTCCTCTCGCGCGAGGAGTCCATGCGCCTCCACCCGAAGCGGCATCCGATCACGATGCGTTACAGAGTCGGCTGCGACGCCGAGGGACATCTGACGGCCGTGAAGGCAAGGATGATCGGCGACTCGGGCGCGTACGCGTCGGTCGGAGGCAAGGTCCTCGAGCGCGCGGCCGGGCATTCGGCGGGGCCGTACCGGTGCGAGAACATCGACGTCGAGGCGCTCGCGGTCTACACGAATAACCCGCCCTGCGGGGCGATGCGCGGCTTCGGCGCGAATCAGGCTCACTTCGCGATCGAGGGCGCGCTCGACATGCTCGCCGAGAAGGCGGGCCTCGACGGCTGGGAGATCCGCTGGCGGAATGCGCTCGAGGCGGGCGACACGTGGTCGTGCGGTCAGAAGCTGGACGCGTCGGTCGGCCTCAAGAAGACGCTCCTCGCCGTCAAGGACGTCTGGGAGAAGAACCGCGGCCGGGCCGGAATCGCATGCGGGATCAAGAACACGGGGATCGGCAACGGCGTGAAGGAATACGGGCGCGCGCGCCTGGTCGTCGAGGACGGCGGGATCGTCGCCCTCTACAACGGTTTCACCGAGATGGGACAGGGGCTCCTCACCGTCCTCATCCAGTGCGCCGTCGAGGTCACGGGCCTTCCGCCGTCGGTTTTTCGAGCGCATGTCGACACGCGCTTCCCGATGGAGGTCGGCCAGACGACGGGGTCGCGCGCGACGTATCTCGGCGGGCGCGCCGTCGTGGACGCGGCGAAAAAGCTCCGGGCCGACCTCGACTCCGGCCGCACGCTCGCGAGCCTCGCCCGGACGGTCTATGTGGGCGAGACCCTTTCAGACGACACCGTGCATCTCGGCGAGGCGCCGCCACCCGGAAAGCCCCTGAAGCTCCATCCGGCCTTCAGCTTCGCGACGCAGGTCGCCATCGTGGACGAGACTGGCCGCGTCGTGAAGTTCGTTGCGGCGCACGACGTGGGGCGAGCGATCAACCCGCAGCTCTGCGAAGGCCAGATCGAGGGCTCGATCCACATGGGCCTCGGCTACGCGTTGACGGAGGAGATGATCTGCCGGGACGGGATGCCGACGTCGTTCCGGATCCGCGACACGGGCGTCTTGCGCGCGAAGGACATGCCCGAAGTCACGGTGATCCTCGTCGAGGACCCACAGCCCGACGGCCCGTTTGGCGCGAAGGGCGTGGGCGAGATCGGCCTCGTCCCGACGGCGCCCGCGGTCGCCGGCGCGCTTTACGCGTTCGACGGCATTCGCCGCTTCACGCTGCCGATGAAGGACTCGCCCGCGGCGCGGGCGCTGAAGCGGTGACCGCATGACACGCATCCCGCTGCCTTCTGTGCTGCCGAAGATCACGGGCCTCCGGTGCGTCCTCTGCGCGGCCGTCTACGCGCACGGCGAAGTCGAATACACGTGCCCGCGCTGCGGAATCGAGGGCATCCTCGACGTCGAGTACGACGCGGGCCTCGTGGGGAAGAGCTTCTCGAGGCGCTCGCTCGAAGCGGACCGCGATCTCTCCCTCTGGCGCTACCGGGCGCTCCTGCCGCTGCCCGACGACGCGGTCCTTCCGCGCCTTCACGTGGGCTTCACGCCCGTCGTCGAAGCGCCGGCCCTCGCGAAGGAGCTGGGGCTGGGCGCGTTCCACGTCAAGGACGACGGCCGCAACCCGACGGCGTCCTTCAAGGACCGCGCGAGCTCCGTGGGCGTCACGCGCGCCCGGTGGCTCGGCCGGAACGAGATCACGTGCTCGTCGACCGGCAACGCGGCGTCTTCACTCGCCGGCTTCGCGGCCGAGGCGGGAATGAAGGCGTTCATCTTCGTTCCGGCCACGGCCCCCGAGGCGAAGGTCGCGCAGCTCCTCGTCTACGGTGCGAAGGTCTTCCTCGTCGAGGGGCCATACGAGGACGCGTTCCGCACCTGCCAGGCCGCCGTCGAGGCGTTCGGCTGGTACAACCGCAACTGTGCGATCAACCCCTATCTCGTCGAGGGCAAGAAGACCTGCGGCCTCGAGATCGGCGAACAGATGCGGGAGCGGATGCCCGACGTCGTCACGGTCGCGCTCGGCGACGGCTGTACGACGGCAGGGATCTGGAAGGGCCTCGTCGAGATGAAGACGCACGGCATCGTCGACCGCCTGCCGCGGATCCTCGCCGTGCAGGCCGAAAACGCCGCGCCGCTCGCGCGGACGTTCGCGCGCGGCGACGAGCGCATCAAGCCGATCGACGCCTCGACGCTCGCCGACTCGATCAACGTGGGCGCGCCACGAAACGGGATCAAGGCGCTTCGCGCCGTCCGCGCCTCGGGCGGCGCAATCGTGACCGCGAGCGACGAGGCGATCCTCGCGTGGATTCCCCGGCTCGCCCGCGCGACGGGCGTCTTCGCCGAGCCGACCGGCGTCGCCGCGCTCGCCGGCCTCGAGGCCGCGCTCGAGAAGGGCCTCGTCGCGCGCGGCGAGAGCGTCCTCCACGTCGTCACGGGCAACGGCCTGAAAGACACGCGCGGCGCGATGCGTTCCGTCGGCCCTCCCACCCGCATCCCGCCGGGCCTCGACGCGGTCCGGAAGGAACTGGAGAAGACATGATTCACGGCCCCACGTACGCCGAGATGCGCGACCCCGCGCTCCTTCCGGCGGAGCTCCGGAAGCGCGCGCAGGCCGCGCGGCGCGATGCGCCGCTCGACCCGGTCAACCTTTTCAACATCACGTGGCACGAGGACGACGGGCGCGTGCGCGCGCTCCGGCTGCCTGAGGCCCTCACGGGCGTCGAGGCGCCCATCGTCCTCCTGTACGCGAAGGACTTCCCGACGGGCGCGCACAAGGTGGGCGCGACGTACTCGGTCCTCATGGAGCACCAGCTCGCGGGGGACGTTTTCCCCGGGAAGTCGACGCTCGTGTGGCCGTCGACCGGGAACTACGGGATCGGCGGCGCGTGGGTCGGGCCGCGCATGGGCTACGAGTCGGTCGTCATCCTCCCGGAGGAGATGAGCGCCGAGCGCTTCGAGAAGATCGCCGCCTATGGGGCGCACGCGATCAAGACGCCTGGCTGCGAGAGCAACGTCAAGGAGATCTACGACGAATGCAAGCGGCTCCAGGCGGATCCGAAGATCCGCGTCATGAACCAGTTCGCCGAGATGGCGAACTACCGCTGGCACGTCAACGTCACGGGCGCCGCCGCGGCCGAGGCCGTCACGGCGCTCGGCGCCGGGCGGCCCGCGGCGTTCGTCTCGGCGATGGGCTCCTCGGGCACGATCGCCGCGGGCGACGCGCTGAAGGCGTGCTTCGGCGCGAAGATCGTCGGCCTCGAGCCGATCCAGTGCCCGACGCTCTCGCGGAACGGCTACGGCGGCCACGCGATCGAGGGCATCGGCGACAAGCACGTCACGTGGATCCACAACGTGATGAACATGGACGCGATGATGTGCATCGACGACGAGGACTGCCTCCTCGGCCTGCAGCTCGTCGCCGAGCCCGAGGGGCGCGACTTCCTCGCCTCCGCGGGCGGCCTCGGCGAGACGGCGAACCGCCTCTCGACGATGCTCGGGGTCAGCGGCGTCTGCAACATCCTCGGGGCGATCAAGACGGCGCGCTACTTCGGCTTCGGGAAGGACGAAGCCATCGTGACGGTCGCGACGGACGGCCTCGACCGGTATCCGTCCGTCCTCAGGCGCCTCGAGAAGCGCACGGGCCCGCTCACGCGTGACAGAGCCGAGGCTCATCTCGCGTCGATCTTCCACGGCCAGAAGCTGGACTGGATCACGGAAGGCACCGCCGAGAACCGCGACCGGTGGCACAACCTGAAGTACTTCACGTGGGTCGAGCAGCAGGGAAAGACCGTCGTGGAGCTGGACGCGCAGCGCTCTCCCCGCTGGTGGTCCGACCAGGCCGCGCTCGCCGGCGACGTCGACCGCCGGCTCCGCGAGGCGCGGGGCTGGTAAGGGAAGAGCTCTCATGAGCGGTCTCGCGATCACGGGCGGCACGGTCGTCACGCTCGGCCCTCCGGCGGTCGAACGGCGCGACGTGCTGATCGGAGACGGGCCGCGACGAACGCTGGACGCTTCGGGCGGGCTCGTCCTGCCCGGCCTCGCCGTCGCCCACACGCATCTCTACTCGGCGCTCGCGCGTGGCATGTCGGGCCCGAAGGAGCCGACGCGCTCGTTCCGCGAGATCCTCGAGAACGTCTGGTGGCGGCTGGACGCCGCGCTCGACGAGGCGTCGCTCCGGGCCTCGGCGGATCTCGCGCTCCTCGAGGCGGCCCTGTCGGGCGTCACGGCGGTCGTCGACCACCACGAGTCGCCGAACTTCATCGACGGCTCGCTCGACGTCCTCGCCGCCGCGGCGCGCGAGTCCGGTGTCAGGGTCTCCTCGTGCTACGGCGCGACAGACCGTCACGGCGCCGCAGGGGCTCGCGCGGGCCTCGCCGAGTGCGAGCGTGCGATCCGCGCGGGCCTGCCGGCGATGGTGGGCCTCCACGCCGGCTTCACCGTCTCCGACGAGACGGTCGCGGCCGCCGCGGATCTCGCGCGGCGGACGGGCGCGTGGCTGCACGTCCACGTCGCCGAGGACCGCTGCGACGAGGGTTCCTTCGCGCGGCTCGACCGGGCGGGCGCGATCGGCGAAAAGTCGCTCCTCGCGCACGGCGTCCACCTCTCGTCGGCCGAGCGCCTGCGGGCGGCGGAGGCGAGCGCCTGGATCGCCCACAACCCGCGGAGCAACCTCCAGAACGCCGTCGGCTACGCCGATCCGAAGACGCTTGGTCCCAACGTCGCGCTCGGAACGGACGGCATGGATGCGGACCTCTTCACGGAGGCGCGCGTCGCGCACCTCCGCGCGCGGGAGGCGTACGGGCCGGAAGGCGGCCTCGACGCGCTCGCCCTCCTCGCGAACAGCCAGCGTCTCGCCGATCTCGCCTTCGGCGCCCGGCCGGGGGACTGGGTCGTCCTCGAGTACGACGCGCCGACGCCCCTGTCTGCGGCCAATCTCGCCGGGCACGTTCTCTTCGGCCTCGGCGTCGGGAACGTCCGCGACGTCGTCGTGAACGGGGAAGTGATCGTGAAGGGCCGCGAGCTCGTGCGCGTCGACGCCGCGCGGATCCGCGCCCGCGCGCGCGAGGAGGCTGTCCGGCTCTGGGGGCGGATGGCGTGAGCGTCCTCCGCGCGATTTCGCTCTCGTCGCTCGTGCGTCGTGCGGCGGCGGAGCTTCCGAAGGGCGCCGTCTACGACCTCCCGGCACGGCGGATCTACCGCGGGTTTCCGGGGCACGACCTTTCGACGCGGTTTCACGGGCACCGCGTGTCCACGCCCGTCGGCCCCGCCGCGGGGCCGCAGACGCAGCTCGCCCAGAACATCGCGCTCTCGTACCTCGCCGGCGGGAGGATCCTCGAGCTCAAGACCGTGCAGGTGGACGACGCGCTCACGATCCCGCGGCCGTGCATCGACATGCGCACCGTGGGCTACAACGTGGAGTGGTCGCAAGAGCTCGCGGTGCCCGACTCGCTCCGCGAGTATGCGAAGGCGCGGCTTCTCGTCGCGATTCTCGCCGAGCTCGTCGGGATTCCCGGGAACGAGCGCGACGTCGTCTTCGACACATCGGTCGGGTACAGCCTCGCCGGCCTGAAATCGGCGAAGATGACCGCCTTTCTCGACGGGATGAGGGACGCGAAGGCGATCCTCGACGAGGAGCGCGCGGCGCTCGTGAGGGAGCTTCCGGCCGCCCTTAAGCGCTGGGCGGACGTCGCGTGCGACGCGCACCTCTCGGACTCGATCACGCTCTCGACCTTCCACGGTTGCCCGGCCGACGAGATCGCCGCGATCGGCCGCCACCTTCTCGCGGAGGGCTTCCACACGGTCGTCAAGCTGAACCCGACGCTCCTCGGGTACGAGGTGGTCGAGGAGATCCTGCACGGGCTCGGGTACGGGCACGTCGCGCTCCGCAAGGCCGATTTCGGCAAGGATCTCGCGTGGGACGGCGCGCTCTCGATCGCGCGCGAACTTGCGGCCGAGGCGGCGCGCCGCGGCCTCGGCTTCGGGCTGAAGCTCACGAACACGCTCGTCGTCGGGAACTGCACGGGCTTTCTGCCGGGCGAGGAGGCCTACCTCTCCGGCGAGCCGCTCCACGTGATCGCGCTCGCGCTCGGCGCGAAGCTGCGCGGGGAGCTCGGCGCCGCGTACCCGATCTCCTTCTCGGCCGGCGTCGACGCCGCGAACGTCGCGAGCACGGTCGCCTGCGGCTTCGTGCCCGTGACGAGCTGCACGGACCTCCTTCGCCCGGGCGGCTACGGGAACCTGCACCGGCAGGCGGAGGCTCTCGCGGAAGCGCTGGGCGCCGCCGGCGCGGCGACCCTGCCCGAGTTCATTCGCGCCGGGGCGGGAGCGGCGGGCGGAGACGCCGCGGACGCCTCGCTCGCGAATCACCGCCGCGCGGCCGCCGCCGCCCTCGGCGCAGAGCGTTACGGCGCCGCGAAGACGGGCCGGCTGCCGCGGAAGATCGGCTCGCACCTCGCCCTCTTCGACTGCATCAACTGCGACAAGTGCATTCCCGTCTGCCCGAACGACGCGAACTTCGTCTATGAGACGCCGCCCCGCACGTTCGTCTACCGCGATCTCGTCGTCCGCGGCGCGGAGCTCGTGCCGGGGGAGGAGAAGACGCTGACGCTCGGCGGCGAGAAGGCGGCGCGCCACCAGATCGCGAACTGGGCCGACGCCTGCAACGACTGCGGCAACTGCGACGTCTTCTGCCCGGAGGACGGCGGCCCGTACATCGAAAAGCCCCGCCTCTTCTCTTCGCTCGAGTCCTTTCGCGCCGACGCGCCGCGCGCCGGCTTCTTTCTCCGGCGCGAGGCGGACGGTTCGCTCGCGGCCCGCGGGCGCTGGTCGGGCCGGGAGGTGGAGCTCCTCGTCCGGCCCGGCGGCTCGGCCTTCTTCCTGGACGGAGTCGCGGAGCTGCGGTTCGCGTCCCCGGAGGCCGCCGCCCCCGAGGAGGCCCGCCTCCTCGCCGTGCCGGCGCCCGAGGGGCACGTCGTGCCCGTGGGGCACTACCATTCACTGCGCGCCCTCGCGACCGGGCTCTTCGCTCCGGGGGCTGTTTCCTGGCTGACGACGAACGACGCCGATCCAGGGGGAGGAGAGATCTCGACATGACGACGACCGCCGCTCCGCTCGACCTGGCCGCCGTGGAAGGACTGCGCGGCAGGAGCCTCCTCCTGACCGACGACGCCTCGACCGCGGAGCTCTCCGCCCTTCTCGCCGTGGCCGAGCGCCTCGCGGCCCTCGACCGGGCGGGGAAGAAGACGGCCCTCCTGCCGCACGAGCTCGCGTACGCGATGTTCTTCGACAACTCGACGCGGACGAAGTCCGCGTGGGCGGGCGCGGCGGCCCGGCTCGGGATGCACCCTGTCATCGTGGACGGCTCGTCCACGCAGGTCTCCCACGGCGAGACCGCGGCCGAGACCGGCGCGATGCTCGGGATGAACGCGCACGCGCTGGGCGTCCGGCACGACCTGATCCTCGGCGAGGGGAACTCCTTCATGCGCGACGTGAAGAAGGGGATCGACGACTACCTTGCCGCGACGGGCGACCCGCGGAGCGTCCCGGTCGTGAACCTCCAGTGCGACGTCGACCACCCGACGCAGACGCTCGCCGACCTCTGCTGGCTGCGCGAGAAGTTCCCGGAAGGCATCGCCGGGAAACGCATCGCGGTCTCTTGGGCGTACTCGCCCAGCTACGCGAAACCGCTGTCGGTCCCGCAGGGCCTCGTCATGCTCATGACGCGCTTCGGGGCGCACGTGACGCTCGCGCACCCCGACGGCTACCGCCTCATGGACCCGTGCCTCGCCTCGGCGGCGTCGCACGCGGCGGCCTCGGGCGGTTCGTTCCGGACGACGTCCTCCATGGACGAGGCGTTCGCGGGCGCGGACGTCGTCTATCCGAAGAGCTGGGGGCCCTACGACCTCATGCTCTCCCGCGTCGAGGCGAACCGCGCGCGCGACTCGAAGAAGATGAAGGAAATCGAGGAGGCGGCCCTCGCCCGCAACGCGCAGCACAGGGACTGGATCTGCGACGAGCGCCGGATGAAGGCCACGAAGGGCGGTGACGCCCTCTACATGCACTGCCTGCCCGCCGACATCGGGGCGGAGGTCTCGCCGGGCGTCATGGCGAAACACACCGTGAACGTCGCGCGCGAGGCGAACTGGAAGGTCTACGTCGTGATGGCGCTCCTCGCGGCGGCCAAGGTGCCCGGTCTCGCGGGCCGGCTGGAGGCGCTGTGAGCGCAGGAGAAGGGAAGACGATGAACGATCTTGACGCGAAAGTCGCCAAACTGGCGGAGAAGTACCGGCCGATTGCGGCGCGGATCCTCCGGGACGTCATCCGCATCCCGGCCGACCACGTGGACCGCCCGAAGGACGCCGGCGGCGATCCGAGCTGCGGCCTCTCGAACCACGAGAAGCCGCGCCTCGACGTCCTGAAGAAGGCGATCGTCGAGATCGGTGCCGTCCGCCGCCCCGAGGACGTCGGCTTCGACGGCTACGGCAACCTCGTCTGGACGGTCGAGGACCCGGACGACGGCATCCCCGCGAAGGACAAGCGCGTCATCTACTTCGACGGCCATACGGACACGGTGAACGCGCTTCGTCCCGCGTGGAGGGAGAAGACGGGCGGCGTCGATGCGTACGACGGGATTTTCGATCCTGTGAAGGTCAATCGCGATTTCCTGAAGCGCGAGATCGGCCACCTCCCGCCGGACGGCGAGTGGGAGCACCTCGTCTTCGGCCGGGGCGGAGCCGACCAGCTCTCGGGCGTCGTGACGCAGGTGATCGCGACGAAGATCCTCCTCGAGCTCGCCCCGCTCGGCGCGCTGAAGGGCGCGATCGTCCGCTCGTACGCGACCGTCGCCGAGGAGGACAACGACGGCGGCGGGCCGCAGTTTCTTGTGAAGAAAGTGCTTCCCGGCGCCCCCCCGGAGCTCGTGCCGGACGCCGTCATCCTCACGGAGGGGACAGGCGACTCGGCGAAAGGCGCCCTCGGGATCTACCGCGGCCAGCGCGGCCGCATGCAGATCGAGGTGAGCGTGACCGGCAAGTCCTGCCACGGCTCGATGCCGTGGGAAGGAAAGAACCCGCTGGAGTGGGCCGCGCCGATCCTCGCGGAGGCCGCGCAGCGCTACGACGCACGCGACGGCTTCCTCGACCACCCGTTCCTCGGGCACGGGACTCGCACGGCCTCGTGGGCGCGTCTCGACACGCCGAGCGACTGCGCGGTCCCCGAGCGCTTCGTCTTCCGTTTCGACCGGCGCCTCACGATCGGCGAGACGCCCGCGAAGGCCGTGGCGGACGTCGAGGGGCTTTCGGCCGTGGCCGCCGCGCGGGCCGCGGGGCTCACCGTCGACGTCACCGTGCCGACGTACGACGAGCCCACGTGGACCGGCTTCATCCTCCACAACCCGCAGGTCTACATGGGATGGGTCACGCCCGAGGAGCACCCCGCCGTCCAGGCCGCCGTCCTCGCGTACCGGGGCGTCGTCTCGCCGCACGTCGCTGCGGGAGGCACGCGCGGGGCGCTCCGCAAGGAGCCGCGCGTCGACCGGTGGATCTTCTCGACGGATGGCGTCGGCTTCCCCGTGCCCGTGGACGACGTGTCGATCGCGGTCCCCGCACGGAAACGGTGGGTCACCTCGGGCGCGGTGAAGCACCCGGCGATGATCGGAATCGGGCCCGGCATCGAGCAGAACACGCACAAGATCGGGGAGTGCGTGGACCTGCGCGAGGTCGTCCACGCGACGGCGCTTCTCGCGCGCTTCCCGAGCGCGTTCGTGGCGCTCGCGGGCTGACGGCCGGAGCTTTCCTCCCGCACGCGGCGGGTGGAACGCATCGGCGCATCAGTGCGGGCTCGTGCCAACGGGGCCTTCGGCGTAGAGGAGGACGATCGTCCGGCAATACTGGAAGGGAGATACGTCGAAGGAGTAATGCAAGTCGATGTGTCCCGTGTGCGAAGCGGGAATCTGCTCTCCATTCACGACGCACGGAGAAATGGGGTTTCCCTTCGAGACCGAGCTGACCAGCTGGTCGACGACGACCCATCCGTTCTTCAGTTCGCCGGTCAACCTGTCGTGCCCGGTGTCGGACGTGATGTCGATCGTGTTGCTGTGCGCGGCGTCGAGCGTGCGGCCCGCTGTCGGGTCGCAGTTGTTGATGTCCGCCCTGGGCGAGCACGAGGTCTGCACCTCTCGCGCCTCGAGCACCCGGTGCTCGCGCGCGGCATGGAAGTCGATGCGCGGGGGAACGGGCGGGCTCTGGCCGTTCGCGGTCGCGACGACGATCTGTGCCCCTTCGAATCCGAGCTGGTCGGTCGCGCCTGACAGCGTCGACGGGACATGAAGGCCGATGCCCCCGTCATGCCACTCGATGACGATGAGGTTGACGCTCCCGAAGCTCCCCTGGAGGGACGCCGAGCCCTGCTGCGTCCCGAAGCAGTGGCCGAGGACGAGGACATCGCTGTTCGGCGTCACGAGGCCGATGACACCCGCGACGACGGGCCCCGCGCAGGGCGTCGGGGTCGCCTTCGGCGTCAGGGTGGGAATCGCGCGAAGCTTCGCGAGCTCACTCGTGATGAGGGACTTGGACCGGTCGACCTGCTGATGCTGCAGCGTGGCGGACCGGGCCTTGAGGCCCTCGAGTCTGGAGGCCGCCTGTGCGAGCTTGACCCTCAGCTCGACGTCGGTCTCGGCCCGGGCGTTCTTGAGGGGCGCGAGCAGGGCCGACTTCGTCGTGACCCTCCCGTTGATCTCGATTGGCTCGTCGTCGGCCAGCTTCAGGAGCTGGTCCTTCGAGAGTGCCGTGAACTTGACGGGAACCCTTGGCCTCGGGGCCTGCGCCGCTGCGGGTGCGGCGAGGGCCGCGCCCACTGCGAAGGCGGCGAGGGTGAGCGGGAGACGTTTCGGGATTCGCATGAGGTTCTCCTCTTGCGGGAGAGACGGTCCCGGACCCCGAACGTTATAGACGGCGTTTCAGACGATCCGCGTCGCGGCGCGCGTCAGGCGGTCCATGACGGCCCGTCCGATGCCGCGCCGCGGGATCGCGAGGGCGAGAAGCTCCGTCCCCCTGCGCCGCGTTCGGAGGGCCGCGAAGAGATTGTGGGCGATCTCCTCAGGGGTGTCGCCGAGAGGAAGAGCTCTTTGCTTCGGAAAGAGGGGAGAGAGGCGCGTCGGGCAGAGGACGAAGGCGGCAGGGTGCGATCGGAAATAGGACAGGAGAGAAGATCTTCTTAGAAAGAGGATGAGAGGTCGGCTCGGAGCGTAGTGGGTGTACTTCGTGCCGGGTGAGACGGCGGGAGAGTGCCTGGGTGCGCCCCTCCGCAGGTTGGGGATCACTTTTCGAAGCTCTTCCTCGGAGATCGCTCCCTGCCTGAGGACGGCCGGTCGAGGCTCCAGCGCCAGGACCGTCGACTCGAGGCCGTGCGCCGTGGGGCCGCCGTCGAGGACGTAGACGTCCGGAAAGTCCTCGCCGACGTGCGCGGCTGTGGTAGGGCTCGGGCGCCCGGAGACGTTCGCGCTCGGCGCCGCGATCGGCACGCCCGCGAGGCGCACGAGGTCGCGCGCGAGGCCCTGCGGCATGCGGACGGCGACGGTGTCGAGACCCGCGGTGACGGAAGAGGGAAGAGAAGACCTCTTTGAAAGTAAGAGGGTCAGCGGGCCGGGCCAGAAGCGCGCGATGAGCTTCTTCGCGAGGGCCGGCACGTCCCGAACCACCTTTCTGAGCATCTTCAAATCGCTCACATGAACGATCACGGGGTTGTCGTGCGGGCGTCCCTTCTTGGCGAAGATCTTCGCAACGGCCTTCTCGTCCAGCGCGTTCGCGCCAAGGCCGTAGACGGTCTCCGTCGGGAACGCGACGAGCTCGCCGCGCCTGAGGCGCGCGGCGGCGGCGCGGAGGGAGCGCGGGTTCGCGGGATGGACGTTTCGTGCGCGCTTCACGCGCGCATCTTAGCGGCGGTGGCCGCGGAACCCAGGTTCTACCGCATCGCTTCCATCGGCGAGAGGCGCGAGGCGCGGATCGCGGGGTAGAGGCCGAAGACGAGCGCGAGGCCGAGGGCGACGGCCCACGCGACGAGGAGGCCCATCGGGTTCACGACGAGGCCGTAGGGGAACTTCGACGAGAGCGCCTTGCAGAGTACCGCGCCACCGAGGGTTCCCGCGAACGCGCCGAGCGCCGCGAGGATGCAGGCCTCGAGGAGGAACTGGACGAAGATCTCTCCGTCGGTGGCGCCGAGCGATTTGCGGAGGCCGATCTCGTACCTTCGGTCCGAGAACGAGATCAGCATCACGGAAAGGACGCCGACGCCGCCCACGAGGAGGACCGTCCCGGCGAGGCTCGAGAGGACGACACGCCACCCGCGCATCTGCTCGAGGAACCCGGCATAGGAGCGCGCGGCCTCCGACTCTAGGTCCTTGATCTCGACGTCCTCGATCCCGTGATGGGCCTGCTTCGTCCGCCCGAGGACGAGCGCCGATACCTCGTCGAGGTCGGACCGTTTGCGCAGCTTGACGGCCACAGTCGTCAGCTTGTGGCTCGCGTCCAGGCGATCCACGTACGTCTCGAGGGGGATCATGAGCCCGTTCGAGTCGAGCCACATCTCCTCATTGAAGATCTGGACCGGCGCCTGCAGGCCGACGATCCGGAACGCGAGGCCGTCCACGAGGACATCGCGTCCGACCGGGTCGGCGCCGGCGAAGAGCTTGACGCCGAGTGTCGAGCCGACGACGGCGACCATGCTGCGGCGCTTGCGGTCGTCCTCGGTGAGGCCGCGCCCGGACGCGATCGGGCGGTTCATGAGAAGCGCGTAGTCGGGCGTGAGACCGGTGACCCAGATCCGTTCCGGGCCGCCGGCGGTCCTCACGCGCGTCTGCTTCGTCGCGCGCGGGAGGAACGCGACGACGGCCGGGTGTGGCGCCGCGACACGTGCGAGGTCCTCGTACCGGAGGCCGGGGCTCATCGCGAAGCGCTTCTGCTCCTCGGTCGTCTCGGCCGTCTTGGGCTGGATGACGACCGTCCCGTCCCAGCTCATCCCGGAGAACCCGATCGAGACTTTGTCCATGACGCCGTCGAGGACGGAGGTCATGACGACGAGGGCGAAGACGCCGAGCATGAGGAGCGTGAGCGTCAGGAGCGAGCGCAGCTTGTGCGCCCAGAGCTCGACGAACCCGCCCGCGACGACCTCCCACACGAGGCCGGCGCGGGCTCCGAGCGACAGGCGGCGCTCCGCGAGGAGCGGCGGCGTCGGAGCGTCGAGGACGAGGCTACTCATATCGAAGCGCTTCCATCGGTGAGAGGCGGCTCGCCTTCCACGCGGGATAGAGCGCGAAGAGGAAACCGAATCCGGCGGCGAGCGCGAAGGCCCACAGGAAGCTTGCGGGCTGCATGAAGAGCGGGATCTGCAGGAACGACGTGATCGTCTTCGAGAACAGGACCCCGCCAACCAGTCCGGCGGCCGCGCCGAAGCCCGTCAGGAGGAGCGCCTCGATCATGAAGCCCTTGAAGATCTCGCGGCCCGAGGCGCCGATCGCCATTTTCACGCCGACCTCGCGCACGCGCTCCTTGAGGGTCGCCATCTGGATGTTCACGTTGACCATGCCGCCGCCGATGAGCGACAGGATCCCCGAGAGCATGAAGATGACGTTGTAGACGTCGCCCTGGCTCCGCCGCTTGCGGATGCGCGCCGCGATGTCGTCGATCCGGAAGTCCTCCTGCTGGCGGTGGTTGCCGAGGAGGAGGCTCGAGAGGCCGTCGCCGAACTTCTCCATGACGTTCAGATCGCGGATCCGGAACACGACGCGATCCACGCGCTGCCACTTGTCACCGTTCATCCGCCTCGCGACGAGCGTGGACGGGACCGCGATGACGCGGTTGCGCCACCAGAACTGGTTCTTCTGGTTCTCGCGGAAGCGGAAGACCTTCTCCGAGAACGTCCCGACGACCGTGACCGGGATGTCGCCGAGGCGGATCGTCTGGCCGACGATCTCGCCCGTCGGGAAGAACGTGGAGGCAGCCTCCGCCCCGAGGATCGCAACGGGCCTCCCGTTCTCGAAGTCCTCGGCCGTAAGAGTGCGGCCCCTTTCGATCGCGTAACCGTTGAGGGCCATGTAGTCGCCGGCGATGCCGGTGATCTGGCGGTCCTGGTCGGCGTACGCCGAGCGCACCCGGGCGCGCGCGTTCTTCTGCTGCGAGACGCCGGACGTGACCTGGGTATCGAGGGCGTTGCCCTCCTCGGCGTCCTCGTGGCGAAGGCCGAGGTTCGCGTTCTGGAGAGCGGTCGGCTGGTTGTCCTTGATCGCCCCGGAGGGCTGGACGTTCAGCCGGTCCATCCCGCCGAGCTTCACCCAGCGCTCGTCGCTGCGTTTCCTCTGGCTGTCCGAGATCGAGAACCCGCCGAGGACGGATGCGACGCCGAGGATGACCCCGAGCGTCTGGAGCGTCGAACGCCCGAGGTTCTCGCGGATCTCGACCCAGGCCCCGAAGAGGCGCTCCCGGAAGGCGCCGGAGAACATCAGGCCGCCTTCTGCTCGGGGTCGACCACGAGGCCGTCGCGCAGCTCGACCTTTCGCTGAGCGAGCGAGGCGATGTGCGGGTCGTGTGTGACGAGGACGACCGTGTTGCCCTGCCGGTTCAGCTCCTGGAACAGGGCGAGGACCTCCTCGCCCGTTTTCGAGTCGAGGGCGCCCGTTGGCTCGTCCGCGAGGAGGAGCGCGGGCGTGTTCGCAAGAGCGCGCGCGATCGCCGTGCGCTGGCGCTGGCCGCCCGAGAGCTGCGCCGGAAGCACGTTCGCCTTCTCCGGAATTCCGACCTTTTCGAGGAGTTCGAGCGCGCGGCGTCGGCGCTCCTTGCGCGAGATGCCCGCGTAGAGGAGCGGCAGCTCGACGTTGCGCAGGACCGAGGCCTTGGGCAGGAGGTTGTAGCTCTGGAAGACGAAGCCGATCTTCTCGTTCCGGATGCGCGCGAGAGCCGCGCCCGAGAGGCCCTGCACGGGCACGCCGTCGATCGCGTACGTCCCCGCCGTCGGCGAGTCGAGGCAGCCGATGATCGCCATGAGCGTCGACTTGCCCGAGCCCGAGGGGCCGACAAGAGCGACGAACTCGCCGCGCGCGACCGTCAGGTCGATGCCCCGGAGCGCGTGGACGGCGTTCCCGTTCGCGCCGAAGACCTTCGTGAGGCCGGCCGTCTCGATGATCGCCCGGTCAGTTGTCATCGTCCTTCTCGACCTTCTTCTTCGTCGGGTCCTCGAGGGCGACCTGCTCGGTGCCCTTGAGTCCGGAGCGGATCTCGACGCGCTCGAGGGTCGCGATGCCGGCATCGACCGGGACGGCGTCGTAGTAGTCCTTCCAGTGGTCTGAGAGCCAGATGTACTTGCCGCGGCCGCCGAGGCCGTCCTTCGCGGACGCGATCAGCTTCGGGGTGAGGTTGTCCTTCAGGCGATAGACGACGGTCTTCCCATCGCGGCGCTGAAGCGCCTCGAGCGGGATCGAGACGGCCTTCTCCTTCTTCTCGCCGAGAATCTCGACGTTCGCGCTCATGCCCGTGCGGTACGAGTCGCCGAGCTCGTCGAGCGCGATCTCGACGGGGAAGACCTTGATCTTGTCGAGGAGCTTCGCGGCCGGGGCGACGAAGCGGACCTTCCCGGAGAAATTCTTCTGCGGGTAGGCGTCCAGCGTGATGCGCACACTCTGGCCGACCTTGACCTTCGCGATGTCGACCTCGTTGAGGTTCACCTTGATCAAGAGCGTCTTGAGGTCCGCGACGGTGAAGAGAATCGTCCCCGCGTTGAACGACGACACGCCGGATGTGACCGTCTCGCCCAGCTCGACGCCCTTCGTGATGACGACGCCCGACATCGGGGCGGTGACGCGCGCGCGCTGCGTCACGGCGTCGCCCGAGATCGGGATGCCATGCCCCTCGACGATCTGGTAGCGCTGCCGGGCGGCTTTGACGTTCTCGGCCGCGAGGTCTCGCTTCGTGACGAAGTCCTTGAGAATCTCGCTCCCGATGAGACCTTCCTTGAAGAGGCGCCCCTGGGATGCGAGCTGGCGCTCGGCGTCCTTCAGGGCGACTTCGGCTTGTGTGACGCCGGCCCTAACGTCGGAGAGGGACTGGGCCTGCGTGACGTCAGGCTCCACCTCGGCCAGGACGTCTCCCGCTTTCACGACGGCTCCGTCTCGGACCTTGAGGGACACGACACGGCCCGAAACGACGGACTTCACGTCCACCTTGGTCTCAGGGTCGACGACGCCGACCTCGCGGACGCTCACCTGCAGGTCCTCGGACTGGACCTTGCCGAGGCGGAACGGGGGCTGGTCCGGTCCCTTGCCCTTTTCCTTGCCCCGGGAGGCAAAAACCACGCCTCCGCCGGCGAGCGCGACGATGCCCGCGACGGACAGGATCCATTTGAATTTCTTGGACATGCGAGACCTCGCCTTTCTATACGGAAGAGCGCGGCGGAAGTTCGGGTCCGGGTCGCGTTTCAAGGTGCCGGTTGTCCATTGGCCGGGATTGATGTATCTTCGTGTCCAGTGTTGTCCATTGATGAGGAAAGGAGGCCCGTGAGTCCGTCCGGGCAACCGGGCGCCATCCTCACGATCCGGCAGCTGTCCGAGTACCTCATGGTTTCGGAGAAGACGATCTACCGGATGCTCGACAAGAGCCTCCTACCCGCGGTCCGGGTCGGCGCCCAGTGGCGGTTTCGGAAGAGGGACGTCGACGCCTGGCTGGACGAGCAGGTCCGAAATGTGGAGGTCGAGGGGCAGAAAGCGCTCCTCGAAGATCTCGCGCCGTCGGAGATCGACATCCACCCGCTCCTCTCGCCGAAGAACGTCTGGCGCGACGCGCCGCAGCTGCCGCGGGACGAGTTGCTCGCCTGGATGATCGCGCACGCGACGCTGGATCCCGGGGTCGACCGGGACGCGCTCTTCGAGTCGATCCGGGCCCGTGAGGAGCTCTGTTCGACCGCTCTCGTCAAGGACGCGGCGTTTCCCCATCCGAACTCGCCGGCGGACTTCAGGTTTGCGAGGAAGCAGATCCTGCTCGCGGTGGCGAAAGAGCCCGTGACGTTTCACGACCCGCACGGCCACCGGCCCCGGGTCATCGTCGTCATCCTCGCGCGGACGGTGCAGGGCTACCTCCTCGCGATCTCTCGCGCCGTGAAGCTCTTCGGAAACCCCGCCCTGATCGGCCGCATCGTGCGCAGCAAGGGCGCCGACGAGGTGATCGCGGCGATCCGCGACGCCGAGGAGCGCCTCCGGGCGTCGGCAGCCCGGTGAGGCACACCCTGTGCGTGTAACGGTCCGGGAGGCCGCGTCTCTGCTGAACGCGCCCGAGCCGAAGGTGTATGACTGGATCGAGTCGGGCGACCTCCCCGCGTACCGGATCAACGACCAGTACCGGATCAACAGGAGCGAGCTCCTCGAGTGGGCGACCCGGCGGAACATCCCGGTCGCGCCGGCCCTGTTCCACGAGGCCGAGGAGGACGAGCGCATCCCGTCCGTGGCCGAGAGTCTCGAACGGGGCGGCGTTTTTCACGACGTCGCGGGCGAGACCCGCGCCAAGGTCCTCCGGTCCATCGTCGCGCTGCTGAAGCTCGAGGACGAGGGGGACCGCGACACGCTCCTTCAGCTTCTCCTCGCCCGCGACGCCGGGGCGGTCGTGCCGGTTGGCGCCGGGATCGCGATTCCGCACGTGAGAGACCCGATCGCCCTCTCCACGGGCGAGCCGTTCGTCGCGCTCTTCTTCCTCCGGCAGCCCGTCGACTTTGCGGCGCCGGACGGACAAGCCGTCTTCGCGCTGTTCTTCCTCGTCAGTCCGACGACGCGCGTCCACCTCCAGATGCTCGCGAAGATCGCGTTCGTCCTCCGCGACCCGGCGTTCCGGGAGGCGATCAGGGGCCGCGCGACGGCCGCCTGCCTCGTCGAGATCGCCCGGAACGCCGAGGGGGCGTCCTCGTGAAACCCGCCCCGCCCGGGACGAGGGGGTCACGTGGCCCCCGTTGAAGCGGTCCTCGCCGCGCTCGTCCTTCACCTCGGGGGCGGAGTCCTGCCCCTGGCCGGGCGCGGACGGCATGCGGAGCGCGCGGCCGCATGCCTGTCGGCCGCCGGGTCGGTCGTCGGCCTTGCCGCGGCGGTCGCCGCCCTCCTCGCGTCCCGGCCCGGGCTCCTCGTCGCACCGTGGCACGTGCCCGGCGGCGCGATCCTCCTCCGGCTCGACGCGCTCTCGGCGGCGTTTCTCGTCGTGATTTTTCTCGTATCCGGCCTCGGCGCCGTCTACGGCCTCGGCTATTGGTCCGCCTCGGAGCAGCCGCGGTCGGCCGCGCGGCTCAGGTTTTTCTACGCGCTCATGACGGTCGGTCTCGCCCTCGTCACCCTTGCGGCGCATGGACTGCTCTTCCTTCTCGCGTGGGAGCTCATGGCCGTCTCCGCCTTCTTTCTCGTCGCGACGGACGACGCCCTCGCGGAGGTCCGGCGGGCCGCGTGGGTGTACCTCGTCGCGACGCACGCCGGGACCGCCTGCCTGTTCGCGGCCTTCGCCCTGCTGCGCGCGGAGACGGGCTCCTTCGAAATCCAGAAGATCGCGCTCTCGCCCGCGGCGTCTGTCGTCTTCCTCCTCGCGGTCGTGGGGTTCGGGGTCAAGGCCGGGATCGTGCCGTTCCACTTCTGGCTCCCCGCGGCCCACGCGAACGCGCCGAGCCACGTCTCGGCGCTCATGTCGGGCGTCATGCTCAAGGCCGGCATTTACGGGCTCCTCCGTTTCTCGTCGCTCGTCGACGTCCCGCCGCTGTGGTGGGGACTCCTCGTCGCGGGGCTCGGCGCCGTCTCAGCGGTCGTCGGGATCGCGATCGCATCGGGCCAGACCGATCTCAAGCGCGCGCTCGCCTATTCGAGCGTCGAGAACATGGGGATCGTCTGGCTCGGGATCGGCCTGGCGCTCGCGGGCCGCACGCTCGGGCAGCCCGCGTGGGTCACACTCGGGTTCTGCGGCGCCCTCTTCCACGTCTTCAGCCACGCCTGCTTCAAGTCGCTCCTCTTCTTCGGTTCGGGTGGGATCGTCCACGCCGCGGGCACGCGGAACATGGAGCGTCTCGGCGGTCTCGCCCGCCGGATGCCGGTCACCGCGACCCTCGTCCTCGTCGGCGCGCTCGCGGCCGCCGGGCTGCCGCTTCTCAACGGATTCGTCGGCGAGTGGCTCATCGCGCTGGGGCTCTTCGGCACGCTCCGGGCGCACTCCCCGGGCGGGTGGGTGCTCGCGTTCGGGGCTCCGGCGCTCGCGTTGTCGGGAGCGCTTGCGCTCGCGTCCTTCGTCCGGATCGTCGGGGTCACGTTCCTCGGTGCGCCGCGGAGCGCCGAGGCGGCCGGCGCGCACGAGCCGTCGATCCTCATGACGGCCCCGATGGCGATCCTCGCGGCCGCGTGCGTCGGCCTCGGCCTCTGGCCGTCCGCCGTCCTCGGCGCGCTCAACGCGGCCGAAGGCGCCTGGCTCCGGGGCCCCGTGGATCCCGCCTTCCTCGCCGCGTCGCTGGTCCGGCCCGTGAGCGCTCTCGCGGTGCTCGCTCTCGCAGTTGCTGCCGCCGGAGCGTTCCTCCTCACTCTGATTCCGCGCGCCCCCCGCCGGATGCCGACGTGGGACTGCGGATACGCGGCGCCGACCGCGAGGATGCAGTACACATCCGCGTCTTTCGGCGCCGCCGTCGCCTCGCTCCTGCCCGGTCTTCTCGCGCCGTCCCCGGTGGCCGTGTCGCCGATCGGCGCGTTTCCCGCGGCCGCCTCCTTCCGGACGACGGCCGCCGATCCTTTCGGAGAGAGGCTCTACGAGCCCTTCGCCGCGTGGTGGGCCAGCCGGCTCGCGCGCCTTCACAGGCTCCAGAGCGGCCGGCTCACGCTCTACCTCGTTTACGTCTTCCTGACGGTTCTCGTTACGCTCGCCTGGTCGGTCCTCCGGCCGTATGTCCGATGACGAGCCTCCAGGTCCTCGCTCTCGCCTCGGGGCTCGTCGCGTTCAGCGGGTTCCCGGGCCTTCTCCTGAAGGCGGGCTCGACGGCGGCCCAGCGCATCGCGACCGTGCTGCACGTCCTCGGATGTGCGATCGGAACCGGCGCCGCGGTGTGGGCGCTCACCGGCGGGACGGTGACGGCGCGGTTCGCCTGGGCGCTGCCCGGCGGGTCGATCACGTTCTCTCTCGACCGGCTCTCGGCGTTCTTTCTCGTTCCGGTCTTCGTCGTTTCCGGCCTTGGCTCGATCTACGGTGAGGGCTACTGGGCGGAGTCCCGCCACCCGGGGAACGGCCGCAAGCTCCGCGTGTTCTACGGCGTCGCGACCGGCAGCCTCGCGCTCGTGATAGCGGCCGGCGACGCGTGGGCGTTTCTCGCCGGCTGGGAGATCGTCTCCCTCGCGGCCTTCTTTCTCGTCACGACCGATCAGAACGACGTCCAGGCGCTCAGAGCTGGATGGATCTACCTCGTGTCGGCCCACGTGGGGACGCTGGTCCTCTTTGCGATGTTCACACTGCTGCGCGATGCGACCGGCGGCTGGCTCCTCGTTCCGTCTGCAGTGCTCGGCTCGTCCGCGCTCCTCAGCCCGATCCTCGTGCTCGCGCTCGCCGGGTTCGGGCTCAAGGCGGGCGTGATCCCCCTCCACGTCTGGCTGCCGGACGCGCACGCGGCCGCTCCGAGTCACGTCTCGGCGCTCCTCTCGGGTGTCGTCCTGAAGGTGGGGATCTACGGGCTCGTGAGGGTCCTCACGATGCTGCCGGCGTATCCGACGTGGCTCGGCCTCGCCCTTGTGGCCCTCGGGATCTCGTCGGGCGTCATGGGCGTCGCTCTCGCGCTCGCGCAGCACGACCTGAAGCGCCTCCTCGCGTACCACAGCATCGAGAACATCGGCATCATCCTGATCGGGCTCGGCGTCGGTGTCCTCGGCGTGGCGCAGGGCCGGCTCGACTGGGCGATTCTGGGGTTCGCGGGTGCGCTCCTTCACGTCTGGAACCACGCGGCCTTCAAGGCGCTCCTCTTCTACGCGGCCGGGGCCGTGATCCACGCAACCGGCACGCGGGAGATCGACGCGATGGGGGGCCTCTTCCGGCGGATGCGCTTCACGGGGACGGCCTTCCTCGTCGGCGCCGCAGCGATCTGCGGCCTGCCGCCGCTCAACGGCTTCGTCAGCGAATGGCTGATCGCCCTCGGGAGCTTCCGGGCCCTCACGAGCGACGGCGGCGGGGTGAGGGTCCTCGGCGCCGCCGCGAGCGCCCCTGCCCTCGCGTTCATCGGCGCTCTCGCCGTGGCTTGCTTCGTGAAGGCGTTCTCGGTCGTGTTCCTCGGGTCTCCGCGTACGGCCCGCGCCGCGACGGGGGCGGACGCGAGCGGCTCGATGCGCGTTGCGATGGGAGGACTCGCACTCGCCTGCATCATGATCGGCCTTGCGCCCGCCGTCGCCGCGCGCCTCAGCCGCGACGCGGCGGTCGTGCTCCTCGCCGGCGGAGCGGGGACCAGTGGAAACGCGGACCTGGGCGTCCTGGGCCTCGTCCCGCTCTTTCTCCTCGCCGTCCTCGCGGCGTTTGGGGTCGCGGCCTTCGCGTGGACCCGGCCCGCGTTACGGACGACGACGTGGGACTGCGGCTATGCGGCAGGAAGCCCGCGGGTCCAGTATTCGGCCTCGTCGTTTGCGCAGATGCTCGTGGGGCTCTTCCGCTGGGCCGTGTTTCCTGACGAGCACCGCCCGCACATGGACGGCCCCTTCCCCGCGGCGGAGCAGCGCTTCGAGAGCCACGCCCCTGACCCGGTGCTCGACCGCTTCCTCCTGCCGGCGTTCTCGCGCGGCCGGTCAATTCTGGGCCTCGCGCGCGCGATCCAGGCGGGCCGGATCCAAGCCTACATTCTCTACATCGTCGTCACGCTGCTGATCCTGCTCGCGTGGAGTGCGTCATGGTGAGTTCGATCGCCAACCTCGCCGCCGTGCTGGTCCTCGCGCCGTTCCTCCTCGGCGTGATCAACCGGACGAAGGCCCTCGTCGCCGGGCGCACCGGCCCTCCGCTCCTGCAGGCCTACTACGACCTCGCCAAGCTCCTGAGGAAGGGATTCGTCGTGAGCTCGACGACGACGTGGATTTTCCTCGCGGGGCCGGTCCTGTCCGTCGCCGCGCCTTTCGTCGCGGCGCTCCTGCTGCCTCTCGGAGGCCAGCCCGCTCTCCTGTCGTTCACGGGGGACATGATTCTCTTCGTCGGTGTCTTCGCCCTTGCGCGGTTCTTCGTCTCCGCCGCGGCGATGGATACGGGCTCTCCGTTCGAAGGGATGGGCGCGGCGCGAGAGGTGACCTTCTCGGCGCTCGCGGAGCCGGCTCTCCTCTTCGGAATGCTCGCGCTCACGCGCCTGTCCGGATCGTTGACGCTGACGGGGATGCTCGACCTCAACGCCGCGGCGGCCTGGCAGAAGGCGAGCGCCTCCATCGTCCTCATCCTCGCGAGCTGGTTCATCGTCCTCCTCGCCGAGAACGCGCGTGTGCCGTTCGACGACCCGAACACGCATCTCGAGCTGACGATGATCCACGAGGTGATGGTCCTCGACCACGCGGGGCCGGCGTTTGGCTTCATCCTATACGGAGCCGCGCTGAAGCTCGCCGTCTTCGAGACGCTGATCGTGACGCTCCTGATCCCGTACCGGTCGGGCTCGGCCGCGCTCGATCTCACGATCTTCGCGGCCGGCCTCGTCGGGGTCAGCGTCGTCGTGGGTCTCGTGGAATCGAGCATGGCGCGTCTCAGGCTCGTGCGCGTTCCCCAGCTTCTCGTCACGGCGACGCTCCTCGCGGGGTTCGCCGTCGTCCTGGTCCTGAGGTAAGACGATGAGAGAAGTCGCTTCGTCTCTCCTCATCCTCGCCGTCACGATGAACTTCCTCGCGCTCGGCTCCTCGAACCTCAAGGCGTGCATCCGGGCGGCGGCCCTGCAAGGCTTTTTCGTCAGCGTCTTCCCGCTGTTCTTCTCACCGGAGCCGACGGCCCGCCTCCTCGGCCTCGTGATCGTGGCGGGGGCCGTCAAGGCCTTCATCATCCCGGGGATGCTCCTCAGGGCCTTGCGCGAGGTGCACATTCAACAGGAGATGGAGCCCTATCTGGGCCTCGTCCCCTCGGTGCTCCTCCTGGCGGTCGGGACGGGCGGCGCCGCTCTCTTCGCGGGCCGTCTTCCGCTGATGCCGGCTCACCGCGACCTGCTGGTCGTCCCGGTCGCGCTCGCGACGCTCTTCGCGGGGTTCCTCCTCCTGACGACGCGGCGCAAGGCGATCTCGCAGGTCACGGGATACCTCATCCTCGAGAACGGAATTTTCGTCTTCGCGCAGCTTCTCCACGAGGCGATGCCGACGCTCGTGGAGGTGGGCGTCCTTCTGGACCTTCTCGTCGGGATCTTCGTCATGGGAATCGTCATGAACCACATCCAGCGGGAGTTCGGCTCGCTCGACACGGAGCGCCTCTCGGAGCTCAGGGACTGACGCGATGCTGCTGCTCGGTCTCATCCTCCTGCCGCTCCTCGGTGCTCTCGCGGCCTTCGCGACGCCCTCGGGACGGATTCGGCCGCTGATCGTCGCCGGGGTCGGCCTCCTTCACCTCGGGGGCGCGCTCTCGGTGCGGACGGGCGACTCGGCTCTCGGCGGGTGGTTCGTCGCCGACGCGCTCGGGCACCTGATCCTCGTCGTCATCTCCGTTCTCTTCACTCTCTGTGCGTTCTACGGCGTCGGATACCTCAGGATCCGCAGCGAGCGGCCGAACCTCGTGTTCTGCGTCTGCCTTTTGACCTTCCTGTCGATGACGACCTCAATCACCGTGGCGCAGCACCTCGCCGTCGTGTGGGTCGCCGTCGAGGGCGCGACGCTCTCCACGGCCGTCCTGATCTACTTCAACCAAAACGCCCGCTCGCTCGAAGCCGCGTGGAAGTACCTCATGATCGGGTCGGTCGGGATCGCGCTCGCGCTCCTCGGCTCGCTCTTCGTGGCGTACGCCGCGCTGCACGGCGCCTCGGGAGACGAGAGCCTCCTCTTCGCGTCGTTGCTCGAGCACGGGAGCGGGCTGTCCCGGCCTTGGCTGAGGGCCGGGTTCGTTCTCCTCGTCGTGGGCTACGGCACGAAGATGGGGCTCGCACCGATGCACACCTGGAAGCCGGACGCTTACGGCGAGGCCCCCGGGATCATCGGCGCCCTCCTCGCCGGCGGAATGACGAACTGCGCGTTCCTCGCCCTCCTCCGGGTCTATCGCGTGATGCAGGCGGCCGGCGAAGGAGCGTTCGCGCGTGAACTCTTCCTCGGCTTCGGGCTCGTGTCGATGGCCGTCGCCGCGGCGTTCATGGCCGGGCAGCGCGATTTCAAGCGGATGCTCGCGTACTCGAGCGTCGAGCACATGGGAATCCTCGTCATCGGCGTCGGGGTCGGCGGCATCGCACTCGTCGGCGCGCTCCTTCACGTCATCAACAACGCTCTGACTAAGGTCGTCCTCTTCCTGTCCGCCGGAAACATCCACCGCGCCTACGGCAGCAAGACGATCGACAAGGTGAGCGGGGCACTTCGGCGCGTCCCGCTGTCGGGCGCTCTCTTCCTCGCGGGCTTTCTCGCGATCACGGGCTCGCCGCCGTTCGGGCCGTTCATCAGCGAGTTCACGATCCTCTCGGGCGCGATGTCGGGAGGCCACTACGCGGTGGCGGCCCTCTTCCTCGTCTTCCTCGTCATCATTTTCATCGGCATGGGTGCGACCGTTCTCGCGGTGGTCCAAGGGCCGGTTTCGCCCGCGGGCGCGACAACCGACTTTCGGGACGGCTTCTGGAAAGTCGCCCCGATGCTCGTCGCGCTGACGATGGTCGTCGTCATGGGGGTCTGGATCCCCGACGCGGTGTACGACCTGGTCGTCACGGCCGCGAAGACGCTGGAGGGCGCCTCGTGACGCCGGGCGTCGTAATCCGGAACGGGCGCGCCTTCCCGCTCAGGGACGTGCCCTGGCTCGAGCCCCCCGCGTTCCGCACGTGGCTCGTCGACGGCGTCCGCGAGAAGAGAAGACGCGTCGTCTCGTATTTCGGCGCGGACCGGGTCGGGGAGCGGGGAGGGGACGACGGCCTCTCGCTCTTCGCCGTGCTCGCGGACGACCCGAACGGGCGGCTCTCCGTCGCACGCACGACCGCGGGCGGCACCTCCTTCGGGTCCGTCGTCCCCGAGGTCGCGCAGGCGCATCTCTTCGAGCGGGAGATCGCCGAGCAGTTCGGCCTGGCGTTCGAGGGACACCCCTGGTTCAAGCCCGTTCGTTTCCACCCTTCGTATCGCCCGAATCGCGACGCCTGGGAGCGGCCGCCCGACGCCCCGATCCTGCCGGGAGTAACGGAGTTCTTCCGCGTCGAGGGAGACGAGGTGCACGAAGTCGCAGTCGGGCCGGTCCACGCCGGCGTGATCGAGCCCGGACACTTCCGGTTCCAGTGCCACGGCGAGCGGGTCTTCCACCTCGAGATCGCTCTCGGATACCAGCATCGCGGCGTCGAACGCGCGCTCCTCGGTGGGCCGACGAAGCGGACCCTCCCGTACATGGAGACCGTCGCGGGCGACACGACCATCGGCCACGCCCTCGCTTACGCACAGGCGGTCGAGGCGCTGGCGGGTGCGCCCGTTCCGGCGCGTGCCCACGCGATCCGCGGCGTCGCGCTGGAGCTCGAGCGGCTGGCGAACCACGTGGGAGACCTTGGGGCGCTCGCGGGTGACGTCGCGTATCTCCCCACGGCTTCCTATTGCGGACGCCTGCGCGGAGATTTCCTGAACATGACGGCCGAGATCTGCGGCTCGCGCTTCGGGCGGGGCCTCGTCCGGCCGGGCGGCGTCGGCTTCGACCTCCTCCCCGCTCAGGTGGACGCCCTCAGGTCCCGGATCGCCGTGGCGCGGCGCGACGTCACGGAGGCGGTGGAGCTCCTCTGGGAGACGCCGAGTGTGAGGGAGCGCTTCGACGGGACAGGGACCGTTTCGCAGGAGGACGCGGAAAGCCTGGGACTCGTCGGGCCTGCCGCGCGCGCGTGCAGCATCCTGCGGGACGTTCGGCACGATTTCCCCGCGGGCATCTACCGCTTCGTCCACCTTCCCGTCATGACGGCGCACCACGGAGACGTCAACTCGCGCGCCTACGTCCGCTGGCTCGAGATCCAGCAGTCGATCTCGTTCATCCTCGACCAGCTCGACGAGCTGCCCGCGGGCGGGACCTCCGTCGTCCCGGGCGCGATGAAGCCGGAGGCGCTCGTCGTGTCGCTCACGGAGGGCTGGCGCGGGGAGGTCTGTCACGTCGCCGTGACCGACGCGGCCGGGCTCTTCTCCCGCTACAAGATCACCGATCCGTCCTTCCACAACTGGTTCGCTCTCGCGCTCGCGCTGAGGGACGGCCAGATTTCGGACTTCCCGCTGTGCAACAAGAGCTTCAACCTCTCCTATTGCGGCCACGACCTGTGAGGGAGTTCCGATGCTGAAAGCGCTGCTCGCGCGCGCACACCAGGGCCACCGGACGATGGAGTTCCCGGCGGGCGAGCCCCCCGCGCTGCCAGACCGGTTCCGGGGCGCCCCCGCGCTCGATCCCGCGAAGTGCCCGGACGGCTGCCGCTCCTGCGCCGACGTCTGCCCGACGGACGCGATCGCCGGGGAGGGGCCGCTCGCCCTCGATCTCGGCAAGTGCCTCTTCTGCACGGCGTGCGTCGAGGCCTGCCCGGAGGGCGCCGTCGCCTTCACGAACGACTACCGCCTCGCGACCCGCGGGCGGGACGACCTCGTCGCGCGCGGTCAGGAGCTCGCACTCGCGAAGGCGCTCGACCGGAAGCTCCTCCGCCTCTTCGGCCGTTCCTTGAAGCTGCGCGTCGTGAGCGCAGGCGACTGCAACGCGTGCAGCACGGACGTCAACGTGCTCGGCACGATCGGCTGGGACCTCGGACGGTTCGGGATCAACTACGTCGCGTCTCCGCGCCACGCGGACGGCCTCCTCGTCACGGGGCCCGTGACCGAGAACATGCGGCTCGCGCTCCGGAAGACGTACGACGCGGTCCCGGAGCCGAAGATCGTCATCGCCGTCGGAGCCTGCGCGATCAGCGGGGGACCGTACGCGGGCCATCCGGAGCAGCACGGCGGCGCGTCGTCCGTGGTCCCCGTCGACCTCTTCATTCCCGGCTGCCCGCCGCACCCGCTCACGATCCTGGACGGCCTGCTCAGGCTGCTCGGTCGGGTCGAGGAGGGGCGCCGATTGCCGGCACCCGGCCCCGTCTGAGACAGCGACCCGACTAGACTCCGGCCCACTGGAGGAACCCATGCGCCTCGTGTCGCTCGCCGCGGCCCTTCTCGTTTCCTCGTCCGCCGTCCTCGCCGGCCCGCCCGCGCCAGGTCCCGAGTGGTTCGCCGCGCACCGCGCCGCGCTCGCCCTGAAGCTCCCGAAGGACGCCGTCGTCGTTCTCCGCGCGCCGGCCGAGCCGCCCGTCGAGGTCGGCGACGCGTACCGAGCCGACTCGAACTTCTGGTATCTGACGGGCTTCGCCGAGCCGGATTCAATCGCCGTTCTCCGGCTCTCCGCGCCGGAGGGCAAGCGGTACCTCCTCTTCGTGCGCCCGAACGAGTGGCGCGCCGAGCAGTGGACGGGCCGCCGGGCCGGGATCGAGGGCGCGAAGAAGATGTACGGAGCCGACTCGGCCTTTCCTGTTGCGGACTTCGAGAAGGAATTTAAGGACGCGATGCGCGGCGCGAAGTCGCTCTTCTACCTTGACGCGGGCGACGAGGAGTTCCGCGAGAAGCTGCTGACCGGCTGGAATCGCATGGCGCACGCCGGGACAGAGGGGCTGGCCGCGACCGACGTTTCGGTCCACGCCGGCCAGATGCGCCTCGTGAAGGACGCGACCGAGCTCGCGCTCATGCGCGAGGCCGTGGCGCTCAGCGTGCGCGGCCATCTCGCCGCGATGGCGCTCGCAGGCGCCGGCGTGAACGAAGGTGTCCTGAAGGCCGCCCAGGTCTCGGCGTGTCTCGTGGGCGGCGGGGTGCGCATGGCCTACCCGCCGATCGTCGGCTCCGGGCCGAACTCCGTCGTCTTCCACTACCCGGACGCGAGCCGCACGATGGCGGCGGGCGAAGTCCTCGTGAACGACACGGCCTGCGAGTACGGGATGTACGCGGCGGACATCACGCGGACGTATCCCGTGAGCGGAAAGTTCTCAGCGGAGCAGAAGGCGCTCTACGAGATCGTCCTCGCGGCGCAGAAGGCCGGGATCGCGAAGGCCCTCCCGGGCGCCGCGTATCACGAGATCCAGGACACTGCCGTCGCGGTGGTCGTGGATGGCCTCGTGAAGCTCGGACTCCTGAAGGGCACGCGCGAAGACCTCGTGAAGGACCGCTCGTTCGCGAAGTTCCTCCCGCACGGGGCCGGACACTGGCTCGGCCTCGACGTCCACGATGCGGGGAGCTACGAGCCGGGCGCGTTGCCCGACCCGAAGGACCGGTTCGCGGCAAGCATGTCCTACGGAGCGAAGCTCCGGCCCGGGATGGTCCTCACGGTCGAGCCCGGTATCTACATTCCCGAGAAGACGGAAGGCGTCGACTCGAAGTGGTGGAACACCGGCGTGCGCATCGAGGACGACGTCCTCGTCACCGAGAAGGGCCCGGAGTGCCTGTCGTGCGACCTGCCGCGGGAGCTCGAGGATGTCGAGAGGGCCGTCACCGTTCTGAAGAACCGCTAACATCCCGCCCGTGCCCGGGCCCGTTCGCGTTCTTTCGGACGCCCTCGTCGATCAAATCGCCGCGGGCGAGGTCGTCGAGCGTCCGGCGTCCGCCGTCAAGGAGCTCCTGGAGAACGCGCTCGACGCCTGTGCCCGCCGCGTCGCGGTCGACGTGGAAGGCGGCGGGATCGTGCGGCTCGAGGTCACGGACGACGGTTCGGGCATGTCGCGAGAGGACGCGCGGATGGCTCTCGAACGCCACGCGACCTCGAAGATCCGCAGCTTCGAGGACATGACCCGGATCGGCACGATGGGCTTCCGTGGCGAGGCGCTTCCCTCGATCGCGTCCGTCTCGCGCCTCGTCCTCACGACGTCCATGGACGCGTCCGGGCTCGGAACCGAGGTCGTTGCCGACCGCGGTGCGCCTCCGTGCGTGTCGCCGGCGCGGCACCCGAAGGGCACGCGCGTCGTCGTGGAGGACCTTTTCGGGAACGTCCCGGCGCGGCGCAAGTTTCAGAAGAGCGCCGAGGCGGAGTTGCGCGCCATCGTGAAGGCGGTCACCGCCCTCGCTCTCTCGCGCCCCGACGTGGCGTTCACCCTGCGCGCGGGTCCGCGCCTTCTGCTCGACCTGCCCGCCGCGGAAGGCGCGGCAGCACGGTTTCGGGAAGTCATGGGCCTCGCAGCCGCGGCGCGCCCCATTGACGTGGATTTCGCCTTCGGCGGCATGACCCTGACAGGCGCCGTGACGCCGGCCGAAACCACGTTTCCCTCGCGCGCCCATCAGTGGTTTTTCGTAAACGGCCGCGCCATCCGGGATGCGACCATTCTCCACGCCGTCTCCCTCGCCTCACGCGAGGTCCTCCGCTCGGACCGCCACCTCGCATTCGCTCTTTTTCTCACCTTGGACCCGGAGCTCTGTGACGTGAACGTGCACCCGCAGAAGCTCGAGGTCCGCTTTCGCGATTCGAACGCGGTCCATTCCCTGGTCCACCGCGGCCTCGTCGCGGCGCTGACGGGTGGAAAAAGCGCGATCGCGGTCGAGGGGGATGCTTTCGGAGACGGAAGAGGAAGAGAAGGAGGAAGAGAAGGAGGAAGAGAAGATTTCTTTGAAAGGGGAAGAGGGCGCGGGGCCGCGGCGTGGCTCGGCGAGGGACCTGCCCGCTACGGCGCGGACGCCACGCGCGACGGCGGGGACACGCGGACGCTGCTCGACGCGATCGCACCCGGCCCGTCGCTTTCTTCCTATTCAGAAGAGAATCCCTCTTCTCCCTCCTCTTTTCTCTCTTCTTCTCCGATCGGCGAACTGAGGCTCCTCGGCCAGTACCATGACTCCTTCCTCGTCGCCGAAGGTCCCGACGGGCTCGTCCTCATCGACCAGCACGTGGCGCACGAGCGCGTGCGGTACGAGAAGTTTCTCTCGCGTCTCGAATCCGCCGGGACCTCTTCCCAGAGTCTTCTCGAGCCCGTCGTGTTCGAGGCGTCGCCGGACGAGGCGGCTCTCCTCTCGGGCTCCGAGGCGCTGCTTTCGGACGCGGGCTTCCTGGTGTCGGAGCTGTCGGGCCGCACGTTCCTCGTCTCCGCGGCGCCTCCCGAGACACCGGCCGCGTCGGTACGGCCCGCGCTCCGCGACTATCTCGCGCGCGTCGCCGCGCTGTCCGAAGGCTCCGAGCCGTCGTCCGCGCTCCGGCGTGAGGTCCTCGCGGCATCTCTCGCCTGCCGCGGCGCGATCACGATCAATCATCGCCTCGCCCCGGCCGAGGCCGCGAGACTTCTGAGCGACCTCGCGGCTTGCCGGGATCCGTGGACATGCCCGCACGGACGCCCGATCCTTCTCACCTTCTCGCACGAGGAGCTCGAGAAGCGCTTCGGGAGGCGCGGATGAGCCTGCACGACCGCAACGACCTTTTCGGGCCGAAGCTCGGCCTCACGATGCCGCTCTGCGGCCTCCACTTCATTTTCTTCTTCCTGGTGAAGATGGATCCCAAGAGGACGTTCTCGCTCTTCGGATTCGATCCGGGCGCGGCGTTCGAGAGGCCGTGGACGTTCCTGACCTATCAGTTCCTCCACCAGGAACCCTTCGGGCTGTTTTTCGGCACGCTCGTTCTCTACATCCTCGGATCGGCCCTCGAGATGGAGTGGGGGACCGCCGAGTTCACGGTCTTCTGGCTCATATCGACGCTGGGCGCTTCGCTCGCGGCCCTCGCAACCGGAACTCCGCTGCTCTCGGGCGGGGTCCTGACGGGCGCCTCGCTGCTTTTCGCGTACGCGTACCTGTTTCCCGACATGCAGTTCCTGATCTTCTTCGTCATTCCGGTGAAGGTGAAGTGGCTTGCCTGGCTGGCGCTCGCGAGCCTCGCCTGGGGGCTCCTGCAGGCGACGCTCGCCGGACGGCCGGGCGCGGGTTTCGTGAGCGTCGCCGGAGCGGGGGCGGGGTTTCTCTTTTTCTGGATCCGTCACCGCGGCGGGACTCGCGCGAAGAAGGCCGCGAAACAGGCCGTGGTCGCGGTGAAGACCGCGGGGGCGGTGCGCGAGGACGCGGCGCTCGAACGACGCAACCGGGAGCTGTTTCCGAAGGTCGAGGACCTCCGCCGTGCGACGCAGGGGGGCGGCGACCCGCCGCCGCGCCAGCGCGAGTTTGCCTCGGAGCTCGCGAAGCTCGTCGCGCCCGGCGTGAACATCTGCAAACCCGTCGACTTCAAGGGCGACCGTGATGGAATCTGCGTCCGGTGCGAGGGATTTGCCGAGTGCTCACTCCGGTACGTCGCAGGGCAACCGGCCGAGATCGTGGTCAAGATGCGCACGTGAGGCGGCGACACTAGAATAGAGAGAGAGAAAGAAGCAGGGAAGAGATGGCCGTTTCATTCGTGCTCGCGCTCGCCCTCGTCCTCGCGGACCCGGCCTCGCCGATCGCGGGAATCCCGTTTCCGCCGGGAGGGGAGATCGATCCCGTCCTCACGCAGGTTTTCAGCGACCGGGCGGCGGTCGAGACGCGGAGCGTGAGCGCACGTCTCGACGCGGACACGTCCCGGAGCGCCGCCGAGAAGGCCGAGATCAAAAAACGCCTCGGGAAGCTCCGCATCGTGGCCTACACGACGGCGAAGTCCGTCGACGAGTCCGTGGCAGCCTATGAAAAGCAGCTCCCCGAGGCGCGGTTCATCTTCGCGGAGCGGAATCTCGAAGCCGACCTTCGGGATGGAATGAAGAGCGGTGCGATACAGGCCAACGCCGCCTCCGTGGCGAAGGCGGCGGGCCGGCGGGGAAAATCCGCACGGTGGAGCCGTGCGGACGGAGCCCTCGAGATCGACATCGAGGACCATCTGATCGACCCGCGCTCGGGCGCGATCCTCGAAAAGACGGTCGTGCTCGTCACGTCATTGGGTGATTGAGCCTGTCGAGACGTCGTTCGCGACGTCCCGCCTGCTCTGGTAGTGGCGGAACACCTGCCAGGCGCCGAAGGCGACGAGGAGAATCGGCCACCAGTCGTTCAGGAAGGACAGGTCGATCGTCACGAATCGGTTCAAGAGCAGGAAGCCGCCGATCAGGATCAGGAGGATGCCGGCCGTGAGGCTGCCGCTCACTCTTACGGGTTCGTCCGAGCCGAGAATATTCGCCTCGGGCCGGCCCGTCGCGTTGATCGCCTTCGCCTGGCGCGACGCGTCGATGATGGAGAAGACCATCCAGAACGGAATCGCGATGCCCGGGAAGGGACCGTGCGAGTGTTCGGCCAGCGAGATGAACAGGACCCAGATCCCGAAGAGGATCGCGGCGCGCTGGTAGAGGCCGAGGTACAGGTGCCCCATGCCGGGAATGATCCCGAGGGCCCCGGCGGCGCCGGGATTCTTCGGCAGCGGAGGCGCGGCCGGCTGCTGCCCCGAGGAGCCGAACGCGATCGGGGGGGGAGGCGGCACCGGCGATGGCGAAGGAGGCGTCGGGGATTGGGGGTTCACGCTGGTCTCGTTCATCGTTTCCACCTGTCTTCAGGAACGTCGAAAGGAGCCGGAAGGTTCCGGGTTTTTCGTCGCCTTCTCCGAAGCCGCCAGGGACTCGACGGCGCCGGCGAAGACCTTCTCGTAGATGAGCTGCGAATAAGCGACGGCGCGGGCCCGGCCCGCGGCGAACGCACGATAGACGCGGTAGTCGAGGCGTTTCGCAATCGGGGTCGCGGCGCGGCCGATGGCGCTCTCGTCGAAGCGATGGACCGCCGCGACGCGCGCCTCGGAAAGAGCGCGCTCTCCCGCCGACGTCAGGTCGTTTGCCGCGTCGCGGGCCGCGGACATCGGGTCGATGCGCAGCAGCGCGACGATCACGAACGTCGCTGCGTATGCGGCCGCGACCGCGAACCGCCAGTCGGTCGCGACGGGCTTCAGCCGGAGGAAGACGCCGCGGCGCACGTTCGACGCGTCTTCGGCGGCCCGTAGCTCCGGGACGACGCGGAGGCGGTCGAGAAGAGCCGGAGACGGTTCCGGGCGAGCGAGCGCGCCCGGGGTGAGGAAGGAGAGAACTTCCGCCGCGCGCTGGCGCGCGCTTGCGCCGGCAGGCGTCCCGGAGAGGCGCTCGAGAAATCCGGGCGCGGGCGCCGGGCGGGCGACGAAGGCGAACACCTCCGCATGCCCGGCGACGAGCAACGCCAGCAGCGCGCAGGCGGAGCATTTGGCCGCGTGCTCGTCGTGGGTAGCGAGAGCGCGAGCGGCGCGCCCGGCAGCCCCTTCCGGAGCGCGGTCGAGCACCTCGGCGAGGCGCTGCTCGAACGCGCGGCAGGCGGCGCTCATCGCGCGCCCCCCGTGGCGGTCGTAGGGCGTGCGGCAAACGGCGAATAGAGCGACCGGCCATCTCCCTCCGAGGCCCCGACGCGCCCCCGCACGAGGCGCGCGAGCTCGATGCGCGCGCGGTTCAGGCGCGACTTCACCGTGCCGTCGGCGAGCTTCAGGAGGTCGCCGATCTCGCGGTAGTCGAGGCCGTCGAGATCGCGCAGGATGACGACCTCGGCGAGCTCGTCCGGCAGTTCGCCGATTGCGTCGAGCAGCATCCGGACGCGCTCTCTTCGTACGGTGTCGGCCTGCGGGTCGTCCGTCGAGGGCAGGAGCGCGGAGACGGCGTCGTCCGAGAGGAACGAGAAGCCTTTCTCCCTCTTCCTCCGGCGATAGTGATCGATGCACAGGTTCCGGGAGAGCGCGGCGATCCAGGCGAGGAGCGAGGCCTCGGTGGGCTCGTACCGGTCGAGGTTCTGCCAGACTTTCAGGAAACAGTCCTGAGTCAGCTCCTCCGCCTCCGCGCGGTCATACGTCATGTGCCAGGCGATCCCGTAGACCTTTTTTCCGTAGGCGGCCACGAGGTCCGCCCAGGCGCCGTCGTCGCCCCGCTGGCAGCGGGTGACGAGCTCGGCATCGGGGTGGGGCGCAGGCGGCATGGGTCCTCAGAAGTTCATAACGAGAAAGTGGCCGGATCGGTTCCGTGACGCGTAAGTCTATAATCGCAGAAGAGTTCCGGAGGAGGACAAATCCCAGATGCGGACCCGATCCGCCCGTTCAGGGTTCCTGGCGCTGATTCTCGCGGCCCCGGCCGCGGCTCAGAACCCGGCGGCTCCCGGCCCGGCGACGGCGGTTCCGGCTCCGTCCACGGCCGCCGCCGCGCCCACGGCGGCGGTGCCCGCTTGGCGCCCTTTTCAGGAGTTGGGTTTCCTCGTGGGGTCCTGGTCGGGAGTCGCCGAGTCGGGGACTCGGGTAGGTGGCCGGGTCGCGCGCTTCACGCCGGAATCCTCCGGGAACTACCTCGTCCACCGGGGAAGCACGATTCTGACCGCTGACGACGGCAAGGAAGAGACGATCGAGGAAGTGGGGTACTTCGCCTACGACCGCGAGAAACGCCGTTACGTCGCGTCGTATTTCTTTTCGACGGGCATCAGCGCCACGTTCGACGTCGAAGTCGCGGCGGAAAGCGCACGTCTCACGTCCCGCGAACTGCTGAATGCCGAGGCCGGAACGAAGGCGCGGATGCTGTTCGCGCACAAGGCCGACGGCGAGCTCGCGCTCTCGATGGACCTCGCGCCGGCCGGGAAGGACTTCGTGCCCTTCCTCACGAGCAGCCTCCGGAAAAAGTAACTCTGGTAACCTCTCTCCTCCGCGCCGAGGCCGACTCATCCGGTCCCGCGGTTCGAAAGCAGGTCCCATGTCCGGAATCCGCAACATCGCGATCATCGCGCACGTCGACCATGGCAAGACCACGCTCGTGGACTGCCTCCTGAAACAGTCCGGCACTTTCCGTGCGAACGAGGCTGTCTCGGGCACCGAGCGGATCATGGACAGCAACGACCTCGAGAAAGAGCGCGGAATCACGATTCTCGCGAAGAACACGTCGATCCGCTATCACGGAACGAAGGTGAACATCGTCGACACGCCGGGCCACAGCGATTTCGGGGGCGAGGTGGAGCGCGTCCTCAAGATGGTCGACGCGGTTCTCCTCGTCGTCGACGCCGCCGAGGGCACGATGCCGCAGACGCGCTTCGTCCTCCGGAAGGCGTTCGAGCTCGGGCTCAAGCCGATCGTCGTCGTGAACAAGATCGACCGGCCGGACGCGCGCCCCCATCAGGTCATCGACGAGGTGTTCGACCTCATGGTGGACCTCGGCGCCACGGACGAGCAGCTCGACTTCCCGATCGTGTACACGTCAGCCAAGCACGGCTTCGCGCGCCGCGAGGTGGACCACACGGAGACGGACGTGCGGCCTCTGCTCGACGCGATCATCGTCGAGGTGCCCGAGCCGGGCGGCGATCCCGCGGCCCCGCTACAGATCCTCGTGGCCTCGCTGGACTACGACAACTACCTCGGCCGGCTCCTCATCGGGCGCATCGTGAACGGCACGGTGAAGCCGGGGCAGCAAGTGTCGGTCTGCAAGCTCGACGGCTCCATCACGAAGGCGAAGATCGCGAAGCTCATGGCCTTCGAGGGGCTGCGGCGCGCCGAGGTCGAGGAAGCGATCGCCGGCGACCTCGTCGTCATCTCGGGCATCGACGAAGTCACGATCGGCGAGACGCTGGCCGACCTCGAAAACCCCGTCGCGCTCGCGCCGATCAACGTCGACGAGCCGACGGTGTCGATGATGTTCCGCGTGAACGACTCGCCTTTCGCCGGCCGCGAGGGCAAGTACGTCACGAGCCGCAACATCGGCGAGCGCCTCCAGAAGGAGCTCCGCACGAACGTCGCGATGCGCGTCGAGGAGACCGACAGCCCCGACTCGTTCCGCGTGTCGGGCCGCGGCGAGCTGCACCTCGCGATCACCGTCGAGACGATGCGCCGCGAAGGCTTCGAGTTCGCCCTCTCGCGCCCCCAGGTCATTCTCAAGGAAGTCGACGGGCGGAGCTGCGAGCCGATCGAGCATCTCGTCATCGACGTCCCGGAGACGTCGATGGGGACCGTCATCGAGAAGCTCGGCCAGCGCAAGGCCGAGATGACGAACATGACGAATCACGGCTCCGGCCGCGTACGCATCGACTTTCACATCCCGACGCGCGGTCTTTTCGGTTACCGCAACGAGTTCCTGACGGACACCAAGGGCGAGGGGCTCCTGTACCACAACTTCCACGGCTACGAGCCGTTCAAGGGCGAGGTGACGGGCCGAGGCCGCGGCGCCATGGTGTGCAAGGAGGCGGGCGAGACGACGGCTCACTCTCTCGAGCGGCTCGAGGAGCGCTCGACGCTGTTTCTTCCGCCCGGCATTGAGGTCTACGGCGGGATGATCTGCGGCGAGAGCGCGCGCCCGAACGACCTCGTCGTGAATCCGTGTGTGAAGAAACACCTGACGAACATGCGCTCGTCGGGCTCGGACTTCGCGATCCGCCTCACGCCGCCGCGCCTGATGCCTCTCGAGCTCGCCATCGAATGGATCGAGGACGACGAGCTCGTCGAAGTGACGCCGAAATCGATCCGCCTGCGCAAGAGGATCCTCGACCATTCCATGCGCCGCGTGTCCGAGAAGCGGGGCGCGCCCACGGAGGAAGAGGAAGAGTGAACGCGCGCTGGGCCGCCGCCGCCGTGCTCCTCCTCGCCGCCGGGCCTGTCGCCCACGCCGAGACCCGGGCCGCGGAGGTTGCCGCCTGGATGACCGGCACCTTTGAGTCGAAGGAGGGCGCCGCGGGCGGTACCGTCGAGCGAATCGTGGTCGTGTCGGTCCCGAGGAGCCGCATCGCGAACGGAGCCTCCGTTCTCTATCGTGAACAAGCCGCCCTTCCGAAGGTCGGCGAACCGTGGTTTCAGCGCTTCTACGGCCTCGAGGAGGATGGGGAGGTCGTGCGCCTGCGCGCGTTCGACCCAAAGGACCCTCTGATCGTGCGCGGCAAGTGGCGCGACCCCTCGACTCTCGCTCTTTACGGCGCGAACGATGTTCGCGAGAGGCCCGGATGCGAGATCGTCTTGAGGAGGGCCGGCGAACGCTGGGAAGGCGGCACGCCGGGCAAGGACTGCCCGTCGCACCTCAGAGCCGCCGTGCGAATGACCTCCCAGGTGACCCTCTCGAAGGACGAGCTCACCGAGTGGAACCGGGGTTTCGACGAAAAGGGCAAACAGACGTGGGGCTCTTTGGAAGGCGGCACGACGTACGTGAAGAGGTCGGCGTCGGCACCAGCGGACGATTCACTTCAGGAGAGGACTGGCGGGAGACGGGAAGCCGCAGCGCCGGCACCGGCGGCGCTCACGGTCACGACTCCCTCTTCACCTTCTAAGAAATTCAGCATGATGGAGCTTCGAGGCCTTGCGGGTCCGGGCGGGCTTCCCGTTTCTCGTCTCTTTCCGAGCAATGACGTCTCGCCCGCCGCGGTCGTCGTCGTGACCTCCCGGAGCGGCGTGGTCTCTGTATTTTCATTCGCAGAAAGCTCTTCTTCCGATTCTCCCGCCCTCGACGTATCCGGGCCCGCGCCGCGCCTCGTCGCGTTGTCCGGGCGCGGACTGGACGACGTCGTCTCGATCGAGCTGCGGGTCCTCGCGCCGCGCTGAGTCAACTTCCGGGGAGGCTTATCATGAGGGCATGCGCTCCGGTTTGTGCGTGATCCTCGCGTTCGCCGCACTCGCGGCCGCGTCCGCGACGGCGCAGCACGTCGAGGAGCGTTTCACGGAGCGCGCGAGCTCGAGCATCCTCCTCGTCTACGACGGTCAGCGTGTCGAAGCGGGTCTCGAGCGCACCCTGCTCTCGGCGCTCGAGCAGGCCTATGCCGATCTCGTCCGGGACTTCGGCACGGGTCCCCCGGAGAAGGTCGTCGTCATCGTGTATGCCGAGCGTGATTTTCACGCTGTGACACATGCACCGTCGTGGGCGAACGGCCTCTTCGACGGCAGGGTGCGGGTGCCGGCGCGCGGCATCACGGGCGTCACGCCGGAGCTCCTTTCCGTCCTCCGGCACGAGATGACGCACAGCTTTGTCCATTTTCGGGCGAAGGGACGCGCTCCGACTTGGCTCCAAGAGGGTCTCGCCCAGGTCGAGGAGGGAAAGAGCGCGGCACCTTACGCGTCCGCGCTTGCGGGCGGCTACGCCGCACGCGGTACGTTCTCGTTGTCCGCCCTCGAGGGCGGATTTGCGGGCTTCTCCGCGGCGCAGGCCCGCAGCGGGTATGCGGTCTCGCTGGCGGCGGCCGAGATGCTTCGGGACACCCGCGGCTTCGGCGCTCTCGCGCATTTCCTCGACAGACTCGCTGAAAACGCGACGGTCGAAGAGGCCATGCGCGAAGAGCTGCGCGCCGACTATCCGCGTCTCGAGTCCGACCTCGCCGACTGGCTGAAGCGCCGAGCGCGCTGAGCGTCAGGCCGGCGCGGCCTGCGGCTTGCGGCGGCGACCGCCGCGCCGGCGTTTGCGGATGGGGGTCCGGCCGTCCGGGACGGACGGGAACGGCTCGGGCGGGGGGCCGAACGCATCGGGGAACGGCGCGCCAACCGCATGCGCTCCGAAGCCGCGTTCGACGGCCTCGTCCCAGGCCGCGGCAGCTTCGCGGTAGCGGCCCGAGGCGCGCGCATAGAGCGACAGCAGCGCGACCGAGGCTTTCAGGTAAGGCCTGCCGGCTAGGCGGCGTACACCGGGATCCGCAGGACGCGTGCTCGTGAGCCGTCCGAGCGTCTCGAGGACGTGCTTGACGGTCTGTGTCACGTGATTCGGAAGCGCCATCCGGATCCCGAGCGGATTCACCGCATCCTCGAGAACCGGCAGGATCTGCCCCGGGCCGGCGGGTGCGGAAGGGCCGCGGCGGCGCACGGCGTCGAAGACGACGGGAAGGAAGATGGCGGACAGAAGGGCGGCGTCCTCGAGTCTCTTTCCGGCGGACTGCCGCGCATCGGTTTCGCGGAGGAGGGCGAAGAGAAGGCTCCCGGCCGTTCCCTCCGCCGCGCGGGCGGCGCCGGCGCCGCCGAGCTCCGGCAGGAGCGCGTCGAGGAGGCCGGCCTCCGACCAGAGGCGGTACGTGTCGTGTCCCCACCCGCGCCTCAAGGGATCGAGGAGCTCCTCGGTGACGCGCGGCGCGGCGCTCTTCGTGACCTCTCGTTTCAGCTCGGCGATGGCGCCCTGGACGTCTTCGGACATCGCGAACGAGAGGCGCCCCGCGAACTCACAGGCGCGAAGCATCCGGACCGGATCCTCACGGAAGCGGATGAGGGGGTCGCCGATCGTGCGCACGACCCGCCGCTCGAGATCCTCGACGCCACCTACGAAGTCGAGGACGGCATACGTCGCGATGTCGTAGAAGAGTCCGTTGATCGTGAAGTCGCGGCGGAGCGCATCCTCCTCCGGCGTGCCGAACGTGTTGTCCGAGCGGATCAGAAGATCCTCCTCGCCCTCCTCCCCTTGTTCGCCCTGGGCCGCGGTGGGAGTCTTCCGGAACGTCGACACCTCGACGATCTTTCCGCCTTCGAAGAGGATGTGCGCGAGGCGGAAGCGCCGCCCGATCACGCGCGAGTTGCGAAAGAGGCGCCGGACTTCCTGCGGCTTGGCGTCGGTGCCGATGTCGAAGTCCTTGGGCGTGCGCCCCGTCATGAGGTCTCGCACGGATCCGCCGACGAGGTACGCCTTATAGCCGGCGCGGTGCAGCCGGTAGAGGACGCGCAGTGCGTCCGGGTCGATATAGCCGCGCGAAATCGGATGTTCGGCGCGAGGCAGGATGCGGGGAATGCTCATCCCGCGGGATGTCGAATCGACATCGAGCGTCATTGTAACCGTTTCCTTGTCAGCCCGAAAAATGAAACACTCGGGCGGTGTTGAGGCGCATCGGGCGGGTCGGCGACCGGCGCCGCGAGCCGCCCCTCGTTCTCGCGGCGCTCGTCGTCGGAGCCGTGGCGGCTTCTCGTTTCTTCGCGCTGGCAAACTCGCCGGGAGAGATCGACGAGGCCATATTCTCCGGGGCCGTCTCGCGCTTCGACCTGTTCGACCTCTCGCCCCAGGCACCGGGCTTTCCTCTCTGGATCCTGATGGGTCGAGCCCTGCTGGCGTTCTGCGTGACGCCGTTCAACGCGCTCGCGACGGCGTCCACGGTGCTCGCCGCGTGCAGCGTGCCCGCGCTCTATCTCTGGGGGCGCCGCGTCGTCGGCGGCTGGTCGGCGCTCTCGGGCGTCGTCCTCGCGTATGCGCTTCCGGTCGTCTGGGTCAATGGCGGGCGCGCCTTCTCCGACACGCCGGCGACGGCCCTGTTCCTCGGTGCGCTCGCCTGTCTCGCGAATGCCGAAGAGCGCCGCTCGCCGAACCAGACGCGCTGGCGCGATCTCGTCTCCGCCCGGCGGGCCCGCCTCCTCGCCCTCGCGGCCGGGCTTCTCACGGCCGCGGGCTGCGGCGTGAGGCCGCACCTCCTGCTCGGCTTTTTCCCGCTCCTCCTCGTCTGGACGATCCGGATCATGGCGCGTCCGGGCCGGGCCGACGCGGCATGGACCTTCGTCCTGTCCTCTCTGGCCGGCACGGCGGCGTGGGGTGTCTGGCTCTTCGCTCAGGCGGGCGGTGCGCCGGGGCTCTTCGTGTCGCTCTCGGAACGCGCGGGATTCCGCGCGCATGCGCTCGCGACGGGCACGGTGGGCACGCTTCTCGACTCCTTCCTCGTGCGAGATTTTCTCTCGTGGCGTCGCGCCGTGGCCGTCCTGTCGGTCGCGGGCGTGGGCCTCGTCGTGCTCGCCCTCCGAAGGCGCCGTGGCGCGGTGGATCTCGCCCTCGTCCTCGTGCCGCTCTTTCTCTCCCTGTGGCTGCTCCACAGCCGCGCGATGTCGCGCTATTCCGTGCCCTTCGTCCTCGTGCTCTTCCTGGCCGTCGGCGCCGGGCTCGAGGTTCTTCTCCGGCGGGGCGTTTTCGCGTTCGGGTCCGCGTGCCTCGTCGCGTTCCTGTTCGCGCGCGAGACGTGGCCGGAAGTGCGGGCCAGCGCGCGCGAGGAGACCCCGCCGATGGCGGCGATCCGGATGCTCGAACGCTACGTCCATCCCGGTCGCGAGACGATCGTGGCCGATCCCGATTTTCACGCGTTTCTCAGGACCGAGCGGTGGGAAGGACGCCTCGTCGTGTGGGGCTATTCGGACGCAGAGCTCGTGCAGGCGCCGCGCCAGATGAACAAGCGGCTCGTGCGCCTCGCGGACTTCACGGGGGAGCCGGGAGCGCCTGACGTCACCGATCCGGCCTGGCGGTCGTGGACGCGCGGCGGCCGCGTGGCCGAGGCCCTTGGAAACCGGCGGCTGCTCAACGTTGCGGTACGCGACCCCGCTCCGCCGCTCTTCGGCCCTGGGTTCGGCGTGCGGGAGTCGGCACCCGCGTTGGCCTCTTTCCGCTGGGCGGGGCCGACCGCGCATCTCTATGTTCCCGCGGACCAGGGTCCCCTCTGCGCGGTGCTCTCGGGCGACCGCCCGGCCGAGGCAGGGGAAACGACTCTGCGCGTGACGGAGGCGGTCTCGGGCCGGGAGATCCTGACGCGCCGGATCGCTCCGGGCCCCTTCGACCTCGCAATCGTCCCGCGCGCGGTGCTCGGGCCGATGCCGGGACCCGCGGAATACGTGATCGCGTGCGATCGCCCCTGGAATCTCCCCGTCCTCGACGGCGCGACACGGCCCGCCCGGGGCTGCTTCTCGTTTCGAGAGGCGACGTTCTCCTACCCGCCGGAGGCGCTCTGGACGCGGCAGGCAGCCAGGCTCGTCGCCGATCTGGGAGCGCCGGACGACGGCCGGTTCGATCCCGTGGGCTTCTTCGGCCGAGAGAGGATCGGAGACAGCGGCCTCGATCTCCGCTGGACGACGGGCGACGCCTCGATCGTCTTCTCGCCCGTGCCCGGCTTTGCACCGGCGCGCCTCGTGCTCCGCGCGCGCGCGGTGGCGACGCCCGTAGACGTCGCCGTCCAGGTCGGCGGCATTCCGGCGGGGACGCTCCGCGTCGCTCCGGGCCTCGGCGAAGTCTCTCTCACGCTCCCGCCCGAGGCCGTGCGCGCCCTCTCGGGTCCGGAGCCCGTCCGCCTCGGGATTCGCGTCCCGACGACGGTCCCGAAGGATGCGGGCGCCTCGCAGGACGCGCGCGCACTCGGGATCGGAATCGACCGGATCTCGCTCGAGTAGAAGAACTAGCGCTTCGCGCCGGAGGATTTCTTAGAAGGTGAGGATCGCCGGAAATCGCGCAGAACGGACACAAACGCGGCAGCGAAGAGCGCGACGCCGAGGAGAGCCCAGGCCGTCTCCGCGCCCATTTCCTCTCCTCTTAACCTTTCTAAGAAACTCTTCTTCCCCGGTCCCCCTAGTAATCCGAAGAACAAAACAGCCCCCGACCACAAGAGCAGCAGGAACCGCATCTTGTGCGCGATGCGCCGGCGAAGCTCCGGGAAGAAGAGGAGGGCGAGCGGCGCTCCGACCATGAGGATCAGGAGCGCCGCGCGCTTCACGGGTCAGTGCGCGACGATGCCGCGGTCGCGGTCCTTCTGCAGGACGGAGTGGTGCCGGCCGTAGAGGAAGTAGATGACGAGGCCTATCGCGAGCCATGTGAAGAGGCGCCACCAGTTCGCCGTCGGCAGCGAGAACATGAGGAGAAGGCACGTCAGGATCCCCATGATCGGCACGAACGGCACCCACGGGCAGCGGAAGGGCCTGTTCGCGGTCGGATTCGTCCGGCGCATGATCAGGACGGCCCCGCAGACGATCACGAACGCGAGGAGCGTCCCGATGTTCGTCAGGTGCAGCAGGGCGTCGATCGGCAGGAAGCCCGCCATGACCGTGACGAAGACTCCGATCGCGATCGTCGACTTCCAAGGCGTTCGGAACTTCTCGTGGACGGCTCCGAAGAAGCTCTTGGGCACGAGGCCGTCGCGCGCCATCGCGAGAAAGACACGGGGCCCGCTCAGCATCATGACGAGAAGCACGGACGTGATCCCCGCGACGCCGGCCGTCGCGATGATGCCCTCCGCCCACCCCATGTGTTTCTGCTCAAAAGCGCGGCTGACCGGTGCGGCGATGTCGAGCTGGTCGTACTTGACCATGCCCGTGAGCACTGCGACGACCGCGATGTAGAGGATCGTACAGATAAGGAGGGACGCGATGATCCCGATCGGGACGTCCCGCCGCGGGTTGCGCGCTTCCTCGGTGTGCGTGGAGACGGAGTCGAACCCGATGTAGGCGAAGAAGATGATCGCGGCCCCGGCCAGGACGCCGACGGGCGATCCGCCGGGGTCCGTCTGGCCCGCGACGTGGTGGCCGAAGAAGCTGACGCCCGTCCATCCGTAGGGCGCGAACGGATGCCAGTTCGACGTGTCCACGAGGAAGGCGCCGACGCCGATGACGAACAGGACGGCGGCGAGCTTGATCATGACCATCGCGGCGTTGAACGACGCGCTCTCGGCGATGCCCTTGATCAGGATCAGCGTGACGAGCGCCACGATGACGATCGCCGGGAGATTCAGGATCGAGCCCGTCGAAAGGAAGTGGCCTGATGCCGCGTCGTAGCGCCACGGCGATTCCCGGAAAAGCGGGGGCAGGGTGTAGCCCAGCTTGCTGAGGACGTCCTGGAAGTACCCCGACCAGCCGGTTGCGACCGTCGCACTTCCCACCGCGTACTCGAGGACGAGGTCCCATCCGATGATCCACGCGAAGAGTTCGCCCATCGTGGCGTACGCGTAGGTGTAGGCCGAGCCCGCGACGGGCACCATGGCCGCGAACTCCGCGTAGCACAGCGCCGCGAAGATGCACGTGATGCCGGCGACGACGTAGGACAGGATCAGCGCGGGACCCGCCACGTTGTGCGCGGCGGCTCCCGTCGCCACGAAGATGCCGGCGCCGATGATCGCGCCCACGCCGAGGCTCGTGAGCTGAACAGGGCCAAGAATCCGGCGCAGCCGGTTCTCGTCCCGCATCTCTTCCTCGAGCCTTGCCATGGACTTCGTCGCAAAGTAGGGGTTCGGAGACAACGGAGGCCCTCCTCTTCATCCAGCGGAACGTTCTCTGGTTTGGGGGAAGATACACCGCGGGCCCCGGGGGCTGTCAGAGAATCGGTCGCGACGCACCGTAGAATGCCGAGTCGAGGAGCACGCATGCCGCCCACGAAAACCAGCGAGTTGACCGCAGCGGCCATCGCGGACGAGTTCCGCAAGGGCGTCAAGGCGTACGGGTCGAAGACGCCGCTCGACGGCGTCAAAGTGCACCGGCTGCCGCGCCATGTGGACGACCGCGGCTTCTTCCAGGAGATCTACCGCGCGAAGGCCGACCACCCCGGAAGCGAAGCCCTGGCGGAGTTCTTCCGGGACGTCCCGGTCGCCCAGATCAACTTCACGATCGTGAACGCCGAAGACCACATCAAGGGCCTTCATTACCACCTCAAGCAGCAGGACGTCTGGTATTGCCCGCATCCGTCGAAGGCGAAGTTCGTCCTCTACGACGTGCGGAAGGACTCCCCGACGTGCGGAAAAACGCAGGTCATCGTGGCCGGAGACGGGCAGGACCTCCTCGTCCGCATCCCCGAGGGAGTCGCGCACGGATACCGCCCCCTCACGAACCCGTGCGCGCTCTTCTACATCGTGACCCGCACGTTCGACGTCCAGGATCCCGACGAATGGCGCATCGCGTGGGACCACCCGGCCGTCAAGGATCTTTGGGAAGTCCCGAACGGCTGAGGCCGGTCCCGGAGCTTCAGCGCTTCTCGCGGACCGTGAGGACGGGCACCGGACAGAGGCGCACGACGCGCTCGGCCGTGGAGCCGATGAGGAGCTTCTCGAGCGCGCTGCGGCCGTGCGTTCCGAGAACGACGAGCGAGGCCTTCGTCCTCACCGCGGCCTCGACGAGCGCGTCCGAGGGGCGGCCCCACAAGAACTCCGACGTCGCCCGGACCCCCCGCTTCTCCGCCGAGGCGACGGCGGCCGCGAGCCGCTTCTTCGTGGCCTCTTCCCATTCCTTCTGCGTGGACACGTCGAGGTAGGGGAGAGCCCCCGCCACGTCAAACGCCTGCACGGGTTCGATGAGGACGTGCACGATGTGGACCCTCGCATCCTGAGAGGCCGCGAGCGAGACGCCGAACGAGAACGCGCGCGCGGCGCAGACGGAAAAATCCGTCCCGACGAGGACCGTCTTGAGAAAGGGAGCTGGTTTCTTCGACATCTTGGGCACGGGCATTACCTCTTTCTGCGTTCGTCGCCGGATCGGCGCCGTTTGAGCGCCGCGACGGCGGCGTCGATTTCCTCGGTCCCGGGTTTGAGCGGGAAAGGCTCCCCGCGCCGATAGCGAAGAACGCCATCCACGTAAGTCGCGGCGACGTGCGACCGATCCATGCTGTAAACGATAGGACCATACGGGTCGTCGCGCCAGGACGTCGGCTCGAGGAACCCCGAGCCCGGGTCGAGCAGCACGAAATCGGCCCGTCGGCCGGTCTCGAGCGTACCGGCCGGAACTCCGAGCGCCGCGGCGCCGTCGGCCGTCGCCATCCGCACGACGTCCCACGCGAAAAGGGCTCCGGCGCCGGGACGCACCTTCGGCAGCAGCGCCGCGAGCCGCATCTCCGTGAAGGGGTCGAGCCGGTCGTTGCAGGGCGCTCCGTCCGCGCCGAGCGTCACCCGGATGCCTTGCGCGCGGTATTCGGGAACCGGACAGATTCCCGAACCCAGCTTCAGGTTCGAGGACGGGCAGTGCGCCACGGTCGTGCCGCGCTCGGCGAGGACGGAGCGCTCACGCGCGTCCGTGTGGATGACGTGCGCGAGGATGACGTGACTCCCCGAAATGCCGACGTCGTCGAGATAGGTCACGTTTCTCTTGCCGGTTCTCGCCATGACGAGCGCCACCTCGTCCGCGCTCTCGGCCGCGTGCGTGTGGACGAGAAACCCGTCCGACCGTGCGCACGCGGCCAGAGTCCGGAGGAGGCCGTCCGTACACGAGACGGCGAAGCGCGGGCAATAGGCTACGTTGAGCCGTCCACCGGCCGTTCCGTGCCATCTCTTCGCGAGGCGCCCGGTCTCGGCGAGAGATTCCGTCGCGCCCATCAAGAGGTATTCGGGATTCGTATCGGCGTCGTCCATGAGCACGTTCCCGCTCGTGACGCGCATCCCCGAGGCTTCGGCCGCCCGGAACACCGCGTCCGTGTGGCGCACCGTGCCCATGTCCAGGAGCGCCGTCGTGCCGCCCGCGAGGAGCTCGGCGAGGCCGAGCCGTGCCGAAATTTCGAGGGAAGACTCGTCGTGCGCGGCCTCGCCGGGCCAGACATACGATTTCAACCAGGGGAGGAGCGGAAGGTCGTCCGGGCCGTTTCGGAGCAGCGTCTGGCAGAGATGGATGTGCGTCTGGACGAAACCGGGCATCAGCCAGAGGCCGCGCGCGTCCACGCGTTCGAGCGGGCGGCCCGCAGCGGCGACTTCGGCGGCTCGCTTCCGCGCGTCCGCATGGAGCGCGACGATCGCACCGTCCTCGACGAGGAGTGCGCCGTCCGGCGTCACGTCGTCCGGCCGCGTCATTCCGAGGACGCGCGCGCCCTCGACGAGAAGGATGTTCATGCCCAACAGGGGATTATCCCTCGCGGGAGGGGGCCGTGGCGCGAATCGTTCACGCGAGGAGGGCGCCCTCGTGGGCGAGAAGCCAGCTCTTGCGGGGAAGCCCGCCGCCGTAGCCCGTGAGCGAGCCGTCGGAGCCGATCACGCGGTGGCAGGGGATGACGATCGAGACCGGGTTCGCCCCGTTCGCGCCCGCCACGGCGCGGACGGCGGTCGGGCGGCCGATCTCCTTCGCGAGACGTGCGTAGGACCATGTGGTCCGCGGAGGAATGCGGCGGAGGGCCCGCCAGACGGACTCCTGGAACGGCGTCCCGCCCATGTCGACCTCAATGGCGTCGAGAGCGTCGAGGTTCCCGGCGAAGTAGCGCCTCAAGGCTTCGGCCGGGGCGCCGCCGCGGGGATCTTCTTCGAATGAGAAATTGCCGAACCTTCGCTCGAGGTGGCCGCGAAAATGCGCCCAGTGATCCTCGAAGACCAGTCCAACCAGACTACGGTCACGCTCGATCAGGACGACGACGCCCGCCGGCGTCGCCAAACTCGACCTTCTAAGAATCTTCTCTTCCTCGCGGTCTTTCGTCACGCGCCCCCCGTGGCGTCCGCCAGCGACGCCCAGAGGTGGAGTGTCGCGTAGGCGCGGAAGGGGCGCCACCGCTCCGCGCGCGCTGCAACGTCACGCGGCCTGACGCCGGCGCGCTCCAGCGCCCGCACGACGCCGAGGTCGCTTGCCGGGAAGGCATCGCCTTCGCCGAAGGCGCGGAGCGCGACGACGTGAGCCGTCCACGGCCCGAAGCCGGGCAGCGCCGTGAGCCGCTCCTCGAAGTCCTCGAGGCCGCGCGGCGCCGCGAGGAGAAACGACCCGTCGGCGACGGCTCGGGCGAAGGCGCGGAGCGCGGCCGCGCGGGCGCGGGGTAGGCCGACGCGCGCGACATCCGCGTCCGCGACCGCGCGCGGCGTCGGGAAGACGTGCGTAAGGCCCGGCCGTGCGAGCCGCTTGGGCAGAGGCTTGCCGCAGAGCGCGACGAGCCGGCCCGCGAGCGTGCGAGCGCCCGCGACGGAGATTTGCTGGCCGAGGACCGCGCGGACGGCGACCTCGAAGGGGTCCCACGCGCCCGGCACGCGCAGGCCTGGCCGGCGCGCGACGAGAGGCGCGAGGAGCGGGTCGTGAGAGAGCACCCTTGCGATCGCGCGCGGGTCGGCATCGAGGTCGAAGAGGCGGGAAACGCGCGCCGACAGGCGTTCGGGACTTGCCCAACCGGGGATTTCCTGCGAAAGGAAGAGGGAGCCGCGGCGGCGTGCGAGCGCCAGCCGGATCGTCCCGGCCCGGCCGCGATCGGCGAAAGTCCTTTCATAGAAATCTTCTCCGGCTCTTTCCACCCCCGGCAGCGCACGCGCGGCGAAGAACCCGAACAGGCCTGTGCCGTCGAACGGCGCCCGCACGCGCAGCTCCGACGTCACGGCGCGGGAGGCTCGGGCGGGGCGGGGGAGACCGACAGGTCGGCCGCCGGGGCGCCCCCAAGGCCGATGCGGTCGGCGATCGGGACCTGGGCAGCGAGGACGAGGGCGACGAGTTCGGGCAGCGGCGCACCCCATTCCTCGGCGCCGCGCGTGACGTAGGTGCGATCGACGGAGCGCGCGAAGGACTTCTCCTTCAGGCGCTTCAGGACCGACTCGACGGGGACGTCCGCGATCTTCTTGCTCGGCCGGATCAGCGCGCAGGCGCCGCAGAAGCCGGTCAGCTCGTCCGCGGCGAGGATGGCCTTCTCCATCGGCGTCTCGCGAGGGATGTTCGTGTAGAAGGCGTGCCCGCCGATCGCCTTGATGAGCGGCTCGGGCCAGCCGCGCTCCCGGAGGATCTCCATGCCGCGCCAGACGTGGTCCTGCTCCGTCGGGAACTTCTCGTAGTCGAAATCGTGGAGCATCCCGACGAGGCCCCACGTCTCGATCTCCCCGGCGTCCGTCACGCCCTTCGAGCGCGCGAGGTGGCGCATCGTCGCCTCGACGGCGAGCGCGTGGCGGCGAAGCGGCTGCGACTCGGTGAACTCGGTGAGGAGGGACCAGGCGTCCGCGCGCGTCTTCATGGACAGGGAGTTTAGGAAGAGAGGAGATTCTTCGAAAGGTAAGAAAATAATTCGGACTGATCGCTCTGGAAATAGCTTTCATGCACAGATTTGAGTGCAAATCGCCATATTTCATTGACTTTTAGGTGCGGCGAACGGATTCTCTCGGCGGCGAGAGCCGAAATCAGCAAGAACAGGGGAGAGCAAGATGGGACTTAAAGCCGCCGAAATTCTGAAGACGTGTGACAAGGAAGGCGTCCGTTTCCTGCGCCTCCAGTTCACGGACATCCTCGGGATCATCAAGAACGTCGAGGTGCCGCGCTCCCAGTTCGAGAAGGCCCTGGACGGCGAGATTCAGTTCGACGGGTCTTCGATCGAGGGCTTCACGCGGATCGAGGAGTCGGACATGGGCCTCGTGCCCGACCTCGACACGTTCCGCATCTTTCCGTGGTCCCACCCGAACGGCAAAGTGGCGCGCCTCGTGTGCGACGTCATCACTCCTGACGGCAAGGCCTTCGCGGGGTGTCCGCGCCAGACGCTGAAGCGCCAGATGGAGAAGGCGAAGGCCATGGGTTACACGCTCATGACCGGGCCGGAAGCGGAATTCTTCCTGTTCCGCCGTGACGCGAACGGCGACCCGATCGTCGACACGCATGACCAGGGTGGGTATTTCGACCTGACGCCCGTGGACCGCGGCGAGGAAGCGCGGCGCGACATTGTCGTCGCCCTCGAGGCGATGGGCTTCGAGGTCGAGGCGGCGCACCACGAAGTCGCGCCCGGCCAGCATGAGATCGACTTCAAGTATGGCGACGCCGTCACGACCGCCGACCAGGTCACGACGTTCAAGCTGATCGTGAAGAAGGTCGCCCTCGACCACGGCCTCCACGCCACGTTCATGCCGAAGCCGATTTTTGGTGTCAACGGCTCGGGGATGCACGTCCACCAGTCGCTCATCACGGGTTCGGGCGCGTCCATGAAGAACGCGTTCTTCGACGCCAAGGCGAAATACGAGCTCTCGAATCTTGCGATGAACTACATCGGCGGCATCCTGAAGCACGCCCGCGCGATCGCCGCGATCACGAACCCGCTCGTGAACTCCTACAAGCGGCTCGTGCCGGGTTACGAGGCGCCGGTGAACGTCGCCTGGTCCGAGCGCAACCGCTCGCCGATGGTCCGCATCCCCGCGCGGCGCGGCATGGGGACGCGCTGCGAGGTCCGCATGCCGGATCCCGCGTGCAACCCGTACCTCGCGTTCACCGTCATGCTCGCGGCAGGCCTCGACGGCATCAAGAACAAGCTCGAGGCGGGCGAGCCCGTGAACCAGAACGTCTTCGAAATGTCCGCGCGCGAGAAGAAGCGCCTCAAGATCGACGTCCTCCCTGGCAGCCTGGCCGAGGCGCTCGACTGCCTCGAGAAGGACGACCTTCTCAAGAACGCGCTCGGCGAGCACATCTTCGAGAAGTTCGTCGAGGCGAAGCGCTCCGAGTGGCAGCAGTACATCGCGCAGGTCCACGGTTGGGAAGTGGACCGCTACCTGCAGGCCTACTGACGTATCGAGGTAGTGTTGGGAAGGTCGCTCACGAGACGAACATAGCATCGCCGTAGCTGAAGAACCGGTACTCGGCGCCGACGGCCTCACGGTATGCCTCGAGAACGTTCTCGCGGCCCGCGAACGCCGAGACGAGCATGAGGAGCGTCGAGCGGGGAAGGTGGAAATTCGTCAGAAGAGCGTCCACGACCCGGAACTCGGCTCCCGGCACGAGGAAGAGATCCGTTTCGAAGCCACCGGCAGCGACCACGCCCCCGTGCGCACGCGCCGAGGCTTCGAGCGTGCGCACGGAGGTCGTGCCGACCGCCACGACGCGCCGCCCCTCTGCTTTCGCGCGATTCACGCGCGCGGCGGTGTCGCTCGAGATCGACCCGCGCTCGAAATCCATCCGGTGGTCCGCGACGCGATCCACCTTCACGGGCTTGAAAGTCCCGAGCCCGACGTGCAAGGTCACGCGCGCGATCTCGACCCCGCGTGCCGTCAGGGCGGCGAGCATTTCCGCGGTGAAGTGGAGGCCCGCGGTCGGCGCGGCGATCGCGCCGGGCTCAGCGGCGAAGACGGTCTGGTAGTCGACGCGGTCCTGCGCGTCCACGACACCGTCCGGGCGATGGATGTACGGCGGCAGGGGAGCGGAGCCCAGGGCCGGGAGATCGGAGAGAAGAGACGAATTCGGTTTGCTCCCGTGCTTCGTGAACTGCAGAACGTAAAGGCCTCCTTCGAGCAGTGGGGCGAAGGCGCTTTTCTTAGAGGGTGAGTGTGTCGAAGTCTCGGCCCCCGGCGGGGCCGGGGCGACGGGAAGAGCCACAGCCTCCCACCCACCTTCGAAGAAAAACGTCCTCCCGGCCTTCACCCGCTTCCCCGGCTTCGCGAGGCAGCGCCAGAGTTCTCCTTCTCTATCTCTATTCGCAGAAATCGTTTCTTCTTTTTCTTCTTGAACTCTCTCGACCAGCAAGAACTCCGTCCGGCGTTCCTTCTCGTCCGTCCCGAAGATCCGCGCCGGGATCACCTTCGTGTCGTTTACGACGAGAACGTCGCCTGAACGGAGCAGGTTCGGAAGATCGGCGACCGTGCGGTGCGCGAACGCGCCCGTGGAACGGTCGAGCGTCAGGAGTCGCGCCGTGCCCCGGCGCGCGGGGCGCTGGGCGATGGACTGGGGCGGCAGGTCGAAGTCGAAGTCGGAGACGTCCATCGCCCGCATTCTGCCCGCAGAGGCTCCGCTAGACTTCCGGTGCATGCAGACGCGCGAGAGAACGGTCCTGGGCCTCTACGTTCTTCTGGCGCTTCTCGCGGTGCCGGTCTTCCCGCATTTTCTCTCGCCGAACGAATTCACCCGCTGGGCGCTCGCCGCATCGCTCGTCGAGAACGGCACACCCGAGATTTCGGGCGTCCTGCCGCTCCTCGGGCCCTCCTTCGAGGACGTCTCGGGGAAGGACGGCCGGGTCTATTCGAACAAGGCGCCTGGGGCCGCGCTCGTGTCCCTGCCGGGCTACCTTCTCGCCCGGCCGTTCGCAGGGCCGCCGTCCGCCGCCTCGATGCGTCCGATCTTGTGGTCCATGCGGCTCTTTGGGGCGACGCTGCCTGCGGCTCTCCTCGCGTATCTGTTCTTCCGGTCGGCCGTTCTCTTCGGCGCGCCGCGGGCGCGCGTCCGAGTCACGATGTTCGCCCTGCTCTTCGCGACGCCTCTCTTCGCGTACGGTCTTCTCCTCTATTCCCACGCGCTCGTGGCGGCATGCCTTTTCGGGGCGTGGGCGGCGCTGTTTCTCCCGCGGGACTCGTCCCGGGGGTTTCGACGCGACCTCGCCGCCGGCGCGCTTCTCGGCCTCGCGATCTTTTCGGAATATCCGGCGGCGGTGCCCGGGGCCGTCCTCTTTCTCTGTGCGGCGATCCCAGCGCCGCGGCGCGCGCTGGCCGTGGTGGCGGGCGGCTTGCCATTCGCGGCCGCTCTTTTCGCATACAACGCCATTTGTTTCGGAGGCGTGTTCGAGCTGTCCTCCGCGCACGAGCACGCGGCGGGGTTCCGAGCGCTCGCCTCCGCGGGCGTCTTCGGCATTTCCTTCCCGTCTCCGGAGGTGTTCCTCCGCCTCCTCCTGGACCCGTCGAAGGGCCTCCTCGTCTTCTCGCCGTTCCTTCTCCTGTGGCCCCCCGCCTTTCGCGCGTCGCGTGCCGCTCTTCCGGGGCAGGCTCGTCTCGCCCTCGCGCTGGCCCCGCTGTCGCTGCTTCTTCTTTATGCGGGCTATCCGAACTGGCACGGAGGTTTCACCGTGGGCCCGCGCTATCTTGTTGCGGCGCTTCCGTTCCTCGTCTTCCCGTTCGCGTTCCGCGAGGGGGGCGCGCTGGCGGCGGGCCTCGTGGGGGCCTCGGTTCTCGCGTGCGCCGGGACCACGCTCGCGTTTCCGTTCGTTCCGCCCGGATTCGCATTTCCGTGGGGTTCGTTCGGGGCATTTTTCTTCGAGAGGGGACTGACAACGCCGAATGCAATTCAGCTGGTCGCCCCCGTGGTGGGACGCTTCGTGCTGCCTGTGATCGTGGCGGTCGCGGTGTATTTCTTCTTAGAAGGGAACAGAAAGGAGAGAGGACGGACGGGGTTCGCGTTTTTCTGCGGCGCGGCGGCCTGCGCGGCCCTCGCTGTTCTCCTTTCTAAGCAAAATTCATTTCTTTCTCCTTCTCTTCTCCTCCAGCGCGCGTATGTCGCTGACGTCTATTTCGAGCAGCGAGGCGCTCTCGAGGAAGAAATCGCCCGGACGGGAACGCCGCAGCCGCGGCTTCTCGCCCGCCGCGAGCGTGAGCTCGCGCTCCCGCCGACATCCTGGCCGTTCGCCCCTTCCCAGCCTCATTGACTCCTGCTCCGCCACGCGTGTAGTGTCCGCGCGCGCATGGGAGAGGCTCCTGGCACCTACCGGAAGCTACGGCTGCTCGACGGCGCCGGTCTGGGGCGCGCCATCGCCCGGATGGCGCACGAGATCGTCGAATCCGAGGGGGGCACCGACGGCCTCGTCCTGATCGGAATCCGCACGCGTGGCGTCCCGCTCGCGCGCCGTCTCGCCGGTGAGATCGAGCGAACCGAGAAGGTGCGGGTCGGCGTCGGGCTCCTCGACATCACGCTTTATCGCGATGACCTCTCGACGGTTGCGGCCTCGCCGGTCCTCAAGAAGACGGAGATCCCGTTCGCCGTGGAGGGCCGCACGGTCGTCCTCTGCGACGACGTCCTTTACACGGGGCGAACGGTGCGCGCCGCGATGGACGCGATTCTCGACTTCGGGCGGCCGCGAAAGATCCTCCTCGCCGTCCTCATGGATCGCGGGCGCCGGGAGCTTCCGATCGAGGCACAGTTCGTCGGCAAGCGGATCGCCACGTCGACCTCCGAAATCGTCTCGGCCACGTTCCGCGAGACCGACGGTGTCGACGACGTCTGGCTGCTGGACCGCGAGGCCCCGGCGAAAGTCGCGCAGAAAGCCCCTCGGCCGCGGGCGGCGGCGGATCGTTCGAAGCGGCGCTCGAAGAAGTAGCGGGTGCGGGCGGCGTGACCACGAGACGAGGCGAATCTCCGGAGCCCGCCGTCCCGCGCTCCCCGCCGTTCTCCCGGAAGGACCTGCTCGACATCGAGTCGATCACCGAGGACGACATCCGTCTCGTCCTCGACACAGCCGAGTCGATGCGCGAGATCAACCAGCGTTCGATCAAGAAGGTCCCGACGCTCCGCGGCAAGCTCGTCGCGAATCTCTTCTTCGAGAATTCCACGCGCACGCGGTTCTCCTTCGAGATCGCCGAACGCCGGCTGTCGGCGGATTCGATCGCCCTCTCCGCGGCGGGCACGTCGGTCGCGAAGGGCGAGACGCTCCTGGACACCGGGAGAAACCTCATGGCGATGGCGCCGGACGCGATCGTGATCCGCCACTCGCGCTCGGGGGCGCCGCACCTGCTCGCGCGCAGCCTGCCGTGCGCGGTCGTGAATGCCGGCGACGGGACCCACGCGCATCCGACGCAGGCGCTGCTCGATGCCTTCACGATCCGAAGGGCGAAGGGCACTCTCGCGGGGCTCCGGGTCGCGATCTGCGGCGACGTCGCGCACAGCCGGGTCGCGAGGTCCAACGTCTCGCTCCTGACGAAGATGGGAGCGGGCGTCACGCTCTCAGGGCCGGCGACGCTCCTGCCCGCCGAGATCGAGCGAACCGGTGCCCGCATCGTGACGCGCATCGAAGAGGCCGTCGACGGGGCGGACGTCATCATGATGCTGCGCGTTCAGAAAGAGCGCGGTGGCGGGCTTGGCTTCCCGTCGGACCGCGAGTACTTCGAGGTCTTCGGCCTCACACCCGCGCGGCGGCGCCTCGCCAAGAAGGACGCGATCGTGATGCACCCGGGCCCCATGAACCGCGGTGTCGAAATCGACTCTGCCGTGGCGGACGGGCCGGATTCGGTGATCCTCGACCAGGTGGAGAATGGCGTCGCCGTGCGGATGGCGGTGCTGTACCTCCTGATCGGAGCGAGCGGCGATGAGTGAATCCGTGCTTCTCAGGGGCGGGCGCGTGGTCGATCCGTCCCGCAATCTCGATCAGACGCTCGATGTGCTCCTCTCGGACGGCGTCGTGGCGAAAGTGGACGAGAAAATCGTGGTCAAAGGCGCGGACGTCGTGGACGCCGCGGGCCTCGTCGTCGCGCCGGGCTTCGTGGATCTTCACGCGCATCTCCGCGAGCCTGGGTTCGAGCACAAGGAAACGGTCGCGACGGGGACGCGCGCGGCCGCGGCGGGAGGATTCACCACCGTTTGCGCGATGGCGAACACGATGCCGGTCCTCGACGATGCGCCGGCCGTGGCGTTCCTCGTCCGGCGCATCCGGGAAACGGCTCTCGTGCGCGTGTACCCGATCGGCGCCGTTTCGAAGGGGCTCAAGGGCCTCGAGCTGGCCGAGATAGGACTCATGAAGGCTGAAGGCATCGTGGCGGTCTCGGATGACGGAAAACCGGTCGCGAACGGCATGCTCATGCGGCGCGCCCTCGAGTACGCAGCGATGTTCGGCCTGCCGGTGGTCGTGCACGAAGAGGATCCTTCCCTCGTGGGCGACGGCGTCATGAACGAGGGTTGGGCCTCCACGCGTCTCGGCCTGCCGGGCTGGCCGAACGTGGGCGAGTCCGCCATGGTCGCGCGCGATCTGCAGCTCGCGGCGCTCACAAAGGCGCGCCTCCACGTTGCTCACGTCTCCACCCGCGAGAGCCTCGAGATGATCCGTGTCGCGCGCCGGGCCGGAATCGCGGTCACATGCGAGGTAACGCCGCATCACCTGACGCTCACCGATGAAGCCGTCGCGCGTTCCGGTTACGACACGCGTTTCAAGATTAACCCGCCGCTCCGGTCGGAAGCGGACCGCGCGGCGCTCGTGGCCGCTCTCGTCGAAGGAACGATCGACGCTGTCGCCACCGATCACGCGCCGCACCACGAGGACGAAAAGGGTCTCGCGTTCGAGGATGCGCCCTTCGGGGTGACGGGGCTCGAAACGGCTCTGCCGGTTCTCGTGGACGCGCTCCTCGTCCCGCGCGCGATCACGCTGCAGCGTCTCGTCGAGGTGCTGTCGACGGCACCCGCGCGCGTCTTCTCTCTGCCGGGCGGTACCCTCGCCGAAGGGGCGCCCGCCGACGTCGTGATGTTCTCGACGACGAAGTCGACGCACGTTACGCCAGACGGTTTTGCGAGCCGTTCGAAGAACTCCCCGTGGACCGCGCGCACGCTGCGCGGGCGCGTGGAGAGGACCTTCGTGGGCGGGCTCGAGGTGTTCGCGCGTGGCGCGGGCCCGGCCGGGAGCGCCCGTTGAGCGGCAGCTACCTCCGTCCGGTTTCCGCGGAGGGGCCGGTCGCCGAGGGAAAGCCGAAGCGCGTCGTCTTCGTGGACCAGTCTCCGCTCTACGCGGAGTCCTGGCGCGCCGTCCTCGCATGCCGCTACGGGCCGGCCGTCTCCTTCGAGTACCACCGCGACGCGCTGGAGGCGCTCGAGGTGCTTGGCCCCGATGTGAGTCTCCTCCTGCTCGATCTCGATCTGCCACTTTTCGGCGGCCGAAAGCTCTTCGAGCTCGCGAAAGAGCGCGGCGTTGTGAACAGGCGGATCGTCATTCTCTCGAGCCGGCCTGCAGAGGAGCTGCACCAGCTCTTCCCGGACGGCTCCTGCCTCGCGGTCATCAACAAGACCGAGCCGAACCAGCAGAACGCCTTTCTCATGATCCTCGACTCGATCGTGAAGCGGCACTAGATCCCGTGATGAGCCGCGCCGAGCGGTTCCACGTCAGGTAGTTCCACGCCCATTGCACGAGGATGAGGACGCGGTTGCCGAACTGGACGAGATACATGAGGTGGATGAAGAGCCACGCGAGCCAGGCGGGATATCCGGCGAGGCGCAGGAAGCCGAGGTCGGCGATCGCGCGGCCACGCCCGATGGTCGCCATGCTGCCTCTGTCCCGATAGCGGAACGGCTCTTGCGCCTCACGACCCGCGAGGCGCCCTGCGATCGCGCGGGCCACGTACCGGCCCTGCTGCATGGCGACGGGGGCGACGCCGGGCAGGGGACGCCCCTTCTCGTCGGCGAGGACCGCGATGTCGCCGATCACAAAGATCTCGGGATGCCCGGGAAGAGTCAGATCCCGGCCCACCGCGATCCGGCCCGCACGATCCGTGGTGGCGCCGGTTGCGGCCGCAAGGACGGCCGCGAGGGGCGACGCCGCGACCCCCGCCGCCCAGAGAACGGTCCGCGCCTCGATCGCCTCGATTTCAGCCGGCCCGCCCGCGCGCGAGATCGTGACACGTCCGCCCTCGACCGCCGTCACAGTGGCGTGGAGCAGGGTCTCGACACCGAGGGAGGCGAGCGACCTCTCCGCCTTTGCGGAGAGCACCGGCGGGTAGGCCGCGAGGACGCGAGCACCTCCTTCCACGAGGAGGATGCGTGCTTCCGCCGGATCGATCGTGCGGAACTCGTGCCTGAGCGTGTGCCGCGCGATCTCTCCGAGCGCTCCCGCGAGCTCGGCCCCCGTGGGCCCGGCTCCCACGATGACGAATGTGAGGAGCGCGCGGCGCTCCTCGGCGTCCGTCGCGGTCTCCGCGCGCTCGAACGCGAGGAGAATACGCCGGCGCATTTCCACGGCATCCTCGAGCGTCTTGAGGCCGGGAGCCTCGGACTCCCATTCGTCATGGCCGAAATACTGGTGGCGAACGCCGGCGGCGACGACGAGCGTGTCGTACGGGAATTCCCCGGAAGTCGCGACCACACGCCGGCCAACGACGTCGAATCCCGTGACGTCCGCGAGCAGAACCTGGGTGTTCCCGTTGCGTTTGAGGATCGCGCGAAGCGGCGCCGCGATGTTCGCTGGCGAGAGCGCGCCCGTCGCGACCTGATAGAGAAGCGGCTGAAAGAGGTGGAAGTTCCGGCGGTCGAGGAGCGTGACGTCGATAGGCAGGGAACGGAGGCGGCGAGCGGTGTACAAGCCTCCGAAGCCTCCGCCCACGATGACGATACGCGGTCTGTGTCCGTTCATTAGAATGAGATTCTAGAGGGACATGATGAGAGAGCTCTGGTCACGCGAGGACGAACGGGATCTCACGGAGTTCCTCGATGCCGTCCGCCGGGACGATCTCGTCGGCGCGATGTTCGCGATCGAGGGTACGCCGCCGGCCGCGCGCCGGCTCGCCGAGGGTGTTCTCGACGAGGCCGCCGCCGCCGTCAAGGAACGCACCGCCGGGACGCGCTCCTCATTCCAGAAGGCGCGGCTCCTCGCGCGCGTCCTCGCCGAAGAGCTGGGCTTCACCGGCGACGAGGACGATTACTACGACCCTCGCAACGTGCTTCTCGGTCCCCTGCTCGAACGCCGCAAGGGGATGCCGATCCTTCTTTCGGTTCTCTGGATGGAGGTGGGCCGGCGCGCGGGGATCCTCGTCGCGGGCATCGGCCTTCCCGGTCACTTCATCGTGCGCGTCGGGGCGCCGCCCGGGACGCTCGCGGATCCCTTCGCGGGAGGCGTGCCGCTCACGGTTGACGACTGCCGCCGGAAAGTGAAGGCGCTCGCGGGCGGGCGCGTCCCCTGGCGCGCGGACTATCTCCGGCAGATGGAGACTCCGGCGCTCCTCGAGCGCGTCCTTAGAAATCTTTCGGGATGCCGCGGGCGGACCGGGGACGAGGCGGGCCGATTCCGTGCGGTGACGTTCCTTTCCGTGCTGCGCCCGGACGAGCCGGAAAACCTCCTCTCGCGCGCGGAGCTCGCAGAAGAATTGGGAGTGCGTGGGCTCGCTCGCGAGGTGTGGGCGGAGATCGTCGAGAGGTTTCCGGAATCGCCGCAGGCCCAGGCCGCGTCCGAGAAGATGGCGGAGGAGGACGAGCCGTCCGTGTTCCATTGAGCGGGTCCGGCGGGAGTGCGCTCGACGCCGCGGTCGCCGCGGCGCGCGAGGCCGGAGAGGTTCTTCTCGGCCACTTCGGCCGGCTCGACCCGGCTCTCGTGGAGGAGAAGGCGCTCAACGACGTCGTCTCGATCGCGGACCGGGAGAGCGAGGCCGTCGTCCGCCGGATCGTCCTCGGCGCGTTTCCGTCGGACCGGTTCCTCGGTGAGGAGACGGGTCTTTCGGGCGCGGACGAGACCGCGCCCTCCTGGATCGTGGACCCCCTCGATGGGACGGCGAACTTCGTGCGCGGGTTTCCGCACTGGGCCGTCTCGATCGCGCGCACGCGCGGCGGCCTCCTTGGCACGCTCGAGGCGGGCGTCGTGTGGGATCCCGTCAAGAAAGATCTCTTCACCGCCGAGTTGGGCGCCGGCGCGTTCCGGAATGGCCAGCGGCTGCGCGTGCCGCCGCGTCCCGGACTCGAGGGGTCCGCGCTTGCGACGGGATTCCCGTTCCGGCAGCAGCACAAGATCGACCGCTACCTTTCGATCTTCCGTTTTCTCTTCATGAAGTCGCGCTCGATCCGGCGCGCGGGCAGCGCCGCGCTGGATCTCGCCTACGTGGCGGGCGGTATCTTCGACGGGTTTTTCGAGTTTGGTCTCTCTCCGTGGGACACGGCTGCGGGTGCGCTCCTTGTCACCGAGGCGGGCGGAGTCGTCACGGATTTCGACGGCGGGGCGACCTGGCGAGCGCGGGGCAACGTCCTGGCGGCGACTCCCGGCGTTCACGCGGCGCTCGTCGCCGCGATGAGCGAGATGGGAGTCGAAGAGAAGGATCTATGAAAGCTTGGGGGCTGCTTCTCGCGCTTTGTCTGGTCCCGGCCGCGGTGTTTGCGGAGGAGCCGGACTGGTTCGACGCCTTCCGGGGCAAGGCGTACTTGCAGGGCGACACGAGCTTCATCGCCCGCGAGAAATCTGCGGCAGCGGAAACGCCCCCTCTGTTCCGGGTCCGCTGGGTGGTGGTGCGGTACTCCACCTCCTTGGTCTCCGAGAAGGAACGGTGGTTCTGGCCGTACCGGAACATCCTCCTCGTGACGATGCCTTCGGGCAGACGATACGTTGTCGAGTCCTCGTTTGGCTTAGCGGACGAAAAGCATGTGGAGGAGGAACGCCCATCCCAACGCGTCGCGTCGCCGCGTGCCGCGTTCGAGGTTTGGACGGCCGGTGGTCTGGAAGACCCGGAGGCCGCGGTGAATGATCCGTGCGAGGGATTGCGGCAGAAGGTGCGAGCGCCGGGAGGGAGCCTCGACTTCTTCTTGAGCGAGCTTTCGATCCGAACGGTCCGCGCGACGCTCGCCGAGATCACGTCCGCGTCGTTCGACGCGGACGAGCAGCGCGACCTCCGGGCCCTGCTCATGGTGTCCCCGGAAGCCAATCCTTCGCTTCCCAACAAAGTCCATCAACTGAATATCCGGTTTGGACTCTTCGCCGTTGTGGTCGCGTTTCGCAACGAGGTCCCGCCCGTCCAGCAGCGGACGGTCGTACTCGCGCCGGACCCTTCGCCCCTCGGCGACCTCGCGGCGTGGCGCGCCTTCGCGCACCTGCCGCTCGATCTCCCTCCGTTCGTGGTCGACCCGCCGGAGAACCCCATCCGATGAATTCACTTTCAACGAATCTCTTTCTTTGGCTCAGCCTGAGCGTGGCCGCTGCACGAGGCGTGTCGGGGGAGCAGCCGCCGAAGGTCACCCTCGAGCGAATCGTCGACGGCCGGGGCAACCGCGTCTGCGACGTCGCGAAGGCCGAGCTGAAGGTTGATGGCGTGCGCCGCACGGCGTGGGTCGTGCGCGGGCTTCTGAGGAGCGATCTCGTCCTGGCGCTCGAGGTCGTCGGCGGGCAGGCGTCGCGCCAGGAGATCCGCCTCGGCGGCCGGCCGCCTCTGCGCTTCGCGAGCCCTTCACAGGGCGGGCGCGTGACGGCGACGTCGCCCGCGTCCGCGTTTCTTTACTTCGACGTCGACCTTTCGAGAAAGACCGTCCGGTGCAACCTCTCGCGCCTCGCGGACGAGACCGATCCGGGCCTTCTCTCCGCGGTGGCGGAATACGGCCTTCTCAAGCAGGGCCTCGAGAACGGTTCGAGCTATGCGCCGGAAGAGGTCCCGATCCTCGCGCTCCTCGCGGCGAAGAAGCTGCCGCCGCACCCGTCGCCGCCGTATCGCAAGCGCGTCCCGTGGGCCGACGGCGGCCCGGAGGCCGACGATCTCGCCGCGGTCGCGCGCGCTGCCGCCGCGGGGATCTCCCGCTGACCTACCAGGGCAGGCCGCGGACTTCCCGCGCGCGCCGGTAGACGGCTTCGTACTTCTCGGCCGAGCGGTCCCACGAGAAGTCCCGGCCCATGCCGTTCCGCACGATTCGGCGCCAGGTCTCGCGGTGAAAGAAGGCGCTTTGGGCCCAGAGAACAGCCGACGCGAGCGCGTGAGGTACTGCTTCATCGAACGTGAAGCCGGTCGCGGAGTCGAGGTTGTTGCCGTTGAAACCTTCGACCGAGTCCGCGAGGCCTCCGGTCTTCCGCACGATCGGCGGCGTGCCGTAAGCCAGTGAGTACATCTGGTTGAGGCCGCACGGCTCGAAGCGCGACGGCATGACGAACGCGTCTGCGCCGCCTTCGATCCGGTGCGCGGTGGGCTCGTCGTAGCCCACGAAGGCGCGGAATCGGCCTGGAGCATGGCCTTCGAGGAGGCGCATCGCGCCCTCGAGCGCCGGCTCGCCGGAGCCCAGCATCGCGATTCTTACGCCCCGGCGGATGAGCTCGGGCGCAGCTTCGAGGAGGAGATCGAAGCCCTTCTGGTCGGTGAGGCGGCCGATCGCGCCGAGAATCATTCCGGGGTCGCCCGGCTCGAAGCCCGCCAGGCGGCAGAGCTCTGCGCGGCACTCCGCCTTCCCGCGGAGGTCCTCCGTTCCGTAGTGCGCGGGGAGGTGGGGATCGTGCGCCGGGTTCCAGACCGTCTTGTCGACTCCGTTGAGGATACCCACGACCCTTTCTCCGCGCGCCTTGAGGGTCCCGTCGAGGCCCACGCCGCCTTCCCTGGTGCGGATCTCGTCCGCGTACGTGGGCGAGACGGCAGTGACCATGTCCGCGGCAAGGATCGCGCCCTTGAGGAGGTTCACGTTGCCGCGCTGTTCGATCGCGCCGCCCGTCCACACCTCGTCGGGGAGGCCGAGGGTCGGGAATTCCTCGCGGCCATAAACGCCCTGATAGCCGAGGTTGTGGATCGTGAGCACCGAAGCGATGTCGTCGAACCAGGGGTCGCGCCAGTTGCTCCAGGCGCCGAGCATCGGCGCGAGCGCGGGATGCCAGTCGTGCGTGTGGAGGACGCGGGGCCGCCGGTCGAGCCGTTTCAGCGCGTGAATCGCCGCGCGCACGAAGAGAGCGAAGCGCCAGAGGCCGTCGTCCTGGCCCTTTTCGTTCGACGCGTAGATCTGATTCCGGTGAAACAGCGGGTCGTGCGCGACGAAGTATATCGGCACGACGCTTCCGGGCAGGAGATCCCAGAGCAGGCCGACCCGATGAGGGCGGCCGAAGATCGAGACCTCGAAGGGCGGCATCGCGGTCTCGGGCCAGAGGTTGCGCCGCCGATACCAGCGCGCCGCCTCGAGGTGAAAAGGCATGAAGACGTCCACGTCGTGGCCTCGGGCGGCGAGCGACTTGGGGAGCGCGCCGACGACGTCTCCGAGGCCTCCCGTCTTGGCGAACGGGACGCACTCCGCGGCAAGATGCGTGATGCGCAGGGAGGCCTCAGTTCACGAGAACGTCCGCCCCGAGCGTCTTCGTGGACGTCGCGACGGAGATTCGCGCCGCGCCGCGCGCGACACCGGTGACGGCCCCGTTCGTGACAGTGGCTGTCTTCGGGTCGGAAGTCGTCCAGGCGAGCGCCGCGTCCTCGATGACGAGGCCGGTGACGTCCTTAAGCGTCGCCGTCATCCTCTGGGTCTCGCCCACTTTCAGAATCAGGGTCATGGGTGTCAGCTCGAAGGCCCCGATTTCGCGATGCAGGACCTTTACGTCACATGCCGCACTGACGTCGTTGCCGAGGCTCGCGATGACGGTGGTGCGGCCTTCCGCGCCCGCGGTCACGACGCCGTCCCCGTCGACGGTCGCGACCTTCGGATCCCCGGAGTTCCACTTCAGCTTCAGGGGGGAAAGATTTCCCCGGGCGTCCCGGACCTCCGCGACGAGCGCCATCTTCGTACCGGTCGCTCCGACGAGCGTCATCCGGTTCGGCGAAACCGTGAGGGATGCTACGTCGATGACTTCCACGGACGCGCTGGCGGCGAGGCCTTGAAAATTCGCGGTCGCGATCGCGCGGCCGGGCGAGAGGGAGCGGACGAGCCCGTTCCCGTCGACGGACGCGACCTTCGGCTTGTCGGACGTCCACGCCGCCACGAGCCCCGGCATCGGATTGCCCTTCTTGTCGAACACGTCGTATTTGAGCGACTGTGAGCGCCCCGGCCCGTAGAGCGTCACCTTCGCGGGTGTGACGCGGATTTCGGCGGGCTTCGGGCGGCAGGCTCCGAGCGCCAGCGAGGTCATGGCGAGAGCGAGGGCGGTGCCGACGGGAGCCGGGCGACGGTCTTTCATCGCGGCGATTCTAGCGCGCAGGCGCCGTGAGACCCCCGGGCAGAGGTTGGCCCTCGAGACGCCGCTCGATGAGCGCCGCGCGGCGCTCCCACGCGGCCGGATGCGCGCGGTACCACGCGGGACCGGGAATAAGGGCCGCCAGGCGCGCCGCTTGAGCCGTGGAGAGGCGGCTCGCGCTGATGCCGAAGAGGGCCCGCGACGCGGCCTCGCACCCGTAAGTTGTCTCGCCGAATTCGATCGCCGAAAGGTAGATCTCGAGGATGCGCGTCTTTGGGACGAGCCGATCGAAGACGACCGCGATGGCGGCCTCGCGTCCCTTCCGCCACCACGTGCGTTCGCCGGTGAGCCAGAGGTTCTTCGCGAGCTGCTGCGTGAGCGTCGAGGCGCCCCTGAGGCGCCTCCTGCGGTCCCCGGCGTGGGCCCGGTTCCACGCGCGGGCGGTTCCGACCGCATCCCAGTCGATGCCACGGTGCTCGAAGAAGCGCGCGTCCTCGGCGGAGAGAACGGCGCGGACGAGGGCGGGCGCCACCCTTGAGAGAGGCACCGCACGGCGGTCGATCGCGTCACTCTTGTCATGCGCGCGGAGGCGCTCCTGCCGCGCGCGGATGAACGCCGTCGTCGACGGGTCCCGCCAGCGGAGGAGGAGGATTTGAGGAAGGGGGATGAAGACGAGGAAAGAGTAGAGAAGAAGACTGCTTAGAAGGATGAGAGGGACAGCGGCTCGGCGGGAGAGACGGATCAGCCGACGATCTCGGTCAGCGCGGCGCGCAGCCGCTGGACTCCGAGGGCGGCCTCATCTTTCGTGAGCGTGAGGGGCGGACGCAGCCGGATCGCGCGCTCGCCAGAAGCGAGCGACATCACGTTGTGCTTCTTCAGCCAGCAGGACATGACCTCTCCTCTCGTCTTCGTGTCCGGGAGGTCGAACGCGATGAAGAGACCCCGGCCCCGCACGTTCGTCACCTTGCCCGGGAACTCGGACGCCACCTCGCTCAGTTTTCCGAGGAGGAACTCGCCCGTCGTCTTCGCGTTCTCGACGAGCTTCTCCTCCGCCATGACCTCGAGAATCTTCTTGCAGCGCACCATGTCGACGAGGTTCCCGCCCCATGTCGAATTGATGCGCGAGGAGACCGTGAAGACGTTTTCCTTCTCCCCGAGAATCCGGTCGTTCGAGGCGAAGCCGCAGACCTGAGTCTTCTTGCCGAAGGTGAAGAGATCGGGGGTGATGCCGAGACCCTGGAAGGCCCACATCGTGCCGGTGAGGCCCATGCCGGTCTGCACCTCGTCGAGGATGAGCAGTATCTCGTGCTCGTCGCAGAGCGTGCGCAGCTGCGCGAGGAATTCGATGCGGAAATGGTTGTCGCCGCCCTCTCCCTGGATCGGCTCGAGGATGAGCGCGGCAATGTCGTCGGGATTCTCGGCGATCGCCCGCCCGATCTGCGCGATGGCGAGGTGTTCCACGGCGATCGTCGCCCCGAGGCTTTCTTCGGTGAGCGGAAACGTGAGCTTCGGGTTCACGACGCGCGGCCAGTCGAACTTCGGGAAGTACATCGTCTTGCGGGGGTCGCTCGTGTTCGTGAGGGAGAGCGTGTAGCCGCTGCGGCCGTGGAACGCTTGCTCGAAGTGCAGGATCTTCGAGCCGACCTCGCGGCGGTGGCCCTTGCGGAAGTTCCCGCGAACCTTCCAGTCGAAGGCGGCCTTCAACGCGTTCTCGTTCGCGAGAGCTCCGCCCTCGACGAAGAACATGTGCGCGGAGTGGGTTGCCGGCACGCCGAGGCGCGCGAACGTCTCGACGAAGGAAGCCATTTGCTCGGTGTAGATGTCGCTGTTTGCGGGTTTCGTGACGGCGGTCCACGCGAGCTCCTCGAGAAACTCCGGGGTCGTCAGCTTTGGGTGCGCGTAGCCGATCGGGCAGGTCGCGAAGTGCGAGTAGAAGTCCAGGAGCTCGACTCCGTGGAGCGAGTCGTGGAGGAAATTTCCGCGCGACTTCCGGAGGTCCATGACCACGTGGTAGCCATCGACGAGCATGTGCTTCGAAAGGGAGTCGAGGACGTGCTGCGCCGTGTCGGCAGGCAGGACGGAGGACGAAGAAGCGGCCATCCGGGCATTTTAACCCGTCCCGGCGCCTCGACGGAAGGCACTGACGCCAGGTGGTTTGCGGTCGATTTCAGGTTTTCAGAATGACCGAGGTGCCGCCGTCGGATTGGGAGGACGCCTCGGCGGCGACGACGCAGTTCTTCCCCTTGGTCTTCGCGGCGTAGAGGGCGGAATCCGCCTTCTTGAGGATCTGGTTCTTCTGCTCGGCGGTAGGCAGGGACGTATCCACGTGCGCGCGATAGGTGGCGACGCCCACGGACATCGTCACGACGTTCTTGAGGTTCAGCGCCGGTTCCCCGGGACCGATCGACATCGGCAGGAACGTCCAGTCGTCGATCGCCTTCCGGATTCTCTCGGCGATCGCGACGGCCGCGGCGAGATTGGCGTCGAGGAGGATCACCGTGAATTCGTCGCCCCCGTAACGGCAGGCGAGGGAGACAGTTTCCGCGAGGGTGCGCTGGAGGATGAACGAGACTTCGCGGAGCACCTGGCTGCCCGCGAGGTGTCCGTGAAGGTCGTTGACCCTTTTGAGGTGGTCGCAGTCGAGGAAGAGGAGGGCGAGCTCGCCGTCTTTCGTCTCGCCGAGCCGGTCGATTTCACGCTGGAGCTTCCGGTGGAAGTAGCGGTCGTTGTAAAGAGACGTGAGCGAGTCGCGCCGGGCGACCTCGCGGGCGCGCCGTTCGTCGAGCAGGTTCTGGAGCGCGAGGGAAAGCGTGTCCCCGAACAGCTCCATGAGGCGCTCGTCGCGCGGTGTGAAGGCGGGCTCACCCTGGCGATTCAGGAGGATGAGAGAGCCACAAACATGGTTCTCGATCACGACGGGCACGGAGAGGACGTTCGTGATCGGCAGCTCGAGGAGGGCGTCGATTTCGCGGGAGAAGGCGTGCGCGCCGCCGACCTCGTTCACGCAGGTACGTTCACCGCGGGCGTAAACGAATCCTGCGATGCCGTCCACGGGCCGCACCTTCCGCCCGACGGCGGCGTCCTTCACGTCTCCCGCCGCGACGATGATCGTGAGCTCGTTGTGCGAGCGGTCGTCTTCCTTCGAGACGGGGTCGTCGAGGAGCAGTGCGCCCGCCTGCGCCGGCACGAACTCCAGGGCGCGATTCACGAGCGTGATGAGGAAGCGGTCGGGCGGCGTCCCGCTCGTTTCGTCGAGAAGGCGATGGCGCTCCATGTAACGCGCCAGTTGCTTGGGCGGGATGACCCGGGCCGCTCTTGTGGTCACGATGGTTCCGCCATTTTACGCTTTGGTGTCGCCGTGCTCGAATTCGGCATTCAGCCGAGGCGTTGCAGGACATCCCGGGCGCGCGCGCGCAACCCCTCGATTCTCGCTTCGTAGTCGCCGAGCTGGGGGGCGTAACGGAGGAAATCAACGTCCGAAAGGAGCGCCCGCACGTCGTCGAGTCGCGCAGCGGGAAGGCCGCGCTCGGCGAGTCCGGTGAGGACCTCGGCCGCGGACACCCCGTCGGGGACGAGATAACGGCGAAGAAGCGCCTCGCGGAGGGCGCGGTCGACCCGCGCCGCCGCGCGTTCTTTCGTCTCGCCCGGTTCAGCGCGCAGGGCCTCCTGCCAGGCGCTGCTTTTCCTCCGTCGGCGTGCGAGAAGAGTCGCGCCGAGAGCCAGGAGGGCCGCCCCGGGGATCGCCGCGACGGCCCAGAGCGGGAACGTCACGGTGCGATGCGAGAAGTCCGCGGCGACCGGTGCCCCCGCGGGCGCTGCCGTCTTCGGTGCGCCGGACGTGGCCGTGGCCGGCAGGGGAGGCAGTATGGTATCTGCGGTCGTGAGCGACGCCCCGCTTCCGAGGGCTGCGCCCTCCGTCACGAAGGTGAGAGGCGCGGTCGTCTTCGTCACGATCCGCTTCTCTCCGGGGTCGAAGACGGCGAGCGAGATCGGCGGAATCGTTACCGTGCCGCTTTCCTTCGGCACGAGCACATAGCTCCACTCGGTGGACACCTGGGCGCGGCCGGTGCGCGTGGCCTCGGACTTCACGCTCGGCGGATACACGGTCGCGCCCGCGACGTCCACCTTCGGCGAATCCGTCGCCGTGCGCAGGTTGCCGGCGCCGGACAGCCGGAGACGCAGCGTGACGGCCTCGCCGGGAGCGACGCGCGTCCGATCCAGCTTTGCGCTCAGGTCGAAATGGCCGACGGGTCCGTGGAACGCGGCATCGCCCGGGATCGGGAGGATCTTGAGTGCGAGAGGCTTGGCGACGAGGTCCATGACTTCCGGCCGTGGGAAGAAGCCGAACGGGTCGTTGAAAGGGTCCGGCGACATGCGTACGCTCGTGCGGATCTTCGCCTCGGGAATGTTGACGGTTCCGGGGTTGAGTCCCGAGACGAGCTTCTTGAGAAGCGTGAACCGCATCACCGTGCGCCCGTCGACGACGTCGCGGTGGCCCACCGGTTTCTCCGGCTTCTCCAGGTCCTCGGCCCAGCAGCCAGGGAAGCGCGGGGGGTCGAGGTACTCGAGGCCCTGAACGTCGGCCTGCGTGAGGAGCTCGTAGTGAAGCGTGATCTCCTCGCCGACGTATGCGGTCGTCTTGTCGGCAGTCACGCGGAACTCGACCAGCGGCTTGGCCCGCGGGGCGCCGGACGCGGCTGCGCGGGAGGCCCCGTTGTCTCGCCGCCTGAGGAGGGACATGAGCGGGTCGTCGCTCTCCGGCTCTGCGGGCTGAGCGGCGTGCCCTCGGGCGGGCCCGACGTCGAGGAGATAGCTCGCGGCTTTCACCGTCTTGTCGTCGAATCCGAAGGCGACCTCGCCGACCTCGGCCGGGCCGGTGCCCTGCGGCCTGAGAAAGTACGTCAGGGAGAGCGAACGGCTGAAGACCCCGTTCACGTAAGACATCTGGTCCGACTTCGACGGACCGCCCGCGAGGACCAGGTTCTTCAAGGGGAGGGATCCGGGGAGGCGCAGCGTGCCGCCGAGGCCGGAGCCGGAAAACGTGTAGGTGAGCCTGACGACGTCGTCCGCCGCCGGCCTCGCCTTGTCGACCAGGACCTGCACGGTGAGCTCATCGGCGGCGCGGGCGGGAGGCGCCGCGACGACGGCGACCGCAGCCGCGGCGCGGACGAGGGCGGCGAACAGGGAGGCGCTTTTCACCAGTCCCTCGCGACCCGCCGCTTGCTGCGCTGCTCGGCGACCTTCTTCTTCTGCTCGTCGAGGTCCGACCGTTCGATGGCCGACAGAAGCTGTTCGGCCTTGTCGCGCGTCATATTCGCCTTCTGCTCGAACTCCCTCTCCTGCTGCTGCTTCTTCAGTTCGTTGTTTCCCGCCTGTTGCTTGTCGTTTGGGTTCTCGGGCTGCTCGTCCTTCCCGTCCTTCCCGCTCTTCTTGTCGTCTTTCTGATCCTTCTGGTCTTTCTGGTCCTTCTTCTGCTGGTCCTTCTGCTTCTGCTTCTGCTTCTCGTCCTCGGCGCGCCGCGCGCACAGCTCGTAGTTCCAGGCCGCGTCCGCGTCTCCCGGGCGGCGCTTCAGCGCCTCACGGAACGCCGCGGCGGCGGGCTCGTACTTTTTCTCGCGATAGAACGTCTGGCCGGCGTTGAATGCCGCGTCGGCCGCGAGGCCGCCCCGGCCTTCCTTTCGCGCCTTCTCGAGGGACGCGAGCGCCTCGGACGCGCGCCCTGCCTTCGACTGGGCGGTGCCGAGGTTGTACGCGCCCGTCGGATCCTTCGGGTCGAGCGTGACTTCTTGTTGGAAGTGAGAGAGAGCCTCGCCGAGCTTCTTCTCGTCGAGGGACTTCTGACCTTTTTTTGCTTCGGACCGGGGCGAAGAGAGGATTTTTCTTAGAAGGGGGAGAGAAGAAGGAGAAGGAGATACGTCGGGGGAGGCTTGAGCATCTGGCGCGGGCGAGGCGGGCGCTGCCGGGCCAGGCTGCTGCGCCTCGGTGCGCGCGGCAACAAGGAGCGCGAGGAGCAGCGCCGCGGCTTGTCCGAGCGCGGACCCTTCCCTCTTCCCCTTTCTAAGCAAATTTTTCCCTCTTCCTCCGAATCCGAGCAAAAGAAGTCCCAGCGCTCCGACCGCGATGCCGAGCGGAATCTGGAAGCGTTCCTCCAGAGTCGTGACGAGGACCTCGGACATCGGCCTGCGCGCGCCGAGATCGATTTGCCGGGCGACGCCCTCGAGGTCCGTGCGGCCCGGGGAGACGACGGTGAAGGATCCCCCGGTCTCCGCGGCGAGGCGGCGCAGCAGATCAGGATCGGCTTTCGAGAGCACGGGCTGGCCCTTCTCGTCGTTCTTGAAGCCGCTCGTCCGCCCGGCCGCGTCGAGGTCCGGAACCGGGGCGCCGCTTCCGCTCAGGGCGCCCACGAAGACCGTGTGTACCGTGATGCCCTCGGCTTTCGCGCGCGCGATCGCGGCGTCCACGCCGCCCTCGAGGTCCTCGCCGTCCGAGAAGATGACGACGTTCTTGCCGCCCGCCGAGCCGGCCGGAAACAGGTCGGCCGCGGCCGCGAGTCCCGAGGCGATCGACGTCCCGGGCTTCGCCCCCATGCCAGGCTCCATCGCATCGAGGAAAAGGCCGACCGCCGCGGCGTCGAGCGTGAGCGGAACGAGGGCCTGAGACTCTCCTTCACAGGCGACGAGCGCCGCGCGATCGCTTCCGAGCCGCGAGAGGAGGGACTGAGCGGCCTGACGGGCGAGGACGAAGCGCGACGGTGAGACGTCGGAGGCTCGCATCGAGGCGGACGTGTCGACGACGAGCACGACGTCCGTGCCGTGCCGCTCGGCGGTTTCGGTCGTCGTGCCCCAGCGCGGACGCGCGAGCGCCGCCCCGAGGCCGAGGATCGAGAAGAGGACGAGGAGAGAGATGGTGGCGGGGAAGCGGCCCGCGCGCGCAAGGCCAGCCTTGGCCGCGAGGGCGGGGGAAATGAGCGTGGCGCTCCTTGCGGCGCGGCGCCGGACGGCGAGGAGGAGGGAGCCGATCGCGAGGACCGCGAAGAGGACGCCCGGAACGAGCAGCTCGGGCTCGGCGAAGAACGTGCGGAGCGCGGTCATCGGGGCGTCACCGGAAAGAGGAACAGGGTCGCGAGCCCGGCGAGCGCGAGGCACGCGGCGGCCGGCTGCGCGGCGAGCGGGAAGATCTCCCGGAAGCGCGTGTACTTCGTCGTCTTCATCTCGCTCTTCTCGAGCTTGTCGATCGTGGCGAAAGTGTCGGCGAGACCCTGTGCGTCCGTCGCGCGGAAGAAGCGGCCGCCCGTCACGTTCGCGATGCGCTTGAGAAGCGCCTCGTCCACGTCCACGTTCGCCCGAATCCGCCGTTCGGTGACCCGGCCGGTCTCGGGGTCGCGAAAGGGGATCGGGATCTCGACGGGCCCGTTGTTCGTTCCGACGCCCACGGTGTAAACGCGCACACCCAGCGCCTTCGCCACACCCGCCGCGGTGTCCGGGTCGATCTCTCCCGCGTTGTTGCCGCCGTCGGTCACGAGAACCACGACGCGCGATTTCGCCTTGGACGGCTTCAGGCGCGCGAGCGCGTTTCCGAGAGCGAGGCCGATGGCCGTGCCGTCGCCCTGGTCTCCCAGCCTCAGGCCCTGGATGCGGTCGAGGACCATCCCGCGGTCGGTCGTGAGCGGGCTAACGGTGCGCGAGCGCCCGGCGAAGACGAGGAGGCCGATCCGGTCGCTCGAACGCCCCTCGATGAACCGGCGCGCGCAGGCCTTCGCGACGAAGAAGCGATTCTTCGGCCGGAAGTCCTCCGCGGCCATCGAACCGGAGGCGTCGAGGGCGATGAAGATGTCCACCCCCTCCGTCCACGACTCCGTCCGCTCGAGGCCGAGTCGCGGCCGCGCGAGAGAGACGACGAGGCCGAGGTAGCCGAGAAGCGCGAGCGCGAAGGGCACGTGCCGGAGCCGCACGCGCCACGTGGAGGGCACCCGGGAAACGTGCGCGAGCGTCGGGACGACGAGCGCGCCGTCACCGCGCTTCTCGCGGAGGATGCGGATGGCGATCGCGAGCGGAATCAGGAGCAGGAGGAGCAGCAGAAGGGGGTCGCGGAAAGACAATCCCGGCGGGACGAGGGATGCGACGAGGGCGCGGAAACCCGTCATGAGGCCGCCCGCAGTTTCGGAGCCACGTCCGGCGTTGTGTTCGGCGCCGTTGCCGCGCGCGCCGCTTCCTGCGCTTTTTCCTGAGCTCTCTGCCGTGCTTCGACGTCCTCGAGGACGAGGCGCGCCCTCACGAGAGCCTGCCGGGCGTCCTCCCGTGTCGCGGCGCCCTTACCGAACTTCACGCGGTCCGCGGAGGCCAGGAGATCGGGGAAGGCCGTTTCGCGAGGAAAATCGAAGCCCTTCTCGCGCAGGCGCCGCACGGTCTCGAGCGTCGTCCATTCGAGAACGGGCTCGCCCGTCGCGCGTTCGAGGAAACGCTTCACCGCATGGGTGAGCTCCGAGTAGAAGTCGCGCGCGTCGTCGCCGAGGCCCTCGGCGGCCGCCGCGAGCCGCGCCAGAGCGAGGCGGAGCTCCTCGCCGGGGGGGATCGCGGGCGCGCCCGCCTCCTCACCCGCGGCCTTGCGGCGGCGGTGAATGACGAGCCAGACGAGCCACGCGACGAGAGAAGCGGAGAGAGCCAAGCCCGCGGCGAGCGCGACCCAGTACTTCGCGGGCCAGGCCGGAATGCGCACCGGCTTGTCCGCCTTCGGCGCGATCTCCTCGGGCTTCTGGTCGGGAGGGAGACGCGAAGCGACGGTCAGTTCCACGGTGGGCGGGCGGATGCCCGACTTGTTTCCCGGATTTTCCTCGAATGTGTAGTGGGGTCCCGGCACGAGCACGGTTCCCGCGGCAAACGGAAAAAGTGCGACCGATTGCGACCATTCGAAGAAATCCCCGGTCTTCGATTTCGTCACAGTGGGCGGGGCCGGGTTCTCGAACTCGAGAATGGCGCCGCCGGGCGGCCGCGCGCCCTCCTCTGGCGCGGGCGTCACGAGAGCCTCCAGCATGAGCGAAGAGCGGGCTGGAATGCGCGCGGAATACGTCACGACGACGCGGTCGCCGATCGAAACGGATGTCCGGTCGACGGTCGCGGAGAAGACTGGACCTTCTTCCCCTTTCAAAGAAAAAGCGACGAAACCCGTCGCAACCAGAAGTGTCGCGAGCGTCCTCATCTCCCCGCCGCCTTGCGTTTCTCGCGCGCCTTGAAGAAGCGCACGAGGGGCAGTTCGTAGGATGCGTCGGTCCGGAGCGGGATCGAGTCGATGCCGGAGGAGCGGAAGATCGCCGCCGGCTCGGGCAGGCCGGCCCGGCGCCGCCCCCACGCTTCCTGAAACGCCCGGTCGGTGGTGTCGAAGACGCCCGTGACGCCGGTTTCGGCGTCGCGCAGGCGCACGAGGCCCGCGGACGGGAGGATCTGCTCCCGGGGATCGCTGATCGGGATCGCGACGACGTCGTGGCGCTTGTTCAGGGTTTTGATCGCCTTCTCGTACCCGGCGGCGAGGAAGTCCGACACGACGAAGACGACCGCGCGTTGCTTGAGGAGCGATGCGGCGCTCCGGAGCGCGAGCGAGAGATCGGTTCCCCGGCCCACGGGCGCGAGCGAGAGCGCGTCACGCGTGATCGCGAGCACGTGGTCGACGCCCTTGCGCGGCGGGTGATAGCGCTCGAGACGATCCGTGAAGAGGAGCGCGCCGACGCGGTCGTGGTTCTTGACGGCGGCGAACGCGAGGAGCGCCGCGAGCTCGGCCATCAGCTCTCGCTTCGTGAGGTACTGCGAGCCGAATCCCTGAGAAGCCGAGAGGTCGAGGAGCAGGAGGACCGTGAGGTCCCGCTCCTCGGTGAATTTCTTCACGTGCGGGGTGCCCGTCCGCGCCGTCACGTTCCAGTCGATCGTCCGGACGTCGTCGCCGGGCACGTACTCCCGCACCTCCGCGAACTCCATGCCGCGGCCCCGGAAGACCGAATGGTATTCGCCGCCCACGCCCGCATCCACCAGCCGGTTCGTCCGGATGCGGATGCGGTGGAGCTTGCGGACGATCTCGCGGGGCAGCACGGCCGTCAGGGCACTTCGACCCGCTCGAGCAGCCTCTTGACGACCTGGTCGCTCGTCACGTTCTCGGCCTCGGCCTCGTACGAGAGGAGGACGCGGTGACGCAGCACGTCCGGCGCGACGTCCTTGACGTCCTCCGGCACGACGTAGCCTCGGCCCGCGAGGAAGGCGCGCGCGCGCGCCGTCGCGAGGAGAGCGAGCGTGGCGCGCGGCGAAGCGCCGTACGACACGAAGTCCGCGAGATCCGACAGGCCGTACGCCTTCGGGTCGCGCGTGGCGGCCACGAGCTCCACGAGATAGCCCTTGATGCGTTCGTCGGCATAGATGCTGCGCACGAGGACGCGGAGCTCGCGGATCGCTTCCGGCGTGAGCACGGGCCGCACGGAGGCAGACGCTTCGGCCTCGGTTGTGTCGCCCATTCGGTCGAGGATCAGGCGCTCCTCGGCCTTCGTGGGGTAGCCGACCGTCAGCTTCATGAGGAAGCGGTCGACCTGGGCTTCGGGCAGCGGATACGTGCCTTCGTGCTCGATGGGGTTCTGGGTCGCGAGGACCAGGAACGGGTCCGGCAGGGGCGTCGTCGTGTCACCGACCGTCACCTGCCTCTCCTGCATGGCCTCGAGAAGCGCGGACTGCACCTTGGCGGGGGCGCGGTTGATCTCATCCGCGAGGACGAGGTTCGCGAACACGGGGCCGCGCCGCGCGACGAACTCCTGCGTCTTCGGGTTGAAGACGAGCGTCCCGATGAGGTCGGCCGGCAGGAGGTCCGGCGTGAACTGAATGCGGGAGAACGAGGCGTCGAGGCCGCGCGCGAGGGTCCTGACGGCCAGCGTCTTGGCGAGGCCGGGGACGCCCTCCAGAAGCAAGTGGCCGTCCGCGAGGAGGCCGATCGTCAGGCGGTCGATGAGGCCGCCCTGGCCGACGATCACCTTGCGAATTTCCGTCAGGAGAGCCCCGACGAGCAGCGATTTCTCGCGGATTCTCTCCGTGAGGGCGGCCGGGTCGAGGCCCGATGCGGGGGTGGCGGGGATCGTGGTCGTCGTCATCCTGTCCCTTCGAAGGCCTCATTTCGACGCCGAATCGGCATCGGCGAACGGCCGCAAGTCGGTTACAGCAAGGGGGATGCCGACGGCATATGCTGGGTCGCGAATGGCTCTTCTTCCGTTCCTCCGCGCCGTCTGCCTTGCGCTGGCCGGCCTCCTGCTCGCGCTGCCCGCTTCGGGCGCCACGAAGAAGAAGAAGAAACCGACTCCGGCGGCGACTCCGGCACCGACCGCGACGCCGACTCCGGTGCCGTTACTGCGGGCGGCGGGTTCGTGCCTCCGATACGAGCCGGGCGCCTACGTCGTCCTCTCGGAGGTCGGCCAGCCGGGCCGGGCCTTCCGGATCGACGGCAAGACGGAGATCACTGCGGCCCCCAGGCGCGGGGTCCGTCTGAGGATCTTCTACGAGGACGAACCGGATGGTCCCGTAGCTCGGAAGATTCTTCCGGGGCCAGAAGAAGCGGCGCCCCTCAAGTAGCGCCGGCGCTGTCCGACCGTTCAGTTGAGGTGGGGCTCGAACTTCTTCTCGAGGGAGGCCTGCGGCGACACGCCGACGACGCGCTCGACGATCTGGCCGCCCTTGAAGAGCATGAGCGTCGGGATGGACATGATCCCGTAGCGCTCCGCCACGGACGGCACGTCGTCGACGTTCAGCTTCGCGACGGTGACCTTGTCGCCCCACTTCGCGGCGAGCGACTCGACGATCGGCCCCACCTGCCGGCAGGGGCCGCACCAGACGGCCCAGAAGTCCACGAGGACGGGTTTGGCGCTCTTGAGGACGGTGGCTTCGAACGAACCTTCGTTCAGCTCGAGGACGTTTGCGGACATGTGTGGGGGTCCTTTCTGGGCAGCCTTTGGATCGCGGCGGGGAGATCCGAGCGCGATCTTAGATGGTAGGGTGAGGTCCGTGAGAGCGTCAAGCGCGAGATCCTCACGGGCTCGCTGGGGTCAACACTTTCTCGTAAACACGGCCACCGTGGAAAAAATTCTCGATGGCCTCGGAGCGCGCGAAGGAGAGACCGTCGTCGAGGTGGGTCCGGGCCGCGGCGCGCTCACCCGGCCGCTCCTCGACCGGGGCGCCCGCATCCTCGCCTTCGAGATCGATCCCGTGCTCGCGGCTCGCCTATCGCTGGAGCTCGCGGAGCGGGCGCTCTTCGTCGAGACACAGGATGCCCTCCATGCCGACGTGGCGGAAGCGCTCTCCCGGGTTGGAGCGGCGCCGCCCGTGCCGTTTCTCGGCAATCTCCCGTACGAGAGCGCGACCCCGATGCTGCGCGCGTTCGTTCGGCGGCCGGATCTGTTCTCGCGCCTCGTCGTCATGATCCAGAAGGAAGTCGCGGACCGCATCGTCGCGCCGCCCGGCGGGGACGCGTTCGGGTTTCTGACCCTCGACGTCGGCGCGCATGCGTCCGCCCGGCGCCTCTTCGACGTATCGCGCGGCGACTTCTCGCCGCCGCCCAAGGTGAAGTCGTCGGTTCTCGAGCTGGTGCCGCACGCCGCCGAGGCGGGCACGGACGAGGCGCTTCGCGTGGCTTCGGCCGGATTCACGTCGAGGCGCAAGACGCTCGTGAACGCGCTGTCGCCGCTGTGGGGGCGCGAGCGCGCCGTCCGCGCCGTGGCGGAAGCGGGGCTGCCTCCGACCGCCCGGGCGGAGACACTTTCCCTGGACGTGTTCCACGCGCTCGCCCCGCGGCTCGGTCCACCCGGCAAATAGCCTAAATCGCTCATTCCGCTGCTACAATTCCTCGATGTCGGTGACCGTCGGTCAGGCCGTCCTGCTCGGCATCGTGCAGGGCCTGACGGAGTTCCTGCCCGTCTCGTCGACGGCGCACTTGGCGCTCGCGCAGCGTTTTCTTCCCGGCTTTGCGCAGCCCGGGATCCTCTTCGACGTCCTGCTGCACGTCGGGACGCTCTTCGCCGTCGTCGTCTACTTTCGATCGCGGATCGGCGCGACGTTTGCCGGGCTCGTCTCGGCCGACCCGGCCGAGCGGCGGCAGGCATGGAAGCTCGTCTCCCTGCTCGTGATCGCGGTGGCCCTCACGGGTGCCGTGACGCTCCCCTTGAAGCAGTTTGCAATCGAGGGCATGACGGAATTCCGGCGGATGGGATTTGCGCTCGTCGCGACGTCCGTGCTCCTTTTCGTCGCGCAGCGCGTTGGAGACGCGCGCGGAGAGGGCGGACGCACGCTCGAAGAGATGCGCCCCCGTGATGCGGCCCTCATCGGCGCCTGTCAGTCGGTCTCGGCGGTGCTGCACGGCTTCTCGCGGTCGGGAAACACGATCTCCGTCGGCCTCTTCACCGGCCTTTCGCGCCGGGCGGCGGCGGAGTTCTCGTTCCTGCTGTCGATCCCGACGATCCTGGCGGCCGCGGCCGTCGAGAACCTCCACGCCTACCGCCATCGCGTCGGTCCGGTCTTCGAAGGGAAAGCGCTGCCGGCGTATGTCGCCGGGATGGTCGTCGCGGCGGTCGTCGGGTACTTTGCCGTCGGCTTTCTCCTGAAAGTGGTCGTGTCGATGCGCCTCCGCGCATTCGTCGCGTACTGCGGCGTCCTGGGATTTCTGCTCATCGTTTACGGGGATTCGCTTTCGAGCGGCCTCGCCGGCGACTTGAAGGTCGTTCCCTGATGGCACCCGCCGCCTCACCGGCCTCGAGGCCCGTGCTGCCGCCGTCCGCGCTTGCGCGGCGGCGCGACGAATTCCTCGGTATCGCTCTCTTCGCCGTGGGTCTCCTCCTCCTCGCGGCGCTCCTGTCGTATCACCCGAATGATCCCTCGCTCTTCTCCGCCGTCAACGACCAGGGGGTCCGGCCTCGCAATTGGGCGGGCCGTCTCGGCGCCTCCTTCGCAGATGGAAGCCTCCAGTTCTTCGGCGTAGCCGCGTTTGTCGCCCCGCTCGTGCTCCTCGTCGTCGGATGCCGGCGGTTCCTGTCGCGGCCGGTCGGTGCCTGGGGGACGAAGGGCCTCGGCGTCCTCCTCGTCGTCCTCACGCTCGCCCCCCTTTCGCATCTTGCGCTCGGGCGCCCCCGAACGTTCGGCGGCGGTCTCGACGCAGGCGGCTTCGTGGGGGACCTCCTCGGTTCGTTCGCGGTCTCGGCTCTCAACCCGCCCGGCGCGGCGATCCTCCTCTCCGCGGGGCTCCTGATCGGCCTTCTGCTCTCGACCTCCCTCTCGCTCGGGGACGGCCTCTCGAGCGCGGGCCTCCGTTTCTCCGGCTGGTGGCGGGGCTTCGTCCTGGAGCGCCGCCGGACGCGCGAGCAGGCAGCCAAGGAAAAGCAGAGGCGGGACGTCGTGAAGAAGCACCTCGAGCGCGCCAAGGAAGATGCCGCGCGTCCCGCGCCCGAAAAAACCGCTGAGCCGGAGGGGGACGTCGTCTACATCCCGTCGGTGGCCACGCTTCGCGTCAAGGAACGGGCGGGCGCGGGCCGGTTCTCGATCCAGAAGGCGGGCGGCGCCGAGCTCGAGTCGCCTCGGCCCATCGCGCGGCCGGCCCGGCTCGAGAAGAAGGCCGATGCGCCGCAGCGGATTCTGCCTTTCCCCGCGCAGCGCGATTCCTCGGGCTGGGTGTTCCCGCCCATCAAGCTGTTGCGCGCCGCCCCGAAGAGGGACCGCGAGAGCGATCGCGAGGAGTTCCGGCAGACGATGGAGCTCATCGCGGCCAAGTGCCTCGAATTCGGAGTCGAGGGCACGGTGGACGCTTACACGCCGGGGCCGGTCGTCACGACGTACGAATTCAAGCCGTCGCAGGGCGTGAAGGTTTCTCAGGTGACGTCCCTCGAGAACGACCTCGCGCTCGCGCTCGCGGCCGAGAAGGTGCGCATCGAGCGCATGGCGGGCCGGGCCGCGGTCGGAATCGAGGTCCCGAACAAGAACCGCGACCTCATCGCGCTCCGCGAGGTGATCGAGAGCGAGAAGTTCCGGCGCTCGCCCTCGCTCCTCACGATCGCGCTCGGAATCGACGTGCACGGCGAGCCCATCGTGTCGGACCTCGCGCGGATGCCGCACCTCCTCGTCGCGGGGCAGACGGGCGCGGGCAAGAGCGTGGGCGTGACGGGCATGATCACGTCCATCCTCTTCAAGGCCCGCCCGGACGAGGTCAAGTTCATCTTCGTGGACCCGAAGATGAACGACTTCAAGGACTACGAAGATCTCCCGCACCTTCTCGTGCCCGTCATCACGGACCCGAAAAAGGCCGCGAACGCGCTCAAGTGGGCCGTGGACGAGATGGAGGGCCGCTACAAGCTCCTCTCGGAGTGGCCCGGTGTCCGCAACATCGAGCAGTACAACGCGGCGATTCGCGACCCGCGCTCACTCGCCGAGGTGAGAGAGAAGATCGGCGACCGGCTGAAGGCGGACGAGAACGGCGTCATCGCGCCGATGCCGTACATCGTCATCGTGATCGACGAGCTGGCGGACCTCATGATGACGGCCCCCCGCGAGATCGAGGAATCCGTCGCGCGGCTCGCCCAGAAGGCCCGCGCCGTCGGCGTGCATCTCATCCTCGCCACGCAGCGGCCGTCCGTGGACGTCATCACGGGCACGATCAAGGCGAACCTCCCGTGTCGCGTCTCCTACACGACGCGGACCAAGATCGACTCAAGGACCATCCTCGATTCCATGGGAGCCGAGTCGCTCCTGGGCCAGGGCGACATGCTCTATCTCGCGGCGGGGACGTCCTATCTGATGCGGGTGCACGGTGGCTTCATCAGCGGCGAGGAGACGAGAGAGATCTGCCGTTTCCTGAAGAAGCAGGGCAAGCCGATTTACGACGAGACCGTGACGGTGGACCGCGAAGCACAGGCCGCGGCCAACGGCATGCGGTCCGACGAAAGCGACGCGGACCAGATGTACGACCAAGCGGCCCGGCTCGTCGTGCGCGAGCGCATGGCGTCCATCTCGTTCCTGCAACGGCGGCTCGAAATCGGGTTCTCCCGTGCCGGCAAGCTCATCGACATGATGCAGCGCGACGGGATCGTGGGACCGCCCGCGGGCGGGAGCAGGAGCCGCGAGATTCTCGTCCCGACGGACTACTTCGAGGAAATCGACCGCAACAGACGGTCGTGAGAGAGCGGGATGCCCGCGGCACGAGGCCGCGGGCAAACCCCTCCGCGCTACTTTTTCGCGCCGAGGATCGCGTCTTTGGCGGCTTTCGCGACGCGGAACTTCACGACGCGCTTCGCCGGGATCTTGATCGCTTCACCGGTCGCGGGGTTGCGGCCCATGCGTGCCTTGCGGTTCACGAGCACGAGCTTGCCGAGACCTGGCATCGTGAAGGAGTTCTTCGCCTGCTTGTAGGCAAGCGCGGCGAGCTCCTCGAGAAACTGCGCCGAAGCCTTCTTGGTGAGGCCCGACTTCTCCGCGAGGTGCTCCGCGATCTGCGATTTCGTCATTCCAGCCATTTGATTCCGTCCTTTCTTCAATTCGCTCCCGAGTCGGGATGTGCGCATTCTAGAGGGAAAACTGGGTTTCGTGTCGATACACTGTCACCGTGCAAGTCGTTTTTTTCGGATCGCCGTCTTTCGCGCTGCCGAGCCTGGAGTCTCTTCGTGACGCGGGCCACACCCTCGCCCTCGTCGTCTCGCAGCCGGGGAAGCCGGTCGGGCGACGGGGCGAGGTCACGGATCCGCCCGTCGCCGCGCGGGCGAAGTCGCTGGGGATGCAAGTCTTCCAGCCGCCCACGCTGAAAGACGACGCGGCGGTCGCGCGGCTTTCGGCCGTGGGAGCGGACGTGTTCGTCGTCGCTGCTTACGGAAAGATCCTCGCCCAAAGAGTGCTGGACCTTCCGCGTCTGGGATGCGTAAACGTTCATGGCTCGCTCCTCCCACGCTGGCGCGGGGCCTCGCCCGTTCAGGCCTCGGTCCTCGCGGGGGACGCCGTCACGGGCGTTTCGATCATGAAGATGGACGCTGGGATGGACACCGGGCCCGTCTACACGATGCGTGAGACACGGATCGGGGAGGAAGAGTCTGCTGAAGAGCTTGGCAGCCGCCTCGCTGAAATTGGCGCGAATGCGCTGATCGAGACGTTGGATTTCTTAGAAGGTGAAGAGAGGAAAGAGGCCGTTCCTCAAGATGACTCTCTCGCCACGTCCTGCCCGAAGATTACCCGCGAAGACGCCCGCGTCGACTGGACGCGGCCGGCAACCGAGCTGATCCGTCGCGCGAGAGCCTTCACGCCCTGGCCCGGACTCTTTACCACTCGAAGAAATACGAGGGTGAAGCTCTCGGGCCTCTCGCTCGAAGCGGAAAGCGGGCAGGTGCGCGTCCGAGCAGAAGCATCTCTCCCGGGAACGGTTCTCGAGGCCGGAGGTCGCCTCGTCGTCGCGTGCGGAGAAGGCGCGGTCGCCGTGGCGACGCTGCAGGCGGAGGGGCGCCGCGCGTTGACCGCGGCCGAATTCGTCCGCGGCGAGCGCGTCCTAGTCGGCGAGAGCTGGGGCTGATGGCCGAGCCGCGATCCGTGCGGGAGCTGGCGCTCGGGGTGCTCGTGCGTGTGGCCCGGGATCGCGCTCACGCGGCGCCCCTCGTCGACGCGCGCGGCCGCAATCTTCCGCCGCGCGATCGCGACCTCCTGCGGGCGCTCGTGAAGAAGACCCTGCGGGGCGCGCTCCGCCTCGACCATGTGCTGTCCCGCCATCTTCGGCAGGCGCCGGAGTCGCTCGATCCGCCCGTGCTTGCCGCCCTTCGCCTCGGTGCCGCCCAGCTCCTCTTGATGGACAGGATCCCCGCGCACGCGGCGGTGGGGGAGACCGTCGCGGCGGCACAGAGATTCGCGCCGAAGGCGGCGGGCCTGGTGAATGCGGTCCTCCGCCAGGTGGCCGAAAAGGAGGCGCGCCCGGGCGCCGTCGTGCTTCCGGCCGGCGCGGACCCTGTCCTCCGCCTCGCGCTCGAGACCTCGCATCCGGAATGGCTCGTCGCGAGGTGGGTGGCGGCGTTCGGCGCCTCGGCCGCGGGCGCGGCACTTGCCGCCGACGAAGAGGACGCTCCGATAGACCTCCTCGCGGATCCTCGCGCCGGGACACTCGACGAGATCGTCGCGCGGCTCGCCGCGGATGGCGTCGAGACCGTGCGGTCTCCGTGGGCCCCGCTTGCTCTCACGGTCACGGGCGGGGCCGCCGCCGCGCATCCTCTCGTCTCGTCCGGCGTGCTCGCTGTCATCGACGTCGCCGCGCAGGCGATGGTAGAGCTGGTCCCCGTGTCGGACATCGTGGCCGACCTCGCGGCGGCGCCGGGCGGCAAGACGCGCGCGCTTCTCGCGACGGGACGTGCGCGGCGCGTCGTCGCGCTCGAGCGCACGAAGTCGCGCGCGCGCCGGCTCGCCGCGAATCTCGCCGCGGCGGGCCGCCGCGAAGAAGCGCTCGTCGTCCGTGCGGACGCTGGGAGAGCGCCCCTGCCGCGAAGTCGTTTCGCCTCGGTCCTACTCGATGCTCCCTGCTCGGGCACGGGCACGCTGCGCAAGAATCCCGAGATACGCCTTCGCCTGAGGCCGGAGGATCTCGCCGGCTTCGCCGAGACTCAGCGACGCCTTCTGGCAGCCGGCCTCGACCTCGTCGCGCCAGGCGGCACGCTCGTCTACGTGACGTGCTCGCTCGAGCGGGAGGAGAACGAGGATGTCGTGGAGGCGCTGCTCGGCGCGCGGCCGGATTTCGCCCGCGTCGTCCCGGACACGGTTGGTCTGCCCGTGCCGCTCGTGGCGGCCCTTGCGCCAGACGGTACCGTGCGCGTCCTTCCCGGCGTCACGCACGACGGCTTTTCGGCGACCGTGCTGCGTAAGGAAACTCTCCGTGTCAACGCACATTAGAAATGTCCCCTGAAATAGCTCGATAGAAATGTCACCCGTAGTCGCCGCCGCGTTTCTCTTTTTGGTTCTTTTTCTCTTTGTGGACGGCGGTGGAAATGTGGAAAAGGGCGGACATTCTCAGCGAAGGGCGGCCCGCTGCAGGCGCTGGCGAGCTGCCTTGGCGCTAGCGGCCGTCAAGAACCCCTTCCACGGGTGGTCGTCAGGAGGCACCCACGCAGGACGGGACGCTGCGACCGAAGACGGCTTGATCAGGGGCGCCGGGCGATGGGGCCGCTGTGGAATCTCGTG
>JBBRRY010000005.1:0-136741 GCA_038245905.1 Thermoanaerobaculia bacterium | reverse complement strand
CGGGACCAGCGCCCGGTCACCAGCGTGTACAGCGGCACCGAGTTCTCCGTCAACTTCGGCCAGACGCAGTTCTTCGGCGCGAACGACACCACCCCGAACACGGCCGATGAGAAGAAGCTCCAGCTCAAGGACACCGTGCAGCTCGAATGGAAGGGCCACTCCTTCAAGGCAGGAGTGGAGCTCCTCCGCCGAGACCTGTTCGACGCCTTCCCACGCTTCGCCGGCGGCTTCTACTCGTACAGCAGCCTGCTCAATTTCGTCAATGAGAGACCGAACACCTTCCAGCAGGCATACGGTCCGGCGAATGGCGACGTCAGCTGGATCACGAACCTCTGGGGGTTCTACGTCAACGATAGCTTCCGGGTCGCTTCGCGCCTGACTCTCAACCTCGGCCTTCGCTACGACTACATGGCGACGCCGCGTCCGGAGTCCAACGCATACCCGCAGCACCCGGAGTTCCTCACGCAGATCAAGGACGACACGAACAACATCGCTCCCCGCATCGGCTTCGCCTGGGACGTTTTCGGCGACGGCCGTTCGGTTCTCCGCGGCGGCACGGGCTTGTTCTACGAGTACATGCCGGACATCCTGCTCGCGAGCCCCATTCAGGGCATCAGCGGCGCGCTGCTGACCACGACGTTTACCTGCACGACCACGGCGGCGAATCCCTGCCCGACCTATCCAGGCATTCTGTCGCCGGCCGACTTCCTGGCCAAGTCGAAGCTCTCGGCCAACCTCGTCACGATCGGCTCGGACTACCAGGCGCAGGACTCATGGCGCACGAGCCTGCAGTTCGCACAGCGCCTCGGCGACTCTTACACGGTGGGTGTCAGCGCCGTCTATTCGAAGCTGAATCACATTCAGGGCACGAAGAACATCAACCTCGTCCCCACGGGCTATCTCCTCGGTAACATGCCGGTCTACGACTACAACAGCTCGGCCAATCCGGCTCGTCCGTACGCCGACATGGGCATCGTCCGCGCGCTCTCCAGCGACGAGAAGGCGTGGTATCGCGGGCAGACGGTCGAGCTCCGCAAGCACCCCCTCGACTCGAAGCTCTCCTGGAACATCAGCTACACGCACTCCGACTCGGTCGACTACGAGACGAACACTCGCTCCACGTCGACCTCGTTCCTCATCGACCCGAACAATCCCAGCCTGAGCGAGGGACCGAGCGACAACGACGTGAAACACCGCGTCGCCGGGGGTCTCACCTACCGCCTGCCGTGGGGCTTCGAGGTGTCCGGTGCCGGCTTCTGGCACAGCGGCTTCCCTTACACCGCCGCCATCAGCTTCACCTGCAGCGGCTGCACGGCCAACAGCCTGACGGGACAGCCTCAGACGACTGCCACGGCGAGTTTCACCCCGGCCTTCGTCGACGGGAACGGGGCCATCATCGACCTCACCCAGGCGAACGGCATGACCCTGCCGCAGTTCTCCGGTTTCCTCAGCGGCCAGAACGCGCGTCTCATCGACCGCAACTCCTTCCGCCAGCCCGGCGTGTGGGACGTCGACCTCCGCCTCTCGAAGACGTTCGACCTGCCCTACGGGGTGAAGGTGCAGCTGCTGGCCGAGGTGTTCAACCTGTTCAACAGGAACATGACCGTCGTCACGGGCGCCAACCAGGACCTCTTCAGGATCACGTACACGGCCTCGACCGGCAAGTACACGATCACGAATTTTACGAACACCGTGAGCGGCGTGGCGCTCAACACGTTCGGCGTCGTCCAGGGCTATTCCGGCGAGGTCATTCCCCGCACGTTACAGGTCGCCGCGAAGATCAACTTCTAGCTTTCATTTCAGCACAGTCACGAGAGGCCGCCTCCGGGCGGCCTCTCTCATTTGGACGTGGCCTCGTCCCAGGCTCCCCGTTCTTTTCTTGCCCCGGCGCGAGACTCGAAACCCGTTGACGGCGCCCGGTGCGCGCGCGATAGGATGGGGCTGTCGACATCCCATTATGAACCGTTCTTCACGGGATATTTACGTACGGCTGCGAGTCTGTCCGTCGTTTTTCTTTCATTCTTTTCCAATTTCAGCAGAGGTGAACACATGAAATTGAATCCCCGATTCGGCCTGACGATCGCCCTCGCGGCGATCGCGGCCCTCCTTCTCACGGCGGTCCCGGTTCTCGCGCAGGTCGACGTCACGACCGGTCGCGTTTCGGGACAGGTCCTCGACGAGACCGGCGCTCCGCTGCCGGGAGCCAGTATCGAGGCCAAGAACAAGGACACGGGCCTCGCGCTCGTCGCCGTTTCTGACTCGCGCGGCGTTTACCGCATCGTGAGCGTGCCCGTTGGCACCTACTCCGTGACGGCGTCGCTGCAGGGCTTCGGCAAGCAGAGCGACGCGCGCGTCGTCGTCACGCTCGGGTCTGCGCCGACGGTCGACTTCAAGCTGCGCCTCTCGACAAAGACGGAGTCCGTGACGGTCACAGCCACGGAAGCGACGATCGAGACGACGCAGACCGCGAGCCAGACCACGATCGACAACAACGTGATCAAGAGCCTCCCGATCAACGGCCGCAACTTCACGGACTTCGTCCTCCTGGCGCCTAACGCGCAGAGAGAGACCTCGCGCGGCAACATCGCGATCGGCGGCCAGCGCGGCATCAATACGAGCGTCACGCTCGACGGCGTCGACTACAACGACTCGTTCTTCGGCGGCTCCTCGGGCGACGGTTCGGCCGAAGGCCGGGCGCCCTTCACGATGTCGCAGGAGTCGGTGCGCGAGTTCCAGGTCATTCAGAACGGGGCCTCCGTGGAGTTCGGGCGCTCGGGCGGCGGCTTCGTGAACGTCATCACGAAGAGCGGCAGCAACGACTTCCACGGCTCGGCGTTCTACTACAACCGGCCGCAGTCCACGACCGCGCAATTCGCGAACGGCACGGACCCGCGCGACCAGAAGACGCAGCAGTTTGGCGCGTCGATCGGCGGGCCGATCCTTCACGACAGGCTGTTCTTCTTCGGGGCGTGGGACCAGCAGCTCCAGGCCACGACGATTCCGATCACGTCGGCTCTCGTCACCGATCCGGACATCGCGGCCCGCTACCCGAAGCTCGGGCAGACGGACACGAACTACATCCAGGAGCAGAACGGAAAGGTGTTCTTCGGGCGCCTGGACTTCCAGCTCACGGACCAGCATCGGGTCTACGGCCGCGCGAACTACGCGACCTACGACGGGCCGAACGGCACGTCCTCGAGCCAGACGCAGACAACGAGCCACAACGGACTCGAGGGCCTGAAGACGTCGTCTCTCGTCGGGAGCTGGAACGCGATCTTCAACCAGAGCACGATCAACGACTTCAACATCCAGTACGCGAAGAACGAAATCCCGCGTGCCGACAAGGGCCTCGGCCTGCCCGAGATCCAGCTCACGGGGCAGGCGACCTTCGGCGAGGTCGCGTTTCTGCCGATCGTTGCGACGGACAATCGCATCAGTGTGGGTGATACGGCCACGTTCCTCTTCGGCGCGCATGCCGTAAAGCTCGGCGCGGACTACAACAAGACCGGGATGGACCAGATCTTCAAGGGCAACTGGCGCGGCGTCTTCGTTTTTAACGCCTTTACCGGGCAGACCGCCACGGCCGAGAACCTGAAGGCGAACCTCCTCGCGGGCAAGTGGACGCAGTACCGCGAGTTCATCGGTCTCAACGGCCTCACCGTCGATCAAGCGGGCCGTTTCAATGCCGACCAGAAGGAGCTCGCGTTCTTCGTCCAGGACCAGTGGTACGTCACGCCGGCCCTCACGATGACGCTCGGCCTTCGCTACGAGCGTCTCGACAACCCGAACGACCCCATTCTCGACTTGAACAAGGTCCTCACGCCTGGCGCGAAGTTCGTCCAGCCCGATTCTCAGATCCCGGACGCGAATAATCAGTGGTCGCCCCGGATCTCTTTCGCGTGGTCGCCTGAGAAGGATGCGAAGAGCGTCGTTCGACTTTCTCTCGGCCGGTACTGGAGCCGGACGCCCGAGATTCTCTTCTCTCAGCTCTATCAGTCGAACGGCGTTCAGGGCACGCAGTACGTCGTGAACGCGAACGCGGCCGGCTCCACGGGGGGCCTTCCGGCCCCCGGCTGGGGAGCCGCGTTCGACCCGACGAAAATCCAGCAGCTCGGAAACCTTCCGGCTGGAACGACGCTTGCTTCCCCAGGCGTCTTCAGCATGACATCCGACTTCAAGAACCCGCACACCGACAAGATCACGCTTGGAGCGGAGCGTGAGTTTTTCGGAATCGCTTGGGGCATCGACGCGACCTGGGCGAAGGGCTACAACCTCGAACGGAACAACGACGCGAACCTCGTCGCGTCGCCGGCCGCGAACTGCACGACGCTGGATCCGAACTCGGGAGTTACCTGCTACGGCCTGTCCTCCTCGTCGAGCAGCGCGAACCGGATCAATGCCAACTACGGCCGCGTCACCGTCTACACCTCGGATGCACGCTCGGACTACAAAGCCGCGACGCTGTCGTTCCGCAAGAATTTTGCGGCGGGGTTCCGGTTCTTCGGCTCCCTCACCCGCGCCTCGGACTACGACACGGACTCGAACGAGCGCAACTATTCCGGCTTTACGCTCTGGGACGTCAACAACCCCGAGCTGAACTGGGCGCCGTCGGACCGCGACATCAGGTGGCGCGCCGCGGCGAACGCGTCCTACGATCGCCAGTTCGGAAGCATCAACACGTTCTCGTCTGTTCTCTTCACGTACCAGACCGGCCGTCCGTACTCAGCGTTGACGGGCTCGGACAACAACAAGGACGGCAACACGACCGACCGGGCCACGATCGACGGAGTCGTCACGAGCCGCAACCAGTTCCGTCAGCCTGACTTCTATACGGTGGACGTCCGATTTGGCGCCGGCTACAAGGTCGGACCGGGGACGCTTGCGGTCTTCGTGGACATCTTCAACCTCACGAACACGGGCAACCGCTTCACGAGCCTCACGACCTTCAACGCGTCCTTCGCGACGCTCAACGGCTTCACAACGACGCCGCGCACGCTTCAGTTTTCGGGCCGCTACGACTTCTAGTTAGGTTTCTCGTTCTTTCGAGGCGCCGGTGCAACTGCTCCGGCGCCTTTCTTTTTCGGTATCCTCCATTCCCGGAGGCAGTCCGATGCCCGTCACCACCAATCCGCCCGCGATCCCTCCGGTCTCCGTCCTCGGGGACCATGAGCGGGAGCTCGCCGAAGGCGTATACGACTTCGCCGTCGAAGCGATCGGCCCCCACTCCTCCCGGATGGACCGCGACAACGTCATGGATCCCGATCTCATCCGGAAGTTCTTCGATCTCGACCTCATGGGAATCGAGATCCCCGAGGAGTACGGCGGCCTCGGCTCGAACTTCACGACCTCCGTCGCGATCATCGAGGCGCTCGCGCGCGTGGACGCGGCCTGCGCCGTCGTCGTGGACGTCCAGAACACGCTCGTGAACAACGCGATCAAGCGGTGGGCGTCCCCTGCGATTCACAAGAAGTACTTCCCGCAGCTCGCGAAACGGAAGGTCGCCGCGTACGCACTTTCCGAGGCCGGCTCGGGCTCCGACGCGTTCGCCCTTGCGACGACGGCGGCTCTGAAGGGCGACCGCTGGATCCTGAACGGCGGCAAGCTCTGGATCACGAACGGCCTCGAGGCCGAGCTGTTCCTCGTGTTCGCGAGCGTGGACAAGAGCAAGGGCTACAAGGGCATCACGGCATTCCTCGTGGAATCGCAGTGGAAAGGCTTCGTGAAGGGCAAGAAAGAGGACAAGCTCGGAATACGCGCCTCCTCCACGCTCGCGCTCGCGTTCGAGGGCCTCGAAGTCCCCGCGGAGAACGTCGTCGGAAACGTCGGCGAGGGCTACAAGATCGCGATCGAAACGCTCAACGAGGGCCGAATCGGCATCGGCGCCCAGATGGTCGGGATCGGGCGCGCCGCGCTCGACTACGTGACGAAGTACGTCAAGGAACGCAAGCAGTTCGGTCAGCCGCTCTCGCAGTTCCAGGCCGTCCAGCACGAGCTCGCGCGGATGGACATGGAGCTGGAGTGCGCCCGGCTCGCCGTCTACAACGCGGCGCGCCTCAAGGAAGCGGGCCTGCCGTTCGCGCGGGAGGGTGCGATCGCGAAGCTCAAGGGCTCCGAAGTCGCGGAGATGTGCACCTCGAAGGCCCTCGAGCTCCTCGGCGGCTACGGTTACGTGAAGGACTATCCCCTCGAGAAGATGTACCGCGATGCGAAGATCGGAAAGATCTACGAGGGCACGTCCTTCATGCAGCTCAACACGATCGCGAAGGACGTCCTGAAGCGCGGTTGACGCTAACGTTCCTTCGGGGGGCCGAGTGCCGCGTCGCCGCGCTCGCCGGTCTTCATGCGGAGCGCGTCGAGAACGGGCAGGACGAAGACCTTGCCGTCGCCCCGGCGCCCGCTGTGCCCCGACGCATAGAGCGCGTCGAGGATGCCGGCCACCTCCTCGTCCGCGCAGACGATCTCGACGCGGATCTTCTTCGTCATCTCGACTCCTCGGTGCTCGTGGTGCTCCGGGTGCCCGGCATCGTGCTCCTGCCCGAAGCCGCGCGCGTCGGAGATCGTGAGCCCGTGGACGTGCGATTCGGAAAGAGCGTCGATGAGGGCGAAGAGACGGTCGGGGGGAAAGAACCCGAGGACGTAGCGCATCAGTACTCCTCCTCTTCGCCTTCGAAGAGCTCGTAGAGGGCAGGCAGGACGAACAGGGTCAACAGCGTCGCGGTCACGAGGCCCCCGATGATGACGACCGCGAACGGGCGCTGGGTCTCGGCCCCGACGGCGTGCGAGAGCGCGGCCGGGAGGAGACCGAACGCGGCCATGGCGGCCGTCATGAGGACCGGGCGAAAGCGCGAGACGGCGCCGCCCGTCACGGCCTCCCCGAGGGGCTTGCCTTCGCGGCGCAGGTCGCGGATGCGCTCGACGAGGAGGACGCCGTTCTGGACGGAGACTCCGAAGAGCGCGATGAACCCGACGAGGGCCGAGACCGAGAGTGTGAGACCTGCGAGCGGCAGCGCGAAGAGCCCGCCCACGGCGGCGAACGGGACGTTCAGGAGGATGAGCGTCGCGAGGCGTGGGGAGTCGAACGCCGCGAAGAGGAGGAAGAAGATCGCGGCGAGCGTCATGGGGAGAACGACCATGAGGCGCTTGAGGGCGCGCTGCTGGTTCTCGAAGGCGCCCGTCCACTCGAGGTGATAACCGCTCGGGAGCTTCACGGCCGCGGCCACCTTCTTCTGCGCCTCCGAGACGAGCGAGCCAAGGTCGCGCCCGCGGACGGAGAGCTTGACGGCGATCCGCCGCGAGTTTTCCTCGCGGAAGACGCGCGCCGAGCCGGGCGCGAGGCGGACGTCGGCGACCGAGCCGAGCGTGAGCTTCTCGCCGTTCGGCCCGAGGATCGGGATCGCGCGGATCGTCTCGAGGCCCGTCACGGCGCCCGGCTCCACGCGGACAACGAGGTCGAACGTCTTCTCGCCCTCGAGGATCTGGGTCGCGACGGCGCCGCCGATCGCGGTCTCGATGACGGTCTCGACGTCCGACACGGAGAGTCCGTACCGGCCGATCGCGGGCCGGTCCACGGAGATCTGGATCTGCGGTTGGCCCGAGAGCCGTTCGGCCGCGACGTCGGCCGCGCCCTGGACGCCCTCGAGGACAGCCGCCGCGCGATCCGCGAGGTCCTGCAGGATGGCGGGATCCTCGCCGAAGATCTTCACGGAAAGCTCGCTCTTGATGCCCGACACGGCCTCGTTGACGTTGTCCTCGATGACCTGCGAGAACGTGAGCTCGATGCCGGGGATCGCGGAAAGGTTCCGGTTCATCGCGTCCGAAAGGGCGTCGCGCGTCTTCGCGGTCTTCCAGTCGTCGCGGGGGATCAGGTCCACGTAGAACTCCGACGTGTCGAAGCCGTTCACGTCCGTCCCGTCGTCGGGCCTGCCGAGCTGGCTCACGACGGCCTTCACCTCCGGGAACGAGGCGAGTGTCGTCCGGATCTGGCGCGTGATCCGGGCCGCCTCGGTCGGGGAGATCGAGCCGGGGAACGTTGCGCGGACCCAGAGAGCGCCCTCGTCGAGCTTCGGGAGAAACTCGGAGCCGAGGAGTGCGGCCGTCGCGACGCCCGCGGCGAGGAGGACCGCCGATGCGGCGACGGTTGCTTTGCGGCGATCGACGACGAATGCGAGGGCGGGCCGGTAAGAGCGGCCGAGGGCCCGGACGATCGCGGATTCCTCCTCCACGGCGGAGCCTGGCGCGCCCTTCCGCCGCTTGACCGCGAAGCTCGCGAGGACCGGGACGATCGTGAGCGCGAGGATCGTTCCCCAGATGAGCGCGAACGTCAGCGTGAGGGCCATCGGCCTGAAGATCTTGCCCTCCACGCGTTGCAGCGTGTAGAGCGGGAAGAACGCCGTGATCAGGATCGCCTTCGAGAAGAGGATGGGCTTGCCGACCTCGTCCACGGCCTCGACGATCGCCACGGAGATCGACCGGACCTTTTCGCGGCGCTCCGCGAGAATCCGGAGGAGGTTCTCGACGACCACGACAGCCGAGTCCACGATGATCCCGAAGTCGATCGCGCCCATCGAGATCAGGTTCGCAGGGATCCCGCGCAGGTCGAGGAGGAGGAATGCGCCGAGGAGGGAGAGGGGAACAACGGCCGCGACGACGAGCGCCGATCGGGCGTTCTTCATCCCGAGGAAGGCGACGAGAATCACGAGGACGAACCCGATTCCCTCGGCCATGTTCTTGCGCACGGTGCGGAGAGTCCGGTCGATGAGCGCGGTGCGGTCGTAGTGCGGGACGATCGTCACACCCGGCGGGAGGCCGGAGCGGTTGATTTCGCCAACCTTCGAGCGGATGCGCTCGAGGACCTCGAGGGCGTTCTCGCCCTTGCGCAGGAGGACGATTCCCTGCACCACGTCGTCCTCGTCGGATCCGCCGACGGTCTTCCCGACCCGCCCGAGTCGGATGCGCGGGCCGACGCCCGTGGACGCGACATCGCGGATCCTGACGGGCGTTCCGTTCCGCGTCACGACCGCGATCTCGCCGATGTCGTCCGTCGACTGGACGAGGCCGAGGCCGCGTACGACGTACATCTCGGCGCCGTGCTCGATGTAGGCGCCGCCCGCATTGCGGTTGCCCTTCGAGAGCGCGTCGAAGACCTGTGCGAGCGTGAGGCCGTAGGATTTGAGCTTGAGGGGGTCCACGTTGACCTGGTATTGCTTCGTGGGACCTCCGAAGCCCACGACGTCGACGACGCCGGGTACCGTCCGGAGTTTTCGTTCGACGACCCAGTCCTCGAGGGACTTGAGCTCGAGAGCGGAGAAGGCGGGCGGGCCCGCAAGCGTGTAGCGGTAGATCTCGCCCACCGGCGTCGAGTCGGGTGAGAGGTTTGCCTGCGCGCCCTGAGGGAGGTTTACGGACTGGAGGCGCTCGAAGGACTGGTTTCGGACGTAAGCGCGGTCCGCGTCGTCCTCAAAAACGATCGTGACGACCGAGAGCCCGAAAATCGAGATCGAGCGCATGGACGCGCGCTTCGGGATCCCGTTCATCTCGTTCTCGAGCGGAATCGTGACGAGGCGCTCGACCTCCTCGGCGGCATGCCCCGGAAAGAGAGTGATGATCTGGGCCTGGACGTTCGTGACGTCGGGATACGCCTCGACGGGGAGTCTCAGGAACGCGCGGACGCCGAAGACGACGAAGACGAGGAGGAGCGCGAGAGCGATGGCCCGGCGGCGGAGCACCCACGCGACGACGCCGCGGATCACTTCTTGTCTCCCGTCTTCTCGCCCGCCGACGCGTAGAGCGACGAGAGGAGGAGGCTCCCGTCCGTCACGACGCGTGCACCCGCGGAGAGGCCCGAGAGGACGGGAACTTTTCCACCGCGCTCGGACCCGACCGTGACGCGCGTCCGACGGAATCGGCGGGGTCCGTCCTCCACGAAGCACCAGCGCGCCGCCCCGTCGCCAAGGACGGCACGGGCCGGGACGACGGCCGCGGACGGTGCGCCCTTGCCGGAGACCTCGACGGTCACGTACATCTCGGCCTTCAGAAGACCCTCGGGGTTATCGATGCGGCCCCGGGCGCGCACGGTGCGCGTCGCCGGGTCGAGCGCATCCCCGACGAGCGCGAGGCGGCCTTCGAAGACGCGCACGGGCCACGCTGCGGAGCGGACGGCGAGCCGGTCACCCGGCGCGAGGAGCGACAGGTCGCGCTCGGTCACGTCGAGCCAGACCCACAGGCTTCGTGGATTCGAGACGACGAACAGCGGCGCCGTCGCGTCCGGCCGCGCTTCCTGGCCGAGGTTTGCGTTGCGTTCGACGACCACTCCAGGGAGCGGCGAGGGAAGACGGAAGAGCTGGTCGAGGCCATGCGTGGGGTCGCCGAGGCCGGCGAGATCGCCGCCCCAGCGGGCGAGGCGGGCGGAGGTGCGAGAGGACTCGGCCCTCGCGCGGGCAAGGTCCGCTTCTGCTGCGTCGAGGTCCTTGCGGGGCGCGGCGCCGCGCTCGGTGAGCCGCGAGGCGCGATCTCGTGTTCGGGTTGCGGACGCGAGGTCGGCCGCGGCCCTGGCCGCGTCCGCCTGCGCCTGCCCGAAGTCGGGCGACGAGAGCTCCGCGAGAATGTCGCCGGCGGAGACGCGCGCGCCGACGGTGCGCTTGAGCGCGACGATACGCCCCGCGACGGGCGGCAGGATGCGGACGGTCGCGTCTTCGTCCCACGCAAGGCGCCCCGTCACGGAGACGGGGGGCGCAGTCTCGCGGACGGTGGCCTCGACGGCGAAGGAGGGAAGCTGCGGCGCGCCCTCGGAGAACGTGATGGCGTCGCCGTCCACGCGAGGCGCCGGCGGATCGGCCGAGGGCGAGGGCGTCTTCAGGCACCCCGCGGGCATGGCGGCGAGGACCGCAGCGAACGCGGTGGCGATGACGCGAGTCTTCATGGTGTCTCCTGGGCGGGCGCGCCGGGCCGCGCGGTGAGGAAGTCGACACGGGCGGTGATGAGATCCCCGCGCGCGGAGACCGCGGCGAGGCGGATTTCGTTGGCGTTGCGTTCGGCTTCGAGGAGCTCGAGAAGCGAGGCGGCGCCCTGCTCGTACGCGAAGCGCACGGTGTCGCGTACCGTCTTGGACTTCGGGAGGAGATCGTTCACGAGGCGGACGGCCCGTGCGCGCGCGGTTTCGAGGGCGTCGCGCGTGGCGGCGAGGTCCTGCCGGACTCGGACGCGTCCGCGGGTGAGGTCGCGCTTGGTAGTTTCTACAGCCACCTGGATCGCGCGGATCGCGCCTCCGTTGAGGTTGAAAACGGGCAGCGGGAACGAAACGCCAAACCCCACTGTGTTCCGCTGGTCCGGCGGCTGTCTTTCGTATTGTGCGAGGAGCGTGGGGTCGGGCACGCGAAAGGCCTTCTGGAGGGCGAGTTCGGCCTCCGCTTTTCGGACAGCCGCCTCGAGCGCCGCGAGATCGGGTCGGCGCGCGAGCCAGGTCTCGTCGTCATCCGGCGTTCCCGCGGGGTTGGGCGAAATGATCTCGTGAGCGGCCTCGAGATCCTCGGCCGGGGAGGCCGCGGGCAGGCTCAACAGCGCACCCAGGGTGCGGGCCGAGTTGGCGTACGCGAGGTCGGCCTGTGCTGCATCCGCGAGAAAGCGGCCGGCGGCTATTTCGATCTGCGTCTTCTCTGAGAGAGAGATCTCTCCCGCGGCCTCGCGCTCCTCCGCGATCCCCGCGGTCTTTCCAAACGAGGCAGCCGTCTCGCGCGCGATGATCGCGCTCTCGCGCGTCACGCCGGCGGCGGTGTACGCCCGCACGACTGCCGCGTCGAGCAGCCGCGCGACATCCGTGAGCCGCGCGGAGGCGCCGGCCACACCTTCGTCCGCCGAGGTCCGGCGGCTCGTGCGCTTGCCGCCGATCTCGACGAGCTGGGACGCGGACACGACCGTGTCGTAGGCCCGGCTGTAGAAGTCGTTGCCGTAGACGGTGCCTGCGCGTGTCCCGTCCGTGGGGATCTTCGAGGTCGAGTAGGACAGGACGGGATTCGGGAGTAGCGCGGCGGCCGTCCTCTGGGCGCGCGCGGACTCGACGTCGGCCCGGGCGCCGAGGAGGTCGGGGTTGTTCTCGCGCGCGAGGCGGAGCGCCTCGGCGAGCGTCACGCGCGGCGGCTCCTCGCCGCGGGCACAGAACGCGGGAACGGCGAGAGTGCCCACCATCAGGCAGATCAGGGTCCTCACGGGTCTCCTCCGGCGGCGTCGGGCGCCGCCTCTTCAGCGTCTTCGGCGGGAAGAGCTAAGAAAGGAGAAGCGGGGGACCGCGCGCCGCGATCGCGCGCGCATTGGGGTCGCAGGGGGAGAGATCGCGGCAGGCGGGAACGACGGGCTCGACGGGCCGCGGCTCGAACGCCTCCGCGGCGTCGGCGGGCGCGTCGAGCACGAGGAGCGAAGGCATGTCCGGGACGTCGTCGCCCCAGGGGCGGGGAGCGTAGAGGTCGGGGCCGGGCGTCTCGGGGTCGTCCGAGAGGCCGGTGTTGCCCGCGGCGAGGTCCTTCAGGTCGTCGGCCAGCACAGCACCCGCCTCGAATACAGGGGCGAGAAGGGCCGCGACGAGGAGTGCGGCGGCGGATCTGGCGGCTAGGCGTCGCATGCGACTCAAGTCGCGAATTCTACGCGAGAATAGGCATGGTGAGAACCCACGTGGCGAACTGGGACTCGGGCGCTCGGGTCCTGCTTGTCGGCATGTTGCTGGCGCACGGGGCGGTCGGAGCGGAAGACGATGGGTCAACGGAAGCGCCCTCGACGCCCGTCGAGAGGGCCGACGACCTGAACGGCAAGGCGTCCGCCGAGCTATATGTGCTCGGCCATCAGATCCAATTCGACGTCAACATTCGAAAGCGGTTCGGCGACGTCACGGGCTGGCTGGGCGCTATCGAACCTGAACGGCTCAATCGCCTTCGGCGCGGGCGTGCATCTCGACCATTACGACAGGGTGTACGCCTCGTCGGTCGTCGACGTGCGCCTCGGAACGGGCCAGCGTCTACTTCGATCGGCCCGCCTGGCTCCTGAAAGCTGTCTGGGACCGATGGGCAAGTTTCACGGCCGACGACATGGTGCGGCTCGGCGGAGGTCTCAAGTTCTGACCTGAGGCGCCGGCACCTAACCCTTTCGAAGAAATAATTCTCTCCGATTTCCTTCTTCGTGCTCATGTAAGGTGCGCGGATGGCGGCACCGGCGGCGGAGGGCGGGCTCAAGCGCGACATCGGCCTCTGGCAGGGCACCGCGCTCAACATCATCGACATGGTGGGGATCGGGCCCTTCGTGACCCTTCCTCTCATTCTCGCCGCGATGGGCGGGGGACGCGCGCTCGGCGCGTGGATCCTCGGCGCGGTCCTCGCCATCGCGGACGGGCTCGTCACGGCCGAGCTCTCGGCCGAGCTGCCGCGCGCCGGCGGCTCCTACGCCTTTCTGAGGGAAGCGTACGGTCCCGCCCGCTGGGGCCGGCTCATCTCCTTCCTGTTTCTCTTTCAGATCATCTTCTCCGCGCCTCTCTCGATGGCCTCGGGCGCGATCGGCTTCTCGCGCTACCTACACTACATCTTTCCGGAGATCCCGGACCGCTGGGAGGCGCCCGTCGCGTCTCTCCTCTGCATCGCCGTCACGCTGCTCCTCATGCGCCGGATCGGCGCGATCGGCAAGTTCTCAATCGTTCTCTGGATCGGCGTCCTCGCGACGCTCGGGATCGTGATCGGTCTCGGCCTCCCGCACCTGAAGCTCGAGGCGTTCCGGTTCTGGGAGGCGCCCATCGTGTCCGCGCCTGGAATTCCACCGCCCGCGGGCATCTTCGGAGGACTCGGCCTTGCGCTGATCCTCGCCGTGTACGACTACCTCGGCTACTACAACGTCTGCTATCTCGCCGAGGAGATCAAGGAGCCCACGAAGACGATTCCGCGCGTCATCGTGATCTCGATTCTCTCCGTGGCGGTCCTCTACATTCTGATGAACGCCTGCATCGTGTCGGTCCTCCCGATGCAGCAGGCGATGAGCTCGAAATCCACGGTCGCGGACTTCGTCGCGGTCCTCGCGGGGCGGCCCGTCGCGCGCCTCGTCACGGGCCTCATCCTGTGGACCGCGTTCGCGTCGGTATTCTCTCTGACGCTCGGCTATTCGCGCATTCTCTTCGCCGCGGCGCGGGACGGAAACTTCTTCCCGGTGTTCGCGAAGCTGCATCCGACGGAGGGCTATCCCGTCGTCGCGCTCCTCGCGCTCGGCGGCGCGGCCTCCCTGTTCTCGTTCCTGAACCTCAAGGTCGTCGTCTCGGCCATCGTGTCGATCCGGGCGATCATCCCGTTCATCGCGCAGGTCGCGGCGGCGCTCGTCCTCAGGAAGACACGACCGGATCTCGCTCGGCCGTTCCGCATGTGGCTCTACCCGTTGCCGGCGTTCGTCGCGCTCCTCCTGTGGGGCTTCGTCCTGTTCTCGCCCGAGAAGGGATTCAAGGCGGCCGGGCTCGCTGTTCTCGGCGCCGGCATCGTCGCGTACCTCGTTACGGCCCGCCGGAAATCCGAGTGGCCGTTTGCCGCTCCCGCATGAACCGGGGCCGAAAGGAGATCCCATGAGCCACCTGGCCGTTCTCACGAGCGGAGGCGACGCGCCCGGCATGAACGCGGCAATCCGCGCGGTCGTGCGCGCCGGCATCGCGCAGGGCTGGACCGTTTCCGGAGTCCGCCACGGCTTCGCGGGCCTCCTCGGCGGCGAGCTGATCCCGCTCGGCCCGCGAGACGTCGGCGGAATCATCCAGCAGGGCGGCACGATTCTCGGCAGTGCCCGCTGCGAGGCGTTCAAGACGCCCGTGGGACGCGAGCAGGCGCTCGGCGTGCTCAAGGCTCGCGGCGTCACAGGGCTGGTCGTGATCGGCGGAAACGGTTCGCAGATGGGCGCGAACATGCTGGCAAAGGCCGGTTTCGCCGTGGTAGGTGTGGCCTCGACGATCGACAACGACCTGCCGGGCTCCGACATCACGATCGGCGTCGACACGGCCCTCAACATCGCGCTCGAGGCCATCGACCGCCTGAAGGTGACGGCCTCGTCGCACGAGCGGGCGTTTCTCGTCGAGGTGATGGGGCGCGATTGCGGGTACCTCGCGCTGGTGGCTGGAATCGCCGGCGGAGCAGAGGCGATCGTGATCCCGGAAATGGAGACGAGCCCGGAGGCGCTCGCACAGGAGCTCTACGCTTCGCGCGAGCGAGGCAAGAGGCACGCGATCGTGGTCGTGGCCGAGGGGGCGCGCCACAACGCCCGTGCGCTCGCGCAATACTTCCGTGAGAACGAGAAGCGGCTCGGCTTCGACCTCCGCGTCACGCAGCTCGGGCACGTGCAGCGGGGCGGTTCGCCAGGGGCCTTCGACCGGCTCCTTGCGACACGGCTCGGGGCGGAGGCCGTCCGGCGACTCGTGGCGGGAGAGGCCGGCGTGCTCGTCGGCCAGCTCAAGGGCGTCGTGTCGTCTACCCCCTTCGACGACGTCGCCGCGGGGACGAAACCTCTCGACCCCTCCCTCTTCGCCCTCGCGCGCATGATGTCGAGCTGACGCCGGAGCCTGCTAACATTCTGCCTCCGAACGGGACGGCGACGTACCCAAGTGGTTAAGGGAAGGCTCTGCAAAAGCCTCATTCGTCGGTTCGACCCCGACCGTCGCCTCCACTCCCGCACTCCCTCCGGTCCGCCTTCCGGCGTAAGCTTCGCGGCGCCGGAGTGGCGAAATGGCAGACGCAGGGGACTTAAAATCCCCAGGCTTCAAAAGAGCCGTGAGGGTTCGAGTCCCTCCTCCGGTACCAGTCGAAACCCGTCCGCTCCGGTCGAGGCGGCTTTGACGGACGTATGCTAAACATGACGCGCTCGGAGGAAACGTGCCGGCAGAATCGCCACCAACGCGCACCCTGATCGCCCGCGGATTCGCGGCGGTTGAAGATCTCGTCTACGTCGGTCTCGGCGTACTTCTCGCCGGGAGCGCTGTCGCCCTTCTGGTGATCACGATCATCCGCTTCGGCAGCAGTCTCTTTTCCGGTGACCTGGCCACACAAATCATCCCTCTCCTCGACCGGATTCTCCTGATCCTCCTCGTCGTCGAGCTTCTCTATACGGTTCAGGTGTCGTTCAAGGAGCATGCGGTCACTCCAGAGCCGTTCCTCCTCGTCGGGCTCATCGCGGCGATCAGGCGCGTGCTGATCCTCACAGCGGAGTTCGGCCAGGCAACCGGACAGGCACCTCCCCCACAGCTCGTGCCCGAGCTCGCCGTTCTTTCGGCGCTGCTCGTGGCGATCACACTGTCTCTCTTCGTGCTCCGCCGAAGGGGCACGACCGACAAAGTGACAAAGCAGTCGTGACGCCGGCGGCTGCGCGAGCGCCCTCTTTGCTGCCGCCGTCCCGTTTCCCAACGTCCAGGTCTGTCAACGCTCAATAGAAATTTCCCCTTTTTCGTCGTAGTCGACACTTTCATGGAGCTACGACAGGACGGGATGAGTCATCTTGATAGCAGATCAATACGGCATCATGATGCCTTTATGAGAACCACGGTGACTCTCGAGCAGGACGTGGCCGACAAGCTCAAGGAGTACGCGCGTCGGAGGCGCACCTCCTTCAAGGTGGCGCTCAATACGGTGCTTCGCCGCGGGCTCGCCGCTCAGGAGGCCGCGCCTTCGCCGCGACGCCGCTTCGCCGTCGAGCCCCATTCGAGCCGTCTCCAACCTGGTGTCGACCCTGGCAAGCTGAACCAGGTCGTGGACCAGATCGAGGCGGAGGACTTCGTCCAGGAGACGCGGGCCGATCGATGATCCTGCCGGACGTCAATCTTCTCGTCTTCGACTACAACCGCCATGCCCCGCATCACGCCGGGGCCAGGGCGTGGTGGCAAGGACTGCTCAACGGATCCGACCCAGTGGGCATGCCCTGGGCGGTCGTATGCGGATTCGTCCGCCTTATGACGCATCCGGCTGTCCTCGTCCACCCTCTCGACCCCCGGCGAACGAACGACGCCGACTTTTCGCGGTTTCCCGGCTTGCGCTGGCGGAATCCGCTTTAGCATCGCGCGGGAGGCCCGATGCCCTCGGACGGCCCGGAAGTCATGGACGCGCTCGAGAGCGCTCTCGGCCATCGCTTTCGCGATTCCGTTATGCTGCGGCGCGCCCTTACGCACGCCTCGTACGCGAACGAGACGGAAGACGCCGAGGACAACGAAACGCTCGAATTTCTCGGCGACAGCGTCCTGAACTTCCTCGTGACGGAGAAGCTCTTCGCGGCCTTTCCCCTCGAGGGCGAGGGCACGCTGTCGAAGGCGCGCTCGCTCCTCGTTTCGGAGGGGCACTTCGCCGCGCTCGCGAGGCGGGTCGGACTCGGACCGCTCCTGCGCCTCTCTCCCGGAGAGGAGAGGGCGGGCGGGCGCGAAAGGGACGCGCGCCTCGCGGACGCGTTCGAGGCGGTGTTTGCCGCGTTGCTCCTTGAGGGCGGCATCGAGGTCGCGCGCGCGGCGGCGGGACGGCTCTTCGACACCGACGTGGCGGCGCTCGATCTCGGGGAGCTGCAACGCCGGGATCCGAAGACCGCGCTTCAGGAGCGCGCGCAGGCCGAGGGCAGGTCACTGCCGGTCTACCGCCTCGTCGAAGAGAGTGGCCCGCCGCACGACCCACGCTTCGTGTACGAGGTGTTCTGGAGTGAGGGAATTAGCGCGCGCGGCGAAGCCAGCTCGAAGAAAGATGCCCAGAGGAGCGCCGCGGATGCTCTACTGAAGAAACTGGATCAAGGAGACTTTCTTCGACAATAGTTCGGACGAAGAGAAGATTTCGTTCTCTATCTCGTCAAGTCAGCCTTCAGGAGCACCCAGCCGTTCGCCGCCGCGATCACGCGCGCGTCGCGGAACGTCTTGTGGTCGAGCTCCTTGCAGGGCAGGCACCAGTCCGCGTAGAAGTCGATCATCACGGGCTTGCCGGCGGCCAGCGCCGCGGCCACGGCCGCGTCCGAATAGGGCTGGAACGCGAGGGCCGCTCCGGCCTTCTCGGGCATCGCGAAGAGCCCGCCGGCGGCGAGGAGAAGCACGGCGACGGCGGCCTTCGCGGCGTAGAATCCCCTCACACCGGCCCCGCTCTTCTCGAAGAAGAGGAACCACACGCCCCCGGCGAGCAGCGGCAGCGCGATGCCAATTTCGTAGAAGCGCGGCGGCAGGAGCGGGCGGAGGAAGTAGACCGCGAGCGCGACGAGCGCGAAGCCAAAGACGCGACGCACGGCCGTCATCCACTCGCCCGAGCGCGGGAGCGCCTTCAGGCTACCCGACACCGTCCCGAGGACGAGATAGGGAAGGCCGAGGCCCATCGCGAGCGTGAAGAAGAGCCCGAAGCCGAGAGGCGCCGAGCCCTTCGCCGCGACGTAGGTCAGGAGCGAGAGGACGAACGGGCCGATGCAGGGCGCGGCCACGAACCCCACGAAGAGTCCCATCGTCAGGGCGCCGACGGCGCCGGATTTCGACCCGGTGCGGTCCGTGATGAAGTGCGGGACGCGAATCTCGAAGAGCCCGAACATCGAGAGCGCGAGCGCGACGACGATCGCCGCGATCGAGAGGAGAACAACCGGCTTCTGCAGCCAGGCGCCGAAGAGCGAGCCCGAGAGCGCGGCGAAGACGCCGAGGGCCGAGTACGTGACGCTCATGCCGAGGACGTAGAGGAGCGCGAGGCCGAACGTTCCACCCTTCTTTCCTCCGGTCTGCCGGCTGAAGAACCCGAGCGTGATCGGAATGAGCGGGTAGACGCAGGGAGTCAGGTTGAGGGCGAGGCCCGACAGGAAGACGAGCCCGATGAGGAGCGGCAGCGACTTGCCCGCGAGGCCGCCCTCGGCGGCGGCGGGGCCGCCGCCGCTGAAGCGCGGAGCGAACGTCTCGGGCGGCTCGAAACCGACGACGCGCGTGCCGATCTCCTTGCCGTCGGGGCCGATGAAGAGAAGAGTCGGGACTCCCTGGACGTTCCATTTCTCGCGCATCGCCGCGGCCCCGAGGGGCGCGGCCTCGGCTCCGAGCGGCGTGGCGCCCGCAGACATGGCATTCTCGATATTCCCCGCGGCTCCCGCTCCGCTACCGGCCGCCGGGGGAGCGAAGACGTCGGAGTTGGCGGGCGTAGCGGGCGACCCCGCCTTCGCGACTTCGAGGGTGAGCGTCGCCGTGAGCTCGGCGGGCGGAAGGCACTGGTTGTCGTTGCAGGGCTGGTACGAAATCACGGCCGTCAGCGTGCGGGGTCCCGGCGCGGCCTTCGCGTCCACGGTGCCGGGCACGAGGAAAACGGTCCGGCCCTCGTAGACGGCGAGAGGCTGATCGGAGAACGAAAATTTCGTCTCCTTGTGCTTCGGATACTTCACGGGCGAGAACACGAGACCCGCCGCGGGCTTTATCCGGATCTCGGTCGGGATGAGAAAATCTTCCTTCGGCGTGTGACTGTTCACGTGCCAGCCCGCCTTGACGTCGGCGACTACGGCGAGGCGGAAAGGCGCTCCCGCGACGAGCCGGTCGGCATCGGCCGCAAGGCGCGGAGCGATGATCGTGTTCGAGGCCGGGATGGGCTCCGCAGGCGCTGGGAGAGCGGCTAGAACGAGCGCGAGAGCCGAGGCAGTTCGAAGGAGAGACATTAGTGCTCCTTGGCGTCCGGATTCGCGGGAGGAGCCTTGCCCTGCAGCGCGTCGAGGAGCGCCTGTGCTTCGGCCGCGAGTGGAGTATCCGGATGGGCCTTCACGAAGTCCTTCAGGCGCCAGGCCGCGAGGTCCTTCCGGCCGCGCGCGATCTCCACGTCGGCCCGCCGAAGTTCGGCCCGCATCTTGAGTACGGGGTCCTGCGCCGTCGCGACGAGCGTGTCGAGGTGGGCGACCGCGTCGTCGAACCTTCCGGACTCCATTTCGAGGGACGTGAGGTACCCGAGAGCCTGCTCCTTGATCGCGGCCTGGGTCTTCGGATCGCGAGCGAGCCGCTGGAACCGCGCCTCCGCCAGTGCGCCACCGCCGCGCTGATACGTCTGACGCGCCGCCTCGAAGACGAGCCCCGGATTCGAAGGATCGGCGGTCTCGTCGGCGAGCACCTTCCGGTAGCCGGCCCACCCGCGCTCGACCTGAATGAACGCGTCGACCCAGCCCTGTTGGCTCGTCGGACCCTCCTGACGGCCGCTTTCGACGAGCTCCGGTGTGACGACGATCCACGTCGGCACGCTGCGTATCCGGAGACGCCGCGCGAGCTCCTTGCCTTCCGCGGTCGACACGTCCTCGAGGAGCGGCACCTTGTCGCGCGTGTAGGCGAAGAACGACGTGGAGGGGGCGACGAGCGCCTCCATGCGCTTGCACTGGCCGCAGTCGGGTTCCACGAAGAAAATGAGGATGCGGCCGTCGCGCAGGCGTTTGGCCCCTTCGACGGCTTCGGCGAGACGGCTCGCCCACAGCACTTCGAGGCCGGCGGCTCCCGCCATGGCGCTGCCCTTCCCGGATTGATCCGCGGCGGGCGAGGGTTTCGGAGGAGGAGAGGCTGGTCCCTGGGCCAGAAGGGGCAGGATTGTCAGAAGAGCGAGCATCGTTCCCTTTCGGTTGACTATTCTAGGCGCGCCACTTATAACGCGCAGGCGTGTCGCGGCTCGCCTCTCCGCAAGGGACGTGCCCGTGGCGAGCGTCGATGGTTGGCCTGCCCAGGTAGCTCAGTTGGTAGAGCACGCGCCTGAAAAGCGCGGTGTCGACGGTTCAATTCCGCCCCTGGGCACCATCCTCTTATCCGAACTCCCTCACGGCCAGTTTCCGATGACGCGGAGCGCGCGCGGGTGCATCTTGAAGACGAGCGGTTCGGGGTGCCCGGCTCCGAAGACGAGATCCCCGTCGATGTGCACGGTGAGGGGGCGGTCCGACGCCAGGGTGACCTCCCGCGCGCGAAGAATCGTCGTCCACGGCAGGTTCTTGTGCGAGCCGTCGAGAGCTTTCGGCAGGTGTCGGAGCGCCTCACCCTTGCGAAGGTCGCCAAGGCGGCACACGTCGAAGAGCCCGTCATGGGGCTTCGCGTCGGGCGCCAGAAGGAATCCGCCGCCACTGCGTGGGCCGTTCGCGACGGCCGCCAGGAACGCGCGGCCTTCGAGCTCGCGGCCGTCGGCGATGAGCGTCAGCTCGAAGTTCGTCCAGTCGCTGAGGACGGTGAAGACGGACCACAGGTAGGCCGGAAATCCCTTGAGGTAGCGGACCTTCGACGCGGCCTCGGCCACCGCGCCGTCGAAGCCGAGCCCGACGCTGTTCGCAAAAAATCGTCCGTTCATGTCCCCGACATCGAGGACGCGCGTCTTTCCGGCGAGGAGAACGAGCGCCGCCTCCGCGAGGTCGCCGGGGCGCAGGCCGAGCGCGAAGGCGTAGTCATTCCCCGTGCCGTCCGGCACGAGGCCGAACGTGGGGCGAGCAGGCTCCGGGAGCCGCATGAGGCCGTTGACGACCTCGTTGACCGTGCCGTCGCCGCCGATCGCGACCACCGCGTCGACGCCGCTCTTTCCCGCGTGTTCCGCGAGGTCCGCGGCGTGGCCCGGGCGCTCGGTGTCGAGGAACTCCCCCTCGAGACCAGCGGTGGACAGCGCGGCCCGGATTCGGTCTCGGTCGCGCAACGCCCGGCCCTTCCCGGCCGCGGGATTGAAAAGGAAGACGTACCTGATGAGACGGATTCTAAGGTCGCTTGCAATGCGTGGGTGAAGCCGGGCATTCTGGCTGCCGGGAGAACACGTGGCCATTCTCAAAGTCGCCAAGCTCGGCTCGCCCATCCTCCGGAAGCGCGCGTCGGAAATCGAAGCGCACGACCTTCGGAAGGGCCGGTTCCGGGCGTTCTTCGAAGACATGATGGAGACAATGATCGAGTACCACGGCACGGGCCTCGCGGCGCCGCAGGTGTCGACGGGCCTCCGCATCGTGCTCTACGAGGTCCACGGAGAAAAGCGCGGCAAGGACGTCCTGGAGGTCCCGCCGACGCTTCTCGTGAATCCGTCTTTCGAGGTCCTCGACTCGACCGAGGAGGAGGACTTCGAGGCCTGCCTCTCGGTGCCGTTCCTCGCCGCGAAGGTCCCGCGCCCGAAGAAGATCCGGGTGCGCGCCCTCGACACGTTGGGGAAGGCGGTCACTTTCGTCGCGGAGGACTTCCACGCCCGCGTCGTCCTCCACGAGAGCGATCACCTCGATGGCGTCGTTTACCTGGACCGCGTGCGCGATCGGACGTCGATCCGCTACACCGTCGATTTCTGATGCCCTCCGCGCTCTCGACCGAAGAGAAACGCCAGCTCATGCTGCTGAAGTTCCGGCCCGTGTGTATCTGCAACACGATCCGGTATCCGCGCGTGAAAGAGGCGATCGACCGCGGCGCGCGGACAGTTCTTGACGTGGCGAACGCCACGGGCTGCACCACGGGCGAGTGCGCGGGAGAGCGCTGTCGCCCTGTGATCGAGGCGATGCTCGCGGAGGATCAGGCGAAGCTGTAGGTGCCCGCGACGAGCTTCTTGAGGACGTCCTCCGTCTCGGCCTTGCCGGGGACGCAGAGGGAGATGTCTTTCTCCTTGCCGTCCGCGATGGCCTTCGCGTAGCCCTCGCAGTCGTACCCGCAGGCCGTGCAATCGGTCTGCGCCATGGCCGCATAGAGCTTGAGCGCGAGGTCGCCGGTCTTCGCCATCTCCATGCGCTTCAGGAGCGGGATGGTCTCGTCGTGGAACGCGGGCGCGTCCTTCCGGACCGCCGGCTTCAGGGCGACGTCGTCTTTCTTGTCGGTGTATTCCCAGCTTCCGAACGAGAAGCACTTAGGGCAGTGAAACTGCCAGTCCCACTCGTTGGGGAAGCGGACGGCCGGCGTGCGCGAGACGACGAGCGGCTCGAAATCCTGCGGGCAGACCGGGTTCTCGCGCTCCTTCGCGTCGCGCACCATGGACTTGATGTGTCCGGCCGAGAACTCGATCTGGCGCGGCTTCTGGTCGAAGCGGAGGTGCTCGCCCGCTCCGCCGATCATGACGACCTGCGGATTGAAGCTGCGATCCACGAAGAACGCGCGCATCGGGCGGCCCGTCTGCGGAGACGGGACAGGCTGGCCGGACCAGAACTTGTTCAGGAGGGCCGCGCTCTCTTCGTACGTGAGTCTCATGCGCAGGGATTATACCGGCCGGTAATTCGGATCCCCGACGAACGGATTTCGGCGGCCTTCCTCGGCAATCGTAGTCTCCTCGCCGTGTCCCGGGATGACGCGGAGTGCGCCGGGAAGGGTCAGGAGCTGCTCCTTGATGGACGTCAGAATCTGCGGGGTCGATCCCCCCCAGAGGTCCGTGCGGCCGATGGAACGCCGGAAAAGAGTGTCGCCGGAAAAGAGCACGTCCCCGTCCTCGCAGGGCATCCGGAAGCAGAGGCTGCCGGGTGTGTGGCCGGGCGTGTGGAGGACCTCGAGCTCGTTTTTGCCGCAGACGACGCGGTCGCCATGCCTGAGGAGCCGGTCGACGATGCCGGGGGCATCCAGTGTGAGGCCGAACGTCTGCCCCTGTTCGAGAAGGTTGTGATACAGAGGCCGGTCGCCCTCGTGCAGCAGGATGGGGGCGCCCGTGATGCGCTTGAGGAGCGCCGAGCAGCCCATGTGATCGAAGTGCGCGTGGGTGTGAACGAGGGCGACGGGATGAAACCCGCTCCCGGAAAGCGCCTCGAGGATGCGGTCGGGCTCGTCGCCCGGGTCCACGACCACCGCCTCCTTCGTGTTGGGGTCGCCCACGATGGAGCAGTTGCATCCGAGCGGACCCACGGCGAAGGAGTCGATGACGAAGAGGCCCATCCCGGTCGAATTATCCCGCTAGACTCGCCGAAATGTCGCTGCCTGATTTTCTGCTCGAAGTGTCTCGCGTTCTCGTCGCGCTCGGGCTGTCCGTCTTCGTCGGATTGCCGCTGGCCCGGGTGTTGGGGAGGATGACGAGGGCCGAGCCGGAGGAAGAGAAGAGAATTTTCTTTGAAGGGGAGGAGGGGGAGGGCTTCGGCCGGGCGCGGTTCGTGGCGGCGGGGGCGCTCCTCGTCGGCGTGCTGCTCGAAGTGCAGGTCATGGGCAGCGCGCTGCCGCCTTCGCACGTCGCGAGGGCCGTCGTGCTCTTCGTCCTCGTGGCCTCCCTCGTCTACTCCGTCATGGTCGTGGCGCCGAAGGCCCGGTACTACGACGAACGCTCGTCCACCCTCGAAGAAAATCTTCGAGCGCCCTGGCAATCGAAACGGGATGCTGCTCGCGCGCGAGGGAGCAAGATCGACTTCCTCGGCTTCCTCCTCGCCCTCGCCGCGCTCGTTCTGGGATGATCGGAGCATGACCGCTCCAACTTCCGACTTCCGCTCCGACACCGTCACGAAACCCACCCCGAAGATGCGGCGCGCCATGGCCGAGGCGGAGGTCGGCGACGACGTCTACGGCGAGGACCCGACGGTTCGGCGCCTCGAGGAGAGGGTCGCCGAGGTGCTCGGCAAGGAGGCCGCCCTCTTCGTCCCGACCGGCTCGATGGGCAACCAGCTTTCGCTGCGCGTCCACGCGCGCTCGGGCACCGAGGTCATCCTCGAGGGGAAGAGCCACATTTTCCACTACGAGATGGCGGGGATGGCGGCGCTGTCGGGCCTCCTGCCGCGGCCGATCGACGCCCCGCGGGGCCGCATGACGGCGGAGCAGGTGGCCGCGTGGATCCGGCCGGAAGCGGTCTATTACCTCCCGCGCACGTCCGTGCTCGCTCTCGAGAACACGCACAACTTCGCGGGCGGCGCCGTCCTCCCGCGCTCCGTCATCGACCCGCTGCTCGCGCTCGCGAAGGAGAAGGGCCTCGCCGCGCATCTCGACGGCGCGCGCCTGTGGAATGCCGCGGCGGCTCTCGGGGTCACGGAATCCTTGCTCGCGGCGGGCTTCGACTCCGTCATGACGTGCTTCTCGAAGGGGCTGCGCGCGCCCGTCGGGAGCGCCGTCGCCGGCTCGAAGGCGTTCATCGGCGAGGCGCGGCGCGTCCGGAAGCTCTTCGGAGGCGGCATGCGGCAGGCTGGCGTCATCGCGGCGGCGGCGCTCGTCGGGCTCGAGGACGAGCGCACGCGCCTCCCGGAGGATCACGCGCGGGCGAAGAAGCTCGCGGAGGGGCTGGCGGGCATCCGCGGTATCGCGCTCGACGTGATGGCCGTCGAGACCAACATCGTGATTTTCCTCTTAGAAGGGAAATGGGCGCCTGCGCAGGATGTCGTCGCGAAGCTCGCTTCGCATGGAGTCCTTGCGGGAGCCGCTGGGCCTTCGTCGATCCGCATGGTCACGCACGCCGACGTCGGAGACGAGGATGTCGAACGCGCGCTGCGCGTGTTCGAAAAAATCGCCCCAGGTTGAAGATTCTAGGGGTCCTCCCGAATCCCATGATGCCGACGGTCATGGCCATGCGTGTGCCGCCGTCCCTTTTCTCGAACCTCCTTACGGAAGGATCGTCCTCGGGTCGTTCGTGGTGTTGTCGATGACCGAGGCGTACGTCGCGACCTGCGCGCCGGCCGTCGCGGTCGACACGACGAGAACCGCGTTCGTCGTGCCGAAGGGCGCACCGAGCGCCGTGACGGCGTTGCCGATTTGCGTCATCCCGAGAGGAGACAGCGTCCGGGAGGTCGTGCCGAACGTCGAGCCGTCCGCGCCGAGCAGCATGAGGTTTACGACGACGCCCGAGGTCGTCGCGTTCGCGAGGACGAGGTTCGTGTGGAAGGACGTGTCGTCGCGGAGGGCGACGAGAGACTTCGGCGAGGACGGCGTGACGAAGTCGTTCGCGCCCTGGGCCGGAACGGCCTGACCGAACGTCCCGACGCCGTTCGGTGGCGGCGTCGACGTCTGGCTGACGACCTTGAGCGACGCCGAGTCGGCCGTGACGAGGATCGCGCCGTAGTTCTGCGCATCCGTGGCATTGACGCCGAAGATCGACGCGAGAACGTCGGCGTAGGTCACGGCCCTGTTCGACGCGAGCGCGCGAAGCTGCCTCGCGCCCGCGGTGCCGTCCTGGTCGTGGCCCAGGAACTGGAGCGTGAGATTCGCGTCCGTCCCGCCGCGGTTCGCGATCGTCAGGTCCGTCGTGTAGAAGGCGTTGTTCTTGCCGCCCGCGTGGGCGCTCGAGGGCAAGAGATACGTCGTCGACGGGCCGCTCGTACCGGCGAACCACCCGATGTCGTTGAACAGCGGAAGCGTGGCGTCGACGCCGATCGGCAGGTCGGACGAGATGTTCGGCTCCATGAGAAGGTTCGGAAACGCCGTCGTGTCGAAGTGGGACACCGACGAACCGCTTTCGCGCGGGTTCGGCGCGTAGAGGAGCATCCGGCCGGCCGCGTCCGCGCCGGCGAGGAGCGTCGCGTCGGTGCCGAGATTCGCCGACGCGGGAAGGTTCGCGCGAAGCGTCGTGCCGTCGCTCATCGTGACGAGGACGGAGGGGATCGTGATCGTGGCGTCCGTGCCGGACATCCCGCGCAGGCCCTCGACGATGTTGTCCGCGATGATCGCGCCGATCGCACCTGCGTTCTGGGCGTTCTTGACTTTGACCGTGAAATTGCACGTTCCGCGATCCATCAGCGCGATCTTGCCGGAGACGCTCGACGTGATCGCGCTGCAGCCGTCCGTGGCCAGGCTCGACGTGGCGGCGACGATCTGACCCGTGACGCCGGGATTCGAGGGCGCGGGTCCGAAGTCGGCCGTGCCAAAGGAGTAGGCGCCGGCCACGGCCGGGGGAGCGGTCACGAGCAGCCGCTGCCTCTTGCCCAGATACGAGGCCGCGAACGCGTTCGCGGCCGTACCGGACCACGAGAGGCTGCCGGTGTTGACCTGGGACGTCGCACGCTGGGCGTCCGTGAGCTTGTCCCACGTCTGGCCGAGCGTGTCGTCGTAGATGAAGCGGTCGAAGATGGAAGGAATGGCCGGGGTGCCGAGGAACGCTCCGGTGGATTTCACGACCGAGAAGAACCCGAGCCCGTGGGCGAACTCGTGCAGGGCGACCGTGAGGAAATTGATTTTTGTCCCGGCGAGATTGTCGAAGCCGAGATAGAGCGACGCGCCCGTGAGGCAGCCCGTCTGACCGAGGGAGCTGTTGAACTGCGCCGTCATGTCGAACGTCGTGCCGTCGAGGTCCGAGCCCACGAACCTGTTCGCGAACCCTTTCGGGTACCACGTCCCCGTCATGGGGGCTCCGGTGAAATCGGAGTAGACCGTGTTCGCGAAGGTCGAACCGATGACGCCGGACGTCTCGCTGCACGTGAGAGGAGCAAAGCTCGCGCTCACCCGGATCGGGACGGAGCTCGTGAGAAGCCCACCCCAGATCGCGGCGGCCTGCTGGAACACGAGAAGGCGCTGCTGGCCGAGCGTCGTGCCCGCGTTTCCACCGACGGGGGAGACCGGAGTCGGATCGTTGAGGCCGGCTCCCGCCGGATCCGTATTGACGATGACGATGCTCACCGCGAAAAGGGGCCGGGCGGCGAGCGTCGCGAGGAGGAGGAGAGGCAGCAACAGCGAGCGGCGCGGCATGTTGCTTCTACCTCTCCCGGGTCGCGGGGGCCGGAACGGGTCCAGGCGCGGCCTCGAGGAAGGCTCGTGCTTCAGCCGTGCCGTGGACGCACTCGCTCGTGAGCGTTCCGTCCGGATTCTTCCGGGCGACGGAAAGGCTGGCGTGTTCCGGTCCGAGCCGCATCATCCGGGTTCCGTCCGGCAGCGTGACGACCTGCGGGTCGCGCGCGACCAGAGGTTGCCTTCCGATGAGCTGGCGTGCCTCTTCGGCGGTCAGAGGACGCAGGGCGCCGGTCACGGGATCGCGCGCCACGGTCAGGGAGGACCGGGCCGCGGGGTTCGCCGCAGCAGTCGGAGCCTTCTTTGCAGCGGGCTCCTTCTGTTGGGCGCTCGCCGCGCCCTCGTCGGCGCGGACCGGAAGGAAGATGAGCAAGGCGAGAGCAGGGAGGCAGCGATTCCAGCGCATGGGGCTCCTTGACGTCCGAAGTGTCGGGACAGGGGGCCTATCCTACGCGGACGACGAGATCGATCTCCACCCGGGCGCCGAGGGGAAGCGCCGCGACGGCGACGGTCGTGCGCGCGGGGCGGTGGTCGCCGAAACGCGCCGCGTAAGCCTCGTTCATTTTCGCGAAGTCCGCCATATCGACGAGAAACACGCCGGCGCGGACGACGTCCGCCAGCGTCGCGCCCGCGCCGCGCAGTACGGCCTCGAGGTTGTCGAGGACGCGGTGCGTCTGCGCTCCGACGTCGCCCGCGACGAGCTTCATCGTCGCCGGATCGAGCGGCGTCTGGCCGGCCGTGAACAGGAGGCCGCCCGCGACGATGCCCTGGGCGTATGGGCCGATGGCCTTGGGAGCGTCCTCGACGGAGACGGTTTTCATGTTCATGGCGTCCTGGTTCATCGCGTGGGGTCCCATACAGCCACGTGCGGCAGATTGCGGTATTTTTCGTCGAGGTCGAGGCCGTAGCCCACGACGAACTCGGGGCCGATCTCGAATCCGAGGAATTCCGCGTGAATGTCCCTGTTTTCGGGAAGCTTCTTCTTGAGGAGGGCCGCCACGCGGAGGGAACGGGGCTTGCGCGATCCGAGAAGCTCGAGGATCTTCCGGAGAGTCAGCCCCGAATCGATCACGTCCTCGAACAGGAGGACGTGCTTGCCCTGAATGTCCATCGAGAGGTCGTGGACGATGTTGATATTTCCCGAGGAGCTCGTCCCGGCGTAGGAGCGCACCTGGAGAAAGTCCACCGCGACGGGGACCTTGAGGCGCTTCAAGAGGTCGGTGAGGAAGAAGACCGAGCCCTTCAGGATCCCGATGGCGAGGAGGTCCTTGCCCGCGTACACGGCGTCGATTTCCTTCGCGAGGACGTCGAGACGCTTCGCGATCGTCTCTTCGGAAAGCAGGATACGGTCGATCACGAGAGTCAGATTATCATCCACGAATCGTGAACAGCACAGCGCCGGAATCCGAAGAGATCTCGCAGGCCTATGTGCGGCTTTCCGCGAAATTCAAGACCTTGTGGACATTTCATCAGTTTCTTCAGGGTGTGCACCGGACGAGCCTGCGCGGGTCCACCGGACCGGCCGTCTCGTTCGCTCCTCTTTACGAGCAGATCAAGCGGATCAAGGAGACGAAGGGCGTCGAACACTCCGACGACACGCGGGTGGCGATGACGCGCCTGGACATACAGCTCGACGCCTTGCACGCGACTCTGGCCGGGGACGACCGCCAGATTTCGCCGAGCACGATGCGCCAGTTCTTCGAGCGCGTGAAGGCGGGTGACGAAGAGCTTCTTCTCTCCATCCTGAAGTTCTACTACTACGCGAACTCGCTTTCGCCCGATGAGATGGACAAGGTGGACTTCCTCTTCACGCGCCTCGGCACGACGCCCGGAAAAGGGGGCGAGGCGGAGCTGAAGCCTCCCGCGGAGCTGCAGAAACTGAGTGACGCTCTCCTGTCGCTCATGGAACGGCCCCGGGCCGACGCCGCGGAGGTGCAGTCGGTCGTCTCCCTCCTCGACATCCTGCGGCGCGATCTGGAGGCCTGCGAGAGGTTCGAGGATCTGTCGAACCGCAAAACGCTCGAGAACATCCGGACGCTCAAGCACCGGATGGGTAAGGCGTTTTACGAGGCGGAGGTCATGCAAGCGGTCCTGTCCTCGAACGTCGCCGTGAAGAAGAAGTTCCAGCTGCTTTACAAGGTGGAGGAGGAGCGCATCCTAACGGCCTCCCGCGAGGTCCTCGAGAAGGAAAAGGACCTCGAGCAGGACGCCCGCTTCATGAGCCCCGAGTTCCGCGAGGATCTCGAGCGCTTCCGGAAGGACAAAGACGAGTTCGAGAAGGCGAGCCGAAGGCGCGGCGTGCGCCCGAGGGACGTCAAACGCCTCAAGGACTCACTTCACCGGCTCCTCGCGCGACTCGACCCCGCGGCCGCCGACGAGTTCGACGTAGGCTCGGATTCCACGGCGGGCAGCAGTCGAAGGAAGAAGGAAGCCGTTGCGAAGGGCGCGACGCCCCATCCGTTCCGGCGCGATGCGGTCTCGGGCGTGACCTGGCGCGCCGAGACGGACCGCCTCACGTCCGATGCGGCGCGCCGGCTCTTCGCCAGCGTGGATCTCGTCCGCTCGGACCCGCCCGGGGGCGCACCAGAATACGGCACCCGGCTCGAGGGCTGGGAAGTCCGCTCGGCTCTGCGAATCCTGGGGAAAGGAAAAGATGCCGAGCCCGCGGCGGCGCGAGACCGTCTTTTCTTCAACGCGGCCGTGCTGCGCCAGAAGATGGACGAGGAGGCCCGTAACCTGCGTGATCTCGTGGGCGAGGTCGGGGACTCGACCGCATCCGAGCACACGCTCGCGCCCACCGGCAAGTGCCTCGCGCGCGCCCGGGAGATCGACGGCCTGTTCCGGGAGGCCCTCGTCGCCGCGGAATCGGAGGGAATCGAGCCCTGGAACCACCTGACCCGTTCGCGTTTCCGGCACCTCCGCGCCTTCGCGGGCCTCTGGCTTCTCTTCGACGCCCTCGGCGGGGAGTAGGCAGATGGCCGAAGACCCGAAGGTCCCCGTTTCTCCGGATCCCGGCGTCCCCGAGCAGATCGCGAACCGGCGCGACGCGCGCGCCCGCATCGCCGCCCTCGGACGGTCGATGTACCCGAACCGCTGGGATCCGACGCACCTCGTTTTCCAGGTGATCGCGAAATGGTCGTCTTTGGACGCCGCGGCTCTCGAATCCCTGCCCGAAGCCGAGCGGTTGGTGCGCGTGCCGGGTCGCATCCTCGCGATCCGGAAGATGGGGAAGGCGGTCTTTCTCGACCTTTCCGACGGCGCGGAGCGCGTCCAGGTCTACGTGAAGAAAGACGCGCTTCGCACGGGCGACTGGGAGCTCTTCGAGCAGCTGGACCTCGGCGACCACGTGGGCGTCGCGGGATCGATCTTCCGGACTCGGACGGGGGAGCTTTCCGTCAAGGCGGCCTCGCTCGATTTTCTTTCGAAGTCGCTCCGCCCGCTTCCCGACAAGTGGCACGGCCTCACGGACGTCGAGCGGAAGTACCGGCAGCGTTACGTCGATCTGATCGTCTCTCCCGAAACCAGGCGCACTTTCGAGATCCGGGCGAAGATCGTCGCCTTCATCCGTCGCTTCTTCGACCTGCGCGGCTTTGTCGAGGTGGAGACGCCGATGATGCAGACGCTCGCGGGGGGAGCGGCCGCCCGGCCTTTCCGGACTCACCACAACGCTCTGGACCTCGACCTCTTTCTGCGCATCGCGCCGGAGCTGTATCTCAAGCGCCTCGTCGTGGGTGGGTTTCCCAGGGTGTACGAGATCAACCGCAACTTCCGGAACGAGGGAATCTCGACGCAGCACAACCCGGAGTTCACGATGCTCGAGTTCTACACGGCATACGCGGACGCGCGCGATCAGATGGCGCTCACGGAGGAGCTGTTCGCGGCAGCCGCCGAGGAAATCCTCGGAACCACGGACCTGCCCTGGGGCGACGCGACGATCTCGCTGAAGGCACCGTTCCGCAGGGTCAGCATGGTGGATGCGATCCTGGAGAATATTTCTGCGAATGGTCCTGTGCAGGCGGGAGGCCGCACGCGCGTCACGAGGGAGGCCCTCGGCGATCTTCACCTTCTAAGAAAAATTGCCGGTGAGGTTGGAGTGGAGTCTCTCGAGAGGTTCGGCGATTCCAAAGGAAAGCTATTAGCAGAGATTTTCTCCGCCGTCGCGGAGAGACGGCTTCTTCAGCCCACGTACGTCATCGACTATCCGGCCGAGATCTCGCCGCTCTCGAAGACGAAGCCGGACGATTCGTCGATTGCCGACCGCTTCGAGCTCTTCATCGGGCGGATGGAGGTCGCGAACGGCTTCTCGGAGCTGAACGACCCTGACGAGCAGGCCGAGAAGTTCCGCGCGCAGGTGGCCGAACGGGGCAAGGGTGACGACGAGGCGATGCTCTACGACGAGGACTACGTCGAGGCGCTCGCATACGGGATGCCGCCGACGGCCGGCGAAGGCGTCGGCATCGACCGCCTGGCCATGCTCTTCACGAACTCGCATTCCATTCGCGACGTAATTCTGTTTCCGCTCATGCGACCGAAAGCTTGATTTCCTTCTTTCTTGCCAGGAGATATCTCCTCGCGTCGCGTCGCGACGCGCAGGTGGGCGTCGTCGCGCTCGCGGCGTTTCTCGGGCTCGCGCTCGGCGTGGCGGCCCTCGTCGTTTCGCTCGCGCTTCTCGCGGGGTTTCAGACGCACGTGAAGAGCCGGCTTCTCGCCGAGACGCCGCACCTTCTCGTGACGCCCGCCGGACGAGGCGCCTTCCACGACGTGGACCGAGTGGGCGGAAGACTCGCCGCCGTCCCCGGAGTCGTTTCCGTCTCGCCGGTGGCGCGGGGCCGTGTCTGGGTTTCGATGGGGCGGGATGCGGCTCCCGCCGAGATCGTGGGGCGCGAGAGGACTAAGGGGCTTGTCCTCGACGTCGCGCAGGCCCGGCCGCTCGGCGTCGTGCCGGGCGAGACCGTGACGCTCGTGTCGTCGCGCTCGCGACTGTCGCCGCTCGGGCCCGTCCCGATCGTCTCGACGATGAAGGTCTTGGCGCTCGCGCCCGCGTCGGCGGGCAGGCGCGCGGCCGAGGCAAGCCTGCCGCTCGACGAGGCGCGGCGCCTCTTCGCGCTCGGCCCCGACGGGGCGACGGGTTACGAGGTGCTCCTGAAGGACGCCGGGCATCCGGGCAAGGGCGCCGCCGCGGTCGCGGCCGCGCTCGGTCCCACCGTCACGGTGACGACGTGGGAGGAGCAGAACCGGGCCCTCGTGCTCGCCCTCCGGCTCGAACGCTTCGTCCTCTTCGCGGCCGTGTTCCTGATCGTGATCGTCGCGGGCCTGAACCTCGCGGCGACGTCGGCCGTCCTCGCCGCGACGCGCGCGGGAGACGCCGCGATGCTCTCGGTGCTCGGCGCGTCGCCGAAGACCGTGGAGAACGTGTTTCGAGCCGCAGGGGGCGGCGTGGGCCTCGCCGGGACGATCCTCGGCGTCGCGCTCGGCACCTTGGCCGCAACGCTCCTCGAGAAATTCGGCGTCGTCCCGCTCCCGGCCCAGCTCTATGGGATGAGCCACGCGCCGTTCCGCGTGGACCTCTTCGACGTCGTGGTCGTGGCGGCTCTGTCGACTCTCTGGGCGTTCGTCGTGGCGTCCGTGCCGGCGCGCACGGCCGCGCGGCAGCCAGCCGTGGAGGCCCTGCGTGGCGCCTGAAGTGCCTGAAGCCGCGCCCTTGCTCGTCGCGGAGGGCCTCGCGAAGGGCTTCGGCTCCGACGAAGGGCGCGTCGAGGTCTTTCGGAGCGTGTCGCTCCGCGTTCTCGCGGGCGACCTTCTCGCCATCACGGGCCCCTCGGGCTGTGGAAAATCGACGCTGCTCCATCTCTTTGCCGGGCTCGACACGCCCGACGCGGGCACGGTGGCGCTCGACGGCGCGGACTGGGCAACCCTCGCGCCCGCGCCGCGCGCGGCGGTACGAGGCGCGAGCGTGGGCTTCGTGTTTCAGTTCCACCACCTGCTGCCGGAGCTCACCGCCGAGGAAAACGTGGCCCTGCCGTTGTTCCTCGCCGGCCGTGCGGAAGAAGAGGGCCGCCGCGAGGCGCGCGAGGTTCTCGACCGCGTCGGGCTCCTCGGGCGGGCGGGCGCTTTCCCGCGGACGCTCTCGGGCGGCGAGCGCCAGCGCGTCGCGATCGCCCGCGCGGTCGTGAGGAGGCCGCGGCTCCTTCTTTGCGACGAGCCGACCGGCAGCCTCGACGCGGCCCACGCGGCGCGCGTCTTCGAGCTCCTCGCCGACGTGGCGAAAGAGCGTGCGGGGGCCGCGATCATCGTGACGCACGACCCGGAGTGGGCGCGTCGCTGTGCTACGATCAAACTGCTGGGAGAAGAGGGTTTGAGCGATGTCGCCTAGCTTCCCTTCTCGGCGGTTTCAAGGAGTCAAAACGGTACTCTGAGAATGTTCGAAAAGTACAACGAGAAGGCGCGCCGGGCACTGTTTTTCGCCCGGTACGAGTCCTCGAAGCTGGGGTCGAAGGTCATCGAGTCCGAGCACATTCTGCTCGGGGTTCTTCGCGAGGGCGAGGAGATCATCAAGGAGATCTTCGCCCGCTTCAACGTGAAGCCCGACGACATCCGGCGAGAGGTCGAGGGCGACCGCGTCTTCGTCGAGCGCGTGTCCTCCACTCAGGAGCTCCCGCTCTCGGAGGAGTCGAAGAAGATCCTCGCGTACGCCTCCCACGAGGCGGAGTCGATGATGCATCCCTATGTCGGCACGGAGCACCTCCTCATCGGGATTCTCCGGGTCGATCCCTGCGTCGCGGGACGCATTCTCATGGCGCACGGCTTCAACCTGTACGGCGTCCGGGAAGAGACGATCGCGCTCATCAAGGAGCGCGAGGCTTCGAAGCAGAAGAAGGAGCTTCCGTTCCTGGCCGAGTACGCGCGCGACCTGACCGCCCTCGCGCAGCAGAACGCGTTCGATCCCCTCGTGGGGCGCGACCTGGAGGTCGAGCGCATCATTCAGATTCTGTCCCGCCGGACGAAGAACAACCCGATCCTCCTCGGGGAGCCGGGCGTCGGCAAGACGGCCATCGTCGAGGGGCTCGCGCAGCGCATCGTCGAGGGCGGCGTGCCGCTGTTCCTCGCGCAGCGGAAGATCCTCGCGCTCGACCTTTCGCTCATCGTCGCGGGCACGAAGTACCGCGGCCAGTTCGAGGAGCGTCTGAAGGGAATCCTCAAGGAGCTGAAGGAAAACCAGGACCTCATCGTCTTCATCGACGAGATCCACTCTCTCATCGGTGCGGGCTCGGCCGAGGGCTCGCTCGACGCCGCGAACATTCTCAAGCCGGCGCTGTCGCGCGGCGAGATCGCCTGCATCGGCGCGACGACGCTGAAGGAATACCGGAAGTACATCGAGAAGGACCGTTCGCTCCTGCGCCGGTTCCAGGCCATCACGGTCGCCCCTCCGGACGAGGAGGAAACACTCCGGATTCTCGAGGGCGTGCGCGAGCGCTACGAGTCGTTCCATCGTGTCCGCTACACGGCGGACGCCATCAAGGCGGCCGTCTACCAGGCGAACCGCTACATCCCGGACCGCTTCTTCCCCGACAAGGCCATCGACATCCTCGATGAGGCCGGCGCGAAGGTGAAGCTCCGGAAGACGGCCGACACCCAGAATCTGAGGCGGCTCGAGAACGAAATCAAGCAGATCGTCAAGGAGATGAAGAAGGCCATCTCGGAGAAGGACTTCGAGCGGGCGGTCTTCCTCCGCGAGCGCGAGATCGAGATCAAGGAAGAGATCGAGCGCACGAAGACCTCGTCGCTCGACAGCGGGGCTCCTGTCGAAGTGACGCGTGCGGACATCGAGGAGATCATCTCGAGCTGGACCGGCATTCCCGTGACGGCGCTCCAGATGGAGGAGGCCGAGAAGCTCCTCCACATGGAAGAATCCCTCAAGAAGCGGGTCATCGGCCAGGACCGTTCGCTCGAGGCGATCAGCCGCGCGATCCGCCGTTCGCGCCTCGGCGTGAAGAACCCGAACCGCCCGATGGGCTCGTTCATCTTCCTCGGTCCCTCCGGCGTCGGAAAGACCGAGGCCGCGCGCCAGCTCGCCGAGTTCCTCTTCAACAACCCGAAAGCGCTCGTGCGGTTCGACATGTCCGAGTACATGGAAAAGCACGCCGTCTCCAAGCTCATCGGCTCGCCGCCGGGCTACGTCGGCCACGAGGAAGGCGGCCAGCTCACGGAGCGAATCCGTCGCCAGCCCTACTCCGTGATCCTGCTCGACGAGATCGAGAAAGCGCACCCGGACATCGCGAACCTGCTCCTCCAGATCCTCGAGGACGGCCAGCTCACGGACGCTTACGGCAATGTCGTCGACTTCAAGAACACGCTCATCATCATGACCTCGAACGTGGGCACGAAGTACCTCGTCACCGGGAGCCGCATGGGTTTCGGCGACTCGAAGAACGCCCCCGAGAAGCGTGAGGTCGAAGAAATGGTCCTCAAGGAGCTGCGGCGCGAGTTCTCGCCGGAGTTCATCAACCGGGTCGACGAGATCATCGTCTTCAACCCCCTGGGCCTCCCGGAGCTCCGGGCGATCGGACGCCTCCTTCTCGACGACGTCGGCGAGACGCTGAAGCACCGCGGCCTCAGGCTCGTGGTCGACGAGGCGGCCGTCGACTGGCTCCTCAAGGCCTCGGGCCACGACATGCACTCGGGCGCGCGTCCGCTTCGCCGGACCATCCAGCGGCACGTCGAGGACGCGGTATCGGAATTGCTGATTGGTTCGCGAGAGCCTATCGAGTGTGTCGAAGTGACCGTATCAGGAGACGAACTGAGGGTTCAGGTTCAGGCTCCCGCTCCCGAACCCATCGGTACGGGCCGGTAGACCGGGTGTCGTCGAAACGTCCGCCCGGCGGTTGCGCCGGGTTCGCTTCCGGTCGATCCGTGCGTGCCATTAAGGCTCAGGCCCTCACGGGGACCTTACTGGCCGTTCTTGCGTGCAGGGCCGCGCTCGCCCAATCGCCCTCTCCCACGCCGACGCCTTCAGGCGATTCCCCTTTCAGCGAAACACGGACGGAATCGCCCCTGTCGGGCATGCTGCCGAAACCGGACATGTCCGCAGCCTCGGCCATTACCCCTGCCCCCGCGCCGGCGGCCGCCAAACCGAAGATCGCGCAAATCGTCGTCCGCGGCGGAAAGACGACTGCCGCCGAGACGGTCGGTTTCTATCTGGGCATCAAGGCGGGCGATCCGTTCGACGAGGAGCAGGTCAAGCGGAATTTCGGAAAGCTCTGGGACTCGGGCCTCTTCGAGAACGTGACTCTCGAAAAAGAGACGACTCCGGCCGGCATCGTGCTCGTCGCGATCGTCGTCGAGCGGCCGACCGTCTCGGACCTCGAATTCCGGGGCAATAAGAAGATGACGACCTCCCAGCTCAAGGACAAGCTCAAGGAAGGAAAGGCGGAGATCAGGGTGGGAGCGCCCGTTTCGCTGCGGGACGTCGCGAAGGCGAAGTCGGTCCTCCTCGAAGCCTACAAGGCCGAGGGTTTCCGGTCCGTGGCGATCGACGCGACAACCGAGAACGTCTCCGATCTGCAACGCCGCGTCGTCTTCCTCGTGGACGAGGGCGACAAGATCAAGATCGAGTCGATCGTCTTCGTGGGCAACACGGTCTTCGGCCAGACCAAGCTCCGGTACGCGATCAAGAAGACAAAGCAGGCGCACTGGTGGCGGTTCTTCGACAGCAAGTCCACGTTCAACCAGGCGGGCTATGAAGAAGACGCCGAGAGTCTCCGCAAGGTCTATCAGGACGCGGGCTACAAGGACGTCGTCATCAAGGACCCGATCCTCGACGTGTTCGTGATGAACCCCAGGGAAAAGCGCCGGGAAAAGATCAACCGGCGTGTCCGGATCACGATCCCGATCGTCGAGGGCGAGAAGTTCTATTTCGGCAAGGTCACGGTCGAAGGCTCGACGGTCTTCCGGCCGGAGCAGCTCGAGCGGTTCTTCGGCTATCGGGCTGGGAAACCGATGAGCCGGGCGGTCATCGCCGACGGGATGAAGTCCGTCGACGCCACCTACCGCAGCCGCGGCTACATCTACGTCTTCATGAACCCCGAGAACACCGAGAAACCGAATCACGTCGTTGACGTCGTCGTGAAGATTACCGAAGGCGACCAGTACCGGCTCGGCCGAATCGAATTCACGGGCAACAAGACGACGCGCGACAAGGTGCTGAGACGCGAGCTGCAGGTCTTCGAAGGCGACATCATGGACATGGAGACCTTCAAAAAGAGTCTGTTCAAGGTGACGCAGCTCGGCTACTTCAAGATCGAGGAAGACCCCGATTTCCGCGTCAACGCGGAGAAGAAGACGGTCGACGTCTCGATCAAGGGCACGGACACGAACCGTAACGAGGTCCAGTTCGGCGCGGGTTATTCGCAGCTCGACGGCCTGTTCGGGCAGTTCCAGTTCAACACGCGGAACTTCCTCGGCCGCGGCGACAACCTCGGAGTCCAGTTCCAGCGCGGCAACCGGTCGAACTTCTTCGACGTCTCGTTTGCCGAGCCATGGTTTCTCGACCAGAGGATGTCGGTCGGCGGCTCGATCTTCAACCGAACGCTGGACTACAGCGATGTCGCAGGCGGCCTCGACCAGAAGAGCAAGGGCGCGAGCCTCTCGCTCGGCTATGGGCTGGGGGTCTTCGACGTCGCCTCGATCTTTTACGCCTACACCGACACCCAGAGCACGTATCAGGTTTATCCGCCGCCTGCTCCCCCCGGCGGCGGCGCCGTCCCGGTGGCGTTCGCGACGTACGTCGGCAAGACGTCGGCGGTCACCCCCGGGTACCGGTACGACAGCCGAAACGACCCCTTCGACCCGAATCGGGGAATGAAGGTCGGCGCCTCGCTGTCCATGGCGGGCGGGCCGTTCGGCGGCAACTTCTCGTACTACAAACTCAGCGCGAACGCGACGCGTTACATCCCGTTCGGCAAGAAGGGCAACTTCGCGCTGAACCTCGATCTCGGGCTTCTCAAGGCCTACAACGGCGAGCAGGATCCAAACGAGATCACCTCCGACAGCCGGATACCCCTCTTCGAGCGCTACCGCATCGGGGGAGACCGCTCCGTGCGCGGGTTCAAGTACGGATCGATCTACCCTGTGGACGACCAGGACCGGGCTTTCTTTACGAGCTCCGGCGCCCTCCTCGGAGGGAACCGGTTTGCGGTGTTCAATTTTGAGTACGTATACGCGCTCGCCGGCCCGCTGAAGATCGCGGCCTTTTTCGACGCGGGAAACACCTGGCTCGAGGGCCAGTCGGTGAATCTCGGCTCGATGCGCACCTCGACTGGCCTCGAAATGCGCGTCTTCCTGCCTATTTTCCAGGCGCCCCTGCGGTTCATCTACGGCATCAACCTCAAGCCGAAAGACCTGAAGGACGCGGCGGGCACGGTCATCCAGACGGAATCCAAGACCGACTTCCAGTTCTCGATCGGGACGACGTTCTAGCCATTTCCAGTATGATCCGCGCCTCCTTGGAGACGGCGTTCTCCCGGAGACCAAAATCAACGAAGGAGTTCCATCCATGAATCGCACCGTGACCCTCGCCGCCGGCGCCCTTGCCCTCGGTGTTCTCGCCAGCGGAGCCTCCGCCCAGTCGACCGCCGGTGGAAAGATCGGCGTGATCGAAGTCCAGAAGATCGTTCAGGAGTCCGCCATCGGCAAGGAGAGCCTGGCCAGGGTCCAAAAGGTCCAACAGGCCAAGCAGGACGACCTCGCCAAGCGCCAGAAGGAGCTCCGGGACATGGAGCAGAAGATCCAGGACCAGGGCAAGTCCCTGTCCGAGGACGCCATGGAGAAGCTCCAGAAGGACTATCAGGCCAAGGCGCTCGATCTGAAGCGCTTCCAGGACGACGCCCAGCGCGAGCTGGAAGAGTCCCAGCGCAAGGAGCTCGGAGATCTCGAGAAACGGATCATGCCGGTGATCAACGAGGTCGCGCGCGAACAGGGTTACACCCTCGTATTCAACAAGTTCAACTCGGGGCTGCTCTTCGCCGATGACAAGTCCGTCGACCTGACGGAAGCCGTCATCACGAAGTTCAACTCGATGATCGCGGCTCCGGCTGCACCGGCCGCGGCAAAGCCTGCCGCTCCCGCCGCGACCAAGCCCGCCGTTTCGGCCGCTCCCAAGAAGTAAGCTGGGCGTGGCGCTCTTCTCCGTCGCCGAAGTGGCCCGCGCCTGCGGTGGGCGCGTCGTCGGCGACGGAGACCGGCGGCTGGCCGGCGTCCGATCCCTGGAGGGTGCGGGCGCCGAGTCCCTGTCGTTCGTGTTGGACGCCAAGGCATTGAAGCGCGCCCTCTCCTCCAGGGCCGCGGCCTTCCTGGCTCGCACCGCGTCCGACCTGCCGGAGAAGACCGTCATCGAGGTGGCCGATCCCCAACAGGCTCTCATTGCCGTTCTCCAGGTCTTCCATCCGCGCCGGTCCGCGCGGCCCGGAATCCACCTGACCGCGGTCGTCGATCCTTCCGCGGCGGTCGACCCATCCGCCGAGATCGGCCCGTTCGCCGTGATCGGCGCCGACGCGCGAATCGAGGCCGGCGCCGTGATCGAGGCGCACACCGTCGTTGGCGCGAACTGCCGCGTCGGCAAGGGCTCCTGGCTCCATGCCCACGTCGTCCTGTACGACCGCATCGCTCTCGGCGAGCGAGTGGAGATCCACAGCGGGGCCGTTCTCGGAGCGGACGGGTTCGGCTACGCGACGACGGGCAACGGCATCGTCAAGATTCCGCAGGTCGGAATCGTCGCGATCGGCGACGACGTCGAAGTCGGCGCGAACGCGTGCGTCGACCGGGCGGCCCTCGAGACGACGTCCCTCGGAGCCGGTACGAAGGTCGACAACCTCGTTCAGATCGGCCACAACGTGACGGTCGGCCGCCACACGATCATCTGCGCGCAATCCGGTATCTCCGGGTCGGCCGTCATCGGGAACGGCGTGGTCCTCGGCGGACAGGTCGGCGTCGCGGGGCACATCACGGTCAGCGACGGCGCGAAGGCGCAGGCCCAGAGCGGAATCGGGCGCGACGTGCCCCCGGGCCAGGCGCTCTACGGGACGCCCGCGATCGGCTATCGCGCCTACGAGAAGTCGTACATCGAGTTCAGCCGGCTGCCGGAGACGGCACGCCTCGTGCGCCGCCTGGCCGAGAAATCGGGCCTCCTCAAGGGTGCGCCAGAATGACAGAAGAGAGCACGGGCCTCAGCATTCTGGAGATCATGCGGCTCCTGCCGCATCGCTACCCGTTTCTCCTCGTGGACCGGATCCTCGAGATGTCGCCGGGGCCGGTCGTGCCGGGCTCGAGGGCCGTCGGGTTCAAGAACATCAGCGTGAACGAGCCGCAATTCCAGGGGCACTTCCCGGGGAACCCGGTCATGCCCGGTGTGCTGATCCTCGAGTTCATGGCGCAGGTTGCGGGCTGCCTGTTCTTCGCGCGCGAGCCGGATCCCGCCTCGAAGCTCATGTACCTTTCGGGCGTCGACAAGGCGCGCTTCCGGCGGCCCGTGTTCCCGGGGGACCAGCTCGTCGCGACCGTGGAGATCCTGAACGTGAGAATGGGCCTCGTGAAGATCAAGGCGGAGGCCCGCGTGGACGGCGCACTCTGCGCCGAGGCCGAGATCATGTCGAGCCTCGTGAGCCGTCCGGGAGCTGCGTGATGCCGATTCACCCGACCGCCGTCGTGGACCCGATGGCTTCCGTCCATCCGACCGCGGACATCGGCCCCTACGCGATCATCGGAGCCGACGTCACGATCGGCGCGCGCACGACCGTCGGCGCCCACGCCGTCATCGAGGGCCCCACGACGATCGGCGAGGACAATCGGATCTTCCCGCTGGCCGCGCTCGGCGGGCCGCCGCAGGACCTCAAGTACAAGGGCGAGCCGACGACGCTCGTGATAGGCAACCGGAACGTCTTCCGTGAGTTCTGCACGATCCACCGCGGCACCGTCACGGGTCACAAGACCACCGTGATCGGCGACGACAACCTCTTCATGGCGTACACCCACGTCGCCCACGACTGTGTCGTCGGGAGCCGGACCGTCTTCGCGAACTACGCGGGGCTTGCCGGTCATACGACGGTGGAGGACGACGTCGTCCTCGGGGCCTACGCGGGCGCGCGTCAGTTCATCCGGGTCGGGCGTCACGCGTTCGTCGGAGCCTACGCGACGATGAACCGCGACGTGCTGCCGTTCCTGTGGAGCGCGGGCGAGCGCGACGTGAAGGCATACAAGGTCAACGCGGTCGGCCTCGAACGCAAGGGCTTCTCGAAGGAGCGCGTCCAAGCCCTCCAGAAGGCCTACCGCATCCTCCACAAGCACCGCCACGACAAGGCCGCCCTCCTTGCGGGTCTCGACCCGCTCGCGGCGGCGTCCGACGACGTGAAGTTTCTCCGCGACTTCATCGCCTCCTCGAAGGAAGGCGTTCACGGGGCTTGAGCGCGGTTAGAGCTTCCTCTCGATCACACGCGAAAGCCGCTTGATGCCCTCTTCGATGACGTCGGGCGCCGCGTAGGAGAAGTTCAGGCGCATCGTCCGCTCGCCGCCGCCATAGGGGTAGAACGCGGAGCCGGGGACGAACGCGACCTTTTCGGCGATCGCCTCGTCGAGGAGCTTCAGAGTGTCGAAACCTTCGGGCAGCGTCGCCCAGAGAAAGAGTCCCCCCCCCGGCCGCGTCCAGCGCACGCCTGGAGGCGCGTGGCGGTCGAGGGAGCGGAGCATCGCGTCGCGGCGCTCGCCGTAGACCGTCCGGATCCGGCGCACGTGCTTGTCGAGGAAGCCGCCCTTGGCGGCCTCGTAGGCGACGTATTGGCAGAACGTCGAGGTGTGAAGGTCGGCGCCCTGCTTGATCTGGACGAGCTTCGAGATGACGACCTCTGGGGCGACGACCCATGCCACCCTGAGGCCTGGCGCGAGCGTCTTCGAGAGCGTCGAGAGGTAGAGGACGTTGCCGGTGAACACGCGCTCGCCGTTCGCGCAGCCGTGCGTCTCGGCGTCGAGCCTCACGAGCGACGGGAGATGCTCCCCTTCGTACCGGAGCTGTCCGTACGGGTCGTCCTCGACGATCGGGATCCCGACGTGAGCCGCCCGCTCGACGAGGCGCCGGCGGCGCGCCATGCTGAGAGTGACGCCCGCGGGGTTCTGAAAGTTCGGGAGCGCGTACACGAACTTCGGCCCGCCCCGCAGTTGCTCCTCGAGTGCGTCGACGTTCATCCCGTCGTCGTCGATCGGCACGGGAAGGTAGTCAGCCTGGTATGCGTTGAAGGCCTGCAGGGCGCCGAGGTACGTCGGAGCCTCGGTCAGGACGCGGTCGCCGGGGTTGATGAGAAGCTTCCCGATCAGGTCCAGAGCCTGCTGCGAGCCGGACGTCACGAGGACGTTCTCGGGCCTGACCTCGACGCCGTAGCGGCTCATGTGGCGGACGAGGAGCTCGCGGAGCGGCCGGTAGCCCTCGGTCGTCGTGTACTGGAGGGCCGTCGTCGGGTTGTCACGGAGGACGCGCTCGGTCGCGGCGCGGATCTCCTCGACGGGGAACACCTCGGGCGCGGGCAGGCCGCCGGCGAAGGAGATGATGTCGGGCTGTTCCGTGAGCTTGAGGAGCTCGCGGATCATCGAGGCCGTGATGCGCTGCGTTCTCTGCGCGAAGCGCTGATTCCACAGGGTTTCGGGCGCGGGAGCGGACGGGCGCGAAATGCTCCCGTCCGCGATCAGGTTACCGAGGAGATCCTCCCCGGCCGTGGCGATCGACATGGGCAAACCTCGAAACTAGGGTCGCCCGAGTGCGTGCCCGGCCGCCATGATGCGGGCTGATCAGGGCGGAAAAGCGCGGCGAGGAGCAGTGGGTTGAGGGGTCAGACGAGACGACACTCATAGTAACAGTCTGATAGACTCATGATGATGAGTAAGCGTCTGCAGGTACTTCTCGAAGAGCCCGAGATCCGCGAGATCCAGCGCGCCGCGCGCGCGAAGCGCATGACCGTAGCCGAGTGGGTGCGGGGCGCGCTTCGCGAAGCGCGTCGGAAGGAGCCGGTCGGCGACGTCGCCGAGAAGCTCGCCGCGATCCGACGTGCCGTGAAGCACCAAGGGCCGACAGCAGACATCGGGCAGATGCTCGCCGAGATCGAGAAGGGCTACGGATCGGGCGAGTGATCTTCGTCGACTCGAACATCCCGATGTACCTCGTAGGCGCCGCCCATCCCCACAAGGTGGACGCGCAGCAGCTCGTGGAACAACTCATCGCCGAGCGGCGCCGCCTCGTGACCGACGTCGAGGTCCTTCAGGAGATCCTGCACCGGTACGTAGCGATCGACCGCCGGGACATGATCCAACTGGCTTTCGATGCTCTTCTAGCGGTCGTCGATGAGGTCTTCCCGATCCATATCTCCGCGGCGAATCACGCGAAGTCCATCGTTCTCGCGCGCCGGAAGCTCTCGGCCCGTGACGCCCTGCACCTCGCGGTCATGGAGGAGCAGGGCGTGAGTGAGATCCTGACCTTCGACGCAGGATTCGACGGACACCCGGGTATTACTCGGCTGAGCTGATCCCTACTCCTCGACGACCTCCACCTTGCGGTTTTTCGCGCGCTCGGCGATGAGCTTGTCCTGGAGGAGGCGCGGGACCTCCTCGTAGTGGCCCATCTCCATGTGGAACGAGCCGCGACCCTGCGTGATGGCCCGAAGGATCGACCCGTACGAGATCATCTCGGCGAGCGGCGCTTCGGCGCGGATGATGGAGTCGTCACCCTCCTGATCCATGCCGGCGGGGCGTCCGCGGCGCGACGTGAGGTCGCCCATGAGGTCGCCCATATATTCCTGGGGCGCGCGGATCGCGATTTTCATGATGGGCTCGAGGATGGTCGGCCTCGCCCTCTCCATGGCGTCCTTGTACGCGAGCGAGCCGGCGATCTTGAAAGCCATTTCCGAAGAGTCGACGTCGTGGTACTGCCCGTCGTAGAGCTCGACGCGGAAGTCGACCATCGGGAAGCCGGCGAGGAAGCCGCGCTTTCTAACGTCCTGGATTCCCTTCTCCACGGCGGGTACGTAGTTGCGCGGAATCGAGCCGCCGTAGAGGTCGTCGACGAACTCGAAATCCTCGCCGCGCGCGAGCGGTTTGATACGGATCTTGCAGTCCGCGAACTGGCCGTGCCCGCCCGTCTGTTTCTTGTGGCGGCCGTGCCCTTCGGCCGGACGCGTGATCGTCTCCCGGTACGGGACCTTGGGCGGGTGGAGGATGACCTCGACTCCGCTCTTTCTCTTCATGCGCGCGATGGCGATCTCGACGTGGAGCTGCCCGGCGCCTGCGAGGAGGAAGTCGTGCGTGTCCATGTCCCGCGAGAAGTGCAGGGACGGGTCTTCCTCGATGAGCTTGTGGAGCGCGACGGAAATCTTGTCCTCGTCGCCCTTGGACTTCGGCTCGATCGCGAAGGCGATCGCGGGCTCCGGAAAGGACGGCGGTGCGAAGACGAGGGGCTTCTCCTTCAGGGAGAGGGAATCCCCCGTGAGCGTCTCCTTGAGCTTCGCGACGCCTCCGATATCGCCCGCGGGAATCTCGGGCACGTTCTGCATCGCCTTTCCGAGGGGTGAGAAGACCTGCCCGAAGCGCTCGGGCGTCTCGCGTGTCGGATTCATGTACGTCCCGTCGCTCTTGAACGTGCCCGAGACGACGCGGAAGAGCGTCAGGCGGCCCGCGTACGGGTCGGAGATCGTCTTGAAGACGAACGCGGCCGGCGCGCCGGACGGATCGGCGGCGAGCGCCTCGCTCGCCCCGGCCTTGTTGACGGCAACCGTCTGGAACGAGTCGGCGGTTGGAAGCAGGTCGACGATCTCGTCGAGGAGCTTCTCGACTCCCGTCTCGTGGTCTCCGCTCGCCGTGAACAGGACGGGCGTGATCTTCCGGTCGCGGATCGCCTTCTGGAGGGCGGGCTTCATCTGCTCCTCGGAAAGGTTGCCCTGAGCGAAGAAAGTCTCCATGAGCTTGTCATCGCCTTCGGCCACCATCTCGACGAGCGCTTCGTGCAGGGCCGCCGCGTCCTTCGCGAACTCTTCGGGAATGGCACCGGCAGCCGTCTTCCCGGCGGCGTCCGTCAGATAGCCCTCCATCGCGACGAGGTCGATGACGCCCCGGAACGACTTCTCGCGTCCGATGGGCGCCTCGAGGCAGACGCAGGTGCGGCCGAATTTCCGGGCGAGCTGCTCCATCACGCGGCCGCCGTCCGCGTTCTCGCGGTCCATGCGGTTGACGACCACGAGACGCGGTAACCCGAGCTCGTCGCACAGCTTCCAGGCTTTCTCGGTCTGGACCTGGACTCCGGCGACGGCGTCCACGACGAGGAGCGCGGCATCGGCCGCCTTCAGGCCACAGATCATCTCCGAGACGAAGATGCCATAGCCGGGCGTGTCGATGAGGTTGACCTTCTTCTTCTTCCACTCGAGCGACGCGACCGCGAGCGAGATCGAGATTTTTCGCTCGATCTCCTCCGGGTCGAAATCGGTCGGCGTGTTGCCCTCTTCCACGCGTCCGAAGCGCGGCGTCGCGCCGGCCTCGTGCAGGAGAGCGGAAACAAGCGTCGTCTTTCCGACGCCGTTGTGCCCGACGACGGCGACGTTGTGGATGGCGGAAGCGGGGTAAACCTTCATTCGGTGACCCTCCGGATTTTCGTTTCGGGGCTGGAATTATAGGCGGTCACCTTCCCGCGTGACTGCTAGAATTTCAGAATCCCCGGGGGCTGACCCCCGGGTCACCTGCGCGTGGGCGCAGGCATGGAGGTTGTCTGCCGCCCGATCCGATTTCGCCCAACCTGCCCAGAAAGTTCGCGCGTTACGAGGTCGAGCGCGAGCTTGGCAAGGGCGCGATGGGCGTCGTGTTCCTCGGACGCGATCCCGTGATCGGCCGGCGCGTCGCGCTGAAGACGATCCGGGCCACAGGCGAAGACGACTCGGAGACCCGCGAGTTCACGGAGCGCTTTCTCAGAGAGGCGCAGGCGGCGGGAACGCTGTCCCACCCGAATATCGTGACGATCCACGACGTCGGTGAGGAGGTGGAGACCGGGACGTCCTTCATCGCGATGGAGTACGTCGAGGGCAAGAACCTCAAGCAGATCCTGAAGGACAAGGTCTCGCTCTCGTACGACCGGGTCGCCGAGATCGTGACGAGCGTCGGGGACGCCCTCGACTACGCGCACCGCCGCGGCATCGTGCATCGCGACGTGAAGCCGGCCAACATCATCCTCACGAACGACGGCACCGTGAAGATCACGGACTTCGGGATCGCGAAGATCAACAGCTCGAGTCTGACGGCCACCGGGCAATTCCTCGGGACGCCGAATTACATGTCTCCCGAGCAGGTGACCGGAGAGGTCGTGGACGGGCGCAGCGATCTCTTCTCGCTCGGCGTCGTCCTGTACGAGCTCCTGACGAAGAAGAAGCCGTTCGCCGGCGACAACCTCACCTCGATCTCGTACAAGATCGTCCACGAGGAATACCCGTCGGCGCAAACGTACGACGCCGCGATCCCGGCGGAGTTCAACCCGATCCTGGCGCGCGCGCTCGCGAAGGATCCCGCCGCCCGGTTCCAGAGCGGGAAAGACTTCGTCCAGGCGCTGTCCGAATTCCGGGCGCGGAACGCCGAAATGGAGATGCTGAAGGACCTGGGCGAGATGGTCGCGCAGGCCGAGCGGCTCGGGCCGGTCTCGGCCGTGGAGTCCCAGGAGAGCCGCGCGTCCTCCGGGTCGAGGACGCCCATTCCTTCCGGTCCGCTCGCGCGCCCGTCCGCACCGGGTCCCCTCGGTGGCGGAAAAACGACGCTCGAGGATCTCGCCCGGCGCGGGCGGAGCGACCTCGACCCGTCGCTCGCGGCAGTCCCGAGCCCCGGTCACGGGATCGGCGGCTCGGGCCCCGATTGGAGTCTGGACACGGACGCCCTGAGGCCGAACTCCGTGAAGGGGCGCGAGGAGGACGAGGTGCACGAGCCCCCGCCCTCCTCGCCGGGCACTCTCGTCTCCGAAGTGCAGCGCGGTGTGAAGCCGGCGACGGACCGTGACAGCGGGCGCATCCGTCCGCCCGAGCGTCCGGCGGACCCATCGGCGGCCGCCACCGTCGTCAAGGAGAGCAGGGGTGATGTGCTCTCGCAGCTCACGGAGCGGATTCAAACGCTTCCGTCGCCGGTTGGCTCCGCGCCAAAGGAGCCCCTCCGGAACGCGCCTCCCGCCGTCACCATAGTGTCCTCGCCCCCCGCCCGAAGCCTGCCGCCGCCCCAGACGCCCGCCTCGGTCATCCCCCTGCCCTCCGGGGGGGCGCCTCCGCCACCGGTCTCGCCAATGCGGCCCCCGGCGCGACCCGCAGCGCCCGTCCCGGCCCCGGGCCCGCCCACCACGCCCACGCTCTCGCGGCCGGTTCCGCCCGTTCCGGTCCCGGACTCCCCGGGCGGGGCGCCCCGGATCGCCAAGACAGGCCGGGACGTCACGGAACCGATTCGTCCTTCCGCCGCTCTCGCCGGGCCGCCGGCGCGTCCCCTCGGGAGCCGGCCCGCGGCCACCGCTGCCCGCGCGCCCGGTCGCGACATCACGGGTCCCGTGACGGCTCTCTCCGGGCCCGGTGCGCCGTCCGGCTCCGAGAAGGTGCCCGACATCCTTAAGCGCGAGGTCAACCGCCGCTTCGTCTACCTGACCGTGGGCGTCGCCGTGCTCATCGCCGCCGTGACCGTGGGCCTTCTCCTCCAGCGCGGTTGCGCCGTCGCGGGCAAGGCTCCGGACGAAGCCGCGGAACGGGACACGCTGGCTCGGAAGAAGCTTCTCGATGACGGCACACGCGCGCTGGCCGAAGGGCGCCCGGCCGAGGCGCGGGCTGCCTTCCTCGATCTCGTGCGGCAGGCGCCCGAGTCTGCGGCCGGCCGCGCCGCCCTCGAAAAAGCGGAAGCTGCTCTCGCGAAGAAGGACGACCAGGACCGGCGCGCCGCGGAAGCCGGCGCGCGCCTCGCGGTGGCGCGCGAGGCTCGCGAAGCGAATGACTTCCCGCGCGTCGTCGTGGAAGCGGACGCGATCCTCGCCCTCGTTCCCGACTCGGTGGAAGCGCGGGAGCTCAAGGCAGCGGCTCTCGCGGAAGTTGCGAAGCAGGGACGCGCCGCCCAGAAGAGGGCTGCGGATCAAATCCGCTCGATGAAGGCGGCCGCGAAGCCCGTGGCTCCGCCGACAGCCGCTCCAGAGCCGGTGGCTGTGGCGCCCCGAATCGAAACCGTTGCTCCGACCGTTGGGCCGACACCCGCTCGCGTCCGGTTGCGCATCGCCCTGACGGTCCCGACGCCGCAGGGCTACGTGATGTTGCGCCGCAATGACGTCGAGGTGTTTCGGCGTACGTTCGATTTCGGTCGGAAGTCGGGCGGCGGAAGCCTCGATGGTGAGATCGAAGTGCCATCTGGGCTGGCCGAGTTCAAGGCCTGGGTCATTGCCACGGATCGGAGCGTCAACCAGTACAAGGTCGTTCCTCTCACGCTCTCAAGCGACGGCCGGACCCTCGTGCTCGACGTGGACGCCTTGAAGAACCTGACCGTCGTCCTGCGCTAGGCTCCACAAATGCGCGCCCGTCTCGCATCCGGTCTCGCTCTGCTCGTGTCCGTGCCCGCCGTGCTGGCCGCGACGGGCGGGCAGCCCTCCGCGTCCGCTCCCTTCGGTGAAGCGAAGACGGCGCACTCGCGGCAGGGCGCCGTCGCGTCCGCGACGCCGGAGGCGACCCTGGCCGGCGCGGCGGTCCTCGCGGCGGGCGGCAACGCCGTGGATGCGGCGGTCGCAACTGCGTTCGCGCTTGCCGTGACCTACCCTCCCGCAGGAAACCTCGCCGGAGGGGGCTTTGCCGTCGGCCGGACGCCGAGTGGCGAGATCTGGGCGCTCGACTTCCGCGAGACTGCGCCCGCGGGTACGTGGAGAGACAGCTTCCTCGGCCCGGACCGGAAGGCGCGCCGCGGCGCCTCGACGCGCGGCGGCCTCTCGGTCGGAACGCCGGGCACGGTGCGCGGCCTCGAGGCCCTCCATCGGCGCTACGGGAAGCTCCCGTGGCCCCGCCTCGTCGCGCCGGCCGTGCGTCTCGCGCGCGAGGGCTTCCGCGTCCCGGAGGGCCTCGCGAAGCTCCTCGCGGACTATGCGGCGGACCTCGGGCGGGACGCCGAGGCTTCGAGGCTGTTTCTGCGCGGAGGCAAGCCGCTTCCGGCGGGCGCGCTCCTCGTGCAGGAGAATCTCGCGAAGACGCTCGAGACGATTGCCACGAAGGGTGCCGACGGGTTCCATCGAGGCGACCTCGCGCGCCGGATCGCGGCGTTCGTGCGGGAGACGGGCGGCGTTCTCACCGAGGAGGACCTCGCAGGCTACCGGCCCGAGTGGCGGCCGCCATTCGTCTTCGACGACGGGCGCTTCCGCCTCGTGACGATGCCGCTGCCGTCGTCAGGGGGTTTCCTCCTTGCGTCGATCCTCGGTCAACTCCGCTTCGTCCGGGGCGCGATCGACGACCGGGACGCGGTCGAGTCGATTCATCTCGTCGCCGAGGCCGAGCGCCGCGCCTACGCGGACCGCAATCGGTTCCTCGGCGACCCTCTCTGCGTCGACGTACCGCTCGCGTCGCTCCTCGCGCCGGCAAGGCTCGCGGCGCTCGGGTTCTCGATCGACCCTACCCGCGCGACTCCGTCCTCGTCGATCGCGGGAGGGGCCTGGCCGCGCGACCCGGACCAGACGACGCACCTCTCGACCGCCACGGCAGACGGTGGGGCCGTCGCGTTCACGTACACGCTCAACGACACGTTCGGGAACCGGACCGTCGTGCCCGGCGTCGGCGTCGTCCTGAACAATGAGATGGACGACTTTGCCGTGGAGCCGGGCGTCGCGAACGCCTACGGGCTCGTGCAGGGCGAGTCGAACGCGGTGCGCGCGGGAGCACGGCCGCTCTCGTCCATGACGCCGCTCCTCGTCCTCGAGGACGGCCGTCCGCGGCTCGTCCTCGGGTCTCCGGGCGGCGGCACGATTCCGACGACGGTCCTACAGGTCTACCTGAATGCGGCGCGCCGCGGCGAGCCTCTCGCGGAAGCCGTCGCCGCACGACGGTTTCACCACCAGCACCTCCCGGACCGGATCGAGCTGGAGCGGGACGCGTTCCCCGAGGACGTAAGGGCCGCCCTTCGCGCGAAGGGGCACGCCCTCGACGAGCGCGGCACGCTCTACACGGGGGGAATGCTCGGCCGCGTCCACGCGATCGCGTTCGAGAAGGACGGCACGCTCACGGCGGTCGCCGACCCGCGCGGCTACGGCACGGCGGCGGGGAAGTAGGCTCCGGAGCTACGGCGCCGTTTCGTCGTCCGAGGCGGAGAGGAACGACGAGTCGCCCGAGACGTTGTCGATGACGGTCACGTACGGGAAGACCGGCGCCGTGGCGGACACGACGAGATAGGCGTCCTTCGCCGGCGTCGAACCAACCCCGAGAAGATCGAAGATGTTCGGGAATAGCTGGTGGGACTCATTCGGCTGGTACGTCCTCGTGTACGTCCCCAGGCTTGTCCCGTCCCCCTTGTAGAGCACGAACGTCACATCCACGGGTAGCGCCTGCGGGTTGTAAGCCCCGGCGTTGGAGCGCGAGCCCGACGCCAGGCCGCCGCCGGATGCGACGCCGATGAAAACCGCGTACATCTTCGCGTCCGCAAGCGGCAGTGCGGGAATCAGCGTGCCGAACGCGGGAGCCGGTGGCATCGGCGATGAGACCTGCGACGAGGCGCTGACGGGACCTGAGGTCGTGGGCCAGGAGACCTCGATGGCGCCGGACGTGCTCGGGGCGCCAAACGTCCGCCCGATCACGTCGGTGAGCATCGTCGATTGGCGGGGCTGGAGCGTCACGGGCTGAACGGCGTTGCCGCAGGCGAGTCCCGCCGCGCACCGGTACGTGAGCGTCGCGACGACTGTCGATGTGTGCGACCGGTTCATAAGCCAGAGGTCAGTGTGGAAGAACGTGCCGTTCGCGCCCGCCGACGAGGCCGCGGCTGGAACGGTGAGCGTGACCTTTCCGGAGGCAGGCCCCGAGAGAGCGAGCCGTCCGACCTTGCCGGCATTGGATTCCGTGAACCAGATGTTGCCGTCCGGCCCCACGCAGATGGCGGTCGGCTGCGAATCCGGGGTCGGGACTGGGAACTCGGTGATGACGCCCTGCGGCGTGATACGCCCGATCTTGTTGGCATTCATCTCTGTGAACCAGAGATTCCCGTCGGGCCCGGCGACGATGTCGAGGGGAAGAGCACCGGGTGACGCCAGGGGGTACGTCGTGACGATGCCAGCCGGTGTAACCCTCCCGGCTTGGAACTCACCGAGGTTCGCGGTCGGTCCCACAAACCAGACGTTCCCATCGGGCCCTAGAGCAATTCCGGTCGGTACGCTGATGGCGGGCTGGGTTGCGACGCCGGTCAGAACGCCCTGGACCGTGGCGTGCCCGATGCCGGTTGCCGAGCCCCCGGTGTACCAAAGGCTCCGGTCGGGCCCTACGATGATGCCTGCGGCGCTCCGATTGAGCGGGACCGGGTACTCGGCCATCGAGCCACCAGGCGTCAGCTTGCCGATCGCAACAGGAAAAGGTACTGCCCCTCCCGGGCATAGGCAATCGTCACTGCTCTCGGTAAACCAGAGGTTGCCGTCCGGGCCCGCGACGATACCCACGGCGTCTCTCCCATATTGCAGCGGGAACTGCGTAAGCGACGTCCCGTCAGGTGAAAGGCGGCCGATCCTGTCGCCCGCTGCAAACCAGAGGTTTCCATCCGGGCCTGCGGTGATCCCGGCCAGAGGCGCCGACATCTTGAACTCTGCAACTTCACCGCCTGGTGTCACGCGGACGATGCTCGAGCGCCCGGCGTGCGTCAGCCAGAGGTTGCCGTCGGGGCCGGTTGTCATTGCACGCCCGTACGCGGTAAAAAGGCGAAGGGGCGTTACAGGCGTGCCGGCGGGTAGGGCGAATTCTGTAATCACCTGACCTGGCGCTGGTCCCCGGCCAAGCAGCAATGCCGCGAGCGCTACGATCGCTGGCGTCGTGCTTCCCCTTTGTCGGTTCATATTCTCCTCTGTTTTCGCGACGAGCAGCGAGCCGGTATGGGACTGCTGCAACCCCTGAACTTAGGGGCTCACGTCCGTTAGGTAGATGTCCCCATGTGCCGTGTTGTAACTGGCGTCGATTCCGACCCAGGCCGAGACGTACTGGTTGTACCCCAGCCCTCGGATGCTCGTGCCATCCTGATAGTCGCCAATAAAGTCTTGAATAATTGTGTAATTGTGTGGGTTAGACCATAGTGGCGATAAGCGCTCGTGTGTCATCGGTTCTGCGCCGCTGAACGAGCAGTAGGCTAGCCACTCCCGATATTGTACGTTGCCGATGCTTCCATAAGTGCTGTAATACGTTATCGAAATGTATCCACTCGCGTTACTGTCGAGCGCGGGCATGAACTCGTCCTGCCCAGCTATCGCGCTGACCGCGATTGGCGTTGCCCACGCGCTGCCGTTGAAGTACGAATAATAAACGTCCGTCGGCACCGGGTTGGTGATGTTGGTGTCCTCGCGTTGATGCCACGTGACGCCAAGGACATCTGCAACGGGATTGTATCGCACCATCGGAAGGGAGAAGACGTGGATTCCGTTCGAAAGTTGAGGGACCTCGGTAGGCATCGGACCAACGAGCTGGCCGATGGAGGGCGTCAGCCCCACGGGCGAGCCCCACGAGCTTCCATTGTTTACCGACGTGCTCGCGAAGAGCCGGTTGCTGGCGTAGTCAGCCCATACGAGGTAGAGGTTGTTACTACCGCTATTCACTGCGAGCTGCGGCCCGCCGATGGTGCCGGCGAATAGCGCTGTCGGGGCTGCGAACGATATCCCCCCGTTCGTGCTGAGGGAGAAATGCGTCGTTGCAAGGCCGTGTGTAGCGGTCGAATACGCGAGATATGTGACGAAGACGTATCCCGAGTTGGGATTGACAACAACGTGAGGCTTGTCGAGAAAGAAACCGGTGGGGCCGGAGGGGGTTAGGTGGTTGTCGTCGATGATGACCGGTGCGGACCATGTAAGTCCCCCGTCTTCCGAACGCCAGAGGACTACCGCCGTAATGAGAGGCGTTGTGTACGAGCCGGCGATCCCGATCGCGTACAGGCGTCTGGGAGCGACGACGCCGCCGTTGTTTGCGGCAAGAAACGGATCCCACTCCTGTTGAAACTCCGGCTGGCCGGGTAGGGGGGCGGGCAGCGAGAGGGTGCTGGGCGTGAAGCTCGTGAACGAGGTCGATGTTGTGACGGTTCGAAGAAGGGGCAGGTGCGGATACGCGGCCGGATAGCTAATATAGGCAGTCGTTACGTACGGTGCCCCCCCCACCCAGACGTTTGAGATGGTAGGCTCGACGTCCTGCGAGGGATTGTCGTTTGTGGCGACGTAGCTCGAGTAGGGGTAAGGGTCGGGATCCGGCGGCCAGCTTGGCGCGGGGGAGGCGGCCTTCGTCGCCAAGCCCAGCATTTGCATCTGCGCATGGTACGCGGCGCCGCTCATCGCGAAGCTGTTGAGCCAGCGGACCTTTTCTTGGACCGCAGCCGTATCCTGGGATTCGGCGAGCTGCGGCAAGGCCAGGACAGCGACGACCAGCGTGAGGAAGAGAAGAGCACGTTTCATAGTGATCCCTTCGGTGCCTTTCTTTCAATCCAGGTGAGATCGGATCTCTTTCGTGAAGCGAGGGAGGACAGATTCCCTTTGCTTTCATCTAGATAATGGCCGGCGAGGGGCGAATCGATGACGAATCGGGCGAATTGATGCACGTGCATGGCGCGAGGGTGTGATTGAGGGCTACACTGAAATAGTGACTGCGGCTGTGATCGAACGCCCTGTATCAGAGGAGGTCGGCGCTGCTTTGCTTGACTCCGTCGATCGCGTCCTGCGGCGGAAGAAATTTAACGCACCCTGCCGGGATGACGTGCGTCAAGAAGTCGTGCTGTGGTTACTGAATCAGAGAATCAACTTAGCGGAGTTCCCTCCGGGTGACCGCCTGGTTTCGACGCTCGCGAGCCGATTCCTACGGACGAAGAACAGGGCCCGCCTGCGCCCGACCCGGTTCGAGCCCGCTGGTGCGCTCGCGAGCCTGGGGCAGGCCTCGCGGTGCGATTCCAGTCTGTCGAAGGTTGAAGCTAAGGCGCGGGTCGAAGCGCTCCCGCAGATCGCTGCCTCACTCATGCGGCTCGTCCTCCAGGGATTCACGTGGGCGGAAGCCTGCGCCGAGCTACGCGTCGCCGCGGGCAGTCGTTCGTACCTCAGGAAGCAAGCCCAGGATCGGTTCTGACCGCCCGTAAGCCACAGTTTTTTGTCATCGACGCCTTTCATCCGGTTGACGTGCGTCTCGGCGCAAGTCGTCGAGCCCTTGTCTTCCCGCGGCTGTTGCTCGGGCGCGTTCGGCGGCATCGAGCCTTCTCGAAAGAAACCGCCTCTCGGGCTCGTTGCCCGCGAGCGCGCCCGAGCGCTCGAGCTCCTTGACGAGCGGGAGGCCGGCCTCGGGCCCCGCGAACATCGCGACGGCAACGGCGCGGTTGAGCGCGACGACGGGGGAGGGGCGCAAACGCCGGAGCGTGTCGTAAAGCGCAGCGATCTGCCGCCAGTCGGTCTCGGCGGGCGACGCGGCGCGCGCATGGAGCGCCGGCGTTCCTGGCCTTCCTCATCTGGTCGAACGGGACCGCCCGGATTCGACAACCCCGGCCCCTTTTCGCGGACGCGCCGGAATGGTATCGTCCGCGCTCCTCGGGGCGTAGCGCAGCCTGGTAGCGCACACGGTTCGGGACCGTGGGGTCGGAGGTTCGAATCCTCTCGCCCCGACCACATTTCCCGCTCGGCCGCCTCTCTCTTGTAGGGAGGCGGCCTTTTTCGTTTCCAGGAGCGGCGGCCTAAGATCGAGAGACCATGTCGCGCAAGGAACCCTCCGGAGCGAGGGGCGGCGGAACCGCCAGGCGGCGCGCCCCCTCTGCGCACGTCGAGACGAAGCGTAAGGCCAAGCGCGCGCTGATCCTCGAAAGCGCCGTTCGAAGCTTCGCGGCGAAAGGGTTCTACGGAACGTCCATGGACGACATCGCCGAAGAGCTCCTCCTGACGCGGGGAAGCCTCTACTACTACTTTCGAGACAAGGAAGAAATTCTCGCCCTGTGCCACGAGACGGCTCTCGAGGCGATGCTCGATGTGACGGAGCGCGTGCGCGCCTCGGCGCTCCCGCCCGATCAAGCGCTCCGGCGCATCATCGTCGAGCATGCGCGCGTGATGGTGGACAAATTTCACGGGACCGCACTGGCGCTCCAGTTCGACGCCCTGGACGCGCGGCGCCGCGCGAACGTCGTGGGCGTCCGCGACGCATACGAGAACAGCCTGCGCGACGTGATCGCCGAGGGCGTGGAGCAGGGGGTCTTCCGCGCGGTCGATCCGAAGCTGGCGGCGTTCGCGATTCTGGGCGCGATGAACTGGATGGCCCGCTGGTATCGCGCGGGCGGCGGAGCTTCCGCGGACGAGATTGGCGAGGAATTCGCGGGGATCTTCCTCGAAGGCCTGCACGCCCGCGCCGGCTTCTGACCGCGGATCAGCGCTCGGTGATCTCGAGGATCCCGAGCAGCGTCTCGGCTTTCTCGGGCGTGCCCGGAGCCTTGAGAAGCACGGCGTACGAGCCCGCCGGTGGCACACCAGGAGGGAGGCGAAGCGACAGGTCGCCCTCCTCCATTTCCTTCGATGGGAATGCGGCCGATTCCCAGACCACCCTCTTCCCGTCGAGGAGGGCCACGCTCAGGGTCGACGGCGCGCGGCCCGCCAGCGACCGGGGAAAGCTGAGCAGAATGGCCCCGCCTGCCGCCCGTCTCAGGATCGTGATGGCCGGGCCCGCGCTTCGCTCGCCTCCCAAAAGGACGGTCTGGGCCAGAGGCACGACTCCCGCGTGGGCGGCGGGATCGGCCGCGCTGACGGGCCGCGCTGCCAACTCGAGGCGCGCGCGCGTGAGGTCGCTCTTGAGCCGCAAAGCCGAGAGGAGGGCGGCCACGAGGAGCAGCGCCAGGAGACCGAAGGCCACTCCCGCCCCGGAGCGGCCCGGAAACAGGTGCGCGTCGCCGCCGGGCGCTTCGGTGCGAGCGGGGAAGAGACCCGGAGCTTCAATTCTCAGCTTGAGCCGGCTCGTAGTCTCGACCCTGTTCTTGTAGTAGGGCGTTTCGAGCAGAGACTCTTCGAAGAGGCGCCGCTCCGCCGCGTCCAGCCGGCCGAGGACGTAGTCGGAGACCAGCGCGTCCTCTTCCGCCTCGATTCGGTCGAGGAGGGTGTCGTCTTGAAAGTAGGCTTCCTCGAAGCGGCCCCGCGCCTTGTCTTGCATGCGGCGCAGCAGGTAGTCGCGAATTTCCTCGGGACCGGGTTCCAGGGCGCTCACGACCGGGGACTCACGGGAGGGCGTCCGGTTCCGGAGTCGGTTGCCCGCCGTCCCGCGCCGCTTTTTCGCGGTCCATGCGCTTCTTGAGCTCGCGCTTGGCGCGATAGACGCGCATGTCGATGGCGTCCGTCGAGATCCCTTCCTCGCGGGCGATCGTTCGCGACGGCACCTCTTCCACGAACCGCTTGAGGAGAAGGTTCTTCATGCGTTCGGGCAGGAGCTCGAGCGCCCGGCGGAATCGAATGGCCTGGCTCGAAGCGAGGGCTTCGGTAAGGGGATCCTCGCCCCCGGCAAGATCGATGGCGCCGGAAAGGCCGTCGTGGGCGTGGGACTTCGCGACCCGCCGGCAGTACTCGAAGAAGACGTTCTTGGCGACCCCGAGCGAAAACGCCTCCGGCGAGTCGAGGAGCTCGCCTCGCGAGAGCCTCTGCAGGACGCGAAGAAGGGTCTCCTGCGCAAGGTCCCTGGCGTCGTCCTCGGTGCGTACGCCACGAGACAGGAAAAAACGGCGCAACTTCTCCGGCAGTCGTCCGATCTCGGCCTCGAACGCGTCGGAAGAGCGGGTCGGACTCATCGCGGCCCGGTCCGTCGGGAAGCCTGCCCCATGCGTGAATTCTAGTCCCGTCCCCCGTGGCCTCCGATCCCGTGCCCTGCGTCACGAAAAGAAAATGCTTGACGCGCGGCGCGAATGAATGAATATTCACGTCTGTGAATAGTCATTCGATGGCGCTCCGGCGCCGCGACGAAATTCTCAAGGTCATCCGCGGCGCTGCCGTGCACTCGCAGGAGGAGCTCCAGCATCGTCTCGCGCGCCGCGGCATCGACGTCGCGCAGCCCACGCTCTCCCGGGACCTCAAGGATCTCGGCCTCGCGAAGACCGCCGGGGGATACGTGGTCCCGGGCGGCGAGGCGCAGGCGACGGAAGGCGTGCTTCAGGCCCGCCGCGAGGAGCGCCTCGAGCGCGCGCTCAAGGAGTGGGTCCTGGGCGTGGCGACGGCGGGCACCCTCGTTGTCGTCAAGACGCCTCCGGCGACGGCCAACGCCGTCGCGCGCGCCCTGGACGAGGCCGCGCTCGAAGGGGTCGTCGGGACGATTGCCGGCGACGACACGATCTTCCTGGCAGCGGCCACGGTCGCGGCCGCCCAACGGCTCGCCCGCCGGCTCGAGCCGGGCCTCGCCGCGGGACGCTCCCGCAGGGGACGCGGTTGACGGAGCCGAAGACGCGGGTCGCGGTCCTCGGAGCGACGGGCTACTCGGGAGCGGAGCTCTGCGCGCTGCTCGCGCGGCACCCCGGTGCCGAGATCGTGTCCGTGTTCTCCTCCGGAAAGAAGGACACGCGGCCGGTCCCCTTCGCGCGGCTCCACCCGCTTCTCGGGGGGAGGGCCGGGCCAGATGCCGAGCCTTTCTCGGAGGAGCGCCTCGCTGCCAGCCGGCCGGACGTCGTCTTCCTCGCGACGCCGAACGAAGCGTCCGCCGAAGTCGCCCCGAAGATCCTCGCGTCGGGCGCGAAGGTCATCGACATCTCGGGGGCGTTCCGCCTTCGGAACGCGGCGGACTACCCGAAATGGTACGGGTTCGAGCACCCGGCGCCTGGCCTTCTCGCCGAGGCCGTCTACGGTCTCACCGAGTGGTGCGGAAAGAAGCTCACGGGCGCGCACCTCGTCGCGAACCCGGGGTGCTACCCGACGTCGGTCCTCCTCGCGCTCAAGCCCGTGCTCTCCCTTCTCGCACCCGGCGAGCCGGTCATCTGCGACAGCAAGAGCGGTGTTTCGGGAGCGGGGAAGAAGAGCGACGTCGCGTACTCCTTCGGTGAGCTCGACGGCAACTTCAAGGCTTACGGCGTCGGGAGCCACCGGCACGAGCCCGAGATGCGTCAGGAGCTCGGGCTGTCCGGCGAGACTCCGTTCGTCTTCGTCCCGCACCTCCTGCCTGTCGTGCGCGGGATCCTCTCGACGCTCCACATTTCTTTCGCGGAGCCGCAGACGCCCGAGTCGCTCGCGGCCGCGTACGCGAAGGTCTATTCCGCGACGCCGTTCGTGCGGGTGCGGCCGGCGGGCGAGCTGCCGGAGCTGCGCGACGTCGTCGGGACGCCGCGCGCCGAGATCGGTTTCGCGCTCCTCCCGGGCGGCCGGCGCGGGGTCCTCGTCTCGGTCCTCGACAACCTGCTCAAGGGCGCGGCCTCGCAGGCCGTGCAGAACATGAACCGGGTGTTCGGCCATCCGGAGGCGGAGGGCCTCTCGTGAGCGCGACGCACGTGGGGCGTCCGGTGGTCGTCAAGCTCGGAGGGAGCCTCCTCGAAGATCCCGTTCTCCGCGAGCGGGCGCTCGCCGCGATCGCGGCGCGGTGGACGGCCGGGCAACGGATCGTCGTCGTGCACGGGGGTGGCAAGCGGATCGACGCGTCGCTGCAGGCGCTCAAGATCCCGAAGAAGACCTACCGCGGGCTCAGGATCACCGATCCCGAGACGCTCGACGTCGTCGTCTCGATTCTCTCGGGCCTCGTGAACAAGTCGCTCGTCGCCGAGTTCCGCTCTCTCGGCGTCACCTCGGCCGGGCTGTCGGGCGCGGACGGGGAGACCCTGTGGGCCGAATTCCATCCTCGCCTCGACGGCGTGGACTTCGGATTCGTCGGGAGGGTCACCTTCTCGAATCCGAAGCTCATCAGCGCCATCCTGGGCGCCGACCTCCTCCCGATCGTGGCGTCCGTCGCGCTCGGGCGGGAGGGTACTCTCCTCAACGTCAACGCCGACTCCGCCGCCTCGGCGCTCGCGGTCGCGCTCCGCGCCGAGAGGCTCGTCTTCCTCACGGACGTCGAGGGCCTTCTCGACGCCGAAGGAAAGCTCGTGCCCGAGCTCGACGCCGAGCGCGCCTGGGCCATGCTGTCTTCCGGAGAGGTGGGCGGCGGCATGCGCCCGAAACTCGTCGCCTGCCTCGAGGCCATGAAGGCGGGCGTTTCCCAAGTCGTCATCGCCGGACCAAATGGCCACGCCTCGGCTCTTGCCGAGGGCATCGGAGGAACCCGCCTTGCATCAGCCGCCGCCTGAAGCTCCGTCTCTCGTCGAAAAGCGCGATGCCGATAACATCCTCGGCACCTACAAGCGCACGCCCTTTCACCCGCTCTCTGGCAAGGGCGCGAAGCTCGTCGACGCGGACGGGAAGGTCTACTGGGACCTTCTCGCGGGCATTGCCGTGAACGCGCTCGGCCATCGCCATCCACGCCTCGTGAAGGCGCTCCGCGAGGAGGCGAACCACCTCCTGCACGTCTCGAACCTGTTCTTCCACCCGGCGCAGGGTCTTCTCGCCGAGCGCCTCACGCACCTCTCCGGGATGCCGCGCGTCTTCTTCTGCAACAGCGGCACCGAGGCGATCGAAGCCGCCGTCAAGTTCACGCGGCTCGCGACGCCCGGCCGAAGCCGGATGATCGCGCTCGAGGGCGGCTTTCACGGGCGCACGATGGGCGCGCTCGCCCTGACGGGAAACGAGGGCTATCGGACGCCGTTCCTGCCGCTCGCGGGCGAAACCGTCTTTCTCGCGCCCAACGACATCGCCGCTCTCGAGAGCGCCGTCACGCCCGAGACGGCCGCGATCTTCCTGGAACCCATCCTCGGCGAGGGAGGCATCATCCCGCTCACGCCCGAATACGTGAAGGCCGCGCGCGCCGCGGCCGATCGCGTGGGCGCGGCGCTCGTCTTCGACGAGATCCAGTCGGGCCTCGGGCGCACGGGCCACCTGTTCGTGTTTCAGGAGCTCGGCGTCGTGCCCGACCTCGTGACGCTCGCCAAACCCATCGGAGGCGGTCTGCCGCTCGGGGTCGTCCTCGTCGGGGAACGGATCGCGCCGCTCGTGAAGCCCGGGCACCACGGCACCACATTCGGCGGCAATCCGATCGCGTGCCGGCTGGGGCTCGAAACGCTCGCCGAGATCCTGGACGGCGGTTATCTCGAGAAGAACCGCGCGACGGGCGAATGGTTCGGGAAGAAGCTCCGGAGCGCGAAGAAGCGCAGCAAGGGGGCGATCGTCGACGTGCGGGGCCGCGGCCTCATCTGGGGCGTGGAGCTGTTGCGCGACGCCGCCGAGGTGCAGAAAGCGCTCCTCGGTAAGGGCTTCGTCGTCGGGACGTCGCGGACGAAGGTTCTTCGCCTCCTGCCCCCCTACGTGGTGCCCCGTCCGGCGTTATCCGGATTCGTCAAGGCGCTCGAGGAGATCCTCCGCGAAGCGCCGAAGGAGAAAGCCTCGTGAAGCCGAAGATCAAGAAAGTCGCGCTCGCCTATTCGGGCGGCCTCGACACGTCCGTCATCATCCCCTGGCTGAAGGAGAACTACGGCTGCGAGGTCGTCGCCGTTGCCGTCGACGTCGGCCAGGCCGAGGAGACTGCGGGCCTCGAAGAGAAGGCGAAGAAGACCGGTGCGTCGGAGTTCTTCCTCATCGACGCAAAGGACGAGTTCGCGCGCGATTACCTCTTTCCGGTGCTGAAGGCCGGCGCCATCTACGAGCACGACTACCTGCTCGGGACCGCGACCGCGCGTCCCCTCATCGCCAAGAAGCAGGTCGAGGTGGCGCTCGCGACGGGTTGCGACGCCTTCTCGCACGGCTGCACGGGGAAGGGCAACGACCAGGTCCGCTTCGAGCTCGCCTACATGGCGCTCGCGCCGGAGCTCGCCATCATCGCCCCGTGGCGCGAGTGGGACATCCAGTCGCGCGAGGACGCCATCGACTACGCCGCGGCGCGCGGCATTCCCGTTCCGGTCACGAAGAAGGACCCGTATTCGCGCGACCGGAACCTCTGGCACATTTCCCACGAAGGCGGCCCGCTGGAAGAGCCAGGCTTCGAGCCCGAGCCCTCGATGTTCAAGCTGACGGTGGACCCCGAGAAGGCCCCCGACACTCCTGAGCGGGTGACGATCTCCTTCACGGCGGGGTTGCCTGTCGCGGTGAACGGCGAGAGGCTCGCGCCGGTGGCGCTCATCCAGAAGCTCAACGAGATCGCCGGCCGTCACGGCGTCGGCCGCGTGGACATCGTCGAGAACCGACTCGTCGGCATCAAGTCACGCGGCGTCTACGAGACGCCGGGCGGCACGCTCCTCGTGATGGCGCTCCGCGCTCTCGAGACGCTTACGCTCGACCGCGACAGCACCCACGAGAAGGAGAAGCTCGCCGCCCGCTATGCCGAGCTGGTCTATTTCGGCCAGTGGTTCTCACCGCTTCGCGAGGCGCTGGACGCGTTCATGAACGCGCTGATGCCCACCGTGACGGGCGACGTCACGCTCAAGCTCTTCAAGGGCTCCTCGTCGGTCGTCGGCCGCACGTCGCCCCACGCGCTCTATTCGGCGCACCTCGCGTCGTTCGACATGCGCGGCTACACGCCGGCTGACGCAGCCGGTTTCATCCGCCTCTTCGGCCTGCCCACGAAGGGCCGCCTGCGGCTGAAGGCCGGAACGACGTATCAGGCCGTCGTCTCCGGGGAAGGGTGAGACGTTGACCCGTCGCCAGCTCTGGGGAGGGCGCTTCTCCGAGCCCCCCGCGCACGCCCTTCGCGCCTTCAACGACTCGTTCGTGTTCGACCGCGTGCTCCTCGCCGAGGACCTGCGAGGCTCGATCGCCTGGGCCGAGGCGCTCGGCGCCGCAGGCGTGCTGTCTTCGAGAGACGTGAAGAAGCTCGTGGCCGGCCTCGAAGAGATCGGCGTCGAGGTCGCGAAGACGGGCGTGCCGCACGACGCGGACGACGAGGACGTGCACTCGTTCGTCGAGGCCCGCCTCGCCGCAAAGGTGGGTCCGCTCGCCGGAAAGCTGCACACGGGGCGCTCGCGGAACGACCAGGTCGCGACCGACTTCCGTCTGTACGTCAAGGACGCTCTCGCCGAGGGCGCGGCCGCCGCGCGCTCCCTCGCGCTCGCATTCGCGCGCCGTGCGGAAGCCGAGGCCGCGACGCCCATGCCGGGCTACACGCACATGAAGCGTGCCGAGCCCGTCACGTTCGGGCATTGGTGCCTCGCCTACGTGGAAATGCTCCGCCGCGACGCGAGCCGCTTCGACAACGCGGCCTCGCGCGCGGACGAGTGCCCGCTCGGCTCCGGCGCGCTCTCGGGCACGCCTCTTCCGATCGATCGCGAGGCGCTCGCCCGGAGCCTCGGCTTCCTGCGCCCGACGGCGAATTCGCTCGACGCCGTCTCCGACCGCGACGCGGCGGTGGAATTCCTTTTTGCCGCGACGCTTCTCCTCGTCCATCTCTCGCGGCTCGCGGAAGACCTCATCGCCTTCACGTCGGATGAATTCGCCTTCGCCACCCTACCGGACGCCCTTGCCACGGGCTCTTCGCGCATGCCACAGAAGAAGAACCCGGACGTGCTCGAGCTGGCCCGCGGACATGCGGGCCGCGCGATTGGCGAGCTGACCGGGCTCCTCGCGCTTCTCAAGGGCCTTCCGCTCGCGTACGACAAGGACCTCCAGCTCGACAAGGAGCCGGTCTTCCGCGTGCGTGGCGTCCTCGCCGTCGCGTTGCCGGCGTTGACGGGCCTCGTCGAGGGTCTTCGTCTCGATCGTGAGCGCATGGCGCTCGCCGCCGCAGACGATCGGCTGCTCGCGACCGAGCTCGCCGACGCCCTCGCGAAAAGGGGCATGCCCTTCCGCGAAGCGCACGACGTCATCGGTCGCCGGATCGCGGAGGCTGAGGCGCTGGGTGTGACGCTCACGGCGCTCGGGCCCACGAAAGAAATCACGGCCCAGGACCTGCAGGCGCTCGACGTGAGGCGCGCCCTCGCGAAACGGGACACCACGGGCGGCACCGCTCCGCGGCAGGTGGCCCGCGCGGCCAAGGCCGCCGTCCGGCGCCTCACGGGAGGCGCGTGAGGCTCCCGAAGGGCTTCGTCGCGTCTGGGGTCCGCGCCGGCATTCGCAAGAAGCGCCCCGACCTCGCGCTTCTCGTCGCCGCGAAGGGCGCGAACGCCGCGGCGTTGTTCACGAAAAACGAATTTCTGGCGGCACCCGTCGTCCTGGGCGCCGCGGATCTGAAGCGCAGCGGCGGCCGGGTGCGAGCCGTCGTCGTGAACGCGGGCTGCGCGAACGCGATCACGGGCAGGCCCGGGATGGAAGCGGCGCGCCGCGTGCGCGACGCCGCAGCCGCCCTTCTCGGATTCCCGAGAGAAGAGGTCCTCGTCTCGTCCACGGGCGTCATCGGGGTCCTTCTGCCAGACGCGAAGATTCGCGCGGCTCTTCCCGACGCGAAAAGCCGCCTGTCGGCCTCGGGCCTCGAGGCCGCATCGCACGCGATCCTCACGACCGACGTCGGCCCGAAGGTGGCGCAGGCCTCGTTCACCCTCGCCGGGCGGCGCGGCCGCGTCGTGGGCGTCGCGAAGGGCGCGGGCATGATTCACCCGAACATGGCGACGATGCTCGCGTTCATCATGACGGACGCGCCGGCGAGCCCGGCGTACCTCAAGGCGGCGCTCCGCGAGGCCGCCGACACGAGCTTCAACGCGATCTCCGTCGACGGCGACACGTCCACGAACGACACGCTTCTCGTGATGGCCTCGGGCGAGATGGGCGGGCGCGAGCTCCGGAGACCGGGCGAGGGCGCCGCGTTTCGCGCGGCTCTCACGAAGGTCTGCCGGGCGCTCGCCTGGATGATGGTGCGCGACGGCGAGGGAGCGACGCGCGTCCTCGAAATCTCGGTCGTCGGCGCCCGCACCGAAATCGAAGCGAAGGCAGCCGCCCACGCGGTCGCGACCTCGCCGCTCGTGAAGACGGCGCTCTACGGCGGCGACCCGAACTGGGGCCGTATCCTCGCGGCTGTCGGACGCAGCGGCGCGCGCCTGTCGCTGAAGCACGTCTCGCTGACGCTTGGTCCGCTGACGCTCGTGAAGAACGGCCTTCCGGCTCCTTACCGCGAAAGTCAGGCCGCCCGGATCTTCTCGAAGGAGCGTGTTCCCATCGTCGTGAACCTTGGGGTCGGACGGGCGAAGGCGTGGAAGCTCTCGTGCGACATGGGGCACGACTATGTCTCGGTCAACGCGGACTACCGGAGCTGACCCGCAAAGAAATAGGGCCCGCGGTTTCCCGCGGGCCCCGATATTCCGGGATTCGGAGAGCTAGTTCATCTTCGCGGGCGGGGCGGCGGGGGCTGGAGCGGCTGCGGGAGCTGCGGCCGTGAGGCCGAGGGAGCCCATCGTCTCGGCGACCTTCGCCTTGATGGCGTTGCCCTTCGCGACGGCGTCGATCAGGTTGCCGGACTTGAAGGTTTCGGCGGCATCACCCGCGCTCTTGTTGAGGTCGGCGAGCGCGGCCTTCGCGGCGTCCAGCTTCGCGGCGTCCATGCCCTTGGGCAGCTTCTTCATGGCGGCCAGCTCGCCCACCTTCGTCTTGATCTGCTCGATCTGGGGCAGAAGTGTGGTTGCGAGGCTGGCCCACGTCTTCGTGAGCTCGTCCTTCTTGGCGGCGACTGCGGCGGCGACGTCCTTTGCCTTGGCGGGGATGCCCTGTGCGATTTCCATCGCAGCCTTGTAGTCGCCCTTGTTGAACAATTCCTGTGCGGTGGTGTAGGAGGCCGTGAGGGCCTTCGTCTGCTCAGCGGCGTACTTGGCGCCGTCGGCCTTGACCTCGTTCATCGAGGTCTCGCCCGCCTTGAGAGCGGCTTCGGCGGGGCCCTTCTGGCTGCAGGCGATGAGGGCCACGCAACACAGAGCGGCGGCGGTGATCTTGAGAGCGTTCTTCATTCCATTTCCTCCATCTGTTTTTCGGCTCGCGGATTCTCGCCGCAAACTGCGGCTCGGATAAATGAGTCAGAAAGATCAGGCGGGGGGCTTCCGTCGGCTTTCCCGCACGGTGCCGATGCGTTCGCGCAGCCGCTCGGCGTCTTTCTTGTAAAGCCCGTGAATCACGACCGGGGGCGAACCGCCAGCGGTGTCGAGGACGACGTCCGCGAACACGACGCCGGCTTGCACCTTCACGGACGCGATGAGCTCGGTCGAGATCGAATCCTCCGTATGCCCGAAGAACCGCGGCTTGTGGCGTGCGACGCGCTCGGGGAAGACCGCCACCTGCACGGGAAAGAGCAGGTTCCCCGAGGTCAGGCGCGAGGCCGTGAAGGTCTCCGGATTGGCGCTGAAGGGCCGGTTCAGGAGAAAAAGAATCCCGCCAAACGCGAGGAGCGCGGCGATGAAGGCGAGAAACGCTCCCCGCAGGACGCGACGACCCGCGGACCCTCCGGATTTCGGCGCATTCACTTCGGGCACGGCCTCGCGAGTCTAGTTCATGAGGAACTTTTTTCCTTGACGCGTCCCGGATTTACGCCTATCTTGCGCGTGATGGCTTGCCAAAGCGTCCAAAGCCGCTATTCATTCTAAGAATATTGACTTTCTTAGAATTAAATAAGGAAATTAGGCAACATTGCCTTAATTAATATGGCACTCACGCTCACCCCCAAGCAAAAGGAAATCCTGGATTTCATCCGTGCCTACCGCCTGAAGAAGGGCCTCTCGCCCACCCAGCGAGAAATCTGCGAGGAGTTCGGTTACTCCTCGTTCGGGACGCTCCAGAAGCACATCAAGCTGCTGCTCGAGAAGGGCGTGCTCGTGCGCGACTGGAACAAGCGGAGGTCACTCGTCCTCGCCGAGGAGAACCGGCCGGCGGGATCCGTCGAGATCCCGCTCGCCGGGCGGATCGCCGCCGGGCAACCGATAGAGGTCGACCCCGAGTCCGATGGCGAGATGGTCGCGGTTCCCGAGGCGCTCACGCGCAAGGGGCAGAACTACGTGCTGCGCGTGAACGGGAGCTCGATGATCGACGACGGAATCCACGACGGCGACTACGTCGTCGTGAATCGCCGCGAGAAGGCCGCGAACGGTGAGATGGTGGCGGCGCTCCTGAACGGCGAGGCGACGCTCAAGCGTTTCTACCGGGAAGCCGACGGCCGCATCAGGCTTCAGCCCGCGAACGAGCGCATGAAGCCGATCTGGGTCGCCGACGGCGATCTCAAGGTGCAGGGCGTGGTCGTCGGGTTGATGCGGAAGTATTGAAGTTTCTTCGGCTCGCGATTCCTTCGGGCCTCCACGTGACCTGCCTCGACGCGGGCGCCTCGCGCCCCGAGGGTGCGCCGCCGCTCGTCCTCCTGCATGGGATCGGGGCGGACCGCGGGGAGTGGGCGCTCACGCTGCCTCTCTTCGCGCGCGGGCGGCGTGTCCTCGCGATGGACCTGCTCGGGCACGGCCGCAGTGACAAGCCCGCGGGTCCCGGCGTCGCATACCGCGTCCGGATGCTCGCCGATGCCGTCGTGGGCGCCATCGAGGCGCTGCCGGACCGGCCCGGGCGCGTGGACCTCCTCGGACACTCGCTCGGCGGGGCGGTCGCGCTCGACCTCGTGCGTCGCCACCCGCGCCTCGTGAGGCGGCTCGTTCTCGTCGACGCGGCGGGCCAGCCGTTAGCCGAGACCATCGATTTTCTCGCGACCTCGCTGCCGTTCGTGCCGGGCAGCTTCGAAGACGCGCGGCGCCTCCTTTCGACGAGCGTGAACTCGCGTCTTCTTGGGCATCCCTTCGTCGCGTTCGCCGCCGCGCTCTACAAGGGGCGCCGGAGGAACCGGCCTCAGCTCATGAAACTCGTCGCGTCGATGGCGGCGGGGGAGGACGTGGTGAAGTCCCGCGATCTCGCGCGAATCACGAACGAGACGCTCGTCCTCTGGGGGGATCGTGACCGCATCTTCCCGGTGGCCGCCGGCCAGCGCCTCGCGCGGGGCCTGCCGAACGCGCGCCTCGAGGTTCTTACGCGTTGCGGGCACGTGCCGCCCACGGAGCGCCCGGTCGCGTTCGCGCGGCGTGTCCTCGCGTTCCTCGATGCCTGACGCGAGGAGCTATGCTGACTCCATGCGCACGACACGCTTCACGGTCGCGATGCCGCGGCCCGAGACGCACCTGTACGAGATCACGATGGAGATCGACCCGAGGGGCGCAGGAGCTCTCGACCTCGTCCTTCCGGTCTGGACGCCGGGCTCCTATCTCGTGAGGGAGTTTTCCAGGCACATAAGAGATTTTTCTGCGAAGGAAAAGAGAGAAGGGAGCCAAGGCGGCCGGCCCATCGAAGCGGTGAAGGTGGAGAAGAACCGCTGGCGCCTCTCTTTACCTTCAAAGAAATCTCCCTCTTCCTCTCCGATGTTCGTTTCCTACCGCGTCTATGCCCACGAGCTGAGCGTGAGGACGTCGCATCTCGACGCGTCGCACGGATACGGGAACGGTGCGAACCTGTTCTTCTACGTGGAAGGCAGGAAGGACGAGCCCGTGGAGGTGGCGTTCCGGGTCCCGAAGGGCTGGAAGACCTCGATGTCCCTCCCGTCCCGCGGCGACGTTTTTCGTGCCGCCGACTACGACGAGCTCGTGGACTCGCCCTTCGAGTGCGGAACGCACCGCACGTTCGGGTTTTCGGTCCAGGGCCTCCCGCACACGCTCGCCATCTGGGGCAGCGGCAACGAGGAGCCATCTCGAATCGTCGGAGACCTGAAGAAGATCGTCCGCGAGGCCTCGTCGCTCTTCGGCGGCCTCCCGTACGAACGGTACCTCTTCCTCGTTCACCTCGCGCCTGGCGCCCGAGGCGGCCTCGAACACCGAGCTTCGCAATCGGTGGCGCTCGACCCGCACGCGTTCCGGCCCGAGAAGTCGTATCGCGACGCCCTGCTCCTGTTCGCGCACGAGCTTTTCCACGCCTGGAACGTGAAGCGGATCAGGCCCGAGGTTTTCGGTCCCTTCGACTACGGGCGCGAAGTACACACGAAGGACCTCTGGGCGCTCGAAGGCATCACCTCTTACTACGAGACGCTCCTGCTCGTCCGAGCGAGCCTTCTCACGGAGGCGCAGGCCTTCGAGCAGTGGACGACCCACTGGAAGGGCCACCTCGAGACGCCGGGCCGGAAGGTCCAGAGCGCCGAGATGGCTTCGTTCGACACCTGGATCCGTTTCTATCGTCCGGACGAGAACTCGCCGAACGTTTCGGAGAGCTACTACCGGCGCGGGGCCCTGCTCGGGCTCGCGCTCGACCTGACGCTCCGGAGGGCGACAAAGGGAAGGCGCGGACTGGACGACGTCCTCGGCCGGCTGTTCCGGGCTTACGCCGCTAAGGGAAAGGGCTATCCGGCCGGGGCCGTCGAGGAAGCGTCCGCGCGCGTCGCGGGTTCGCGGCCCCTCATTCGCGGTTTCTTCGATCGCTACGTTCGCGGCACCGAAACGCCGGATCTCGCGCGGCTCCTCCGAGCGGCGGGCCTTCGGCTTCGCGAGGCACCCGAGGCCGAGGAGGGTGTGACGGACGTCCGGGCTCCACGCGTCCGCGCGACCTTCGGCTGGAGGACGAAAGCCGAGAGCGGGCGGATCGTCGTGGCGGAGGTCTTCGCGGACGGCCCGGCTGAACGTGCCGGAGTGAACGCGGGGGACCTCCTGGTGGCCGTCGACGGGCTCCGCGCGACAGAAGATCTGGTCGCCCGGCTCGAGACGGAGCGCAAACCGGAAAGCCACGTCGACGTGGCGGTTTTTCGGCGAGACGTCCTCGGGATGCACCGCGTCCGACTCGGCAAGCGGCGCGCCTCCGTCTGGAAGATCGACGACCTCGCAGGTGCGTCCGCGGACGCCCGGCGCCTGAAGAAGCGCTGGCTCGCGCGGCTCAGCGCTTGAAGAAACCCTGAGGCGTCGAGGCGGGCGTGGCCTGGGAGCCGCCGGTGCCGAGGAGCTTCTGGTTCAGGTCGCGGATGCGGTCGTTGAGCTGCGCGACCTTCGTGGCCATCTCCTGGCGCTGCCGCTCGGCGTCCGTGCGAACCTTCTGGATCTCGCTCTCGGACTCGGCTCCCTGCTGGGCCTTGGCCTGGATCATCCGGTCCCTCTCCGAGAGATCGGCCTCCAACGACGAGATGAGCTCGTCCTTCTCGACGAGGCGTTGCCGCCACTTGTCTTCTTGCTCCTCGTAGAGGCGCTTCACGTCCATGAGCTCGGTGATCGCGGAGAAGTCGTTCGCGGATGGGGACATGATTCCTCCTCGGCCACGCTCTTCGATCTTCGGGAAGAGCTTCCGGAGCTTGAGGGAGAGGTCTTCGGGGTCCGCCGAGAGCTTCATCGCGGCGTTCACGTCGATGGCGCCGTTCACGAGAAGCGCGATCAGCGACTGGTTCATCGACTGCATCCTGAAATAGGCGACCGAACTCTCGATCTCTTCGTTGATCTCCTTCGTTTCGCCAGTCTCGATCTGCTTCGCGATCTTCGGCGAATTGATCAGGATCTCGACCACGGGCACGAGGCCCTTGCCGTCCACGCGGTCGATGAGCTGCATGGAGATGATCGCCTTGAGGACGAGCGCGAGCTGGCGGCGCACCTGGTTCTGCTGCGCCGGAGGACAGGAGTCCATGATGCGGTCGATCGTCTGCGCCGCGCTGTTCGTGTGCAGCGTCGAAAACACGAGGTGGCCAGTCTCGGCGGCCGTGATGGCGGTCGACATCGTCTCCCAGTCGCGCATCTCGCCGACCATGATGACGTCCGGATCCTGACGCATGACGTTGCGCAGCGCCTCGGGAAAGGAGACCGTGTCGGTCCCCATCTCGCGCTGCGAGACGGAAGCCATGTTGTCCTGGAACAGATATTCGATCGGGTCCTCGATCGTGACGATGTGGACGGGATGGCGCTCGGTGATGAGTTTGACCATCGCCGCGAGCGTCGTCGACTTGCCGGATCCGGTCGGGCCCGTCACGAGGACGAGGCCCGCAGGCAGGTCGGCGAACGTCTCGATAACTTCGGGCAGGTTCAAGGCAGAGACCTGCGGAATCTGATAGGGAATGCGGCGGAAGACCGCGGTCCACGTGCCGCGCTGCAGGTAGATGTTGCCGCGGAAGCGTGCGACGCCGGTGATGCCGTATCCGATGTCGACGGCGTAGTTCTGCTGGAGCTTGTCCCGCTGGTACGGCGTCAGGATCGGGAGGACCATGTCCTCGATTTCCTTCGGCGAGAGCGGATCGGTCTTCAGGGGGACGAGGCGGCCGTTCACGCGGAGAAGGGGCGGGCGGCCGGGCTTCAGATGGAGGTCCGACGCCTCCTTCTTCGTGACGAATTTCAGAAGCTCGGTCAGATCCATGGTGTTTGGTGTCCGCTGAAAGGACGCTTTAGGTTAGCAGCCGGAAGGCGGGTTTCCAAGCGCCTGCCGCGCGTCGAGCCAGGCGCGCGCTGCGCGGGGGCCGCGAATATCGCCCGAGGCGAGAGCGAGATCGAAGGCCTCGAGAGCGGCTCCGAGGGCCGGCCCCTCCGGGAGGCGGAGACGTGATGAGACTTCTGCGAATGGAAGAGGGCGGGTCGGCTTGAGGATCCCGCGGAGCGCGGCCGGACGGCTCCGCGTCCTTTCTGCGGCTTCCGCGAGCGCCCGGGCACGCGAGTCGCCGGCGGCGCGCAGGAACGTGACGGATTCTTCTTCGAATGGGTAAGAGACGCGGAGAAATTCCGCGACGTCACGGCGAGTGGGCGGGCCGTTTCGGCGGCCCGTGAGGCGAAGAGGAAGCGAGAAGAGCCGGCTCGCCAACCGCTGCTCCTCCCGGCTGGTCTTCCACCTTCTAAGAACCTCTTCGGCTCTGGCCTTGCCGAGAGGCAGCAGGAGAAGGGCACGGGCGACCCTCGAGTCGGGCGAGGAGAGACGGGAGACGAGAGAGAGACCGCGGCGCCGCTGGCGCGGCGCCGCGCTTAGAAGGGAATTCAGGGCGCCGATTCGCGCGAGAAATCGCAATCCGCGCATCCTGGCGGCCGGGGGCGCGCCGAGCAGCTTGTCCAGCTCGACGAGACGCCTCTCCGCAGCAACCATTCGAAGAAGGCTTGCCGCCTTCTTCAGTTCCGGCGCTGCTCGTCTCGCGACGTGAAATCCCGGCCACTCCGCGAGAAACCGCGCCGCCCGGAGGACCCGGAGCGGATCCTCGAGGAAGACGCCCGGGCGAGGTGGAGCGAGCCGCTTTGCTCTCAGATCCGCGAGCGCGCCCGGCGCGCTCGCGAACAACCCGTCCGGAAGAGAGAAAGAGAGCGCATTCACGGTGAAGTCGCGCCGAAGGAGGTCCTGGAGAGGATCCCCCGTCTCCTCCCAGACGTCGATTTCATGTGAGTGAAAAGGCACCTTGAGGACGCGCCTCGGCGCCGCGCCGACTGCGATGACGCGAGTGCCGGCATGCCTCGCGAGCGCCCATGCGAGCGGTTCGGCCCGGCCGGGTGGCGCCACGAGGTCGAGGTCGCCGCCCTTCCCGCCGAGAAATGCGTCGCGGACCGCGCCTCCCACGATTCGAGCCTGATCGGCGGGCTGCACGACGGAAGCGGCCGCACGCGCATCGGGACGACGCATCAGGATGCCGAAAGCGCGCCGGGTGCCGGTCTCCGTATTCAGCGGGAAGCCCGGCCCTTTTCGGACGCGGCCGGCCACGCGACGCACTTCACGTTCGAGCCGTCCCGGTCGGGATACGCGGTAAGTTCGACCCTCATCGCGTCCGCGAGGCGCCGCGCGACGGAGAGTCCGAATTCGCCCCCGCTGCGCGCCGACCCGACGTCGTCGAAGAGGTGGGCTGTCCGTTCGGAGGAAATCGTCGGTCCCTTGTCCACGATTCGGATCAGGGTGCGGTCTCCCTCCCGCGACGCGACGAGCAGGAGAGGTTCGTCCGAACGGGGCGTCGTTCTCAGGGAGTGGTCGACGAGATTCGTGAGGAGTCGCTCGATCTTGTCGCGGTCCCCGCTGACGCGGGGCAGTCCCTTTGGCACGTCCACCTGAAGCCGGAGTCCGCGTTTGAACGCCGCTGCCGAGAGAGCCCCCGAAAGGCCGCGGACGACCTCGGCCAGGTCGACGTCTGCGAGGCGGAGCGTGGCCCGCGCCCGGCCCGTGACGGCCGCGTCCAGCACGTCGGCGATGAGCCGCTCGAGACGCGAGAGCCCGTCCGCGGCCGTCTTCAGGAGCTGAGTCGGCCGCTCGGGGACCTCGGCGGCAAGGTCGGTGAGGACGACTTCGAGGTAGCTCTGGACGATCGCGAGAGGAGTTCGGAGCTCGTGGGCCGCCGCCGTCCAGAAGCGCGCGCGCATGACCTCCGCCTCCCGCACGCTCGTCTCGAGCGTGTCGAGCTGGTACGAGGTCTCGGCAAGCTCCTTGCCGAGCTCTTTCGCGCGGGCCGCGCGCGAGTTTTCCATACGGCGGTCGCGAAGCGTGAGTGTCGACCAGCCGGCCTGTCCCGCCGTTTCGTCCGGCGTCGGCATCGAAATGACCTCGACGGGGATCGTCCGGCCGGAGCCGGTGAGAAGGCGCAGCCTCTCTCGCGCAAGGGGCGACCCGTCTGAAAGCGGCGGCTCGTCGAGCGTGTCCTCGGGTACGGTCGGGCGGAGCAGCGCGTGATAGTCGAGCCCGATCAGCTCGGACTCGAGCCGGCCAACCAGCGCGCAGAAGGGCGGATTCACGATCAGGATCTCGCCCGTCGGACCCACCATCGCGGTCGCGTCCGGGATCCCGCTGAGGATGCGATGTACGGTGCGCAAACGCTTGCGGTCGGGGTTCTTTTCGAGAGGCTCGCTCGGGCGGCCCTGATCGTGTGCGGCCCGAAGCAGTCGGGCGGCGGCTCCGAGAAGGGCGACGTCCACGAGGCCGAACGGCACACGCCCGCGGACCGCGTGGAGGTAAATGTCGCTGCCTTCGCCGGGGAGCTGGCGACAGAGCAGGGACCGGATCGGAGCGCCCTCGAGGAAACCCTTGGCCTCGCCCATCAGGGGATCGCGGTCGATTTCCTCAACGAGGACGGGGCCTGACCGGGACGCGGCCGCACGCAGCTCGGGATAGCGCACGATCTCGACCTCGCGCCCGACGACCCCTGGCCCGAGGCTCGAGCCCACAAGAGTGGCGACCGCCGAGCCCGCCTTCCAGCGGAAGAGGCTGACGCGCGACGCGTCCAGGGAGAGGGAGAGCGCGCGGAGCGCGTGTTCTACGAAGTCGCGTCCCTCGGCTGCGAGCTGCTCCCACAGCTCCAGAAGAGAGGTGAGCTGAACCCGGGAGAGGAAGATCGCAGGGGCCGGGTCGTCCGAGCCGTCCCCGAGCGCCGCCGTGGCCCGGTTCCACGGGTTGCGGGAGATCGTCTCGAGCGCGAGCGGACGGCTCGGAGTTCCATCGTCGGTGAGGACGAAAATCGAGGGGGGCGCGATCGCCTGGGGGAGGAGGGCCAGGAGCTTCGCCGCGTCCGCCGCCGTGCCCGGGGGCACGATGAGGAGGACGTCCGGCATCGAAGCGTGCAGGAGAGCCCCGGCTTCCTCGAGCGAACGCGCCACGAGAATCTCGGTGCCCGCCTTCTCGAGCGGAATCCGAATGGCCTCCGGCACCTCGCCGCCGGGGCGAAAGAGGAGGAAGGGTCTCACGTTGGCACTCCTCGCAAGAGACGGTACGGGCGAGCCCAGCGGGCGTCAAGCGGCTCGCTATACTTTCTCCGTGAAGATCGACGCCGTGCTCGTCTCGAAGGTGGCCGCTCTCGCGTCCCTCGACCTGACGGACGCCGAGCGGAGCGCGATGGCCGAGCAGCTCACGAGAATTGTCGAGCATTTCGAGGCGCTCCGGGAAATTCCGGACGAGCTTCTCGTGGGAGACGAGGCGCCCCGCGCGATGCCCCTCCGCGCGGACGCCGTGGACGTGTGCCTTCCCGTCCGTGTCGTCGAGGCGAACGCACCGGCGTTCGCGCACGGGCACTTCGTGGTTCCGCGCGTCGTCACGAGGGATTGACGGGGTGACCGAGCTTTCCCCGGCCGCCCTTCTCGAGGGTTCGTTCATCGTTCTCGCGGACGCCGTCGGCTCCGGGCGCGTGACGGCCCGCGCGATCGCCGAGGAGTCGCTCGCACGCGTCGAGAAGGCGCAGAAAGCGTTCGGGGCGTTCCTTTCGACGGACCCGGAGGCGACCCTCCGCGAGGCCGAAGCGATCGACCGCCGCGTCGGTGCGGGCGAGCGGCTGTCTCTCGCCGGCGTCCCCCTCGCCGTCAAGGACAACATCAACGTTGCGGACCGCCCGTCGACGGCGGGCTCGAAGATCCTCGCCGGATTCGTGTCGCCCGATCATGCGACGTGCGTCGAGCGGCTCGTGGACGCGGGCGCCGTCGTCGTCGGCAAGACGAATTGCGACGCGTTCGGCATGGGTTCCTCGAACGAGAACTCGGCGTACGGCCCGGTACGAAACCCCTGGGACCCGACGCGCGTACCGGGCGGTTCCTCGGGAGGCTCGGCCGCGGCGGTCGCCGCTCGCGCTGTGCCGCTCTCGATCGGGACCGACACGGGCGGTTCCGTGCGCCAGCCGGCCTCTTTCTGCGGCCTCGTGGGATGGAAGCCGACATACGGGCGCGTCTCGCGCTACGGCCTCATCGCGTTCGCGTCGTCCTTCGACCAGGCGGGCGCGCTCACGCGGTCCGTGGACGAGGGGGCACGCGCCTTCTCGGTGATGGCGGGGGCCGACCCGAAGGACGCGACGGCTCTCACGACTCCGGTGCCGGATGTGGCCGCGCGGCTCGGGGCGCGTCTCCCCGGAACGCGGATCGGCCTTCTCGCGGAGGCGACGTCCGCGGAGGGAGGCCTGCACGCGGACGTGAAGGCGTCCTTCGAGCAGGCGGCGGAGACGCTGCGGGCCGCGGGGGCCGTGGTGACGACGGTGTCCGTCCCGCGCGTGCCTTATGCCGTCCCGGTCTACTACCTCACGGCCACGGCCGAGGCCTCGTCGAATCTCGCGCGTTTCGACGGCGTGAGGTACGGCGCGAGGAAGGGCGAGGCGTCGCTCGCCGCGCTCTACCGGGAGACACGGTCGGGCGGCTTCGGTCCCGAGGTCAAACGGCGCATCCTGCTCGGAACGTTTGCACTCTCGTCGGGGTATCACGACGCGTACTACGGCCGCGCCCAGAAAGTGCGTGCGCTTCTCGCGCGCGATTTCGCCGCGGCCTTCCGGCACGTGGACGCCATCCTGTGCCCGACGTCGCCCGAACCTGCCTTCCTTCTTGGGGTGAAGACGGACGACCCGCTCGCGATGTATCTCGCCGACGTGTTCACGGTCCCGCCGAGCCTGGCGGGCCTTCCGGCGGTCTCGGTACCGTCCGGCTTTTCCCGCGACGGACTCCCCATCGGGATGCAGCTAATCGGGAAGGGCGACGCGGAGCCGCTGCTTTTCGCGCTCGCGCGGGTCCTCGAGGACGCGTCCGGCGTTCTCCTGCGTCGCGCCCCGGGCGCTGTGAGTTGAGCGGTCACCGCGCGGCCGCCGCCGCGGTCTCGGCCTTCCTTCTGTTTCCGGCCGCCTCGTCCCCGCCCGCCCCGGCCCGTCGCGTCGAGGTGTCCCGCGACTTCACCGTCCAGCGCGTAGATGGCGCCATCACGGTCGAAACGCGGCCTCTCGAGGGCGAGACGCCCGCCGGGTTCGCGCGCCGCGTGTCGAAAGACGAAGCAACCGCACAGCGCGTTCTCGCTCTGCCGGGAGTTGCCTCCGGCTCCCGGAGCGCGGTGCTTTCTTTCGGGGCGCTTTCGGACGAATCGCGGCGCGCCGCGATCCAGGCGCTTTTCCCGTCCGACGTGCGCGCGACGGCGGGTTGGCTCCACATCGCCGTCGAGGAAGAACGCCTCGTCGACATCGCCGAGTGGTTCACTGGAGCGCCGGAGAACGCTCCCGCCCTCGCGAAGGAAAACGGACTCACGGGTGACGTCGTCCCTCCCGGCGCAACGGTTCGGATTCCCGCGGAGCTGCTCACGAGCCCGTTCCAGGGCGCCGAGCCCATCCCCGACACCGAGCCCCCGAACCTCGTCTTCGATCAGGACGAGAAGGGCCGCTACGCTGTCTACAGGCTCCGTAAGGGCGAGGCACTCTATTCGGCGGTCGTCGTGCGCTTCACGGGCCGTCTCGACGCGGTCGACGTGAACGAGCTCGCCATGACGATCGCCTCGCGTTCCGGTGTCGAGAACGTCCACGCGATCCCCGTGGGCTTTCCCGTGAAGGTTCCCCTCGAATACTTGTCGGAGGAGTTTCTGCCGAAAGACGACCCACGCTCTTTGGAGCGCGCGCGGGAGAAGGCCGAGACGGTCCAGTTCGCGCGGCCCGAGATCGCCCGGGGGCTCGCGGGCGTACGCGTGATCCTCGACGCGGGCCACGGCGGCCGCGACACGGGCACGCTTCACGGCGGCGTGTGGGAGTCGACGTATGTCTACGACGTCGCCTGCCGGCTACGGAAGATCCTCTCCGAGAGGACGCGCGCCGACGTCCTCATGACGACGCGGGACACGGCCCTCGGGTGGAGGGTGCCTGAGCGCGACGCGCTTCGCAGCGCCCGGAACCAGGTTCTCCTCACGGAGCCGGCATATTCGCTGCAGGATCCGACGGTTGGCGTCAACCTCCGGTGGTACCTCGCGAACAGCCTGATCCGGCGGCCGGGGCCGGACGGCTCGAAGGTGCCGCCGGAGAGGACCGTGTTCGTCTCGCTGCATGCCGACTCGTTGCACCCGTCCGTGCGCGGCGCGATGGTGTACGTGCCGGGTGAGCGCTACCTCCGCGACCGATACAGCAAGACGGGTCCGGCGTACGCGGGGTATCGGGAGGTGAAGGAGCAGCCTGTCGTCTCCTTCAACCGCAAGGAGCGCGTCGCGTCGGAAGGCGCGTCCACGGCCCTCGCGAACAGCATCGTCTCCGCGCTGCGCGAGGCCGGCCTCCCCGTCCATCCGTTCTCGCCGGTGCGTACGCACGTCATCCGGGGAGGCCGCGAGTGGGTGCCGGCCGTTCTCCGGTACAACCGGGTTCCGAATCGCGTCCTCGTCGAGCTCGCGAATCTCGGCAACGAGGAGGACCGCGCTCTCATGAAGACGCGCGGATTCCGCGACGCCTTCGCCGAGTCCATGGCGTCGGCCGTCGTGAGCTTCTTCGGCGGGCCGCCGCCGCCGCTCTACGGCCCGGTGCCGCTGACGGTCACGATGCGCGCGGCTCCGGAGCCGGCGCGGCCGGTCAAGAAGGCGCCGAAGAAGTCGCGCAAGAGGCGCTGACCTCGATTTGCTCCGGCAGGTCGAGGAATGCGATCGGGCGCGAGGGGTCGCCCGAGAGGTGTGCGCGGGCGATCGACTCCACGGATTCCGCAGCCCTGAAATAGAGCGACGCGCGTTCGACGAAGCGCGGAAAGTCGCCGAGGACACGGTAGAGCGATCCGACGAACGCGGCGGTGCGGTCCGCCTCCTGGAGCGTGTTCGATTCGTAATCCCGAAGGCGCGAGTCGAACCGGGGCGTTCCGAAGTCTTCCTTGAAAGCGCTCGCGAGGCGGTCGATCCCGAGCAGCGTCAGGGGGAAGCCTGTCGAGAGGAGCGGGTCGGCGAAGGCGGCCGCGGAGGGAAGAAGCGCCCACCCGAGGCCTGCCGCGCGGGCCCGCCGGAACGCGACCCGCGGACAGTGATCGAAAGCCCGGAGAGCACGCGCCTCGCTGAACTGGGCGCGAATCGTGGGAAAGCGGTCGAGGAGCCTCCTCCATGCAGGCCCACCCGCGGCGAAATCGAGGTCTCGGGCGAGCGCCTCCGTCGCGGCGACGCCCGCGCTCGTGATCCCGTTCGCGAAACGAAGCACCCAGATCCAGCCTCCCTCGAAGATGTGATGCACGGCCGCGTCGTCGAGCGGATAGGGGGGTGCGGTCGTGGTCCGGAATTCCGCCATCGAGTCGAGGCGCCTCACGCCCGCGAAATGGGAGAAGAGAGCCTGCGTGGCGGGCATGCCGGCGGAGAAGGCGAGTGGAGCGCCGAAAGTCCTCGCGAGAGCGGTCTCGCGGCCCGTCGCATCCACGAGGAAGCGCGCCGAAAACGTGGCGGGCGCGTCGTCCCGCCGACCCTCGATGTCCCAGACGGCCCCGCTCCGGTCGACGGCGTCAAGAGCGAAGCGATCGCGATAATCGACGCCGGCGTCCGCAGCCTCCTTCACGAGGAACGCATCGACGTCGGGGCGGTACCAGTGTGTGTCGGCGATCGCGTCGCGGGGACTCGCGGGGACGAGATGCCGGTCGCGGCCGTTGCCGAGGTTCGCGAAGGGACGCCCGTCCTCGTGGCCGAAGAACGTAAATCCGCGTTTCAGGCCTGCGCCGATCCCCGGGTACGTCGCCTGCCAGAGGCCCCACTTCGTCAGAGGGAGGAGGCGCGGCAGATCGTAGCGGGTCGCGAGACTCTCGAGCATCAGGTTCGTGAGCGGAGACGTGGACTCGCCGATCGCGAAGCGCGGATGCGATCCCTTTTCGAGGAGAACGACCGAAAGGCCGATGCGACGCGCGACGAGCGCGAGGAGCGAGCCCGCGAAGCCGGACCCGACGATCGCGACATCGAAGAGCTCTTTCACGAAGGATGGCGGCCCGACGAGCAGGGAGAGGGAGGAAGATTTCTTTGAAGGAGGTTCATGGAGCGGAGGCGCTCGATGCGGGCGGCCGAGCAACAGGGAGGCGCCGGAAGAGCGTCGGCGTCCCAGAGATCCGCGAGAACGAAACTCGGCGCGCCACCCCGTCCGTCTTCCCCTTCAAAGAAATCTTCCAGCGCCGTCTCCAGATCCCGAAGCGTGGGAGTGACGAACTGTCCTTCTCTCTGCAGCTCCTCCATCGCGCCGTTCCCGAGACGCGTGGGAATGAGCGAGACGGCTTCGGCGCCCGCCCGGAAGGAAAGGTCGATGCTCGCGCGGGTCGCCTCCGCCCATTCTTCCCTCCGAAGAAAAGGAACTCCTACGAGGATGAAACTGCGAACGCGAACCCCGTGAGCCACGAGAAAGCGGCTCGCGTTCTCGAAGTCCTCGAGCGTCATCCCCTTGTTGAGCTTCTCGAGCGCCTCCGCGTGCGCGGTCTCGAGCCCGAGCGCGACCTCGAGCGCCGGGCCGCCGAGGAGATCGCGAAACTTCAGCGTCGAATCGCCGACGAGAGCGGGATGGCATTCCACGACCACGCGCTCGAATCCGCGCGCGAGCGATGCGATCTCCTCGTGGTCGTCTTTCGGGATCGACGCGCGGTCGAAGAAGCTGCCCGCGTTGTAGAGCTTCAGGACGGCCGCGGGGGGCAGCCTCTCGAGCGCGAATCGCATCTGCGCCGGGATCGCGCCTTTCGACGTCGGTCCTTCGAGCGTGTTTTTCCAGAGGTCGCACATGACGCAGCGCCACGGGCACTCGCGATTCGTGAGGAGGACCGTCGCGACCTGCTCCGTGCCGCCGCCCCGCCGCGGCTCCTCTTCCACGAAGAATCCGGACGGACGGAATGGGTCCACGGCGTTTCGCGGCGGCCGGAGGCCGAGGACGAACGCGTCCCGAGCCTCGCGGCCCGCGGTTTCGAGGTCGATCACGCGGCGCCGATGTATCGCGAGAGGAACGCGGCGCGGTACTGGGCTTCTGTGTCGCCGAAGAGGCGCGCGAACACCTCGTCCCCTCCGGCGCCATGCTGGAAGCGACGCTTCGGGAAGACGGGCATCGTGAAGCCGGTGATCGCGCGGACACCCCGCGAGACGATCTCGCCCTTCAGCGCGTAGAGCTTCTCGACGGACCCTTCCGTCAATGCGGCGAACGGAATTCCTTCGGCCACCGCGATCACGCGCGGCCTCGTGAACGGGCTGAAGCCCGCAAAACCGCATGCCTGTAGGGGCGCGTACGTGCGCGTCGAGGAACGGCTCTGGCCGCCCGTGTACGTTTCGGAGTGCTTGAGCGAGCCGACGCCCCAACCCTCCTGGTAGAGCATCAGGTTGTTCACGACGCTCCGGATCGTGAGCTCCGGATTCTCCTCGATGGGGTAGTCCTTCAAGTTCTCGTCGCCGCCGTCGCCGTCGAGGACGAAGTGCCACTCCGGATAACGCTCCCGTATTCCGCGCAAGAGCGCGAGCGCCATCGTGGCGGACTCCACGTCGCGAGGCTTGTAGTCCTCGATGAGACGGACAGCCTCCCGGGGATTCAGGGACGCCGGGTCGACGGCGACGGGCTCGAGGAAGAAACCGAGGTCCAGCGCGTCGAGGAAGCAGCGGGCCTGCTCGAGGTCGGGGCCGTTCCCGGCCGAGAGCGTGAAGGCCTTGAGGCGCGCGGGACCGAGGCCGAGGTGGTGAAGGACGTGGTGCGTGACGAGAAAGACCGCGCCGCTGTCGATGCCGCCGGAAAAGGTGACGCCGATCGGCTCGTGGGCGGGAATCGACTCGACCCATTTCGCGATCTCGTCGGCGAGCGCCCCGACGTAGAGGCGCCCGATCTCGTCGAGGTCCTGCGGAAGGACATTTCGTGCCGGTGTGAACGTCCGCACATAAGTTGGCGCCGGATCCGGGCAGCCCACGAGCCGCAGCGTGACGACGTGGTGCGCCGGAACCATGCGCGTATAGCTCGGGTGGAACTGATCACCGTGCCCGTGCTCTTTCAGCCAGTCGTGCACGGCGTCGATCCGGTCCGCGACGACGAGAATCGGGCCGTCCGCCTCCTTCGCGAGGAAGTAGCGGAGCGGGCGATCCAGCGAACGCGCGAGCCGCACGGTGATGCCGTCCACGCCTACGAGGGCGTACGACCCGTCGAGAGCGGAGGCGGCCGCAGCGTCGCCCGAAGCGACGCACGCTCGTGCCTCGGCGAGAGAGACTCCCCGGAGCTGGTTAAGCGCGGGATCGGTGAGATCGACGACGCGGGCGACGGAACGGTACATCGAACCTCCGTGAATTCCCGCGATCCTAGCGCGGGGGAGACAGGACGTTCCAGGAAAGGTCAGGTCGTGCCCTTCGTTCGCGCGATCCGGATGAGCGCGAGGCCGGAGAGAACGACGGCCGCCGACAAGACCTTCCGCGCGTCGAAGCGCTCGCCCGTGAATATCGCCGACGCGATGCCGGCGAGCACGGGCACGAGGAAGCCGAAGCTCGTCGCCTGCGCGACGCCGAGCGAACGCACGGCTTCGAGCCAGAGACGGAAGGCGACGGCGAGGGGAAGGATCGCCGAAAAAACGACGAGCGCCCATGTGAACGGGCTCACGCGCGCATAGTCCTGCCGGAGCATGTCGGGCAGGGCGTACGCTAGAATCAGGACGGTCCCGCCGCCGAAGGTCGCGAGCTGGGCGGCGCGAGGCGAGAGCAGCCGGCCGGCGCGGACCGACACCACGTTGTAGACGGCCCAGGACGTGGCGGCTCCGAGGCACATGAGGTTTCCCGCGGTGCTCCCGAAGTCCGCGCCGCGGGCCGAGGTGACGAAGAGGGCAACACCGCCCCATGCCAGAAGCGAGCCCGCGCCCGCGAGTTTCGACATGTGCTCCCAGCCGAGGAGGACGACGAGCAGCATCGCGATGAGCGGAGAGACGGAGTTCAGGAGGGCCGCGGAAAAACCGCTCGTGGAGGCGAGTCCGAGCGCGTAGAGCCATTGGTAAAGGCCGACACCGGACAGAGCGAGCAGAAGGGCGAGGCCGCGCGCTCCGGGCGGCGGGACGAGGGGCTCCCGCCGGACGAGAGCCTCCGCGAAGAGGAACGTCGTGGCGAGAAGGAATCGCCAGCCGGTGAACGCCAGCGGGGAGAGCTCGCGAAAGGCGACCTTCATGGCGGGGTAGTTCACCGCCCAGATGACGATGGAGGTGAGCGCGGCGAGGACGGCGAGGGACCGCCTGAGGGGCGCAGTTACGTTCTCACTCTCCCTCAAGGCCTGCTATATTCCCACGGCTTCTGCGGCCCGCCGGCGGCGACGCGGTGTCCGGTCGAGGCCCCGCGCGGAGGTCACCGAAAGAGATGCTCGAAGCACACGGACTCTCGAAGTCGTTTTACGGAACGCCCGCCGTCACGGACGTGAGCTTCCGTGTCGAAAGCGGCGAGATTCTGGGATTTCTCGGCCCGAACGGGGCCGGAAAGACCACGACGATGCGCATGATCACGGGCTTCCTGAGGCCGACGGCTGGCAGGGTCACGCTGGCGGACGTGGACGTCCTCGAGAACCCGATCCTGGCCAAGCGCTCTCTCGGGTACCTGCCCGAGACGCTCGCCCTCTACCCGGAAATGCGGGTCCGGGAGTACGTGGCTTTCCGGGCCGAGCTCTGCGGTGTGGCGGGTCGCGACGTCAAGGCGCGCGTCGACGAAGCGCTCGGAAAGTGCTTCGTCGACGACGTCGCCGAGAAGCCCATCGGGAACCTCTCGAAAGGATATCGGCAGCGCGTCGGCCTCGCCGGGGCCCTCGTCCACAAGCCGAAAGTCCTCGTCCTCGACGAGCCCACCGTCGGGCTCGACCCCCGGCAGATCGTGAAGGTCCGCGCGCTCATCCGCGACCTCCGGCAGGACCACACGATTCTTCTCTCCACTCACATTCTTCCCGAGGTCGAGCTCGTTTGCGACCGCATCCTCATCATCGACAAGGGACGGATCGTCGCGTCCGGGACTCCCGAGACCCTTCGCCACCAGATGTCGCAGACTCCCAGCGTTACGGTCGCGCTGAAGGGCGAGGTTCCCGAGGCCGACAGCATCCTCCGCCAGCTCCCCGGTGTCGCGGGAGCGTCGCGCATCGGCGCCGGAGGCGAGACGCGTGTGATGCTGGACGGCGTGCCGGGAACGGACCTTCGTGAGTCGGTCTTCAAGGAGTCGGTCCTCCGCGGATGGACTCTTCTCGAGCTCACGCCTCGCGAGGCTTCGCTCGAGGACGTCTTCGTGCGCCTCGTCTCGCGGGACGCGGCCGTCGAAGTCGAAACGCTGCGCGGCGCCATCGACCGGGACTCGTCGACGCCGCCCGAAGGCACCGCGGTGCCGCAGTGAACACGTTCAAGGCCTTCGTGGCGATCGTGAAGCGGGAGTTCTTCTCGTACTTCGTCTCGCCTCTCGGCTATCTCGTGCTCACGTCGTTCCTGCTCGTGAGCGGATGGGTGTTCATGGTGCTCGTCGGGGCGCTCAATTCGCCGGAGACGCCACGGATGGCCCTCATGTCCACGTTCTTCACGAACGTGTTCCAGTGGATCTTCCTGATGCTCGTCTCGGCGATCATCGCGATGCGCCTCCTCACGGAGGAACGCCGGTCGGGCTCGATCGAGACGCTTCTGACGGCGCCCGTGTCCGAGGCGACCGTCGTCGCCGCCAAGTTCGCGGGAGCCTGGTGCTTCTTTCTGTTCCTTTTCGTTCCGACCGCGCTCTATCCTCTTCTGCTTTCCCGCTTCGGAGGGCTCGACCTCGGTCCCGTTCTCGCGGGCTACCTGGGGATCGCGCTCATCGGGGCGCTCTTCATCAGTGCGGGTACGTTCGCCTCGGCGCTCACGAAAAACCAGATTGTCGCCGCCATTCTCGCGTTCGTTCTCATCCTCGGCACCTTCATCATCGGGGTCGCGCGAGACTTCCTGCCTTTCCCGGAGATGCGCGACGCTCTCTCGTATCTGAACATCCTCGAACATATGGACGACTTCTCCAGGGGCATCGTCGACACGCGGCGCATCCTCTACGTCGTCTCGACCGTCGTTTTCTTCCTCTTCCTTTCTACGCGCGCCCTCGAGGCGAACAAGGGACGCTGAGATGGCGGAAAAAGAGATCCCTTCCCGGTCCACGTATCGCGCGACGCTCGCGCTCTCCATCGTCCTCGGGCTCGGTATCCTCGTGCTCGTGAACTACATCGGCTCGAGGCGTTACAAGCGCTTCGACTGGACGACGACAGGCCGCTACTCGCTTTCCGACAAGACGGTCAACGTCCTCAAGGATCTCAAGACGCCCGTCCAGGTCACGGTCTTCATGACGGCGGGAACGCCGCTCTATCCGGAGGTCGACGAGCTTCTCAAGCGCTACAAGGCAAAGAGCCCGATGCTCACCGTCGAGACGCTCGATCCGACGCGCAATCCGGCGCGCGCGAAAACGTTTGTCGAGGAGATGGGCCTTCGAAATCTCGCGGTCGTCTTTCGGGCGGGCGACAAGAAAAAGGTCGTAACCGAGGATCGGATCGTAGAGTACGACTACGCGCGCGCCCGCATGGGGGGCGATCCGTCGGTCAAGAACTTCCGCGGCGAGCAGGAGTTCACGTCCGCGATTCTCGCCGTCACAGAGGGGAAAGTCCCGAAGGTGCTCTTTACGTCCGGTCACGGGGAGCGCGCGTTCGACGCCGCCCGGAGCCGCGAGGGATTTTCAGAGGTCGCCGAATCGCTCAAGGCCGACAACTGCACCGTCGAGGGGTGGGCCTCGCTCGGTGCTCCCGGCGTGCCCGTCGGAACGGACCTCGTCGTGGTGGCAGGTCCGCGCTCACCCTTTACGGACGCCGAGCGGGAGGCCCTGAAGAAGTACCTCGACGCCGGAGGCCGCGCCCTCCTGTTCCTCGACGTCGAATTCCTTCCGGGAGGAAGCCGCACGCTCTCGGATTTCGGTCTGGCCCCGCTTCTTTCTTCTCTGGGCCTGACGCTCGACAGCGACGTCGTGCTGGACCCGAAGAATGCGCTGCCCATGATGGGAGCCGAGACGGTCTTCGCGAAGTCCTACCGGGCCCATCCCGTCACGAAGCTCCTCACGGGGCTGCCGGTCGTGTTCCCGCTCGCGCGATCGGTAAGCTTCTCGAAGGCGCCCGTCCCGGGCTGGAAGGCGACGCCGCTCGTCGAGACTTCGGCCGACGGCTGGGGCGAGACGAACCTCAAGGATCTCGAAAAGTCAGGCCAGCCGCAGAAAGACGACAAGGATGTCCCGGGTCCCGTCACTCTGGCCGCGGCGGCCGAGTCGGACGACGCTCCGGCAGCGGGTCCAGAAGGAAGCGTGAAGCCGGCCGACCCCTTGAAGAAGAAGGGTCGCGTCGTCGTGTTCGGCGACGCGGATTGGGCGTCGAACGCCGGGATCGCGAACGCCGCGAACCGCCTGCTCTTGTCCTCGGCGGCGAACTGGGCCCTCGAGCGGGAATCGCTCGTGGCGATTCCTCCGAAAAGCGCGGATCAGGTCGCGGTGACGCTCACGCGGCGCGACATCGGCCAGGTCGCGTTCGTGGTCATGCTTCTTCTCCCTCTCGCCGCGGTCGCCATGGGCATCGCGATCTGGGTCCGCCGGAGAAAGTGACCGCTCCATGCCGACGAAGAAACTCCTCATCCTGAGCGGCGTCTTCCTCGCGCTCCTCGCGTTCGTCGTGTTGTTCGAGCGCAAGCAGCCGACGTCCGAGGAGCGGGCGAAGGCGGCGAAGAGGCTCGTGGACGTGAACGCCGAAGACGTCGTCTCGGTCCTTCTCGAGCGTCCCGGCCTTCCGAAAGTGGAGCTTCTGCGTCGCGAGAAGAACCGCTGGACGCTCAAGGGCGATCACGAGGGGCCCGCGGACGGGTTCGCGGCCGAGAACCTCGTGGGCGACCTCGGGCGGCTCGATGTCGTCGGCGAGGTGCGCACCGACGTCGACCCGAAGGAATTTGGACTCGACGCACCGAAGGCAAAGGCGACGCTCATGTTCAAGGACAAGTCCGTGAAGACATTTCTGTTCGGGCAGGCGATTCCGGGAACGGACGCCACCGCCGCCGCGGAAGGGGCGCGTTTCGCGGCCGTTCGCGCGGCGCCGCTCGCGGCCCTGACGAAGCCGGTGGACGAGTATCGCAACCACTCCCTGTTCGAGACGCCGTCGGCCGAGATCACGCGCCTCACCATCACGAAGGGTCCCGCGACGGTCGTCGTCGCGCGCGGGTCGAAGCCGGACCGCGCGGCCGGCGGCTGGAAGATGGAGAAGCCGGTCGCGGACTTAGCCTCGGATGCGTTCGTCGACCGTCTGCTGAGCGATCTCGCAAGCGAGCGGATCTCCGAGTTTCCGGCCATTCCCGCGGGGGACCTGGCCCGCGTCGGCCTGGCTCCCGGGTGGGCGACCGTGAAGCTCGAGAAGGGCGTAGAGGTCGTCGCGACGGTCTCCTTCGGGTCCGCGAAGGCGGATGCCGGCGGCAAGATCTACGCGAAGGTCGGCAACGTCGTCGGCGTCGTGGGCGACCGAGTCCGCGAGTCCCTCGACACAGAGATGTCGGCCTGGCGCGAAGGCAAGGTCCTGCCGGTCGACCTTCCCGCACTCCGGCGCGTTTCGTTCGCGGCGGACGAGCTCCGGGCGGGAGCCGAAAAGGTGGACGGGGCGTGGCGCTCTGCAGGACGCGACATTCCCGCGGATGTCGCGGAGGCTCTCGGAAGCAGCGTCGCGCGCGCCGAGGTCAAGGCCTTCCTTCCCCGGCGCACTGGGAAGGCCGCGAAGGAGAAGCCCGTCGCCACGCTCGAGCTCCTGACCGAAGGGGTGGCTCCGGCGCGGGTTGTTTCCTTCTTCGAGGCGCCTTCCGGCGTCGCGGGATTTCTGGCCGAAGCCACGGGCCGCCCGGAACCGATGCTCGTCGACAGGACCGTTCTCGAAGACCTCAAGCGCCAGGCGTCCGCGCTGCGTGACGCGTCGGCCGGGAAGCTAAAAGAGCCGCCCAGGGCGAAGGCTGCCGAAAAGGTTCGGCCGACGCCGGAGCCGGGCAATCTCGTCAAGATCACCCCGCCCGCGAAGAAGTAGCCGGTCAGCTTTTCTTCGGGGTTCCGGGCGACGAGCGGACAGGCTCCTTCGCGTCGTCCGCGTCGCGACGGATCCCCATCGCGCGCGCGCGATCGTCCGCGTTTCGCTCGAGCGTGGCGAGCCGGGAGAGGCGTTCGGTTTCTTTCTCGCGCTCGATCTGAGCGCTCTTCTTCTTCGCCGAGCCGAGGAACGAGCTCGCGGCCAGAACCAGCTTCAGGTGCAGCTGGCCCGTGAACTTCGCGTTCTCTCCGAACGCCCCGATGAAAGAGGTTCCGCTGAGCCGCGCCTCCGAGAAGTCGGCGCCCCCGATATTCGCCTGCTTGAACGCGGCTCCGTCGAGCTTCGCGCCGACGAGCTGGGCGAAGCGCAGATCGCTGGCCGAGAAATCGGCGTCGTCGGCCTCGATGCCGAAGAGGTTGGCGCCGGACAGGTCCGCTCCCACCGCGATCGCGCCCGAGAGCCGGGCCCGTTTCAGATTCGCGCGGCGGAGGTTCGTCCGTGCGAGCTTCACCTTTGCCATGATGCAGCCTTCGAGGTTCGCCTCCGAGAGGTCGGCGCCCGAGAGGTCGGCTTCCGTGAAGTTCGATCCGCGGAGGTTCGCGCGGGCGCCGTTCGCCTCCAGGAGGCGCGCCGCCGTGAAGTTCGGGAGCCGCATCTTCGGCGTTCGGAGGTCGACCTTGTCGAGAGCGGCCCCCGTGAAGTCGGTCTCTTCGAGCTGCGCGCCCAGGAAGGTCGCGTTCCGGAAGTCCGCGCGATGGGCGCTCGTCTTCCGCATGACGGCGTCCGAGAAGATGGCAGCCTGCGCCACGACGCGCTCGAAGTCGGCCTCGGAGAGGTCGGCGCCCGTGAAGTCGGCTCCGTTCGCCTCAGCGCCGCGGAGAACGGCGCGCTGGAGCTTGGCGCCCTTGAAAGACGTTCCCGTCAGCTTCGCGTCGCGAAAGAACGAAAGCGTCAGGTTCGCCTTGTCGAATCGGCCCTTCCGGTAGGTCACGCCGTCGAAGACCGCCTGCGTGAGGTCGGTGCCCTCGAAGACGCAGCGGTCGAGCTGCGCGCCGCGAAAATTCGCATAGAGGAGTCGGCCGTAGGAGAAGTCGGTCGCGGTGAAGTCGGTGCCATCCAGCTTCGCGCCGGTCATGTCCACGGCCGTCATGACCGATTCGCGCACGCTGGCGCTTCGGAGCGTCGCGTTCCGGAAGATCGCGCCGATGAACGACACGCGTTCGAAAATCAGGTAGTCGAGGTCCGTCTCCGAGAGGTCGGCCCGGTCGAGCTTCGAGCCGTTCAGGGAGGCTCCCGTGAGATGCGCGCGCGAAAGGCTGGCGCCCTCGAGGTTGCACCCCTCGAACTTCGCCCGGGAGAGGTCGGCGCCGGCGAGATTCTTTCCCGAGAGATCGGCGCCGCTGAGGCGCACCTCGGTGAAGTCCGGAGTGAGCGAGGGGCGCTCGGCCCGCCACTCGTTCCAGTCGGGCGACTGCAGGCGCTCGAGATGTTCCGGGTTCACGGCCTCGTAGTTTAGCGGAGCCTGTAACATTCACGGGAATGAATGAAATAGCGGTCCGTGGACCCGAGCGGATCCGGCGCGCCCTGCTGGGCGGCTACCCGCTTCTCTACGTGGTGTCCTGGGAGGAAGGGCGCGTCGAGCGCGCCGTCGCGACCCTCGCGCAAAAGTTCTACGACAAGCCCGTGCCGTTCGCCATCTGGAGCTGCGTCGACGGGATCGTGGCGGGAACCGAGCGCTGGCCCGACACGGCGGACCCCCTCAAGGCGCTCGACGCGATCCTCGCGGCGGCCGGGCCGGGGTTCTTCCTGATGAAGGACCTCACCGCTTTCGTCGCCAAACCGGAGGTCGTGCGGCGACTCCGGGACGCCTACCGGGCGCTCAAGGGCAAGGGCCGGTTTCTCATCCTCGTCTCACCGCGTCTCGTCATCCCCGACGACTTGAAGAAAGAGATCTACGTCCTCGACTACGACCTTCCGGACGAGAGCGAGATCCTTTTCCTCCTCGGCCACCTCGGGAAGCGTTACTTCGGCGAGAAGGGCCTCTCGGACGAGGACGCGAAGCGCCTTGCCATGGGATTGAAGGGGCTCACACAGGACGAGACCGAGCACGTCGTCTCGAAGGTGTTCTCGCGCCGGCCCGTCTTCGACGAAGAATCCTACTTCGAGGTCCTCGCCGAGAAGGAGCAGGCGACGCGCAAGGACGGCGTACTCGAGTTCGTGCCGCCGCGCTTCACTCTCGCGGACGTCGGGGGGCTGGAGAACCTCAAGGAGTGGCTCGTGAAGCGTAAGAAGCTCTTCACGAAGGAGGCGCTCGACGCCGGCATGCCGGTGCCCAAGGGAATCCTCCTCATGGGGATGTCGGGCTGCGGGAAATCGCTCTCCGTGAAGGCCATCTCCGCTCTCTGGAACCTGCCCCTCTTCCGCCTCGACATGAACCTCGTTTTCGGCACGGACAATCCGGAGCAGACTTTTCAACGAGCCCTCCGCACGGTGGAGTCGCTCTCGCCCGCGCTCCTCTGGATCGACGAGATCGAGATGGCGATCACGGGCGGCCGGGAGGCGAGCACGGGAGGCGACGCCTCGCTCGGACGCATCTTCTCGACGTTTCTCACGTGGATGCAGGAAAAGCAGGGGCTCGTGTTCGTCGCGGCGACGGCAAACCGCATCCACCTCCTACCCGCCGAGATCATCCGCAAGGGCCGATTCGACCAGGTGTTCTTTCTCGACTTGCCGAACGAGAACGAGCGAAAGGCGATCTTCAACGTCCACCTGAAGAAGGTCGGGTCCGACCCGAGCCTCTTCGACGTCGTCTTCCTCGCGAAGGCGACGAAGGGCTTCGTGGGCTCGGAGATCGAGGCCGCCGTGCAGGCTGCCGCGGTAGAGGCTTTCAACCAGGGGCGGAAGCTGAACGAGGACGATATGTCGAAGATGCTGACGGCGACCGTACCTCTCTCGCGGACGATGGACGAGCAGATCAAGGCCATCAAGAGCTGGGCGCACGACCGCGCGATGCCGGCGTCGAAGGCCTGACGTAAGATCGCGTCCGTCGCGCCATGTTCGAAGCGCCCTTCGGGGCTGGAGGAACGATGCCTGCACGCCGCACGACCATGTACTCGAGCAAGGGGAAGAAGCTCTACGCCGTGAGGGACGCCGAGGGCCGTTTCAAGGACATCCAGCAGTACAGCCGTGCGCACGCGATGGACATGCGTCGCAAGTCCAAGGCCGAGCTCGAGGCCGCGGCGAAGAAGGCGAGCGGCAAGAAGACGGCCGCGAAGAAGAAGGCCGTCCCGAAGAAGAAGGCCGCGAAGAAATAGCGGTGCGGGATGAAGAGCGCGCGGCCGCCGACCGCGCGCTTTATGAGTCGAAGGACAGCGGCCGGAACCTCGTCATCGCGACGAAGGCTCAGGCGAGCGGCGGGGGATGCGGAGCCGTGCCTTCGGACGCCACGACGACCGCGGTGCCGTAGCAGAGCACCTCCGTGACGCCCTGCATGACCTCCGTCGCGTCATAGCGCACGCCGATCACCGCGTTCGCGCCCACGTTCCGCGCGTGCGCGAGCATCATGTCGAAGGCCTCGTTCCGGGTCTTCTCGCAGAGCTCAGTGAAGAGCGTGATGTTTCCCCCGACGATCGTCTGGAGGGAGCCACCGATCGTGCCGAAGATCGAGCGTGAGCGCACGGTGATGCCGCGCACCACGCCGAGGTTGCGGGTGACCCGGTAGCCGTCCAGTGTGAACGTCGTCGTCGTCATGGGATGCGTCATGCTGGCATTCTCCCTCAGTTCCAGCGGGGGTCGAGCCCGGGCCGCCGGAACGGCGCGAGAAAATCGAGCCGCTTCTGGACTCCGACGATGTGTTGGAGCGCCCAGTCGTAGCGCTCCTCGAGGCGGTCCATCACGAGCACGCGATAGCCTTCTTCAGCGTCCAGCCCGAGCCGGGTGAGAGCCTCGTTCACGAACCCCTCGTCCGAAAGCTCAGGAGGCAGCGAGCGCGAGTGCGCGCGCCCAACGGAGTCCGCGAGGCGCTCCACGCTCTTCGCAAGGAGATGCCGCAGCTCGAGCCGGGAGGGTCGGGCGGGGTCCGTCGGGAGCGGCTGCATCGGAAGGGGGGCGACCTCGGCCACCCGGTAGGGCGTGGGCGTGTCGCGCTCGCCGGAGATCCGGTACCGAAACGTGCCCCGGAGGAGAATGTTAGAGCGGCCGTCCTCGAGCGGTTCGTGCTCCACGACCTCGCCCGCGCAGCCCACCGCGAACACGGCCGGCCGGCCCGCGTCGTCTGGGGGACCCCACGGATTCAGGAGCTGGATACCGAGGAGCCGTTCGCCCGCGAGCGCGTCCGAGAGCATGGCCTGATAGCGGGGCTCGAAGATGTGGAGGGGAAGGACTGTCTCCGGGAGCAGGAGGACGTTCCCGAGCGGGAAGAGTGGGAGGAGTCGGCGCGGAGTCATGGGCTCTAAAATGATGCAACCTGATGAGTGAGTCCCGATTCCAGCATGTTATCTTTCACTGCGATGGCGAACAAAGACGACCGCTACGAGGAAAACGCGCCCGGAAAATTTTACGTCGACACGCAGTGTATCGACTGCGACGTCTGCCGCGTCACCGCGCCGGCCAATTTCACGCGCCAGGAAGACAAGGGCTTCTCGTACGTGATGAAACAGGCGGAGACCTCCGAAGAAGAGGCCCAGTGCCAGGAGGCCATGGATTCCTGCCCGGTCGAGGCGATCGGGAACGACGGGGAGTAGAAGAGGGATTTCTTAGAAGGTAGGAGGGGGAAGCGCCCTTCTCGCGTGATAGCTAGACCGCACGAGCGGCCCTGATTCCACCCTCGAGAATCCCATTTCCGTTCCCTCTCTCTGGATCTCCTCGAACTCCTGCGGGGTGACGTAGCGCTCGATCGGGAGCCGCCGTGCGTGCGGCTGCAGGTACTGGCCCACGGTGACGACGTCGACACCCGCCGCGCGCAGGTCGCTGAGCGCCCGAGAGAGCTCCTCACGAGTTTCGCCGAGGCCGACCATCAAGCCGCTCTTCACCTTCAAAAAAATCTTCTTCTTCTCTTTCTCTTCGTCTCTCCTCCCCGCCGCTCGCGCGAGCAGCTCGAGCGACCGCGCGTAGATCGCGTCCGGGCGCACCCGGCGATAGAGGCGCTCGACGGTCTCGACGTTGTGGTTCAAGACTTCGGGCGCCTCGTCGAGGACCGTCCTGAGCGCGGCCTCGCTCCCGAGGAAGTCCGGAATGAGGACCTCGACTGTGACGCCGGGGCTGAGGCTCCGAATCTCTCTGATCGTGGCGGCGAAGTGTGCGGCACCGCCGTCGGGCAGCTCGTCGCGGTTGACGGAGGTCACGACCGCGTGGCGGACTCCGAGCGTCTTGACGGCCTCGGCGACGTGCCGCGGCTCCTCGGGATCGAGCGGCTTTCCGGCCCCCTGTGTGACCGCGCAGAAGCCGCAGTGCCGCGTGCAGACGTCACCCATGAGCATGAAGGTGGCGGTCTTTTCGACTCCCCAGCACTCGAAGAGATTTGGGCAGCGGGCTTCCTGGCAGACCGTATTGAGGTGCTTGTCCACCACGAGTGCCGCGATGCCGCGCGACAGCTCGTTGTCGTGCACGTGCACCTTCAGCCAATCCGGCCGGGGCGTGATTCCGTAGCGGGGGCGGGCGTCCGCGCTCACGGGCCGAGTGTACCGGGACGCGATAGGATCCGCCCGAGAACTCATCTCAATACGGAGGAGGCCCCATGGTGCCCATCGCTTCTCTCTGGCTGCCCATCGTGCTCTCGGCGGTCGCCGTCTTCATCACGAGCTCGATCATCCACATGTTCCTCGGCTACCACGCCGCCGACTACAAGAAGCTCCCCGCCGAGGACGAGTTCATGGCCATCGTCCGCAAGCTCGACATTCCGGCCGGCGATTACATGGTGCCGTGCGCCGAGAGCGCGAAGGGCTGGAAGGATCCGGCGTTCCAGGAGAAGTTCAAGGCGGGGCCGCGGGCGATGATGACCGTGTTCAGCGGCGAATTCGGCATGGGGAAGCAGTTCACACAGTGGTTCCTTTACAGCATCCTCATCGGGATCACGGCCGCGTACATCTCCGGCCGTGCCCTCGGACCAGGCGCCCACTACCTGAAGGTCTTCCGGTTCGCGGGCGCCACGGCGTTCTACGGCTACAGCCTTGCGCTTCTGCAGGCGTCGATCTGGTACAAGAAGTCCTGGGCGTCGACGCTCCGAAGCGCGTTCGACGGCCTGATCTACGCGCTCCTGACCGCGGGCTTTTTCGGCTGGCTCTGGCCGAAGTGACGCCCTAGCCGGCGCCGCGAATCCCCTCGCGCGCCGCCCACTTCCACACGGGGTCCCACGCGTGGTAGACGCAGCGGACCCCTTCCACCTCTTCCTCCTCCAGGCGTGCGGGAAAGCGGGTGTCCACCGTGTGCTCGACGGCGGCGCGCGCGGCTTCGCGCACGACGAGCCATTCGCGCGCGTCCGCGAGGTTCATGGCGCCTTCGTGGTACGGGTCGACGCCGAGCGTGAGAAGCGTGGACAGGTTCTTCGGGCTGCATTCGGCGTCGAGGATCCGCACGGCCTGCAGGCGATTGCGGCCGTGGGGGTCCGTGAGGAACTCGCGCACGGCCACGTGGAGATCCTCGGGATCGAAATACGCAAACGCCATCAGCGCGTCGCACCGAACCGCGGGCTCGACGTCGAGGAGGAGATCGCGGATCTTTCCGGCAAGCGGCCGGAACGGTTCGAGCCGGGCCGGCGATTCGTCCTGCAGGCCCGCGAAGACGAACAGCCCCGCACGACGCGTGTCCGAGTCGGAGTCCACGAGCGCCTGCGCGACGAGGCCGACGGTCTCGTCGTCCACGGGAGCGCGCACGATCCGGTCGAACTGCAGCGTTTCGCCCTCTCCGGTGTACGGCGCGATACGCGCGGTCAGAAGCTCGTAGATCCCCCCGTCTGCGTGTCCCGTCATGGCGCGTCACCCTTCTCCCTTTCGAAGACCTCGAGAAAGTGGCTCACGAAACAGTCTGCGACCTCGTGCAGGGCCGGCGGCGTATTCCCCGGGTTCTCTCCTGAAAGAGACGTTACGCCGCCGTCGGCGATCCCGCATGGAATAAAGAGCGAAAACCTTGCCAGGTCCGTCGCGACGTTCAGGGCGGCGCCGTGCGTCGTGACCCAGCGCGAAAGATGGACGCCGATCGCCGCGAGCTTGTCGTTTCCCACCCAGACCGAGGCCCATCGCTCCGGTGCGGCGCTGCGCGCGGCCGCGACGCCGAAGTCGGCCGCGCTGCGGATGAGCACCTCTTCGAGGTCGTGCACGTATTGCCGCACGTCGCGCAGTCCATGCGAGAGGTCGAGGACCGGGTAGACGACGAGCTGGCCGGGACCGTGGAATGTGAGCTTGCCGCCGCGGTCCGTGATCCGAAGCTGGACGCCTCTTTGCAAGAGGAGGTCCTCGGAGACCAGAAGCTCGCCGAGGTCAGCGTTGCGGCCCGCCGTGATGACGTCGGTGTGCTCGAGCAGGAAGAGCGTCTCGCGTCCGCCTGCCTTCACCCGCGCCTCGGCCTCTTTCTGAAGCGCGAAGGCCGCGTCCCACGAGACGCGGCCCTCGGGAAGGAGCGAGACGATGTCGATCCGGGGCGGCATGGTTGATGTTACAGCGTTGGCGCGCCCGCCGATACACTCCGCACTCATGAAATCGCTGCGCGCCGCTTCATGCCTCCTCGTCGCCGCGGGTCTGGCCTCCTCCTCCCTTGCCGCACCTCCTGCCGCCGCCGAGCGTGAGGTCACGATCCTCTATACGAACGACTTTCACTCCGCGATCGATCCGATCCCGGCCTACTGGCGTCCGGGCTCGCCTCAGCTCGGCGGCGCCGCGCAGCTCTCGACGCTGATCAACCGGATCCGCGCACGCGAGAAGACGACGTTCCTGTTCGACTCGGGCGACCTCTTCACGGGGACGTTTTCGTTCCTGACGAAGGGCGAGGCGCTCATGCGCCTATGGGACGTCTTGAAGGTCGACGCGATGGCGATCGGGAACCACGAGTTCGACTACGGCTCGGCCGTCTTCACGCCGCTCATGAGGGGAGCCTCGTTCCCGGTGCTCGGCGCGAACATCTACGAGAAGGCGACGGGGAAGCGCTACGCACCGCCCTGGGTGATTCTCGAGCGGGACGGCCTGAGAGTCGGCGTCATCGGAATCATCGGAATGGACGCGCGCAGCGTCGCGCTCCCGTCCGGCATCACGTCGCTGGACTTCACGGACCCCGTCGAGGAAGTCCGCGCGGCCGTGAAGGAGCTGCGCCCGAGGGTCGACCTCGTCGTCGTGCTCGCCCACCAGGGAAAGACGGGCCCGATGCAGACGGATGCCGAGGCGCGCCCCGAGGTCCAGCGTGACTTCGCCGAGGACATCGCGCTCGCGGGCGCCGTCCCGGGGATCGACGTGTTCGTCGGTGGCCACGCTCACCGCGGGATCGAGAAACCCTACGTCCACCCGAAGACGGGGACGCTCATCGTCCAGACGTACGGCTACGGGACGCGCCTCGGGTATCTGAAGCTCAAGCTCCGGAACGGTCGCGTCGCGGATTACCGCGGCGAGCTCCTCGAGGTGCGGTCCGACGAGCTGCCGCCCGACCCGGCGGTCGTCGCACTTTTCGCGCCCTATCGCGAAGAGGCCCGGAAAGCCGCCGGCGCGCCCGCGGGGACGCTCACGAAGCGCCTCGTCCGCGACTACCGGGCCGAGTCTTCGCTGGGGGACTTCGTTGCCGACGTCATGCGCCTGAAATCGGGTGCCGAGGTCGCGTTCGAGAACGCGGGCGGGCTCCGGGCCGACCTTCCCGCCGGTCCCGTCACGCGCGCGAACGTGATCGACGCGCTCCCGTTCGTGAACTCCCTCGTGACCCTCGAGCTGACGGGAAAGCAGATCCGCGAGTTTCTCGAGCAGGGCCTTACGCTCGAGCGGGGTCTCATCCAGGTTTCGGGCCTGGCCGGCACGTACGACCTCGGGCATCCGCCGGGAGCGCGCCTTCTTTCGGTGGGGATCGGCGGCCGGCCGCTCGACGACGCGCGAACCTACCGCGTCGCGACGAACAGCTTCATCGCGCAGGGGGGCGACCTCTACCAGACGTTCCTGAAAGCGGCAGGGGTCGCGGACGGTGGCGTCCTCCTCTCGGACGTCGTGGCGGAATTCCTGCGAGAAGCGGGACGAGTCGAGCCACCAGCGGGCGGGCGCTTCGTCCCAATACCCACGGCGCCCTCGGCTCTCGACGGCGTCGCGACCCTCTCGAAGCCCGGGCGTTTCGACAAGTACCCGTCCATCGCGTTCGACGCCGCGGGCGACCTCTGGTGCGCGTACACGTCTACGGACGGCGGAAACGACCGCGTCGTCGTCCGCCGTCGGAAAGGGAGCGCGTGGGCGGAGGAGGAGCGTCTCGACGCCGGCGAGGGCCTGGAGTCCGGCGCGAAGCTCGTCCTCGACGGGAAGAAACGCATCCGGGTCTTCTGGCACGGCAAGAGAAAGGGCGGCTGGGCGGTCTATTCGCGCGCGCGGGGCGGCGACGGGTGGGGGCCGGAGAACAGGATTTCTTTGAAGGGGGAAGACGCTTTGCATCCCTCAGTGGCTCTGGATGCGACAGGCCGACTTTGGGTCGCGTGGGAGTTCCTCAAGAGGGGTGGCTTCGGGATCTCGCTCGTCGCGGCGCGCGACTCGGGCTGGAGCGCACCCATGCGGATCGCGAGCGACGGGACTGACCGGCGGCCTGCCCTCGCGGCTCCGCCGGACGGCGGCATGTGGCTCGCGTGGGACTCGACGCGGACCGGCAACCTTGACGTCTTTGTCGCGCGGGCGCGCCTTTCTGGAGGCGCGGCGCCCCGTCTCGAGGCGCCCGTCCCGGTGACGTCGGACGCCGCGATCGACGACTCGCCATCCCTCGCCTGCGCGAAGGACGGGACGCTCTGGATTGCGTGGAACTCGATGCGCGGCCACTCGGCGGACCTCTTCCGCGCCGACCGGCACTCCGGGGACGCCTTCGTCCGCACGTACAAGGACGGCGTGTTCGCGGCGCCGGTCGGCGTCGCGCCCTCCGCCTTGCCGGGCCAGGTCAGCTTCGGCATGGTGGACAAGTCGGTCCGTGACACGGAGGAGCCCTACTGGCACTGGAAGCAGACGCAGAACTATCCATCCGTCTTTCTCGACGGTGCGGGGCGCGCGTGGATCGTCTGGAGGACGGACGCGACGGGCGCGCACAATTTCGACCTCTGGGCGCGCGTCCACGACGGACAACGCTGGTCGCCGGAGCTGCACCTCACGACGTTCTCGCCCGGCCGCGACGAGTTTCCCGCGGCGGCTCTTGCGCCCGACGGGTCCCTCGCGCTTGCGTGGGAGGGGCAAGCGCTGCCGAAGCCGGGCGAAAAGGTGGAGGGCGGCGACGTCGACGCCTACAACACGCACTCGAGCCGCAACGTCGTCTTCCTCGGGCGGCTCACGGCCTCCCGAGACGGCTGGACGCCGGGGGAGATCGCGGCGGCGCCGCCCGACCACTTCGACGCGCTGCCCGACCTCGAGCCGCGCACCGCGGGGCCGGAGCCGCGGACGGCGACGGCGGGAGGCGGCCGCTGGCACGTCTACTTCGGCGACCCGCACAGCCATAGCGTGCTTTCCGACGCGAAGACCGGTCTCCCCGATCAGCTTCTCTGGCTCTCACGCGATCGCCTCGGTCTCGACTTCGCGGTCGTGAGCGACCACTCCGAGATGGGACTCCTCCAGCCGTCGGAGTTTGCCGAGCTCCGCGCGACGGCGGCCGCCTTCGACGCGCCCGGCCGCTTCGTCAGCCTCTCGGGATGGGAGTGGACGGCGGGGTCCGCGTTCGGCCACCGCGTCCTTCTCTACAAGGACGACGGGCCGGACCGCACGCTGCGCTCGTCGGATCCGGACAGCGACACGATCGAGAAGCTCTACCGCCACGCGAAAGAGCACGACGCCGTGATGTCACCGCACCACACGGGGCACGCCCTCTGGGGCAGGTGGAACCCGGCCGCGCCGCACGACGAGGCCCTCGAGCCGAACTTCGAGATCGCCTCATGGCACGGGCGGTACGAGTTCTACGGCAACCCGCGCGAGGGCCGGCGGCAGGTGCCGGGCCACCAGTACCAGGACGCCCTTCGCCTCGGCCGCCACGTTGGCGCCATGGGGGCGAGCGACACGCATCATCTCTCGCCGGGGGAGGGCGGCCTCACGGCCGTCCTCGCCGAGACGCTCGACCGCGCCTCGATCTTCGAGGCGATCCGGAACCGCCGGAACTACGCGACGACGGGCGCGCGGATCGTCCTCGAGTTCACGGCGGACGGCGCTCCGATGGGCTCGATTCTGAAATCGAACGGGCCGCTCACGTTCGCGGTCCGCGTGGAGGGCACCGCCGCGATCGACCGCGTCGAGATCGTCCGGAACCTCCGGGACACATTTGCGGCGGTCCGGATGCGCCAGACGCCGGGCGCACCGGATGGCGCGTACGTCCTCTACGACCCGAAAGACCCGCAGGGGGTCACGTGGCTCCCCGCGGCGGATACGCGGCGCGTTTCCTTCGCCGTGCAGGATTCCCCGGACGCGTCGGGGGAGACGAGCTGGTACGTGCGCGTCACCCAGGCCGACGGCGAGCAGGCGTGGTCGTCGCCCGTTTGGGTGAGGCGCTGACGGTCGCTTACTCCAGCTCGGGCCACGACCCGTTTTCGAGCGCCTTCTTCACGACGTTCACGAACGTGTCGCCCTCGGCGCCGTCCACGATCCGGTGGTCGAACGTGAGGGCGATGTAGCCCATCGTCTTGATCGCGAGGGAGTCGGAGCCGTCCGGCATCTCGACGACCTTCGCCCGCTTCTCGATCGCCCCGATGCCCATGATCGCGACCTGCGGCTGATTGATGACGGGAGTCGCGAAGAGCGAGCCGAAGGAACCGTGGTTCGTCACGGTGAACGTGCCGCCCGCCACTTCGTCCGGCACGAGCTTCTTGGCGCGCGCCCGTGCCGCGAGGTCGTTCGCGGCCCGCGCGAGGCCCACGAGCGAGAGGTCGTCGGCGCGCCGGATGACCGGCACGATGAGGCCCCAGTCGAGCGCGACGGCAATGCCGAGGTTCACCTCGCGGTGGTGCACGATGTCGTCGCCCACGATCGAGGCGTTCACGAGGGGCCGCGCCTTGAGCGCCGCGACCGTCGCCTGAAGGATGAACGGCAGATAGGACAGCTTCGTGCCGTACTGCTGCTCGAAGCGCGCCTTGACGCGATTCCGCAATTTCGCGATCCCGGAGTAGTCGATCTCGAAGACGGTCGTGACGTGGGCCGACGTCTGCTTCGACTCGACCATGCGCTGCGCGATCTTCTTGCGCATCGCGCTCATCGGCTCGATCGTGATGCTGCTTCCGGACGGGAACGCGAGCGCCGTTGGCGAGGGCGCGGGGGCGCGCGCCGGGACGGGGGCCTCGGCGGGGCGCGCGGCGAGGACCGAGGGGGTGGGGGAGGAAGAGGGAGACTTCTCTGAAGACGCGAAGGCAGGAGGAGCGGCCTGCGGGGCCGGCGCCGCGGCCGGTGTGCCGGTAGCCGGCGCGCTGGAGAGAAAGCCCTCGATGTCGGCCTTCGTCACGCGGCCGGAAATGCCCGTGCCGGGGATCTGCGAAATGTCGACGCCCTTCTCCTCGGCGATCGCGCGGACGACGGGAGACGAGCGGCGTTTCACGAGGTCTTCCTGCGACTCGCCCGGTTGCGGCGGAGCGGAGGAAGAAGGGGGCTTGGGAGAAGAGGGAACAGAAGACTGCTGAGAAGGCGCGGGCGCGGGCGACGCGGCCTGCGCGGGCGGTGCCGCGGGGGCAGCAGCCGGCACACCCTTCGAAGAATCTTCCTGCGGCGCAGCCGCCGGGCGGGGAGCCGCTGAAGCCTGCGCCGCCATTCCCGCGGGAGTCGAGCTCTCTATTTCATTCGCAGAATCTTCTTTTTCCTTCGTTGACGGCGGCGGAGCCGCCGCGGCGGCGGCGGGAGCCGGGGCCGCCGCTTCCCCCGCCTCGGCAAGGCGCGCGACGACCGTGTTGATCGGGACGGTCTGGCCCTCGGGGACGAGGATCTCGAGGAGGGTGCCGGCACCCGGGGAGGGGATCTCCGCGTCGACCTTGTCGGTCGAAATTTCGAAGAGCGGCTCGTCGCGCTTGACGGCGTCTCCGGGCTTCTTGAGCCACTTTGTGAGTGTTCCCTCGGCGATCGACTCGCCCATCTGCGGCATGATGACGTTGGTCGGCATGGTCTTGTTCTCCGGTCGGCTAGTAGCGCACGAGCTTACGCGCGGCGGCAAGCAAGGTGTTCACGTTCGGGAGGAACGCCTCTTCCAGGGGAGGAGAGTACGGCACGGGCGTGTCCGGCGCCGTCACGCGGAGAATTGGGCCGTCCAGCCACTCGAAGGCCTTCTCGGACAAAGTTGCGGCGATCTCGCCGCCAAGCCCGCCCGTGCGCGTGTCCTCGTGAAGGACGAGGCACTTGCCGGTGCGCCTGACGGACGCGAGGATTGCCTCCTCGTCGAGCGGAAGGAGGGTGCGGAGATCGAGGACTTCGGCCGAGACGCCGTCCTTCGCGAGAATTTCGGCCGCCTCGAGGGCGGTCCAGACCATCGCGCCATAGGTCACGATCGTGAAGTCCGCCCCGGGCCGCCGGATCGCGGCCTTTCCGATCGGGACGATGTAGTCCTCTTCCGGCACGCGGTCCTTCACCCTTCGGTAGAGGAATTTGTGCTCCAGGAAGAGAACGGGGTCGTCGTCGCGGATCGCGGCCTTCAGGAGACCCTTCGCGTCGTATGCGGTCGCTGGAGCCACGACCTTGAGGCCCGGTGTCTTCACGAAATACATCTCGGGGCTCTGGGAGTGGTACGGCCCCCCGTGGACCCCTCCACCGCAGGGCCCGCGCACGACCATGGGCACCCCGACTCCCGTCCGGTAGCGGTTCTTGGCGGCGAAGTTCGTGAGGAGGTCGAAGGCGCGCGAGATGAAGTCGATGAATTGCATCTCGGCGACGGGACGCATGCCGCGCATCGCCGCGCCGATGGCGCCGCCCACGATCGCCTCTTCGGCGAGCGGCGTGTCGAGGACGCGTTCTTTCCCGAACCGGGCCTGCAGCCCTTCCGTCACCTTGAAGGCGCCGCCGTAAACACCCACGTCCTGCCCGAGGACGAAGACGCGCTCATCGCGTTCCATCTCCTCGAAGAGGGCCTGGCGGATCGCCTCGAGGTAGAAGATTTCGACGCCTGCAGCGCCGCCGGTCGCGAGCGTGAGGGTCGCCCCGCCTCGCGCGACGCGAGGGTCTGCCATCAGGAGCCCCCCGTGAACACGCCGGCGCGCCCGCGTTCGAGAATGCCCTCGTCGGCGTAGACGCCGCGAAACGCGAGGGAAGGATCCGGGAAGGGCGAGGCTTCGGCGAACGCGACGTCCGCGTGGAGCTGACTCTCGACGTCATCGTGAACTTGGCGGCGCACCGCGGCCGGCATCGCTCCCGACGTCTCGAGCGCGGATTCGAGGAGAGCGAGCGGGTCGCGGGTCCGCCACGCGGCAAGCTCTTTAGGATCGACGTACGCTTGCGCGTCGTGCTCGGCGTGTCCCTTCATGCGGTAGGTCTTGCACTCCAGGAGCGTCGGCCCGCCGCCGGCGCGCGCGCGGTCGACGGCTGCCCGGGCGACCTCGTACACCATCAGCGCGTCGTTGCCGTCCACGACCACGCCGGGAATCCCGTAGCCGACGGCCTTGTCTGCGAGCGTCCGCGCGACGCACTGCTGTTCGGTGGGCGTCGAATACGCCCATCCGTTGGACTCGACGACGAGGACGAGCGGAAGCTTCTGAACGGCGGCGAAGTTGATGCCTTCGTGGAAGGCGCCGACGGACGTGCCCCCGTCCCCGAGATACGTGATGCCCACGGTGCTTTTTCCCTGCATGCGGTCGGCGAGGAGCATTCCGGAAACGACGGGCACGAGCGTGCCGAGCATCGCGATCGGCGAATAGACGCCTCTACCCGGGACCGAAAAATGGAGGTTCGCGTCCTTGCCGCCAGAGGGCGCGGTCGCGCGCGCCATGTACTGCGTGAGGATGTCGCGCGCCGGGATTCCCCGGGCCAGAACGGAGCCGAGGTTTCGAATGAGAGGCGCCAGGATGTCGCCCTCGTCGAGCGCGAAGGCGGTCGCGACCGACGTCGCCTCCTGCCCGAGCGAGCGGTAGAGCCCCCCCACGACCTTGCCCTGGCGATAGAGGTTGACCAGACGCTCCTCGAGCAGCCGGTTCAGCAGCATTGTCCGGTAAAGGTCCTTCTGGCGTTCGTGGGAGAGGGACGTCGTCATGTCGTGGGTACGCCGCGGGTGCGCGACGCGGACCGCGATTATCGGGGCCGCTTCAGGGAGGGTCAAACGCGGCATTACTTCGCGAACGCTACTCCTGCAGTGTTCGAGGTCACGAAACGTCCCGGGCGGCGCGCAGGGACCACCCGTTTTCGCTCCGGGGCCAGCGATTCGAGTTGCGAAAAGCGCACTTCGGCCTAGATTGATTCTCGACACCGACGCCGGAGCATCCGAAGCGGCGGAGGAAGGCAAGGAGGCCCCATGAAGCGATCCATCGCCCTGTCCGCAGTCGTCCTCGCTGCCGCCCTCGGGCTCGCGGCACCGGCGCTCGGCGGCCCCATCTACATGAAGATCGATGGCGTGGCCGGCGAGGTGACCGTCGCCCCGCACCAGGGCTGGATCGAAGTCGAGTCTTTCAGCTGGCAATCGGCGCCGCCCTCCGTTCCTGGCCGCACGGGCGTGGCAACCGCCGGCCCGAGCAGCCTCAGGCTCTCGAAGAAGGGCGATAAGGCCTCGCCCGCCCTGCAGAAAGCCGCCGCGAACGGAACTCTATTTCCCTCGGCGACGCTCGAGGTCCAGGGCTCGACGGCCGGCGGCAGCCTTCGGTACGAGCTAAAGAACGTGATGGTCTCGTCGTACCAGGTGGGTGGTGGCGGCGGCACCGAGTCGTTCTCGCTGAACTTCTCCTCGATCGAGACCCACTACCCGGAGCCAGTGTCCCCGCAAGGGACGCCGAAGCCCGGAAGGTGGGACGTTGGACACACGAAGGGCGATGGATACTCCGCCCCAACCGGCGCGGGAGCGCCCGCAGTGGCTTTCGGCGCCGTGAAGGCTCCGCCGACGGTCACGAAGGTCACGTCGAGCGTCGCGTCCTTGTCCGTCGGCGCGAGCGTCACGTTCACGGTCGAAGCGACGGGGGATTGCCAGCGTTCGCGAATCGATTTCGGCGACGGTTCGCCGGTTGTCGAGTACCCGATCGTGAGCGGGAAATCCCAGCCCGCGCCGATGCACGCGTACATGAAAGGCGGCACGTTCACGGTCAAGGCATACGGTCTCGCGGACCCGTGGGCGATGCAGAAGACGCCGCCGAAGTCCTCAGACCACGCCTGTATGGGCCACGCGACGACGAGCGTCGCCGCGAAGTCGACGATGGTAGTAGCGCCGGCGTTTCGGAAATAGGGAGGACTCGTGGACAAGAACGCTTCTCGCCGACTTCTCGCCCTCACGACTCTCGTCGGGGTGATGGCCGTGTTCCCCGCGGGAACGCGGCGCGGACGGCGATTATCGGGGGCCGGTCCGGAGAGGGTCAAACGGCCCCATGGCGCGCAGGGACCACGGGCTTTCGTGCCGGGGCCAGAGATTTGCCTTGCGGCGGTCCGACTTCGGCCTAGATTCTCCGTACGAATTGGGAGGATCCTATGAAACGCTCGTTTGTCTTCGCCCTCTGCCTCCTGGCCGCCGGGCTGATGTCCGCGCCCGTCGCGCACGCGGCCGTCGACGCCTTCATGTGGTTCGACAGCATCAAGGGGGAGAGCATGGACCCCCAGCACCAGGGCTGGATCGAGTTGCAGTCCTACAACTTTTCCTCACCAGCTCCCGCGCCGCCGGCAGGCGCTGCTCCAGCCGGTCTGGCGAAGAGCGGGCCCGGAACCTTTACCTTTACGAAAACCGTCGATAAGGCGTCGCCTCTTCTCCAGAAGGCAACCGGAAAGCACTTTCCCTCGGTCGTGATCGAGATGCGGAAGACAGGCTCCGGGTCCCCGGCTTATCTGAAGTACGAGCTGAAGAACGTGATGGTCTCGTCGTTCAACATGGCTGGAGGCGGACGCGGTGCCGCCGTGCAGACGGAGAGTCTGACGCTCAACTTCGCCTCGATCGAGCTGAAGTACCCGGAGCAGAAGGGTCCAGGTCCAGTCGGTCCGAAGCCCGGTGCGATCGGGAGGCCCCAATCCGTCTCCGGGAGCCCGGCGACTTCGGGCATGGGGACGACGACTTCGAGGTGACATAGGCGCATGTCCGCCTTGACACGTCGCCGGTGCGCCACTAGGCTTCGCGCCATATGAACGCTATAGCCATTTCCCGAAAGCGGATGACCGCGAAGAAGACGACGCCGCAGCGCGGCGGGCGATGGAGCGTTCTCTAGATCGCGGAATTTCGGCGATCACAAGACACACCAGGGCCCGCCGCAAGGCGGGCCCTTTGCTTTTTGGAGCTCGAGAGGAGATTTCATGGCGACCCAGAACGACGCCCGGATTCCGGTGGCGATCCTCGGCGCGACAGGCGCCGTCGGGCAGCGCCTCGTCTCGCTGCTCGAAGGGCACCCGCAGTTCGTCCTCGCGGAGGTCGCCGCTTCCGAGCGCTCGGCGGGGAAAACATACGCGGAGGCGACGCGTTGGATCCTCCCGGGCGACATCCCGGGAGAGGCGCGCGGCCTCGTCGTGACGCAGGTGGACGTCGACTTCGCGTCGGCGGTCCTTCTCTCAGGCCTCGACGCGGCGGTCGCCGACACGATCGAGCCGCTGCAGGCTGGCCGCGGCAAGCTCGTCGTCTCGAACACGAAGTCGTTTCGGATGCGGCCCGACGTCCCGCTCGTGATCCCCGAGGTGAACGCGGACCACCTCGCCCTCCTCGACGGGCAGCCCACGCGCGCCTCCGGCGGTGGCATCGTGACGAACCCAAACTGCTCGGTCGTCGGCCTCGCGATGGCGCTCGCCCCGCTCCATCGTGCGTTCGGCATCGAGGCCGTGGCCGTCATGACGCTGCAGGCCCTCTCGGGTGCGGGCTATCCGGGGGTCCCGTCGCTCGATTCGAACGCGAACGTCATCCCGTTCATCGACGGCGAAGAGGAGAAGATCGAGCGCGAACCGAAGAAGATCCTCGGCCGGCTCGAGGGAGGGCGCGTCCTTGACGCCGACTTCCCGATCAGTGTCTCCGTGAACCGCGTGCCCGTGCGCGACGGCCACACCGAGTCGGTTTTCCTGAAGCTCAAGGCGAAGGCTTCCCTCGCGGACGTTAGGGCCGCGCTCGAGGGCTTCACCGGTGAGCCGCAGCGCCTGAAGCTCCCTTCGGCACCCCTGAGGCCCATCGTCGTGCGCGACGAGCGCGACCGCCCGCAGCCCATCCGCGACGTCGAAGCCGGCGCCGGCATGACGGTCACCGTCGGCCGCCTGCGCCCCGACCCCTTCTACGACGTCCGCTTCACGCTCCTCGTCCACAACACGATCCGCGGAGCCGCCGGCGCGGCTCTCCTCAACGCCGAGCTCCTCCTCGCGCAGGGCCGGCTCGCGGCGCGGACGATGGCGCGGTGACCGCTTGACCGACGTCCTCAAGTTCGGCGGGACCTCGCTCGGATCGGCCGAGCGGATCCGGGACGTCGCGCGCCTCGTGGCCGCGCGCGGAGGAGACCCGTGCGTCGTCGTCGCGTCCGCGATGGGTGGAGTCACGGACTTGTTGGTCGGTCTGAAGATTTCTTTGAGTGGAAGGGATCGGGAGGCGGCGGGGCGCGCGAGGGCGATCCTCGCACAGCGCCACGAGGAGGCGGTGGGGGGGTTGGACTTGCCCGCGGCCGAGCGCGCAGCGTTGAACGAGTCCGTCGCAGCCGAGCTGCGGCGTGTCGAGGAGATCTCGTCCGGCGTCTTACTACTCGAAGAAATCTCCCCGCGAACCTCGGATGCGCTCCTCTCCGTGGGCGAGCTGATCTCCTCCCGCCTCCTTGCCGCGGCCCTTAGCGCGGGTGGTTCGGAGGCGGTCTGGGTGGACCCGCGCGAGATCCTCGCGACCGACGCGACGCACGGAGCCGCGCGGACCGACGAGGCCGAGACGGCCCGCCGCGTCGCCGCACGCGTTCTTCCGGAGCTTGAAGCGGGACGCGTCGTCGTGACGGGCGGCTTCGTCGGCGCGGCTCCCGGCGGTTCGACGACGACGCTGGGCCGCGGCGGCTCGGACACCTCCGCGGCTGTCCTCGGGGGCGCCCTGAAGGACGCCGGGCTCGCGGTCGGCGTGATCGAGATCTGGACGGACGTGGACGGAATCCTGACGGCCGATCCGCGTGTCGTCCCGGCCGCGCGCGCCGTCCCCGAAGTGAGCTACCCGGAGGCAGCGGAGCTCGCGTTCTTCGGCGCGAAGGTCCTTCATCCGGCGACGATCCGGCCGGCTGTCCAGCGCGGCATTCCCGTGGCCGTCCGGAACACGTTCCACCCGGACGCCCCGGGCACCGTCGTCCGGAAGGACGCTCCGGGGACCGGCGTGCGCGCCCTCGCGATGCGCAAGGGCGTCACGGCGCTCTTCGTGGGCAGCCCGCGCATGCTCCTCGCGTACGGCTACGCGTCGAGGGTGTTCTCCGTCTTCGAGCGCCACCGCGTCTCGGTCGACGTCATCGCGACGAGCGAAGTGTCGATTTCGATCACGGTGGACGAGAGGGCTCCGCTCGAGGAAATCGTCCGCGACCTCTCGGAATTCGCCGAGGTCTCGCTCCTGAAGCATCTCGCGGTCGTCTCGGTCGTCGGGCGCAACCTGAGGTCGACGGCGGGCATCGCCGTCCGCGTCTTTGCCGCGCTCGGCGACGTCAACGTCGTCCTCATCTCGCAGGGCGCCTCGGACACGAACCTGACGTTCGTCGTCGCCGAGGGGGACGCGCCGGAATCGCTCCGCCGGCTGCATCGGGAGTTCTTCGAATGAATGCGCTGCTGGTCGGATACGGGAAGATGGGAAAGGCGATCGAGCAGGTACTCGTGGCGAGAGGCCACTCTGTCGCAGGAAGAGTAGGAGGAGAAGAGGGAAGAAAGATTTGCTTAGAAGGGGAAGAGGAGAAAGGCAGACCGTGGAACTGGACCGCCTCGACCTGCGACCTCGCCTTCGAATTCACCGCGCCGGATTCCGCAGCGCCGGTGGTCTCCTTCCTCCTTTCAAATAAAATCCCCGTGCTCTCCGGCACCACGGGTTGGGACATTGCTTCGGCGGCGCGGCTCGCTCGGGAGCAAGAAATCCCCTTCCTTCATTCTTCGAATTTCTCCATCGGTGTCGCCGCGCTCAAGCGCGCGGTCGCCGCGGCTGCCGCGGCCCTCGCAGCGTTTCCCGAGTTCGAGCCGGGCATCGTGGAGAGACACCATTCGAAAAAGAAGGACACGCCCTCGGGAACCGCGAAGCTGCTGGCGGCGGTTCTCGAAGAGGAGTCGGGGCGCGCGGGCGTCCCGATCGCTTCCCTCCGTCAGGGTGGGCTCCCGGGAGAGCATCTGGTCTTCTTCGAGGGAGAGAGCGAGACTCTGGAATTCGTGCATCGCGCCCGTTCGCGCGCGATCTTCGCGCTGGGCGCGGTCCGTGCCGCGGAGTGGATGCTCGAGAGCGGGCGGACGGGCCCCCTGACCTTTGACGACTTCTTCGCGGCGGCCGCGAAAGCCGGCGCGTCCCACGGCAACGGAGGGCGATCCTCATGACCTCTTCACATTCAAGGAGCTCTTCTCTTTCTTTTTCCGGCGTGTTCACGGCTCTCGTGACACCATTCAAAGACGATGGCGCGCTCGACGAACTGGGCCTCCGCCGCCTCGTCAAGCGTCAGATCGCCGGCGGCGTCGCCGGCCTCGTACCGTGCGGGACCACGGGGGAGGCGGTCACGCTCGATCCCGATGAGCACGAGCGTGTCGTCGCGATTGCGGTCGAGGAAGCGCGCGCGGCGTCCCGACGCGTAAATGTCATCGCGGGCTGCGGCTCGAACGACACGAAGAAGGCGCGGGACCTCGCCGGGCGGTGCCGGCGGGCCGGCGCGGACGCGCTTCTCGTCGTCACGCCCTACTACAACAAGCCCACGCCGCGTGGCCTCGTCGCGCATTTCAAGGCCGTCGCGGACGCGGGCGGGCTGCCGATCGTCCTTTACAACGTGCCGGGCCGTACGGGGCTCAACATGCTGCCCGACACCGTGCTCGAGCTTGCGAAGGACCCGCGCATCGTGGCCGTGAAGGAAGCCTCGGGCAGCCTCGACCAGGCCTGCGAGATCCTCCGCGCGCGTCCTGACGGATTCTCGGTGCTCTCGGGCGAAGATTCGCTCGCGGTTCCGATGATCGCCTGCGGAGCGGAAGGCGTGATTGCCGTCGTCTCGAACGAAGCTCCGGCCTTGTATGGGGAGGCGATCGCCGCGGCCCTCGCCGGAAACAGAATCCGTGCCGCCGAGCTTCAGGCGAGAATCTTCCCTCTCATGAAGACGAATTTTCGGGAGTCGAACCCGATCCCCGTGAAGTGGGCTCTCGAGAGGCTGGGCCTCGTCGGCGGCACGCTGCGCCTTCCGCTCGTGCCCCTCTCGCCCGCGCACCACAAGCCGATGGAGGAAGCTCTGACGGCGGCCGGCCTCCTCGATGCGGCTGGAAGGCCCGTCGAGGCGGTCGCCGCATGACGCGCGAAGACGTCTTCGCGCTGCTCGGGGCGCTAGAGCGCGGCGAGGTCCGCGCCGCTTCTCCCGACGCGAACGGCGACTGGGTGGCGAACGCGGCGGTCAAGGAGGGCATCCTGGAGGCGTTCCGGCTCGGCGTCGAGGAGCCGAGCGAGGCGGGCCCATTCCTCTTCCGCGACCGCGACACGCTTCCGCCGCGCCAGCCCCTGCCCGCGGGGGTCCGCGTCGTTCCCGGCGGGACGGCCATCCGACGTGGGGCGTTCCTCGCGAAGGGTGTCGTCGTGATGCCGCCCGCCTACGTGAACGTCGGAGCGTACGTCGACGAGGGCTCGATGATCGACAGCCATGCGCTCGTCGGCTCGTGCGCGCAGGTGGGGAAGCGCGTGCACCTTTCGGCGGCCGCGCAGGTGGGCGGCGTCCTCGAGCCGGTGGGCGCGGTGCCGGTGGTCCTCGAGGACGAGGTCTTCGTGGGCGGCGGAGCAGGCGTCTACGAGGGCGTCTGCGTGAAGCGACGGGCGGTGCTCGCGGCGGGCGTGATCCTGACGGCGTCGAGCGTTCTCTTCGACCTCGTGAACGAGAAGGAGCATCGCTCGACACCCGAGCGCCCGCTCGTCGTGCCGGAGGGCGCAGTCGTCGTCATGGGCGCGCGCCCCGCGCCCGGCGCGTGGGGCAAATGTCACGGCCTTTCCCTCGCGGCGCCCGTGATCGTGAAGTACCGCGACGCGAAGACGGACGCGAGGACGGTGCTCGAGAGCGCGCTGAGATGAGGAGATTTCTGCACGCGGCCTTCGGCCGCGCGACCGGGGATTTCTTAGAAGGGTAATAGGCCTTTGTCGGACTCTGTGGTGCGTCGTGCGGCGGTTCGGTTCGGGACGCCGCTGTATCTCTACGACTTCGATGTCATCGAGGCGCGCGTACGCGCGCTCCGCTCGGCGATTGGGCCGCGCTTCGAGATTGCCTACGCGGTCAAAGCTAACCCCTCGCTCGGAGTTCTTACCTTTCTAAGCAAATTCGGTCTCTCCTCGGACGTCGCATCCCGGGGCGAGCTGCTCGCGGTGCGCCGCGCCGGATGTCCACCTTCGAAGATTCTTTCCACAGGCCCCGCGAAATCCGACGCGGATCTCGAAGCGCTCGTGCGCGCCCGAGTGTCGATCATTCACGCGGAAGGGGAGTGGGAGCTCGAGAGGCTGGAGGAGATCGCCAGGCGGGCGCGGCGAACCGTGCCTGTCGGCCTTCGCTTGAATCCGCCGTGGGGGATCGCCGAGAAGCGCGTGATCATCGGCGGCCCGGGAGCGAAAAAGTTTGGTTTCGACCTGGCGAGCGCCGTGAAGATTCTTCGAGTGAAAGAGAGATTTCGGCATCTCGACATCTGCGGCTTTCAGGTCTTCAACGCGTCCAACGTCCTCGACGCGGCGCTGCTCGTCGAGAACACGCGAAACGTCCTGAACCTCGCTCTTTCACTTTCAAAGAGATACTCGGTGCTTCTTCGCTCCGTTGATTTCGGAGGCGGCTTCGGAGTGCCCTATGCCGCGGCAGAAAGACCGTTGGATTTGAAGATTCTTAGAAAGGGTATGGGGGCAGTAGTACGGGAGGCGCGCGCGAGAGGGCTGCCCGACTCAGTCCGCCTCGTATTCGAGCCCGGGCGGTTTCTCGTGGCCGAAGCCGGGACGTACGTGACGCGCGTCCTCGGGACGAAGCGCAGCATCGGCGTGGACTATGTCCTCGTGGACGGCGGCGTCCACCATTTCCTCCGGCCCGTCCTCCTCGGGACGCCGCACCAAGTGAGGCTGATCCAGGCGAAGAGGAGCCGCAGCCCGCAGCCCTCTTCACCTTCAAAGAAATCCCTGGTTCTTTCCGGTCCCCTCTGTACCAGCCTCGACGTCCTGCACCCCGCCGCCCGCCTCCCGCTGCCCGAACGGGGCGACCTCCTCGCCTTCGAGAATGCGGGCGCTTACGGCTACACGGAGTCGATGCCGCTCTTCCTCTCGCACGAATGGCCGACGGAGGCCGGCGTCCGAAAGGGCCGCCTCGCCCTTCTTCGGAAGCCTCCCTCGGTCGCCGCTCTTCAGCGTGGCCAGAGGACTCCCTTTTGAAACTCCCACGAAATACAATGGCCTCATGAGCGAGAAGCCCGCCGGGCACGAATCTGTTCTCCCCTTGACCCCCGAGCAGGAGCGGATCCGGAAGGCCAAGGAAGAATGGCGCGTGAAGGCCGCGGCCGCCTTCGCGAAGACACCCGCGTGGCGGAAGGACTTCACGACGGTCTCGTCGGCCGAGGTGAACACGCTCGCGACGCCGGACGACCTCGGCGCCTTCGATTTCGACCGCGATCTCGGATGGCCCGGCGAGTTTCCCTACACGCGTGGCGTGCAGCCCACGATGTACCGCGGCAAGCCCTGGACGATCCGCCAGTTCGCGGGCTTCGGCACCGCGCGGCAGACGAACGAGCGCTTCAAACAGCTCCTCGCGCACGGCCAGACGGGCCTCTCCACGGCCTTTCACCTGCCGACGCTCTACGGCTACGACTCCGACCACCCGATGTCGGCCGGCGAAGTCGGGAAGTGCGGCGTCGCGATCGACACCCTGCGCGACTTCGAGGCCTTGTTCGACGGCATCGACCTCGGTACGGTGACGACCTCCATGACGATCAACTCGACGGCGCCGATCGCGCTCGCGATGTACCTCGCGGTCGCCGAGCAGCACGGGACGCCATGGTCAAAGGTCGGCGGCACGCTGCAGAACGACATCCTGAAGGAATACATCGCCCAGAAGGAGTACATCTTCCCGCCGCGGCCCTCGATGCGGCTCGTGACCGATCAGTTCGCGTTCTGCGCGAAGCACGTCCCGAAGTGGAACACCGTTTCGATCTCTGGGTATCACATCCGCGAGGCCGGCTCGACGGCGCTCCAGGAGCTCGCCTTCACGCTGCGGGACGGGATGGAGTACGTCCAGTACGGCGTCGACAGCGGGCTCGACGTGGATGACTTCGCGCCGCGGCTCTCGTTCTTCTTCAACGCGCACAACGATTTCTTCGAGGAGATCGCGAAGTATCGTGCGGCGCGCCGCATCTGGGCGAAGGTCATGCGCGATCGCTACGGCGCGAAGAAGCCCGAGAGCTGGAAGATGCGCTTCCACTCGCAGACCGCCGGCGTCTCGCTCACGGCGCAGCAGCCTTATAACAACGTCGCCCGCGTCGCGATTCAGTCCCTCGCGGCCGTTCTCGGCGGCACGAACTCGCTCCACGCGAACGCGCTCGACGAGACGCTCGCGCTCCCGACCGAATTCGCCGCGAAGATCGCCGTGAGGACGCAGCAGATCATCCTTCACGAAACGGGCGTCGCCAACACGGTCGACCCCCTCGGCGGCTCGTATTTCGTCGAGGAGCTCACGAATCGGATGGAAGCGGGCACCCTCGACTATTTCCGGCGCATCGACGCTTACGGCGGCATGGTGGAAGCGATCGAGGCGGGCTTTCCGCAGCGCGAGATCATGGATGCCGCCTATCGCTTTCAGCGCGCCTTCGACGCGAAGGAAAAAGTCATGGTGGGGGTCAACGCGTTCACGGAGTCCGTTCCGGGGGACGAAGTGGCCATCCTGACGATCTCCGAGGAGACGGCCGCCGAGCAGCTGAAGACGCTGAACGAGGTCCGCCGCCTCCGCGACACGCGCACGGCCATGCAAAAGCTTCACGACCTCAAGGCGGCCTGCGCGGGCGGGGCGAACGTCATGCCCCCTCTCGTCGAGGCCGTGAAAGCCTATGCGACGGTCGGGGAGATCTCCGACGTCATGCGTGAGGTCTTCGCGACGTACCAAGAGCCGGCGGTCTTCTAGATCCATCCGGCGGCCCGTTTCTTGCGGAGTAGACTGCATGTCGATGCCGGATAGACGCTGTGTTCTCGCTTTCGCCGGTGCCCTTGGCGCCTTCCTGTCGTTTTCCGCCGTGCCGCTGGCTGCCCAGACAGCGGGTGCGGAGAGCGGAAAAGTCTCCGTCAAGGACGCGCTCGGCCAGAAGGAAAGCCGCCGCCGCGAGGCCGTGGAGCACTACCTTCGGGCAAGGCTCTACGCCCAGGACAGCGAGTTCGAGGCGGCCGTACGCGAATTCAAGAAGGCCGTCGAGCTGGATCCGACGGACGGCGCGCTCCGCCGCGAATACGGTGAGCTTCTCCGCGACCTTCCCGTGTATCCCGAAGCCGAGAAGGAGGCCCGCAAGGCCGTCGAGCTTTCCCCGAACAGCGCGGGAGCGCATCGGCTCCTCGGACAGGTACTCCTCGCGACCGCGAAGGACAAGACTCGCCTCGAAGAGGCTGCGTCCCAGCTAAAGGCGGCGAACGAGCTGGCGCCTTCCGATCCTCAGGGAGCCGTCGCCTATGCGCAGGTCCTTCTCCGTCTCGAGAAGCCGAAGGAGGCTTCCGCGGTGCTCGAGGGGGTTCTCGATCGCGCGAACGGACCCGCCGTTCTCCTTCTCTACGGCGAGACGCTCGAGCGCAGCAACCAGCTTCCGCAGGCCGAAGAAGTCTACAAGGGCCTCCTGAAGCTGGACCCGGAGAACGGTGCGGCGCTGCTCGGTCTCCTCCGCGTCTTCGACCGCGGCCGCCAGTTCGACAAGGCGGTTCCCATTCTCCAGAGCTTCCTGAAGCAGCAGCCCGGTAATCTCGGACTCAAGACACAGTACGGAGGACTTCTCCTGCGAGGGCGACGGTTTGCCGAGGCTCGCAAGATCCTCGAGGAAGTGCTTGCCGGCGATCCCGGGAACCGCGAGGCCCTGCGCCTGCATGCGGCGCTTCTTTCGGAGACGCGCGAGCCCGACAAGGCCGATGAGGCTCTCCGAAAGCTCCAGGCGCTCGAACCGGACGACCTCGAAATACCATATCGACGCGCCATGAACTTCCTCGAGGCACGCCGCATCCCGGAAGCCGAAGCGGTGCTTCATGAGTTGCGCGCCTCTCTCGTCGCGAAGAAGCCGGCCGGCCCCGAGATCGCCCAGATCGACGGACAGCTCGGGTATGCCGCCTATCTCAGAAAAGACTATGCGGCCGCCACGGCGCGCCTCGAGCCGCACCTCAGGGGCGAGGAAGGTCTCAATCTCCAGGCGTACAGCCTGCTCCTGCAGATCGCCCGCGACCGCGAGGACTGGGCCGAGGGGCTCCGCCTGTCGAAGGACGCTTACGACAAGGCGCCGAAGAAGACGCCGATGCTGCGCGCGAACTACGCGGAATTCCGCCTCCGCTCGGCGTCTGCCGAAGAACAGGCCGAGGGCGTGAAGATGCTCGACGCCCTTGCCGCCGAGGACAAGGCCGGCACGCTCCTGGCCGCGGATGCCTGGCAGCGCCTCGACAAATTCGGCCGCGCGGCCGCCACAGCGCGTGCGGGGCTGGAACGCGACAAGGAAGACCCGGACCTTCTCTTCCGTCTCGCCGCGTCCCTGGAAAGGGAGAAGAAGGTCTCCGAATCGGTGGATGCATTCGAGAAGCTCCTCAAAGTTCGGAGCGACCACGCGCCGGGCATGAATTACCTCGGATACATGTGGGCTGACCGGGGCGAGAACCTGCCGCGCGCGCTGGAGCTCATCCGGAAGGCCGTCGACCTGGAGCCGGGAAATGGCGCCTACCTCGATTCGCTGGGATGGGTTTACTTCCAGCTGAACAAGCTCGACAAGGCAGAGGAAAACCTCCGAGCCGCGGCCGTCCTCAATCCCGATGACGCCACGGTCGAGGAGCACCTCGGGGATCTCTTCGAGAAGAAGGGAGACCGCCCGGGCGCCCGGGAGAGCTGGAAACGCGCGCTGACGCTCAAGCCCGACGAAGACGTCAAGCGCCGTCTCGACGACAAGCTCCAGAAGACCGACGCGAAAAAGTGACGGGGACCCTCGCGCTTCGGGCGGGAGTATCGGTTCTTGTTTCGGTTTTCTTTTGCTTAGAAAGTGGATGCGGCAGCGGGGCGCCGCAGCGCGCGCCGGCGAGCGCGGCGCCTCCACAACCCGCGCAATCGACGCCCTTGCCCTCTTCCCCCTTCAAAGAAAATTCTCTTTCTTCTTCTTCTTCATCTTCTTCCGAAGCCTATGAGCGGCTCCGCGCCCGCGCCTGGGATCCCACCCGCCGCTTCAAGGCGCTCTTCAAGGCGGAGGTCTCGCCCAAGGTCGGCGCGATCGGCCACGGCTACCTTTCGGTCTGGTGGGATGGCGCGACGAGGACGCTCGACTGGCGCGCTTCGGCGCCGATCGCAGGGAGCGGGAGAGGGGGATTTCTCAGAAATGGAACGAACGACGGCGCCCGGCCATTTCCCGGAAAACTGTCTTCCTCCGACCTCATCTCTTGCATTCTCGGCGTTCCGGATGAGCCCCTGTCGCCCTCGGCCTCCGTGGACCGTGAAGGCCGCGTGACCGAGATGTCCTTTCCGGGCGGCGAGGTCGTGAAACTCCAGCCGGGAGAGGGCGTACCCCGCCGCCTCGAAGCGAACGGCCCCGACGGGCGAGCCGTTCTCACCCTCGAGGCCTACTCGTCGTGGCCCGAAGGCGAAGAGGTTCCGCCCCTGTGAAGCGGCTTACCCTCGAGTCCTTCGCGAAGGTGAATCGCTCCCTGCGCTTACTCGGGAAGAGGCCGGACGGATATCACGAGATCGACACGATCTTCCAGACCGTCGACCTTTCGGATCGGATGGATTTCTTAGAAAGGGAAGAAGAGGGCGTCGCGCTGACGATCGAAGGGGCAGACCTGCCTTCCGGCGACGAGAATCTGGTGTTGCGCGCGGCGAAGGCTCTACTCGCGCGGGCCGGCGTGACGCGGGGCGCGGACGTTCACCTTTCGAAGAGAATCCCCATCGGCGGTGGGATGGGCGGCGGCAGCTCGAATGCGGCTGCGGCCTTGCGAGGGCTCTCTGCGCTCTGGGAACTGACTCTCACCGAGGAGGATCTACACTCACTTGCGGCCTCCCTCGGCTCTGACGTCCCGTTCTTCCTTCTCGGTGGCCGCGCCCGGGGCACAGGACGGGGCGAAATTCTGGAGCCGCTCGACGACGGGCCGGAGGAGTGGCTCGTCCTCGTCCTTCCCCGGTTTTCCCTGCGGACTGCAGTAGTTTACGGGGCGCTCGCCGCCGCCGCGTTGACAGATTCGGCCGCCGCCACTAACCTTCCCGGTTCTGATTCCGGTGGCGGGCAGGATCGGAACGATCTGGAACCGGCGGCGGAGTCTCTCCGGGGCGAATTGCGCAGGTTCCGGGCGGCCCTGTCGGACTCCGGCGCCACGAGTGCGCGCCTGTCCGGGAGCGGCTCGACGGTGTTCGGGTTTTTTGGAGATGAGGAAAGCGCCCGGCGTGCCTTCGAAGGGCTCGCGGGGCTTCGGGAAGAGACGACGATGACGATCGTAAAGACCGTTTCCCGGGCAGCGTTCGCGCGGCGCGCGAGGCCGCTGCCGGGGGCACCACGCAGATGACCTCCGACTGCGCGAGAATCCACGCGGGACTTCCGGATGGGGAGTCGACAAGTGGTAAGTCAGCGGTCTTTGGAACCGCCTACCGGAGGTTCGAATCCTCCCTCCCCAGCCATTCTCCCGGCCGCCGCCATTGAGGTCCTGAGAACCCATGGAACGCTTCGCATACGGTGACCTGAAAGTCTTCGGAGGGCGGTCCCATCCGGCTCTCACGGGCGAGATCTGCCGCAACCTAGGTCGCGAGGCGGGCCGCGTTACGCTGTACAACTTCTCCGACGGCGAGAACTATTGCCAGATCGACGAGAACGTCCGGGGCGCCGACGTGTTCATCGTGCAGCCCACGGGGCCGCCGACGAACGCGAACATCATGGAACTTCTCATCATGCTCGATGCGTTCAAGCGCTCCTCGGCGTCGCGCGTGACGGCGGTGCTCCCGTACTACGGGTACGCGCGCCAGGATCGGAAGGACAAGCCTCGCGTGCCGATCACCGCGAAGCTCGTGGCCGACCTCATCGTGGCGGCGGGCGCGGACCGCGTGCTCTGCGTCGACCTCCACGCCGCGCAGATTCAGGGCTTCTTCAACATCCCGGTCGATCACCTCTTCGCGGCGCCCGTCCTTCTCGACGCGATCCGCGACGCGAACCTGGACCCGCTCACGGTGGTCTCGCCGGACGCGGGCGGCGTCGAGCGCGCGCGTGCGTTCGCGAAACGCCTCGGCGCGGGGCTCGCGATCGTCGACAAGCGGCGCAAGGGCAAGAACGAGGTCGAGGTGGTCCATGTCATCGGCGACGTCCGGGACCGCAACGTGGTTGTTGTGGACGACATCATCGACACCGCCGGTACGCTCATCAACACGGCCATCGCGCTTCGCGACTCGGGGGCCAGACGCCTCTTCGCGGGCTGCGTGCATCCCGTCCTCTCGGGACCGGCGATCGACCGAATCAACGCGAGCCCCATCGAGCGCGTGTTCTGCACGAACACGCTTCCGCTCGACGAAAAGCTCGCGCGCTGCCCGCTTCTGACGACTCTTTCGATCGCGCCTCTTCTCGCGGAGGCGATCCAGCGCATTCACCAGGGGGCGAGCGTCTCGTCCCTTTTCGTCTAGGCCGGACCGTCCGCTCCGGGGGAATCCCCCGGGACCGGGCGCCCAGGAAAGGAACCCATGCTCCAGGAAAAAATCGTCGTCGAAGTCGAAAAGCGTCTCACCACCGGGAAGAACGCGGCAAACCGCCTGCGCGCCAACGACCTGATCCCGGCCGTCCTCTACGGAGGCGGCAAGGACATGGAGACGTGGTCGCTGCAGGTGCCGCGCAAGACCCTCGCGACTCTTCTCAACAAGGGCCTCCACGGCAACGCGATCTTCAAGCTCAACCTGAAGGGGACCGATCAGTCTCGTCACGTGATGATCCGTGACCTCACGCTCGACCCGGTGTCGCGGAAGCTGCTTCACGTGGACTTCTTCCGCGTGCTCCTCGACCGGAAGCTCCGCGTCAAGAGCGAGGTCGCGATCGAAGGGGTGCCGAGCGGCGTGAAGAACGCGGGCGGCATCCTGAACATCGTCACGCACGAGATCCTCATCGAGTGCCTCCCCGCAGACATCCCGGAGCACGTCCAGATCGACGTCTCGGCGATGGAGATCCACGACTCGTTCCGCGTTCAGGACCTCAAGCTCGGGGACAGGATCAAGGTCCTCGAGAAGGCCGACCGCGTCCTCGCGCACGTGGGCGTCCCGAAGGCCGAGGAGGTCGTCGCGGCGGTCGCCGCGGTCCCGGGTGCCGAAGGTGTCGTCGCCGCGCCGGGCACCGAGCCCGAGGTGATCAAGAAGGGCAAGAAGGAAGAGGAAGGCGCCGAACCCGCCGCAGCCGGAGCGAAGGCCGCCCCGAAGGCCGCTCCCAAGGCCGAGAAAAAGGAAAAGAAATAGGAACGGACGGGCTCGTCCTCGTGGTGGGACTCGGCAACCCCGGCGACCGGTATACCGGGACGCGGCACAACGTCGGCTTCGACGTCGTGCAGGCGTTCGCGGAGAAGGCCGCCGGCGGTCCACCCCGTCTCGACCGGCTCGACTGCCGCGCGCTCACAGGGCGCCTGAAGGTGGGTGACCGCCCGGTGATCGTGGCCCGGCCTCAGACCTACATGAATGCCTCGGGGGAGTCCGTGAAGGGCCTCGCGGCGAAGTACGACGTCCCTCTAGACCGTCTCCTCGTCGTCTCCGACGACGCGGCTCTTCCGGTCGGGGCCCTCCGCCTCAGGCGCTCGGGCTCCTCGGGCGGCCAGAAGGGCCTGCAGTCCGTGATCGACTGCTTCGGGACGAACCTCATCCCGCGCCTGCGCCTCGGCGTGCGCGGCGAGAACTTTCAGCCGGGCGAGCCCCTCGACACCTATGTGCTCTCGCGCTTCTCGAAGAAGGAACGCCCCGCCGTGGACGAGTCGATTGCGACGGCATGCGACGCCCTCTCCGTTTTCGTGACCGAGGGAATCGACGCCGCCATGAACCGTTTCAACCGCTTGCCGGAGGAGAATCCGGCAGGCTGAATTTCAACCTTGGCTCGGCACCGGACCAGAGGTCCACAGCCGCGCCTCGTGACCGGCGGACGCCGGCGCGATCCAGAAGGAGGAGACCCACGTGACCACCCCGAATCCGCAACGCCAATACGACATGGTCCTGCTCGTCGTCCCCGAGAAGGACGAGGCGGGAGCGCAGGCCGTCGTCGAAGAGTTCCGCAAGCTCCTCGTCGACAACGGCGCGACCCTCGAGAAGGACGAGTCGATGGGCCGCCGTCGCCTCGCCTACGTCATCAAGAAGAGGACGGAGGCCACGTATCACAATTTCCTTTTCCGGGCGCCCACCGCATGTGTCGCCGAGGTGCAGCGCAAGATGCGCCTCTCGGAGAGCATCCTCCGGTTCCTCTCCGTCCGGATCGACGAAGAGGTCAAGCACGGCCTGAAGGTCGCGCGCAACACGAAGCCGCGCCGGCCCCGCCCCGAGGTCTCCGACGCGCCGTACTCCTCGCCCTCTCCCTCTCCCTCTCCCACTCCCACCATGCCGCCGCTCGACCCGGCTGGCGATCCGCGCGCCGAGTAGCGCGGGAAGCATCAGGAGACAAACACCATGGCCGCTCCCATTCGCAAACCCATCAAGAAGAAATTCTTCGTGCGCCGCAAGCGCGTCTGCAAGTTCACGGTCGAGAAGATCGGGTACATCGATTTCAAGGACGTGAAGGTGCTCGCGGGATTCGTCCCCGAGCGCGCCAAGATCCTCCCGCGCCGAATCAGCGGGACGTCCGCCTTCTACCAGCGCAAGCTCGCGACCGCCATCAAGCGCGCCCGTTACCTCGCGCTTCTTCCCTACGTCTCCGATTAAGCGAGCCCTCGCCGTCCTCGGGGCGGCGCTTGCGGCGGCGTTGACCGCGGCGGCGCCGCCCTTCGGCCTCATTCTGGCGCCGCATGCGGCCGCGCGCCTGGGCCGCGCGGCTCTCGAGTCGAGGCGCCTCGCGGCGGGGTTCCTCGTGCCGGCTCTGTCAATTCCGATCGCGATCGTTCTCGGCGCGCTTCTCGTGCCCGACGGCGCGATCGTTGCCGCCGTGCTCGCGATCGTCCTCGTCGCCCTGCCGGCCGTCGGCCTCTTCGCGACGGCGCGCGACCGCCGCCGGAGGGACGTGGTCCTCCTCGCCGTCTTCTCGCTCACGGGGATCGGCGGCCTCGCGGTGCTTCTCGGATCGGCTGTGGCGACGGGGCAGGATCCGGGCGCCATCCTCGCCGGCCGGTGGGCCGCGCTCGTGCCCGAGATGCTGGCCAACTACCGTTCGAGCGGCTGGGGCGAGTCCTCGGTCGCCACGGTCGCGCGGCTTTTCGAATTCGGACGGGTCCTGATCGAGGAGCAGCTACCGGGGATCGTGCTCGCCGTCGCCGTGATCCACGCGGCTCTCGTCGTCTACGGGTTCGCGCGCGGCGCCGGGCTCGCCGAGGCGGACTGGTCGGAGGCGTCTTTCAGCAAATTCCGGACTCCGCTGGCCGCCGCGGCCGCTTTCGTGCCCGCCGGACTGCTGGCGGCGGTCGCAGGGCCGGAGCTCCGCCGGCCGGCGATCGATCTGCTGCTTCCGCTCGGCGTCTTGTTTTTTCTGAGGGGTCTCGCCATAATCCGCGCTCTTCTCGATCGGGGAAGAGCCGGCCTCGTGGGCCGGGCGCTCGTCTACATGCTGGTCTTTCAGATGCCCTTCCCCCTCCTTCTCGCTCTCTCGGGCCTCTTCGACGAGTTCGTCGACGTGAGGACGCGGCTCGAAAAAAAGGGGGCCGACGACGGTCCGGCGGGTCCGGACATTCCCGGCGGCTTCTGACCGGCACATCGCCCGTCACCCGACGTCACTTGAGGAGTTCGCGATGAAATTGGTACTGACCGACGACGTGAAGGGGCTGGGTCACCGTGGGGACGTGGTGACCGTCGCCGAGGGCTACGGCCGGAACTTCCTGCTTCCCAAGGCGCTCGCGTATCCCGCCACGACGGGGAACGTGAAGCGGCTCGAGCAGGAGAGGAAGCGTTACGACACGCGCATCGAGCACGAGAAAGACCAGGCCGCGGCCGTCGCGAAGTCCATCGAGGGCGCGAAGATCGTCCTCCACAAGAAGTCGGGCGAGAACGACTCGCTCTACGGCTCCGTGACCTCGTCCGAAGTTGCGGACGCGCTGGAGGCCAAGGGCATCACGGTCGACAAGCGGAAGATCGACCTCGAGGAGCCTATCAAGCGCCTCGGGACGCACACGGTCCACGTGAAGCTCCACCGCGACGTGACCGTGGCCCTTACCCTGGAAGTCCGTCCGCTCGCGAGCTGAGCGTCAGCCCGGAGGGCCCCCGTCGCTCTCCGGGGGCTTGCCTTCGGGCGCCCCCGGACCCCCGCCTCGAGGCGCGGGGAGAATTAGCCTGGTGGCCCGCCCTGGGGCCCCGCTTTCGGGAGCGGCGCCGCGAGTCTCGGGGCGTCCGTGACGGTGACTTCGTCGGCCTTCGTCTCCCCGCGCTTCGGGGAGTACATCGCGCGCTGAAGATACTGGGGCAGGCTCGTGACGGCATGCGGCTGGTCACCGCAAAGGTCCGTGGGCTGGGTTCCGTTCGCGAACGCCATGAGGACGACCCGGCCGCAGGACGGCGTCGCCCGATAGCCGGTGGATTCGTCGACGGGCACGAGAACCACACCCTGGGGTGTTTCGAAGTCCTCGGTCTCCGTCACGAGGCCCGCGTCCTTCATCTTCTCGACGATGCGCACGAAGATCGGAAGCGCCACGTCGGCGCCCGCGGATTTCGGCCCGAGCGTCTTTTTCGTGTCGTGGCCGACCCACACGGCAATCGTGTGCCGCGGCGTCATCCCCACGAACCACGCATCCGTGAAGTCGTTCGTGGTACCTGTCTTGCCCGCCAGGGGAAGCTTCAGCCGCGCGGCCGAGGCCGCCGTGCCGCGTGCCACGACGCCCTTCATCATGTTCAGGAGGACATACGCCGACGCGGGTGAGGTCGCTTCCTTGGGCTCCGGCGTGTTTTGCTCGAGGGTCACTCCGTCGGCGTTGCGGATGCGCTCGACGAAGTACGGCTTGTAGGTGACCCCGCCGCTCGCGATCGCCGAATAGGCCTGCGCCATCTCGACGGGGGTCACCTCGAAAGAGCCGAGGGCAAGCGACGGGTACGCGAGGAGGTTCTGGCGGACTCCGAGGCGGCGCGCCGTCTCGATCACCCTTTTCGTCCCGACGAGGAGGTCGACGCGGACGGTCGGAACGTTCAGGGAATGTTCGAGGGCGTACTGATACGTCACGATCCCGAGATACTTGCGCTCGTAGTTTTGCGGCTCCCACGGCGGCTGCTTCGGGTCGATGACGATCGAGAGCGGCGCGTCGAGCGCCGTGTCCGCGGGCGTGAAGCCCTGCTCGACCGCCGCCAGGTAGACGACGGGCTTGAACGCGGAGCCCACCTGCCGGAGGGCCTGCACGGCGCGGTCGAACTTCGAGCGGTTGAAGTCGTATCCGCCGGTGAGGGCGCGCACGGCGCCGGTCCCGTTTTCGAGGATGACGACCGCGCCCTCGACGTGCGGGTCCTGCGCTACGAGCGTCTCCTCCTTGCCGGCGTCGCTCTGGGACGTCTCGATCTGGATGACGTCGCCACGCTGCACGGCCTTCGCAGGGCTCTCTGCGCGCGTCCATCGGAAGGCCGCCGCTGGAACCGTGAACCGTTTCATGCCAACGCGCACCTCGGCGCCCGTCTTGGACGCCTGGAGGACGACGGCCGTAAGCGTGTCGGACGGGGGAGCACCCTCCGCCCACGAGGGGTCGCGGTATTCATCGGGGTCGATCCCTTCGGCAATGAGGTTGCGGGGCTTTCGGAAGCCCGAGCGGCGGTCGACCCGCCGGAGGCCGCGGCGGAGCGCGTCCTCCGCCCACGTCTCGAGCCGCGGGTCGAGCGTCGTGTCGACTCTCAGGCCTTCCCGGTAGAGGTCGCCCTCGCCGTACTCCTTCTCGAGGTACTGGCGCACCTCCTCGCAGAAATAGAGTCCCAGAGTCGTCTCGCGCGACGTGCGAATGACGTCCACAGACGTTCCCTGGGCGGCCACGCGTTGCGCATCCGAGAGAAATCCTTCCTCCGCCATTCGGCGGAGGACGAGATCGCGCCGGTTCTTCGCGGCGGCAATGTTGTTGAACGGCGAGTAGTACGCGGGCCGCTGGATGATTCCCGCGAGCAGAGCCGCCTCGGGAAGTGAAAGGGTCTTCGTGCCGTGGCCGAAGTACCAACGCGACGCCGCCTCGACCCCATACGTGCCGTGTCCGAACGGAATCTTGTTGAGGTAGAGCGTGAGGATCTGGTCTTTCGAGAACTGCTTCTCGATCTCGACGGTGAGAAAGACTTCGTTGATCTTCCGCGCCCAGGTCTTCTCGGGGGTCAGGAAGACAGCGCGAGCGAGCTGCTGCGTGAGGGTGGAGGCTCCCTGGGACATTCGGCGCGTCGCAATGTCGCGAAGCGCCGCCCCGCCGATGCGGATGAGGTCGATGCCGCTGTGGTCATAGAACCGGGCGTCCTCGGCGGCGAGGAGCGCCTTGACCATTACGTCCGGAATGTCCGGCCGCTCGAGGAGCATGCGGCGCTCGATCGCGAACCGCGCGATGACCGAGCCGTCTACGCCCCTGAGCTCGGTCATGATGTCCGGACGGTAGGTCGCGAGCTCCGAAACCCTCGGAATCCGAATCACCCGCGAGAGGGCATACCCGGCTCCCGCGCCGATGCCGGCCGTGAGGAGGACCGGAAGGAACAGGACGGCCATGGCCGCCCAGCGGCGTGCTCTCACGTCTCATTCTCGCACTAGTGGTAATTTCGGGGCGATGAGTGAATCTCTCCCGCCGACGCCCGCGCCCGTTCTGCCGCCGCGGCTGCCGACCACCCTGCCGTTCGAAGACGCGGCCGAGAGCGCCCGCCGTCAGGGCTGCCTGAAATGGGGCCTCGTCGGGTGTGCCGGAGCCTCGGTGGCCGTCATCGTCGGCCTTCTGTTTCTCATGAGCAACGCGAAAAAGCTCATGGATTTCGCGTTCGACCAGATGGGCGACCAGATCGTCGCGGCCTCGGCCCCCGACGTGACGCCCGCCGAAAAAGAGGAGTTCCGGGCGGCCCTGAAGGCGTTCTCGGAGAAGGCCAGGAACCGGTCGGTGACGGCGCAGCAGGTGGCGGCTTTCCAGGGCCGGGTTCGCACGGCCGTTGCCGACAACCGGGTGACGCCGGAAGAGCTAAGTTCCCTCACGGCTTTTCTCAAGGATCCGTCCCGCTGACTCCGTGCCCGACTTCGAGTTTCTCTCCCCCCTGACGCCGCAGGGCGATCAATTCCGCGCCATCGAGCAGCTCGTCGCGGCATACCGCGAGGGTCGGGAGAAGCAGGTCCTTCTCGGCGTGACGGGTTCGGGGAAGACGTTCACGATGGCGAAGGTCGTCGAGGCGCTGAACCGACCGGCGCTCGTCCTGTCGCACAACAAGACGCTCGCGGCGCAGCTCTACCAGGAGTTCAAGGGGTTCTTTCCGAAGAACCGGGTCGAATACTTCGTCTCGTACTACGACTATTACCAGCCCGAGGCGTACGTCCCGCAGTCGGACACGTACATCGAGAAGGAAACGCAGATCAACGACGAGATCGACAAGATGCGCATCGCGGCGACCGCCGCGCTCTTCGAGCGGCGCGACGTCCTGATCGTGGCGTCGGTCTCGTGCATCTATGGCCTCGGAAGCCCCGAGTCGTTCGGGAAGATGGCGATCGAGTTCACGAAGGGCGCGAAGTACGGCATGACGTGGTACCTGAAGCGGCTCGTCGAGGCGCAGTACGAACGAACGAACTTCGATCTCGAGCGCGGCGGCTTCCGGGTCCGTGGCGACGTTCTCGACATCCAGCCGTCGTACGAGGACCAGGGCCTCCGCGTCGAGTTCTTCGGCGACGAGATCGACCGCATCACGCGCTTCGAGATCGTGACCGGGAAGACCCTGGAGACGATCGAACGCTTCGAGCTCTTTCCGAAGTCTCACTACGTCACGCCCGAAGAGACGCGGAAGAGGGCCCTCGGCTCCATCGAGGCCGAGCTCGTCGTGCGGCTCGACGATCTCCAGAAGCAGGACAAGCTGCTGGAGGCCCAGCGCCTCGAGCAACGGACCCGCTTCGACCTCGAGATGATGCGCGAGCTCGGCTATTGCTCCGGCATCGAGAACTACTCGCGCCATCTCTCCGGGCGCCAGCCGGGGGAACCGCCGCCCACACTTCTCGACTACTTCCCGTCGGACTACGTCACGATCGTCGACGAGAGCCACCAGACGATCCCTCAGCTTCGCGCGATGTACCACGGCGACCAGTCCCGCAAGGGCACGCTCGTGAACTACGGCTTCCGCCTTCCGTCCGCGCTCGACAACCGGCCGTTGAAATTCGAGGAGTGGCTGGAGCGGACCGGGCAGCGCCTCTTCGTCTCGGCGACGCCCGCGGCCTACGAGCTTGCGGAGACGGGTGGCGAGGTCGTCGAGCAGCTCCTCCGGCCGACGGGCCTCCTCGACCCGCCGATCGAGGTGCGGCCCGTCAAGGGGCAGGTGGACGACCTCCTTTCGCGGGTGAAGGAGCGGACGGCGAAGGGCGAACGGACACTCGTGACGACGCTCACGAAGCGCATGGCCGAGGACCTGACGAACTACTACCTCGAGCTCGGCATACGCGTACGCTACCTGCATAGCGACATCGAGACCCTGGAGCGCATCCAGATCATCTCGGACTTCCGGCGCGGCGTCTTCGACGTCCTCGTGGGCGTGAACCTCCTGCGCGAGGGGCTGGACCTGCCGGAGGTCTCGCTCGTCGCCGTGCTGGACGCCGACAAGGAGGGATTTCTCCGGTCGGAGACCTCGCTCATCCAGACGGCCGGGCGCGCGGCCCGGAACGTGAATGGCATCGCGGTCTTCTACGCGGATCGCATCACGGACTCGATGCGCCGGGCGATGAGCGAGACGGAGCGTCGTCGCGTGCTTCAAGGGGCCTACAACGAGGAGCACGGCATCGTGCCGGAGACGATCGTGAAGTCGCTCGACTCCCCGCTTCTCGCCATGTCGAACCTCGACTACTTCGAGCCGCAAGGCCTCGACACGCGGCGGAAACCGAAGGACGCCTCGTCGCTCGACCGCGAGATCTCGGACCTCGAGAAGGAGATGAAGACGGCCGCGAAGGAGCTGGAATTCGAAAGGGCCGGCCAGCTCCGCGACCGGATCCGCGAGCTCCGGGCGATGAAGCTGTTCTGAATCTCATTTGACCGCGGGACGATCACGGTCACACGTATGTCCGGCTCGACAGCGCGGGCCGGGGCGAGATCCCGTCCCTCAAGCCGGGCTCCTATGCGATCGTCGCGGCGGCCAACGGACTCGCGCCCGCGGCATTCGACGGTGTCCTCGTTCCGGGCCCCGCGCTCGCCGTCGCTCTCTCTCCCGGAGGGACGCTCGACGTCGACGTCCCGGCCGATCGGCTCAAGGGAGGGCCGCTGAAGTGCGGCCTGACGGGGCCTCGGGGGATCTCGCTCGTCTTCCGCCAGTGGGGCAACCGCGGCGAGCTATCGGTCCCCATCGCCTCGATGCACCTCACGAACTTTCCGCCCGTGTCCGGCACGCTCGCATGCCCGGGCCTGGCGCCCGTTTCGTTCGCGGTTCCGGAGGGCGGGACCGCGCATGTCGTGCTGAAGTAGCGGTCCGACCCCGAAAGCTGAGGTTAGACTTGCGACGAGGTCTCACATGAAGAGTTCGTGGAAGCTGGCTGTCGCGCTATTAGTTAGTGGCGTTTGCCGGAGCGCCGTCTCTTCTCGCCGCTGAACTTGATATCGTTAGGCGGCACGCATTTGGCGCCACGCCTCGAATAGACAGTAGGACAACCACGGATGAAATCACGTTGGATCTTCCTCATCGCCTTCGCGCTGGTGTTCTACGGCAACGGAGCTGCCTTCATTGAAAGCTTCGTGAACTATCCGAGTTGGAACCTCATCGGACCAGCCGAATTCACGCAGTACCACAGATTCATCACGCCGCGGATTCTGACCTTTCTGGTCGCACCGGCAATGCTCGGAACGGTCTTCACGTTTCTCCTTCTCGGGTTCAAGCCCGCGGCGATCCCGACATGGGTGGTCTGGTTAGCGATTGCCTTGCAGGTGATCGTCTGGCTGTCGACGGCAGCCATTCAGGTTCCGATTCAAATCCAGCTCAGCTCGGGGGGCTTGTCGATCCCGCTCATCGATCGTCTCATCGAGACGAACTTCTGGCTTCGGCGAATCCCGTACGCAGCGTGTATGTGCGTGTTTCTTTGGATGGCTTCTACGGTCATGCGGTCCACTGCCGAAGAGCCGCCGAATTAGAAGAACACTACGCACGGTCAACATGGTGGGCCCGACAGGGATCGAACCTGCGACAAGCGGTTTAGGAAACCGCTGCTCTATCCAACTGAGCTACGGGCCCACTCTTTAGTTTCAATTACTTAGCTCCGCGCGTGAGGGACGGACTAGGGTCACTTTCGCTCACGAGTGTACCCAAAGTGACCCCTACCTTCTCTACCGATTTCGGCCCCACGAAAGGAAGGATTCTATCCATCTGAGCGCCGACCCGTCGGCGGACGTCCCACTTCTCTGTCGTGCGCTTCTCGGACTCGTCGTAGTGGTCGAGCGTGACCCTTTCGTCGGCGTGTCCTGCGGCGAGCGACGCTTCTCTCAGGGTCGCTCCGTTCTCGCGCCCGAGCGTCGTCGCCTCGGCGCGCGTCCAGCCGACCGTCGTCCTCGTCGGGACGCCCGCCGCCTTGCATGCGGTCTCCAGCTCGCGGCGTAGTGAGCCGACAAAGAGCGCATGCCGTCCGGCGCCGACGCCGCGACGGGTGCTCTCGACAGCCAGTAGCGGCGCGTCCGTGGCGAGGTCGGCCGGTAGACCGATCATGTAGGCGCGAAGCACCTTCACCAGTACTTGTGGGAGCGGCACGATCTCCTCGCTCCCGCGACGACCGCGCTTCCCCTTCCCGCGGCGCAAGACGAGCGTTTCACGCGAGAGATCGACGTCACCGACGCGAATGCGCCGGATCTCCGACTCTCTCGCCGCGGTGCGGAGCCCGATCTCGACGGCCGTGCGCGCAACGGAACCGAGCGGAAGCTCGCGGAGGAGCTTCTCGACGTCCGCCTTCGCGAGCGTCTTACGCTGCCGCTCTGGAAGCTCCAGAGGCGGCTTCGGCGGTACGGGAATGTCGGCCAGCTTGAACGCAGTTCGCAGGATGACGATCGCGTTGTGGATGACCCGGCCCTTCGAATTGGTGTTCTTCTTCATCCACCCGACGAAATCGACTAGGTCCTTCCGCGTGAGGTCCGCCTCGCGATGCTCGCCGCACCACGCGACGAAGTAAGCCTTCGCCTGCTGGATATCGTGACGTGGCTCTGCTGCGACAGAAAGGGTCTCGCGCTCTAAGGCGTAGGCGTCGAGCACGCTACCGACCGTCTTCACGACGAATGCGGCCTTCTGAGCCAGCGGAACGCCGAGGCTCTGAAGCTTCTGCCGTCCCCGGAGGTTGTCGCGAACGCGTTCGGCTTCCTCCCGCGTAGAAAAGGTCCGCTTGATACGGCGTTTGTTGACGCGGATGAAGAGTTTCCAGCGGCCGTTACGGGAGCGAGCGATACCGTCGGCGAATCCCTTGTGGTGAGCCATCAGCGGACCTCCTTCTTTCGAGCGTCGTGCCGAAGCGCCTTATCGGCTCCCGAGTCGTTCGTATCGACACTCCCGGTTCTCACGAGGTCAACGCACAGCTTGCACTTCGGGTAGAAGCGCCCTCTGTGGCCGCGCGCTTCTCCAAAGTAGCCGTCGTGTTCCGCCGTCGTTTTGTACGGACAAAATTCATCGTGCGTGACCTTGACGAGAACCGCGATGAGGACAGGAATTCCGATGAGGATTGCGGTCTGGACCAAGTTGAGATCGGTGGGAATGAAGACGAGTCCGCAGATCCAGACGAGGACTAATCCGCTGGCGGTCAGAATTTTCTTGATCGTGTTCATGCCAGGCCCACCGGAGCCGACGAAAGGAGGCGCTTCATCGGTGACCTCTGCCACGACCCGCTCCGTGCCCGCCGTAGCCGCCAGCAAAGCGGCCTTCGCTGCGTCCACCGTAGGATCGCGAGACCCGGGTACCGCGATCGCCGCCGTAACCGTACTGCGACGTGACGTAGCCATACTGCGGAGCTGCGTCGTAGTAGTGTCCGCCCCATTCCGGCTCGCGATCGCCAGCGCTGACCTGCTCGGGACGGTAGACGGGCTCCTGCTCGCCCTTGGCACCTGTGATCTCGATGTAGACGCCAGGCGCTTCGATCTTCGTACCTTTCACGAGCGTCCGATTCACCGCGACGTCAGAGAGCGTCTGCGTTTGAGCGGCGGCGGACGCGGCCGCGAAGAGCAGCAGCGCCGAGAGTCCGATCGCGACGCGCAAGGAGAACGAGAAACCGGGGGGGCGTCTCACGAGACGCCCTTCGTCGGACCTAAGAACAAGCGCGCCTCGGCCGCGTTCTCACAGCCCGGCGCACAGTCCAGAACGTTGACCGCGTCGCCGTCCTCGGACGGCTTCACCCAAAAATGGAGCATCGCTGCGCCCGACGCGACGATCTTCTCCGCCATCGCAAGACGGAACGCCTCGTCTGATCCTCGGAGAATCGCGTTGGCATCCTTCTTCCGGACGAGCAGCTCGTTCCAATCGCTCCCGAAGGAGAGCTGGAGCGCGCCCGGCTCGCCGTGAAAGATAGCGTGCCCGACGAAGAGGCCGTCGGCGCCCACGCGGTCCCCGGCGTCGATCTTCTGAGGCAGTCCCTTCTGTGTCTTCTTCTTCACGGCTTCCGCCCCCCCGCTTATTCGACGCCTTCGCCTTTCGAGCCGCGGCGGCTTTCTTCGAGATCGCGCGGTAATACGCGGTGTCGCCTCGGAGCTTCGCCTTTCCGGTACCGGCGCGGCCACCTTTCGATCCGATCTTCGCCAGGTAAGCCGATAAGTCTTTCTTGTTCATCGATGCCACTATAACACAAGTCGCTTGTGGTTGGCGAAGGCCGACAGAGGCGTCCAGAGAGGCCTCTCTATAACGCGACCCGCCACGCTCTTCATTGAGGTTTTGCTCCACCTCGCATTTCAATGGCTCTCCGTCTGAGGATTTAACGTCTTCGCCCGGTAGGCGGCGGCCAGCTCCTAGAGTTTCAAGATCCCGGTCGGGGGCCGCTTCGCCGGGCTTGAGCCGGGCTCTGGCTCCCACGGCGCCCGCGGGGTCGCAGGGACCGATCGGCGAACCGGGAACTTTTCGCGCATCTCGGCGGGGGTCGGCTGGGTGTCGGCTGGCGATGCAGCGGCCGGGGCGGCGACTGGCGTGGTACCAGTCGCATCTTGTTCCTCAAGCTTCTCTCTGAAAGCCTGTGTGGGAGCGACGGGCAGGTGTGCGCCTGAAACCGGAGCCCTTGGTTGCATCGCGTCCAGATGCTCGCGGATCTTGCGCACGTTACCGTTGATCGACGAAATCGCCCAGAGGACGGCAAGAAAAAGCGCGAAGAAAACGAGTCCGACGAGGAACTCGGCGCCGCTGTTCACCGTACTAATCCCGGAACGCCCGCCCTCGACGCCTCCTCGCGAAGTGCGGCCATCGCCGCCTCGGCGTCCTTCACCCGCATCCGGTAGGGCAGAAGCGCACCTTCCCGCGCCTCAAGCGCGATCGCGTGGGCCGCGCCGGGCCGTCCGAAGGACACCACGTTCGGCATCGTCGCGTCTGCCTGCGCGAGTGACGCTTGCGCTAGCGACAGTTCCTTCTTCGTCGCGTCGAAGCGAGCCTGCCATGCGGCGTCCGTGGCGTCGTATTCGGCCTGCATCTTCGCGTTCTGGGCCTTGACCTGCGTTTCCGACCCGCCCGACGCCCCGGCGACGGACATCGTCCCGCCTGCGACTCCCTTCTTGCCGAGCTTTCGCTCCCGCGCTACGTCCGCGAGGGTTCGCGTCTGTCCGATTCCGGCCTTCTCGACGACGACGGGGGTCGGCGTCGGGGCGGGCTTGATTGCGGCGTCACTCGCGGCGAGGAGTACGAGGACTGCGAGCATTAGAACCTCCTTCGAGAAAACCTAGTGCCATTTGGGCCGGAGCGCACCGAGAAAATCGCTAGAGCCGCTCTTCCTCCACGATCTTGAGCACCTTCGCGGGCGGCCGCCCCCCCTCGAACCAGCCTTCAAGGGTCGCGAGCGGGTAGCGGTCGAAGCTCGTCATCTTTCCTCCGACGATTGCGCTTCTAAGGGTAGACCTATGCGCGGCATTCATGTCTCCGCTTCTCGCCGAGTCCTATTATCTTCTGCTCCATGTCCACCGGCACCGCCTCGTCCCCGGCCCGGATCGGCGGGCGCTACGTTCCCGAGCGCGACAACTTCTACTGCGGGTCGTGCCGCTCGTTCGTTCAAGCGACGAAGGGCCAGGGCCTCCGCGAGTGCCCGACGCCGGGATGTACGAGGCCGACGGGATTCGGCCGGTTTGCGACGGTGGCGAGCCTGAAAGCGCGACGATAAGATTGTGGCTAGACCATGAAGGAGATCTCCGAAGAGAGCATCGCGGCGATCCCGAAGCTCATGGAGCGGCTGTACGGCGTGGTGTCCGAGCTTGAGGCTCGCTTTGGCGATCAGCATCGACATTTCACTCCGGACGGTCACCTCGTCGGGAGCATCGGCGAGGTGCTGGCGGCCTACTACTACGGGCTCGACCTCTCGAAGTCTTCGGCCACACGCCACGACGGCGCGTGCTTCACGTCCGGCCGCAAAGTGCAGGTGAAGGTGACGCAGGGCGTCGTTATAGCCCTCGACGCAAGAGAGGTGGCCGACTTCCTTATCGCCGGGAAGCTCTCTCGCGACGGCTCGTTCGAGCAGTTCTATAACGGGCCTGGCGCCCCCGCATGGAACGCGGCCGGGAAGGTACAGAAAACGGGCCAGCGGCGGGTCTACCTCAGCACGCTCCGCAGGCTGGATAACGACGTGGTCGAGGCAGATCGGATCCAGCGCATCCACGTCTGAAGCGGCCACCGTCCGCGCCCATCCATGGTTCGGACCGCTTACAATCCTGTACACACAGATTCTCGAGGCACAAGGAGGAAATGATGTTCAAGAGGTTGGCACTCATTGCATTCGCTGTTGCGGTTTCCAGTTGTGGGAGTAGTGGGCCAGGTAAGTACGCGGTGAAGAACTCCGGCACCTACGCGAGGCCATACGACCTCGTGTGGGAGGACGCTGTGGCCTGGTTCGCGAAAAACAACGTTCAGGTCAAGACCATCGATAAGTCCAGCGGCGTTATTTTCGCCGAGAGGGTTTACCTCGGTGAGTTCGACGCTACGGTTATGGACTGTGGCAAGGCGGGGTTTCCCTTCCGCCCTGTCAGCCGTCGCGCCAGCTTCAACGTGTTCATCCCTCATGCGAATGACAACAGGCCGACTGTGACTGTCACGACTGAGTTTGAGGAGACCCGCGCAGCTGGCGCAGACCGCACGGTTGTGGCGTGCGTGTCCAAGGGTGTCCTCGAAAACCTCATCCTTAATTCGATCCAGAAGTAGATCGCCATCCATCCCGCGCGGGATTCACGAGGCAGACCGGGTTCGGGCAGTTCGCGGCGGGACCGCGGCCACAGACACGAACACGCTGACGACAGGCTAGAGGCGCAATGACGAGACGGAGAACAGGAGGAGTTGTGATTCGTACGCGGATGCTCGCTGCAAGTGTTCTCATGGTCGCTATGTATGGCTGCGGCAGCGTTCAGCCTGTCGCTCCACAGGTCAGCGTCGAGTCGAAGCACGTGTTCGAGAAGAACTACTCGCTCGGGGTTGAAGGATCCGCGTACGTGGGCGAACCGATCGCGAAAGTGAAGGACTACTACGAGTTCACTCAAACCACAGACGCCCTCGCGGCCAGCGAAGCTTTTAGGCTGTCCCTGCCGCCCTTTTCTCATGCAGATGTACCTGTTGGAACGGCTGCCGTAGTCCGTGGCACAACAACAAAGAACGGCAAGACTTACCGCGTGATCGCGATCAACGATCCAAAGGCGGCGATTCTCAAGTTCCTCTTGAACGAAGACGGTTCGCTCGAAGGCTCGGCGATCAATTACGCCGGTGCAAAAATGGGCTACTCCTACCACGCGAATCCACCAACAGTCCGGTTCGTCGGCACGACGAAGATTCAGAAGGTCGACACATCCAAAGGGTGGAAGAACTTCGAGCTTATTTTCGGCGGCGTGACGAAGGACTCGATCAATGTGCTCTACCGCGAATACACGCCTGAGGATCTCGTCCGTGCGGCCTACACGCAGAACCTCGTGTATCGGGCCGACTCCAAGACGATCCGCTTCCGCGATATAGCGATCACCGTTAGAGAGGCGAGCAACGAACGGTTCCGCTACGTTGTTACTGCCGACGGTCTGAAGTAGAGAATGAGGAAGATCGCTCTCCTTCTCCTGTTCGCATCCCCAGTCCTCGCCGCTCCCCGAGGACAAGGAGGGGTCGTAATCCGCGACGATGCGCCGGTGTACGCCGAATCGAAGGGGGACAAGGTCGAGTGGAGGTTGAAGCAGGGTGAATCGGTCTCGGGCTACCTGAGGTCGTGGCCGCACTCGGTGAGCTACCAGTTCGAGGAGAAGGACGGCAGAGTTCCGGTTGCGTACCTGCGGAATCCGGCTGGAAGCGGGGAGCACCATGGCTGGATGGACCCGAAGGATCTCGCTCGGTTCACTTTCGAGGGATCCTGCGGGTTTGGAGACACCCCCTACTCGGTCAAGGGCTTCGGGAAGTTCCAGTGGAACGTCTGCTTCCAGGAGGCGCGGGACAACAAGCTCGAGGCGCTCCGGGCGACGTGGGCGACAGCTGCTGCGCCATCTCCCGCACCTGCCACCACGCCCGCGGAGCCCGCAACGAAGTAGCACGCCTCGGCCCGCTAGGGTGATCCCGCGGTCGAGCCGCTGACAGTTCACCACGGCTTTTCCCGCCTCTGGGCGGGACCGTCGCCACTCACACCGCCATCCAGTCAGCGGTTTCCGAGCGGATTACCATCGGTGGATTCGCGACGAGGTCGGGATACTGCGTCGAGAATCCCGACAGGGCGATGAGAACCGCGTCGAGACGGTCGGGGGAGTCGTGCGGGTCGACCACTCTGATCCGACCCTGAGCGTTGACCTCGTACCTCATCGCGACGAGCTGAGATCTCAGCGTCACGTCGGCCGGTAGCCGCAACAGACCCTTTTCGAGCAGATCGCGAACGAACCACGCGACCTCGGCCTTCTTGTTCGTGAAGCGCTCTGCATCTGTCGGTCGGTCGGACGCGCGAAACCGCTCGACCCTCTCGAAGTCCTGAGCGATCGAGTCGGCGACGCCTTGGCCGAGCCCGATCACGTCGACACGCAGCACGCGCGCATTTGCGTCGCGCACGAGAAGAAGCGCGCGACCTTTGCTCTCCTGCGTATCCCGAACCTGCCAGCCGTGCGTGACGTGGACTTGATATCGCCCCGCAGAGTCCGGGCCCGAGACGAGTGCGAGCGCCGTCTCATCACCAGCCACGGATCCCGCGACGTCGAGACCAGCGACCGGGGCGCCGACGACGACGAACGACGCCTCAATCGCGCGCTCAACCCACGCGAACGGAAACAGCGCACCCTCGGCGTCCGAGGCGTAGCGGGCCAGAGCGCGCGTCTGGTATGCCGGGCTGTTCTCGCCCCACGCCTCGAGCCGGCGTTGCTTCCATGCGGCTTTACCGGGCAGGCCCTCGGCGATGAGGTCGTCGATCGTGATGACGCGCCGAAGTACGCGCGGCCCGCCCTTGATGTCGCGATCGAAGAACGCACCGGCCGCGATTGAGGGTGTCGAGATCCAGATATCGGCCGTCTCTTCGGCATCCAACAAGCCTTCGGTGCTTTCAAAAATGCCCTCGTCGACAGCCTTCGCTTCGTCAACAACGCGGACAGCGGACGAGCCGTGTCGGCCTTCGAGATTCTGTGGATGGTCGCTCGAAAGTCCGACTAGGTCCCACGCGGGCGCGAACTCGATCGACGTCGAGAGAAGCCGTCCGACACCTACGGCGGCGAGTAGCGACTGCCGGTAGAGCTTCTCGATTTCGACCCAGAGAAGTCCTTCCACCGCTTGCCACGAAGGCGCCGTGGTCAACCCGCGCGAACCGGGGCGGGTCGACGTGTACCAGAGCGCGAGGCCGGCGCTGTAGAACGTCTTCCCGGCACCGTGACACGACCGGACGAGGATCTCGAGGTGCCGCTCGCCACCCGCCAGCTTGAGGCGGATCTCCTCGCTCACCTCCGCCTGCCAGCGACGGAGCGATGCGCGCAGGACAAGCTCGATGAAAGCACGCGGATCGTCGCGCGTCTCGACGAGAAGCTCGGCTAGATCGCGCGCAACGTCGCTCATCGTGACGGCCTCGGACGAGCAGTGCGAGGAGAGACCTCCTCGGGCTGGTCTTTCACTTCCGAAAGAACGTCCGCCTCAGCCGCCCCGGCGCCGTCAGCCGCGCTAGGCCTAAGCGCCACGACACTCGGCGCCGCGTGGAGGATCGTCGTGGTGACGTCCTTAAGCGTCGGGTCGTGCTTCCACCCGAGGCGGCCGGTCGAGCCGTTAGACGGCTGTTTACGGCTCCGGCCTAACGGACACGGTACCCGGGCTCCGAGAGGCGGGGGGGTAGCGGCAGCGCCGGAGACGGCCGACAAAGCGGGACGCGGTTCTTCAAACCGTTGCTCCGAGAGCGAAATCGCAGCGCCAGTCACGTTTTCTTCGCTACCGCAGACTCGGTTGGGTACAGTTTGGGTACGCGTGGCGGAGATTCCTTCGACGTTTCGACCGTCCAGAGCGGCTCCTGTGCGGACAGGCTCGCTCATGGGTCGGCCCGCCGCTTCTCGGCCGCGTCGCCGGTCGCGTCCGTCGCGTAGGGGTTGCGCTCGTCGACCGTAACAGCGTCTAGGATCGTCGGTGGCGCACCGAGGATCGTGTGGGTGACGTCGACCGAGGGCGGGAGTAGCTCAGCTTCGACCTTGACGATCGACCCGCCTAGCGACTGCTGCACAGCTTTTTCGCCAGAAGCCGTCGATCGGCCGGACGCGTCAATTACCTCAGCCTCGAACACCCCACGTACGATTCCGTCCGCCTGTGACGCATAAGTTGTTTGGTCCGAAGCACTTGGATCGGCTGCGGAGATTACAGCAGAGAGTATCGGCGCTTCCGGAGTGGCTGCCAGAGCGTCCCGCTCGGCTCTGCGCTCCCGAACATTCGCGAGAGCGAGGCTGATCTCCTTCGCGAAGTCGCCGAACGCACCGGAGACTTCGACAGTCTGTCGCGGCGCTCCCCACGCGTAGGCGAGCACGAGCCGAGTCGCTTCGAACGCGATGCGCGGACTGCGGGAATCGACGAGCTGAGCCAGACGATCGGCCGCATGTCCCGCCATGGCACGACAGATTTCGATGCCGACCTTGGTCTTCTTGTGGAGCGTTCCTTTCGGTAGGCCGCTGTTCTTTGGAGCGAACGGCCGTCCGATGCGCGGTTTACGAAGGTCAGAGCGCACGACCTGCTCCCCAAGGTTGATCCACTCGGGGTGTGAGATTCCTGGTTGAAAATAGTAGCAGTCGTCGCGCTGTGGATTGCGTGGAAATGTGGAAATCATGCGGCCGTCTCCCGGTGGGCCGCGGCGAACTCGGCCGGAGT
>JBBRRY010000004.1:0-142273 GCA_038245905.1 Thermoanaerobaculia bacterium | reverse complement strand
CCGGTGCTACGCTTCTCCACGGCCGGTCTCCCTTCTGGGCCTCGAGCCCGTGATGTCCTTGCAGCGGATTTTCCGACTGCGTTGGGGAGACCGGCCTTCTCATCCCATCTCGCTGCGCTCGCCGCTGAACTTGATATCGTTGGGCGGCTTGACGAGCGGTATAACCGCAGTTATACTTTTGCCGTATGAAGACAGCCATCTCCCTCCCGGACTCCATATTCAAGGCCGGCGAACGGCACGCTTCTCGTTTTCGCCTCTCAAGAAGCGAGCTATATGCTTCCGCCCTCAAGGAGTACCTGGCCCGACACAGTGATGACGCTGTAACGGCGAGCCTCGATCGCGTCTATTCGTCAGAGCCTTCCAAACTCGACCCGGCCCTCAAGGGCCTGCAGCTACGCGCCCTCGGTTCTGAGTCATGGAAGTAGCTCGCGGCGAGGTCTGGTGGGTTGACCTGCCGGATCCGGTGGGCTCAGGCCCGGGGGGTACGCGTCCTGTACTTGTCGTTCAGGCCAACGCGTTCAACCGCAGTGCTATTGCCACCGTACTCGTCGCTGCCATCACCTCAAACCTCCGTCTGGCAGAGGCTCCGGGTAATGTCCCGCTTTCAAAAGGAGAGGCAGGCCTTCGCAAGGCCTCGGTCGTCAATGTATCGCAGCTGTTCACCCTCGATCGCTCTCTCCTTCGCTCTCGCGCAGGCAGGCTCCGCACGACAACTCTGGAAACTGTTGCTCACGGCCTTCGGCTAGTCCTCGGTCTGGGCGCCCCCTAACAAAGCGCTGCGGCGGACTCGCTGCGCTCGCCACCGGACTTGATATCGTCAGGGGCCATGACGACTTTCATCCGGCCTTACGCCCGCAGTGGCGTCCCGCAGGGAGCTTGAGGCGCGCCCCTCGGGCAGCGTCAACCATCATGCATTTCCCCGATCTCCTTCCAATCCTTCAAGTCGCAATCGGACCCGTCATTCTCATCTCGGGCGTAGGCCTGCTGCTCCTCACGATGACGAACCGCTTCGGCCGCATCATCGATCGCACGCGGCAACTCTCGCGGGAGCTCCGATCAGCCCAGTCTTCCGAGCGCGAGTCTGCTCTCGCACAGCTGGACATCCTTCTCACGCGGGCGCGTATCGTTCGAGGCGCAATCGCTGCGGCTTCGGTCAGCGTCCTTCTTGCAGCTGTACTCATCATCGTCCTCTTCGTCAGCACCCTGATCGGGCTGTCTCTTGCGGCGCCTGTCGTGGGACTGTTCGCGTCGTGCCTGGCGTCGCTGATCGGCTCACTCGTCTTGTTCATCAGGGACGTCAACTTTTCCCTCAAGGCCCTCCGGCTCGAAGTCGGCGCCGCGGGGCACCGCCCGACCTAGAGCCCGCCCCTGCCGCGGAGGGGACGCCGGTGTGGCTATACTCCTTTCATGAACGCCGCGCAGTCTCAGGCGCTCTGCCAGCTTCTCCAAGGCCAGCGCATCGCCTCCCTGGGGACTCTTCACGGAGCCGAGCCCTATGTCTCCATGGTTCCTTTTGCACTTCTTCCGGAGGGATCTGGTTTCGTCATTCACGTCAGCGAGCTCTCGTCCCACACGCGGGACATGCTCGAGAGTCCGGCGGTCAGCCTCCTGGTCGTCGCGCCGGAAAGCCCTGGCAAAGCTCCGCAGGCCACGGCCCGCGTCACCGTGCAAGGCCGGGCCGAGCAGGTCCCGGAATCGGCTCGCGGCTACGCTGCTGCCCGGAAGGCCTATCTAGCGCGGTTTCCCGAGGCCCTCGACATCTTCGAGCTGCCCGATTTCTCGCTGTTCGCGATACGGCCATCCTCGATTCGCGCCATCGCCGGGTTTGCCCAGGCGGTGACCCTCACTCCAGAGGAGTTTGCGGGCGCGCTGAACAGCGGGCCCGGGTAGGGGGACGACCGACATGGCCACTTCCTCGAAGCGCGGATCTCCTCCGCAAGGGAAGCGGGCGGCAACACGGCCTTCAAAACCGTCCGGGCCGCCGTCCAAGCCCTTCCTTCGCTTCTATCACTCCGAGGCTCTCCGCAAGAAGACGCTTTCGGTTCTTCTTGCTCTCGAGGAGGCCGAGGATGCGGCCGCGCATCGCGACGCCCTCGCGGACGTCGTCGTGGAGCTGGCGCACGCCGGCATGGACTGCTACTTTCTGGAACCGCTCAAGCTCGCCAAGGCGGGATTCATCGTCGAGCAGTCGGCGAACCTCGGCCTCGCAGGAGCGAAGCAGGTCATGGGGTCCGTGATTCGCAACATCATCGGCCGCATGGGCGGGCCTCAGCTGCTTTCCGTGTGCGGCTCGATCCGGCTTTTCATGCGTTGACGGAAGAACGGATGCGGACTCTCTCGCTCTTTTCATTCGCGATCGCGGTCGCCTTGGCTTCCAGCCCACCGGAAGCGAGCGCCTGCACCTGCAGCGTTCCGCCCGTCGCGCAGGCCCTCGCTCAGGCGGAAGCGGCGTTCGTCGGCACCGTCGGCTCCATCGGCCTCGACGCGGAAAAAGAAAAGCACGTCGTGGCGTTCACGGTGCTCGAGGCTGGCTGGTCTCCCAGCGCGGCGGAGTCTTTCAAGTAGAAAGGGAGAATCCACGATGTCTTCCAACGTAGCCACATGGGCGGCGCCCGCCGCGAAAGCTCCCCTCGTCCCCCATTCCATCTCTCGCCGCGAGCCGGGGCCGGACGACGTGAAGATCGAGATCCTCTTCTGCGGCGTCTGTCACTCCGACATCCACCAGGTCCGCGGTGAATGGGGTCCGGCCGCGTTCCCTATGGTCCCCGGCCACGAGATCGTGGGCCGCGTGGCCGAGGTCGGCTCCGCCGTCACGAAGTTCCGGGTGGGCGACACGGCAGGGGTCGGCTGTTTCGTGGACTCGTGCGGCACCTGCGATCCGTGCCGGCGCGGCCGCGAGCAGTTCTGTCTCGCCGGGGCGGCGTTCACCTACAACGGCACGGAGATGGACCGCAAGACGCAGACGTACGGCGGGTACTCGAAGGAGGTCGTCGTCAAGGAGACCTACGCCGTGAAGGTCCCGAAGGGAATGGACCTCTCGGCGGCGGCTCCCCTCCTCTGCGCGGGGATCACGACGTACTCGCCCCTCCGGCAATGGAAGTGCGGCGCGGGCACACTCGTGGGCGTCGTGGGCCTCGGCGGCCTCGGCCACATGGCCGTGAAGATCGCGGCCGCGATGGGCGCGGAGGTGACGATGCTCAGCCGGTCGAAAGGCAAGGAAGCGGACGCGAAGAGGCTCGGGGCCCACGCCTTCGAGCTCACGAGCGCGCCCGACGCGTTCAAGAAGCTGTCGGGGCGGTTCGACCTCCTGATCGACACGATCTCAGTTCCCCACGACCTCGACGCCCATCTCGGGATGCTGCGGACGGAGGGCGCGATGGTGATCGTCGGTGTCCCGCCGAACCCCGCTTCCCTCGCCGCCATGTCGTTGATCTTCGGGAGCAAGAAGCTGGCCGGCTCGATGATCGGCGGAATCCCGGAGACGCAGGAGATGCTGGACTTCTGCGGGGAGCGGAAGATCACCGCGGACGTCGAGGTGATCGCCATCGAGGAGATCAACGAAGCGTACGAGCGGATGCTGAAAAGCGACGTCCGCTACCGCTTCGTGATCGACCTCGCGAGCCTGGGCCGTGCCTGACGAGACGGGGGCCGCCTTCGCGGCGAAGAATCCCCGTTTCGAGGCTCTCGTCCGGGCAAGCTTCGAGAAGCAGACGTTCATGGCGACGCTCGGCGCGACGCTCGAGCTCGTCGAGCCTGGCCGGGTGCACATCGGCGTGTCCTTCGACGCGTCGCGCTGCCAGCAGAACGGATATCTCCACGCAGGAGTCCTCGCGAGCGTGGCCGATTCGGCGTGCGGTTACGCGGCGTTCTCCCTCGCTCCGCCCGGGTACGACGTTCTGGCCGTGGAATTCAAGATCAACCTTCTCCGGCCCACCTCCGCGTTGCGATTTCTCGCGTGCGCGGAGGTGCTCCGGTCGGGGCGCACGCTCACCGTCTCCCGCGCGGACGTGTTCGGCGTCTCGCCCATGGGGCGCGAGCTCGTTGCCACGCTGCTTTCGACGGTCATCGCCCGGCCGGCCTCCAAAGGAGAGTGAATGAAGACCCTGATGTGCACCCACCGCTACCTGAGCTGCTTCATCTCGTATCAGGCGCCACGCGCGCTCGCTCTCGTGCTCGCGGCGACGGTTGCCGGCAGCGCCGCCGCGACGGAACCCGTGACGGCGGTTCCAGCATCCGATCCTCTGCCCGCACCTCCCGCGAATCTGCCGAGCGTGGCTCTTCCCTCCGATCTGGCCCGCGTGCTGACCGACTACGAGACCGCCTGGGGGCTAAGAACGCCGCGGGGCTCGCGCGGCTCTTCGCCGAGGACGGGTTCGTTCTCCAGGGCGGACAGCCGGCCGTGAGAGGGCGCGCCGCGATCGAAAAGCACTACGCCGGCCACGGCGGGCCGCTCGCCCTGCGCGCGTTCGCGTTCGCCGCGCAGGGAGACGTCGCCTACGTCCTCGGCGGGTACGCGCGGCGAGCGGGAGATCTCGAAGACGGGAAGTTCACGCTGACGTTGCGGAAGGACGCCGCCGGTCGCTGGCTCATCTTCTCAGACATGGACAACGGGAACCGGCAGCGACGCTGACACCCCAAACCGCTCAGATCCCCTAGTCCGCGAGCGTCGAGAGGTCGCCTGGGTCCTCGCCCATCTCCTTCGCCTTCAGGAAGCGTCGCACGATCTTGCCCGAGCGGGTCTTGGGCAGCGACGCGACGATCTCGATGTCGGAGGGCTGCGCGATGGGTCCGAGATCCTGGCGCACGTGGTCCTTGAGGCTGCCGATGAGGCCCGCGCCCTGTGTGGTGCCGGGTTTCAGGACGACGAACGCCTTGATGCGCTCGCCCTTGATCGGGTCGGGAAGGCCGACGACGGCGCTCTCGGCGACGGCGGGGTGGCGCAGGAGCGAGCCCTCGACGTCGGCCGTGCCGATGCGGTGGCCCGCGACGTTGAGGACGTCGTCCGAGCGGCCGAGGACGGCGAACCAGCCGTCCTTGTCGCGGACGGCGATGTCGCCGCAGGTGTAACAGCCGGGAATCTGCTGCCAGTATTTCTCGTACCGCGCGTGGTCGCCCCACACAGTGCGGAGCATGTAGGGCAGCGGCCGGCGGAGAACGAGGAGGCCGCCGTGGCCGTCGGGCAGCGAGTTGCCGTCCTTGTCGACGATGTCAGCGAAGACGCCGGGCAGGGGCTTTCCGACCTTGCCGGGGCGCGCCTCGAACGTGGGGAGCGTGCCGAGCACGGGAGCGGCGACTTCGGTCTGCCAGAAGTTGTCGACGACCATGCCGCCGGACTGGTTGACCAGGTTCCTCTGCGCCCAGAGGTGCGCCTCGGGGTTCAGCGGCTCGCCCGCGCACGCGATGAGGCGCAGGCGTGAAAGGTCGTAGCGTGCGGGCGCCTCGGGCCCGTGGCTCATGAACATGCGCATCGCGGTGGGCGCCGTGAACAGGAGGTTGACGCCGAAGCGTTCGCAGAGCTCCCACGTGACGTCGGCGTTCGGATAGTCGGGCACGCCCTCGCGCGTGAACACGGTGGCCCCCACGGAAAGCGGTCCGTACACGATGAACGAGTGGCCGACGATCCAGCCGATGTCGGACGTGGACCAGTAGATGTCGCGTTCACCGATCTGGTAGAAGGCCTTCGCGAGATAGTTCACGCCGACCATGTAGCCGCCGGTCGTGTGGACGACGCCTTTCGGCTTCCCCGTGGTGCCGGACGTGTAGAGGATGAAGAGCGGATCCTCCGCGTCCATCGGCTCGGGCGTGCAGTGGATGTCGCGCGCGTTCTGGACGTCGTAGAAATCGTGCTCGCGCTCGCTCTCGAACGTGAAGGGCGCGTCGCCGGGCCGCGAGCCGCGGCGGTGGACGACGACGTGCTCGACGAACGTGAGGTCGCGGACGGCTTCGTCGACCGTGGGCTTGAGCGAGATTTTCTTGCCGCGGCGAAACGTGAAGTCCGTGCAGACGACGACCTTCGCGCCGCAATCCTCGATGCGCGACTTCAGGGCCTGGGTGCCCATGCCCGCGAAGACGACGGAATGGACGGCGCCGATGCGCGCGCAGGCGAGCATCGTGACGATGCCTTCGGGCGTGAGCGGCATGTAGATGATGACGCGGTCGCCCTTCAAGACGCCGAGGCGCTTCAACGCGTTCGCGAAGCGGTTCACCTCGCGGTAGAGGCGGTTGTAGGTGTACGCGTGCTCTTCGCCGTCCTCGCCGACCCACAAGAGCGCAGCCTTGTTGCGCTTGTCACCGTAGACGTGCCGGTCGATGCAGTTGACCGTGGCGTTGAGCTTGCCGCCGATGAACCACTCGTGCGTCGGCGGATTGAAGCGGCAGACTTCCTTCCAGGGCTCGATCCAGTCGATGCCCTTCGCCTTCTCGGCCCAGAAATCGTCGGGGTCGTTGAAGGCGTGCGCGCGCTCGATGGCGTCGTTGCGGATCGCCGCTTCGCGCGCCATCCAGATGGGCGGCAGGATGACGTTCTCATCCTTCGCGAGCTTCTCGATGGCCGCCTGCTGCGACTGGGAAATGTCGAGATCGGGCTTCGCCGTCGACGCGTTTTCCGCACTCATGTGAGCTCCTTAACGAGGGGTGATGGGATTCTATTTGGCGGTCCGGAGCACGCCCGCTCAATGAAGTAGCGGCATCATAAACTTACGCTTGACTTACGCTACGCTCGGACATACGTTTACGGCGTGCCGGCGCTGCCTCGTCCCGTTCTTCCTCCGGACATCGCCGCGCAGATGACCACTGCCGCGGGGCTTTCGCTTTCACTCTCGCGCGGGCGGTTCGCGCCGGCCTGTCTGCCGACGGGGTGCGAGGGGCTGGACCGCCTCCTCGGGGGCGGGCTGCCGCGCGGGGCGCTGGTGGAGATGTCCGGGCGCGCGTCCTCCGGCCGCTTCTCGATCGCGCTCTCCGCGCTTGCGGCCACGACGCAGACGGGCGAGACCGCCGCTCTCGTCGATCCCGGCGACCACTTCGACCCCCAGGGCGCGGCTGCCGCGGGCGCCGAGCTTTCGCGCGTGCTGTGGCTGCGCCCCAACGGAGTGAAGATGGCGCTGGCGGCCACGGAGACGGTGCTCGCCACAGGCTTCGCCCTCGTCATCCTCGACCTCGGGCTCGCACGCGTCTCGCGCCGGCGCTTCGACGACGCCGTGTGGCTGCGCCTCGCGCGCCGCGCGCGCGTCCACGACACCGCGCTGTTCGTCCTCGCGCCCTATCGCGTCACGGGCACCGCGGCGCGCATCGTCCTCGCGGCGGATGCCGCGCGGGCAGGCTGGGACCGCAGCCTGCTCGACGGCCTGTCTTCCCACCTCGTGGTGGAGAAAAACCTCGAGAGGCGCGAAATGCATCTGGAAGGAAAGGCCAGCCTGCTGAATCTTTCGCTGCTGGATGCGCTTCAGGCGGGGAAGAAAGGAAAAGAAGAAGAAAGAAAGAAAGATTTGCTTAGAAAGGAAGAGGGGAAGAAAGAAAACGCCGCTGCGTTTTCTGGCTATCTGTCCGCATACGGGCGCTGAATGTCCCCTCCCCGTCTCGCGTGTCTCGTGGTGCCGCTGTTTCCGCTCGCCGCGCGGCTGCGCAGCGAGCCCGCGCTCCGGGACGAGGCGGTCATCCTGTGCGAGGGGAACGGAACGTTCGCGCACGTGGTGGCCGCCACGCGCAAGGCGCGCAAGGCCGGCATCCGCCCCGGCTTCACGCTGCCGCAGGCGCGGGCGCTTCTGCCCGACCTCCTGACCCGCGCGCGCGACCTCGAGAGCGAGCGCGCCGCACAGGAGGCGCTCCTCGACGTCGCCGGCACGGTGTCGCCGCGCGTGGAGGACGCGGGCGACGGCGTCGTGTACCTCGACGCGGACGGCCTCGAGCGCCTCTTCCCCGACGAGCGCGACCTCGGGCGCGCGCTGATCGCCGCCGCGAAGCGCGAGTCGTTGCCCGCGCGCTGCGGTCTCGCGTCGAGCAAGCTCGCGGCGCGCGTGGCCGCGACGCTGCCGGACTCCCCCGTCGTCGTCGCCGCCGGCGGCGAGGCCGCGTTCCTCGCGCCGCTGCCGCTCGTGAAGCTGGACCCCGAGGCCGAGATCGTCGAGACGCTCGCGCGCTGGGGGCTCTCGTCGGTGGGCGACCTCGCGAAGCTGCCCGCGGCCGACGTCGCGAGCCGGCTCGGCGCGCGCGGGCACGCGCTGCACGAGATTGCGCGCGGGCGCGATCCGCGCCCCCTCGTGCCGCGCCGGCCGCCGCCGGGCTTCACGGAGGGCATGGAGCTGGAGTGGCCGCTCGTCACGCTGGAACCGTTCCTCGCGCTGGCCGAGGGCGCACTCGAGCGGCTCGCGCGGCGCCTCGAGGCCGAGGCCGTCGGCTGCGCGCGGCTGGACGTGTCGCTGACGCTCGAGCCCGAGGGCTGCGACACGCGCACGATCGAGCTGCCCGCGCCCACGCGCGACGTGAAGACGCTCGTCACCCTCGTGCGCCTCGGCCTCGAGGGCCGGCCGCCCGGTGCCGCCGTGACGGGCTTCTCACTCACGGCGCATCCCGACGCGCCGCGCAAGGGCCAGCTCACGCTGTTCGGGCCGGCCGAGATTTCGCCCGACCGGCTCGCGACGGCGCTCGCGAAGCTGTTCGCGCTGCTGGGGCCGGGGCGCGCCGGCGCGCCGCAGGCGGTGGACGGCCACTGCCCCGAGCGATTCGCCCTCGTGCCGTTCGCGCCCCCGCCTCCCCCCGCGGTCCGCAGGACTCCGCGGACTGGGCGGGGGCTGCTTTCGGTGCGGGTGCTGCGCCCGGCCGTGCCGCTCGAGGTTCTTCTCGAAGGCGAGCGCCCCGCGTCGCTGCGCGCGCTGGCCTCGACTCCTCCCACGGACGGCGGCGGGCGGACGGCCGTCGACGTGGCCGGCCCCGTGCGCGTCGCCTCGGGGCCGTGGCGCCTCGAGGAGGGCTGGTGGCAGGAGGCGCCCGCCTTCCGCGCGTACTGGGACGTCGAGCTTTCGGGTGGCGGCCTCTATCGCATCTTCCGCGACGAGCCCGGCGGCGAGTGGTTCGCGGACGGCGTCTACGACTAGACCGACATCCTTCCGCCGGCAGCGCTATTGTCCGCGCGCAAGGAGAGCCCATGGCCCATCAACCCCTTCCGCCCGATTCCGTTCCCCAGACCGGCCTCGTCGCCCTGCAGGCCGGCGCCGTCGTGAGTCGCACGCTCGTGAAGGCCGCGGGAGGCACGGTGACGGCATTCGCGTTCGACACCGGCGAGGCCCTGAGCGAGCACTCCGCCCCCTTCGACGCGCTCGTATTCGGGGTCGAGGGGACAGCGGAGGTCAAGATCGCGGGCGCGCCCCACCAAGTCTCGGCGGGAGACATCCTCCTCCTGCCCGCGAACGTGCCGCACGGCCTGCGCGCGACGGCGCCGTTCAAGATGATCCTCGTGATGGTCAAGGCGTGAGGTTCCGATGAAGACGGACAGAAAGAAGTCCGGAGCATCCGCCGGAGTTCCGGACGCGTTCCGCGAAACGCACGCCGCGCTACGGAAGGTCCTCGACCCCTTCACGAAGAAGAAGGGACTCACGGTGGCGAAGGACGGGCCCGACGAGTTCCTCCTCCTCACGCCGCCGAACGCGCGCTTCCCGCAGGCTCCGAAGGGCCTCTGGTTCGTCTGTACGCGGATCGGCAAGGCGTACGTGAGCGTCCACCTCATGCCGATCTACATGAGCGACGGCCTGCTCCAGATGGTCCCTCCCGCGCTGAAAAAGCGCATGCAGGGGAAGGCCTGCTTCAACTTCAAGGAACCCGATGCCGCACTCTTCAAGGAGCTTTCCGCGCTCACGAAGGCGGCCTACGCGCGCTGGAAGAAGGACGGCCTCATCTGAAGGGAAAGCTCTACGACGCGGCGTACTTCCGCAAGTGGTATCGCGACCCGCGCAAATGCATCGTGCGCCGCGCGGGCGTCGCTCGGAAAGCTGCGATGGCCGTCGGGGTCGCGGAGCATCTCCTCGGGCGGCCGCTCGCGTCCGTGCTCGACGTGGGCTGCGGCGAAGGGGCGTGGTTCCCGCTACTGCGCGAGCTGCGCCCGAAGCTTCGCTACCTGGGCCTCGACACGAGCGATTACGCCGTCAAGCGCTTCGGCCGCTCGCGCAACGTCCGGCCGGGCTCGTGGGGCCAGCTGGCCGAGCTGCGCTTCGACGAGCCGTTCGACCTCGTCGTGTGCTCGGACGCACTGCATTACGTGCCGACGCGCGAGGTCTTGCTCGGGCTCCACGGCCTGCCCGAGCTGATCGGCGGCGTCGCGTATTTCGATTTCCTCTCGGCCGACGACGATCTCGAGACCGGCATCGAGGGCGACACGGTGGGCTTCAAGATGCGCCGGGCCGCGTGGTACCGGAGGAAGTTCCGCGGCGCGGGCCTCGTGGAGTGCGGCCTCGGCTTCTGGGCCGCGCCGGACCTCTCTCTGCGGCTCACCGCGCTGGAGCGCGCGCCCTCGTCGAAATAGCCACCGTTGACTTACGTCTCACTTGCGTCTAGGCTCGCCGGCCCATGGCGGAAGGGCCTCCCACCCGCGACTTCATCGGTCCTTACGGCGGATGCGGCCTGCATCCCAACGGGCCCGGCGCGCGCAAGGAGAAGGCGCGCGCGCGCGCCTTCGAACGCCCGCCGGTTCCCGCCCGGCGCGCGCGAGCTTACGCCGAGCTGCGCGTCGCCTCGGCGTTCTCGTTCCTGAACGGCTCGTCGCTGCCGGAAGACCTCGTCGATCGCGCGGCGGCGCTCGATCTCCCCGCTGTCGCGCTCATCGACACGAACGGCGTCTCCGGCGCCCCGCGCTTCTGGAAGTCCGCGAAGGCGGCGGGCGTCAAGGCGCTCGTCGGGGCGGAAGTCGTTCTTCAGATGCATCGATCAAGAAATATTTCTTTGAAAGATAGAGAGGGAGAGGGCAGAAGCGGCAAATCGATCTCTTCATCATTCAAAGAAAATCTCTCTGGTCCTCGCGGCCTCGTTCCCCCTCCCCTCCCAGCAGGAATTTCTCCTCCCCGCCTGACGCTGCTCGTCGAGAACCAGAAGGGCTACAGGAACCTCTGCCTGCTCCTGACCGCCGCCGCTGCGGGAAAGCCGAAGGGGCAGGCGGCCGCGACGTGGGAGGAGGTCGCCGCGCACGCGGAGGGGCTCCACGTGCTGACGGGCGGCGAGGAGAGCGTCGTGACGCGCGCGCTGGCATCCGGCGGGCTCGACGGGGCCGCGCGCGAGCTGGACCGCCTCGCCGCGCTGTTTCCCGGGCGCGTGCACGTGGAGCTGCAGCGCCATCTCCTGCGGGAGGAGGAGCATGTGAACCGCGCGCTCCAGGACCTTGCGGGCGCCGCGCGCCTGGGCGTCCTCGCGACGAACGGCGTGCGCTACGCGGAGCGGAAAGACAAGGACCTGTTCGACGCGCTCACGTGCATCCGCCACCACACGCACCTCGACGCCGCGGGAACGAAGCTGCACGCCGGGCGCGAGCGCCACATGAAGTCCGCGCGCGACATGGAAGCCCTCTTCGCGGATCTGCCGGGCGTCCTCGAAGCCAGCGCCGCGCTCGCGGGGCGCCTCTCCTTCACGCTTGCGGATCTCGGCTACCGCTTCCCCGCGTACGCGCTGCCTCCGGGCGAGACGCCGTCGTCCTTCCTCAGGCGCGTCACGTGGGAGGGCGCGCGGGGCCGCTTCCGGCCGCTCACGGGCAAGGCGCAGGCGCAGCTCCAGCGCGAGCTCGACCTCATCGCGAAGCTGGACCTCGCGGGCTACTTCCTCATCGTCTGGGACATCGTGAACTTCTGCAAGAAGGAGCACATCCTCGTGCAGGGCCGCGGGTCGGCCGCGAACAGCGCCGTCTGCTACGCGCTCTCGATCACGGCGATCGACCCCGTCAAGATGGAGCTTCTCTTCGAGCGCTTCCTCTCGGAGGAACGCGGCGAGTGGCCCGACATCGACCTCGACCTTCCCTCTGGCGATCCGCGCGAGAAGGTCATCCAGCACGTCTACAAGACGTACGGCCCCGCAGGAGCCGCGATGACGGCGAACGTCATCACGTATCGCGACCGCTCGGCGTCCCGCGAAATGGCGAAGGCCCTGGGCTTCTCGGCGGAGCAGGTCGACACGATCGCCAAGCGCCTCGGGAAGTGGAGCTTCGGCGAGTACCGCGACGGCGCGGCCGACCTCGCGGCCGAGCTGGCCGCCGCGGGCTTCGACCCCGCGCACCCGCGCGTCGCCCACTTCGGGAAGCTCTTCATGCGTGTCCAGAACCTGCCGCGCCACCTCGGGCAGCACTCGGGCGGCATGGTCGTGGCGATGGGAAAGCTGTCCGAGGTCGTGCCGCTCGAGCCCGCGGCCATGGAAGGGCGCGTCGTCATCCAGTGGGACAAGGACGACTGCGCGGACCTCGGGATCGTGAAGGTGGATCTTCTCGGCCTCGGAATGCTCGGCGCGATCGAGAAGATGCTGCCCGCGATCAAGGAACACGAGGGTGTCGACGTGGATCTCGCCCACCTGCCCGCGGGCGACGCCCGGGTCTACACGATGCTCCAGACCGCGGACACGATCGGCCTCTTCCAGGTGGAAAGCCGGGCGCAGATGGCGTCTCTACCCCGCCATCTGCCGAAGATCTTCTACGACATCGTCGTCCAGGTGGCCATCATCCGGCCGGGGCCGATCGTGGGCGGCATGGTGCATCCCTTCTTCGACCGGCGGCAGGGCAAGGCGCCCGTGGAATACCCGCACCCGTGCCTCGAGCCGATCCTGAAGCGCACGCTCGGCGTCCCGCTGTTCCAGGAGCAGCTGCTGAAGATCGCGATGGTCGCCGCGGGCTTCACGGGCGGCGAGGCGGAAGAGCTGCGCCGCGCGATGGGCTTCAAGCGATCGCAGGAGCGCATGGGGTCGATCGAAGAGCGCCTCAGGTCCGGGATGGTGAAGAACGGGATCACGGGGCCCGCGCAGGATCAGATCGTCAAGTCCATCACGTCGTTCGCGCTCTACGGCTTTCCCGAATCGCACGCGGCCAGCTTCGCGCTCATCGCGTACGCGAGCGCGTGGCTGAAGGCGCATCACCCGGCGGCGTTCACGGCGTGCCTCCTGAACGCGTGGCCGATGGGCTTCTACCACCCAGCCACGATCGTGAAAGACATCCAGCGCCACGGGACGCCGGTCCTGCCGATCGACGTGAATTCTTCTGGCTGGGAATGCGGGTTGGAGAGAGAAGAAAAGAAAGATTTCTTAGAAGGTGAGGAGGGGCCCCTCGCCATACGGCTGGGTTTGCGCTTCGTGAAGGGCCTGAAAGAAGCGACGGGGAGAGCCATCGAGGAAGAACGGAAGAGGGGATTCTTCGAAACTGTTCCTGACTTTTCGCGGCGATGCCGCATCCGCCCGGACGAGACGACTTTGATCGCCTACTCCGGAGCGCTCACGTCCCTCGACGTCTCCCGCCGCACCGCCCTCTGGCAGGTGGCGGAAGTTTCCCGTCCGCTCGGGACCCTCTATGAAAATCTTCCTCTTTCTTCCTCTTCGCAGAAATCTCCTCTTCCCGAAATGTCCGCCGTGGAGGAGACGATCGCCGACTACCGCGCGACGGACCTGACCGCCGGGCCGCATCTCCTCGAACACCTGCGCCCGGCCCTCGCCGCGCGGTCGATCCTGTCGGCGATGGAGCTCCGGAGCGTGCCCGAAGGCGAACGCGTGAAGGCCGCGGGCGCGGTCATCGTGCGGCAGCGCCCGGGCACCGCGAAGGGCTTCGTCTTCCTGTCGCTCGAGGACGAGAGCGGCATCGTGCAAGCCATCGTCAGGCCCGACCTCTTCAAGGAGCACCGGGCCCTCATCGTGGGGTCGGGAGGCCTCGTCGTGGAGGGAAAGCTCCAGAAAGAAGGCGGAAACGTCTCCGTGAGGGCCGAGCGATTCTGGCCGCTCCCGGCTCTTCCGGATCTCCCGAGCCACGATTTCCACTGACCGTCAGGGCCCGCTCTTGCTCCCCGCGGCGATCCGCGCGGCCTCGCGCAGCTTCGCCTCGGAAGTCTTCAGCGCGCGAAGGAGCCGCTCGCTCTCGGCTTCCACCGAGCCGTCGCCGCGGAGCGCCCGCCGGAGACCCGGCAGCGTGTCCGTTCCGCAGCCGGTTTCGGCAGACGGCCCCAAAAGCAGGTTGCGGCGCGCGAAATCGCGCTCGGCCGGATCGAGAAACGCGCCCATTGCGTCGAGCAGCAGAGGCTCCGTCTTCTCCGCGCTCGCCCGGCGGCGCCCCGTGTCGATCGACTCCCACGCACGCGCCGCGAGACGCAGCCTCACGACCGCCGCGAAGAGCTCGCCGCGACGCGAAAGGCGCGCGGCAGACGTCTTTTCCAGCTTCGCGAATTCGTCCGTCAGAAACGCCGCGACCTCGGACAGGCGCCAGGGCGGCTCGGACGACTCGGCGAGCACCGACGTCCAAAGCGTGAGGATGCGCGCGAGCGTGGCGCTCATCACGTAGCCGGGATCGAGGATGCGGCCCAGGAGATAGGGGTCGTCGTACGCGGAGTGGTATTGCGCGTAGGTGCGCCGGCCGAATCCGAGCTGCGCGGAGGGCACACCGCCGAGACCGAGGAACGGCGACGTGTCGCCGCTGAAGCCAGGAAGCTGCATGGCAGGGCGCACCGCCAGAAGGAGATGATTCGAGACCGGATCGACGACGCGCCCCAGGATCTCGTCGAGAGACTCGGCGAGCCCCGGGGAGGCGTCCGCCATGAAATCGAGCGCGCGGACCGATGAGTCCACGTAAAGGAACACGCCCAGGGGCGCCGCCCGCGCGGCGAGACGCTGCTCGACCCAGCGAGTCGAGCCGAGCATGCCGTATTCCTCGCCGTCGAAGAGCGCGAAGACGATGTCGCGCTCCGGCTTCCAGCCTTCCCGGACGAGCGCCGAGAGCGCGGCCGCGGTCTCGAGGACGACGGCGGCGCCCGACACGGGATCGACGGCTCCGTTCACCCAAGCATCCGTGTGCCCCCCCACGACGACCGCCGCGGCGCCTGGCCGGCGTCCCGCGAGAGTCGCCGTGACGTTGAAGAGCACGCGCGCCTCGGTGCGCGATCGCGTATGCAGGCGCACGGCCTCCTTCGTCGTTCCCAGGCGATAGGGAATCGGCAGCCATCCGGTCCAGTCCTGGGGCGCGGCCGCCCCCTCCACGCGACCGAGCAGATCCGCCGCGACGGTTTCCGACACGGGCAGCGCGGGCAACGCGGGCCGGAGACGCGGAAGCTCGCGGCCTGGCGCGCAGTCCGGATCGCCGGGGCGAAGGAAGTAACGCAGCATCGAGCCTCGTTGCACGGTCCACGGGTTCAGGTAGGGTCCCGCGGGAAAATCGGGCTTCACGATCCCGAGGTCGCGCCGCTCTGGGTAGAGGAGCAGCGCTATGGCCCCTTCGTCCTCGGCGAGAACCGACTTCATCGCCCGGCAGATCCCTTGCGCGCGAGCGAGGACGATGGCCCCTTTCACGGAGACGCCGGCCCGGCGCAGGACGTCGTAGTCCTCCCGCGCTCCGTGATTCGCGTAGACGACCCGCGCGGACACGTCACCGTCGGGAGCCCAGGCGAAGAAGGGAATCTCGAGAGGGGCCGCCTTGGAGTAGGGGTCGCCCGGAAGCGCGCGCTCGGTGACGTCGAACGCGTGTTCCGACGGTCCCTCGACGACCAGCGAGGCCTCGACGGGCTCCGGCAGATTCACCGGCTGCTCGGCGACGACGGTCTCGAGGCCGTTCGCACGGAGAATTTCCACGACGGCGGCGACCGCGGCGCGTTGCGCGGGAGTCCCCGCCCGGTGTGGAACGCGGGCCAGCGCCTCGACGGTCTTCTCGATCCGGCGGGCGTCCACGAGGGACTCGAGACGCGCGGCGCGCCGCGCGATCGGATTGCGAGACCCGCAGGCCGCGAGCACTCCGCAGACGAGGACGATGGCAGCGCTCGGGCGGCGCATCACGACGTTACTGATTGCGCGAGATCCCAGGCGTCGACCGAGGGGGACGCCGGGTGCCCTCGGCGGCCCGCTCTGCCACAAGAAGCAGGTCGCGCGCGGTGGAAAACGCGTTCGTGAGGCGCCCGACCTCCCTCACCGCCGCCGCGCGGTCGTTCCGGCCGATGGCCTCTTCGAGCTCCGCGAGCGCCGTTGTGCCGCAACCCGTCTCGAGCGAAGGTCCCCACAGGCGGCATCCCCGGCCGAACGAATCACCCGGCGCCCCGAATGCGCCGAGCGCGAGCGAGACGCTCCGGTCGAATCGCCCGGCGTCCTTTCCCGGGCCCCGCGACGCGAGCGCGCGGGCGTCCCAGGCACGCGCGCTCCTCTCGAAGCCCTCGATCTGGCTCGCGAGCGACCGGGCCACCTGGGGGATCCATGCGATCGACGCCGGATGACGTGCCTGGATCTCGCGGATCTCGCGGTTCGTAAAGTCGGAAATCTCCGAAAAACGCAGGGGAAAGATTCGTGGGGTCGCGAGCGCGCCCACGTATAACGCACCGACGTGCGCGAGGGCCGCGGTACGACGAAAGCCGGGGTCGCCGAAGCGCTTCAGCCACGTCACCGTGTCGTAGAGCGTGTGGTAGCTTCCATACCAACGGCCGAAGCCCAGCTCCGCGACGGGTGTGGCGCTGAATCCAAGAAAGGGCGCGGCGTCGCTCGAAAACCCCGGAAGGGCGGGTTCGCCCGAGCTCTCCCGAAGCGACTTACCCGAATCGGGGTCGTTGACGAGCGCGAGCACTTCGGCGAGCGGACCGCGGAGCCCGGGCGTCGTCGAAGCATAGAAGTCATTCGCCCGGACCGCCGAGTCCACGTTGACGAACGCAAGGGCGGGGAGTTCGGCACCCGCCAGCCGCGCCTCGAGCCAGCGCGTCGAGCCGAGCATGCCGAACTCTTCGCCATCGAAGAACGCGAACACGACTGGCCGCGAGGGCGTCCAGCCGCGATCGGCGAGCGCCGCGAGAACGGTCGCGACCTCGAGCACGGCCGCCGTGCCGGAAGACGGGTCTACCGCTCCGTAGACCCAGGCGTCGATGTGACTGCCAAGGACGACCGGGGCGGCTTTCGGATCGCTTCCGGGAATCGTCGCGAAGACGTTGCGCAGTGACGCGCGCACCGTCTTTCCACGCACGGTCATCCGCGCGCGCGCCGGCCCCGGACCGAGCGAATAGGGCGCGTCGAGGAGGCCCTTCCAGTCCGGGGGTGGCGCCGGTCCACCCATCTCCTTGAGAAGCGCCTCGGCCACGTCCTGCGAGATCGCGAGCGCCGGAATCTTCGGCAGGGTGTCGACTCCCGCAGCCTTCGCGCGGCGCGGGTCGCCGGGACGAAGGAAGTACTTGAGGAGCGTTCCGCGGGAGGCCGCCCAGCGGTTTGTCGACGGCCCGAGCGGATAGGAAGGCTTCACGATGCCCTGGTCCCGCGGCTCGATGTAGATCAGGAGGCCGGCGGCGCCCGCGCGCTCGGCCGCGAGAGTCTTCATTCCGCGGCAGACGCCCTGTGCCTTGACGAGCGCGATCTTGCCGCGCACGTCGACGCCCGCCTTCCGGAGCACGGCGAAGTCCGCGGGGCCGCCGAAGCCCGCGTAGACGACCGCCGCCTCGACATCGCCATCCGGCGCGTAGGCGAGAAAGGGCAGCTCCTCGTTCGCCACCGACGTCGCCGGATCTTCCGCGAGGGCGCGTTCGTGAAGGTCGAAGTTCCTCGCCGCCGGCTTCGTGAGGGCGAGCGAGAGCGCCACGGGTTCCCAAAGCTCGACCTCGTGGACGTCGCTCCAGGGCTTGAGCCCGGACGCCGTCAGGCGGCGCGCGATCTCGTCGGCGGCCGCCGCGTTCGCCGTCGTGCCCGCGCGATGCGGCCTCTTCGCGAGAACTTCCACGGTTTCGCCGATTCGTGCCGGCGACACGAGCCGCTGGACGTCGGCTCCGAACCTGGAGACGAAGGGCCGCCTCCCGCGGAGGACGAAGAATCCCGCCACGAGAATCGCAAGCGTAAGGGCGGCGGCCGCGACCACGAAGACGCGTCGAATCTCGATGTCCTCCGTCGGCGTTCTCATGTTAACAGGGGCTCCGCGACGGGAAGCCCCGGCAGGAGGCTGCCTAGACGAGTCGCAGCAGAATGCTGGCGTTCGTCCCGCCGAACCCGAAGGAGTTCGAAAGGCCGATCGGGAGCTTCCTCTCGTGCGCCGTGTTCGGCGTGTAATCGAGATCGCAATCGGGGTCCGGCGTCACGTAATTGATCGTGGGAGGAATCACGCTGTGCCTCATCGCGAGCGCGAGGACGCCGGCCTCGAATCCGCCCGCGGCGCCAAGGAGATGCCCCGTCATGGACTTCGTCGAGGAGACGGAGAGCTTCCGGGCATGGTCGCCGAACACCCGCTTGATGGCGATCGTCTCGATGCGATCCCCGTGCGGCGTGGACGTTCCGTGCGCGTTGACGTAGGCGACGTCCTCCGGGTTCACGCCCGCGTCGAGAAGCGTGTTGCGCATGACGCGGAACGGGCCGTCTCCGTCCTCCGAAGGCGCCGAGATGTGATACGCGTCGCCTGACATGCCGTAGCCCGCGAGCTCGGCGTAGATGACCGCGCCACGCGCCTTCGCGATGCCCATGTCCTCGAGCACGAGGATGCCCGCGCCTTCGCCGAGGACGAAACCGTCGCGGTCCTTGTCCCAGGGCCGCGAGGCCGCCTTGGGATCGTCGTTGCGCGTCGAGAGGGCGCGCATCGCGGAAAAGCCTCCGACGGCGAGCGAGGTGATGACGGCTTCCGAGCCGCCCGCGATCATCGCATCGGCGTCCCCGCGGCGGATGACGTTTGCCGCGTCGCCGATGGCGTGCGCCGACGTCGCGCAGGCCGTGGCCGTGGCCGAATTCGGACCCTTCGCGCCGGTCTGGATCGAGACGAGGCCGGAGCACATGTTGACGATGAGACCCGGGATGAAGAACGGGCTGATGCGCCGGGGCCCTTTCTCGAGGACGATCTTGTGTGTCTCCTCGATGAGCGGCAGGCCGCCGATCCCGGATCCGATGCAGACGCCCACGCGCTCGGCGTTCTCCGGCGTGACGACGAGGCCCGAATCGGTCATGGCCTCCTTCGCCGCCGCGACGGCGTAGTGGATGAACGTGTCGAACTTCTTGATTTCCTTCTTCTCGAGGAACGCGCCCGGGTCGAAACCCTTCACTTCACCGGCAATGCGGCAGGCGTAATCCGCGGCGTCGAAACGCGTGATCATCCCGATGCCGGACACGCCGGCCGTCAGGTTGGCCCAGTTCTCCTTCGCGGTGAGGCCCACGGGAGACACGAGGCCGACGCCCGTGACGGCGACGCGGCGACGGCCTCGGCCGTCGAGCAGGGATGCGGGATTCGCGGACACGCGTTCGCGAAAACTCGGGTCAGGCGGGCTTGGCGTGCGATTCGATGTAGGAGACCGCGTCCTTGACCCTCTGGATCTTCTCGGCGTCCTCGTCCGGGATCTCGATGCCGAACGCCTCCTCGAAGGCCATGACGAGCTCGACCGTGTCGAGAGAATCCGCGCCGAGATCGTCCACGAACGAGGCATCAGGCTTCACCTCGTCCGCTTGGACGCCAAGCTGCTCCACGATGATGCCCTTGACCTTTTCTTCCACCGAATCAGCCATCTGAGATCCTCCGAAAATTTTGTCGTCTTAGAGACCGGCATTCTGAGGGCAGCCGGGACTCGAATTCAAGCGTGAATGAGTCTATCCGATGAAGCCGCTCCGTACCGGATCGGACGATTCCAAGGATTTTCTGCCGTCCGTCAAGAGGACTCGGGATTCAAGAAACCCACGGCCCGCGGCGTCCGGCCACCTGTGACGCGCGGGGCGGCGGCCGTCGTGAGATTGCGAAAACGTAGTACAATTTGGACCGTGCGCTTCGTCTGGCATCGGGAGAACACCGAGCACGTCGCGCGCCACGGGCTGAGCCTGCGGGAAGCGGAGGCCGTGTTTGGCGCGAAGAATCTCGGCATTGCAGCATCCGGCAGGCGCGGGCGGTGGATCGCCGAGGGTACGGTCGCGGGGCGCGCTCTCCGCGTCGCGTTCACGCTGAGCGGACCGGACGAGGCGCACGTCATCACGGCGTATCCGATCGGACGAAGGAGGCGGCGGACATGAGAGGAAAGCAGAAACGATCGCGGAAGACCTACCGCTCGCTCGCCGAGCTTCCGAAGACGTTCGTCTCGCTCGAAGAGGCCAAGCTCACGCAGGCGAAGGACGCGGCGTGGATCGAGAAGCGATTCGGGCCTGAAGTCGCGCGGATTACGCGCCGCGGCCGGCCGCCGAAGGGCGCGAAGGTCGAGCCGGGAAGAGTTCGGTCGCTCCGCATTTCAGACTCGACGTGGCGCGCGTTGCAAAGGCAAGCGAAGGCTTCTGGGCTCTCGACGAACACCGCGGTGAGGCTCGCGGTGCTGTCGTGGACGGAGCACTCCGCCGAGCGCAGATAAGCGCTCTATCCGATGTAGAGCCCGCCGCTCACATTGAGACAGGTGCCCGTCACGTACGCGGCCGCGTCGGAGGCCAGATAGACCACCGCGCCGGCCACGTCGTCCGCGGTTCCCAGCCGTCCGAGCACGATCTGACCCACGAGCGCCTTCTTCTGGTCTTCGTTGAGGACGTCCGTCATGGTCGTCTCGACGTAGCCCGGCGCGACGGCGTTCACGGTGATTCCCCTCGAGCCGATCTCGCGCGCGAGGGCCTTCGTGAACCCGACGACGCCCGCCTTGGCCGCCGCGTAGTTCGTCTGGCCCGGATTCCCCATGAGCCCCACGACGGACGTGATGTTCACGATGCGTCCGGGAACCCGCTTCTTGAGCATGAGCTTCGCGGCCTCCTGCGCGCACAGGAAGACCCCCGTGAGGTCCGTCGCAATGACCTTGTCCCAGGACTCTTTCGCCATGCGGAGGATCAAGCCGTCGTCCGTGATGCCTGCGTTGTTCACGAGGATGTCGAGCTTCCCGTGCTTCAGGGCGACCGCCTTGAACGCCGCCGAGACGGAAGCCGGATCGCCGACGTCGAGGCGCAGGGCCTCGGCCTTCCCGCCCGCGGCCACGATGGCCCCGGCGACAGCAGCGGCCTTCTCTTCGCCGCGGGCCGCGACGACGACGTGGGCGCCGGCCGCGGCGAGCGCCTTCGCGATCGATTCGCCGATGCCCTGCGAGCCGCCCGTGACGAGCGCGATCTTCCCCTCGAGTGAGAACGAAACGGTCATCTCCCTGTTCCTTTCGCGATCCCGACTTCTATCAGATCCGCCCGGTCAGGGCTCCATCAACGCGAGCGCGGAGGCCGTGGACGTCGTCTTCACGGGCCATTCCTTCTCGATGCGCTTCGCGAGCCCCTGGAGAACCGTCCCGGGCCCGGACTCGACCGCGGACGGCGCGAGCGCGGCGAGTCGCCGCACGGACTCGACCCAGCGAACAGGTGAGCAGATCTGCCGGCGGAGAGATTCGCGCGCGACCTCGGGGTCGGTCGTCTCCCGGGCATCCACGTTCGTGACGACCGGAATCGACAGCGCCGAGAAGGCGGCCGCGGCGAGGAACGGAGCCAGCTTTTCCTCGGCCGGCTTCATGAGCGCGCAATGGAACGGAGCGGACACCGGGAGCGGGAGAACGCGCTTGGCGCCCTTCGCCTTGAGGATCTCTCCGGCCTTCGCGACGCCCGCCGCGCTCCCGGCGATGACCGTCTGCTCCGGCGAGTTGAAATTCGCGGCCGAGCAGACCTCCCCGGTTGCGGAGGCGGCCTCCAAGCAGGCGGCCGACACCGCCTCGGGCGAGAGCCCGATCACCGCCGCCATCGCGCCCTGCCCGGCCGGCACGGCCTCCTGCATGAAGAGCCCCCGGCGCCTCACGAGGACGACGGCGTCCTCGAGCGTGAGCGCGCCCGCCGCCACGAGGGCGGCATATTCGCCCAGCGAGTGGCCGGCCGCGACCGACGGCATGGCGCCCCGGGCTCTCAGGACCTCGAAGACAGCGACGGCGTGCGTCACGATGGCCGGCTGGGTAACGGCCGTCTGCTTGAGGTCCTCGTCGCTGCCCTCGAAGGAGATCTTCGAGATCGACAGGCCAAAAGGCGCGAGCGCGGCGTCCGCGCGCTCGTACACGCGCCTCGCCTCGGGGAACGCGTCGACGAGGTCTCTCCCCATGCCCGCGAACTGCGATCCTTGTCCGGGAAAGAGGAAGGCGAGGCTCACAGCGACGCTCGAGCTACCAGCGGACGAGCGCGGCGCCCCAGGTCAGGCCTCCACCGAAGGCCGTGATGAGGATGAGGTCGCCGCGCTTCAGCCGGCCGTCGCGCGCGTATTCGTCGAGCGCGATCGGAATCGAGGCCGCGCTCGTGTTCCCGTAGCGCCCGATGTTGTTCATGCAGCGCTCGGGAGGAATCTGAAGACGTTCGGCGGTCGCGGTCAGAATCCGCTCGTTCGCCTGGTGCGGCAGGAGCCATTTCACGTCCTCGGTCGTGAAGCCGCTCTCCGCGAGGACTTCCTTGCAGACCTCGACCATTCTGCGGATCGCGATCTTGAACGTCTCGCCGCCCTTCATCTGGATGTACATGAGTCCTTTGTCGAACCCGGGACGGTTCGGCGGGAAGTTGGAGCCGCCGCCGGGCATCGAGATGAACCGCGATCCCTCCCCGTCCGAGCGGATCGCGGTGGAGAGAACGCCGTGGTCGGCCTTCGTGGCCTTGAGAACGGTGGCGCCCGCCCCGTCTCCGAAGAGGATGCACGTCGAGCGATCGGTGTAGTCCACGAAACGCGTTAGGAACTCTGCGCCCACGAGGAGAATGTTCTTCGCCTTGCCCGACTGGATGAGCCCGTCCGCCACGTGGAGTCCGTAGAGCCAGCCCGAGCAGGCGGCGTTCAGGTCGAAGGCTGCGGCCTTCGTCGCGCCGAGCTTGTGCTGGACGACCGGGGCCGCGCCGGGGATCGGGTGGTCGGGCGTGCAGGTCGCGAGGATCACGACGTCGAGGTCGGCCGCGAGAATCCCGGCGTCGGCGAGCGCGGGAACGGCCGCGCGCACGCAGAAGTCCGAGAGGACGTCACCTTCCTGGACCACGCGACGCTCGCGAATGCCCGTCCGCGACGTGATCCACTCGTCGGACGTCTCGACCATCTTCGACAGGTCGGCGTTCGTCAGGACCTTTTCGGGAACGGCCCGACCCGTGCCGGCGATCGTGGCGTGAAACATCGTTCCTCCCTGAGTACGTGGAGCCGGAATGTTACCGGGAGAGCGGCGGCGGCGCGAACGTGAGGGCGCGCGCGCGGATTTTCTCGGGAATTCCGCGCCGGACGAAGTCGTCGGCGGCGCGAATGGCGTTGCGTACGGCCTTCACGTTCGAGCGCCCGTGCCCGATGAAACAGGCCCCGTTCACGCCGAGAAGGGGTGCGCCACCGTATTCGCTGTAGTCGAGGCGCTTCTTGAACGAGCGAAAGGCGTCCTTCGAGAGCAGAAACCCCATCGATGCCTGCAGGCTGCGCGTGATCTCCTGTTTGAGCGCCTCCTCGACGAGGTGCGCGAGGCTCTCGGAGACCTTCAGAATGACGTTTCCCGTGAAGCCGTCGGTGACGATGACGTCAACGTCGCCGTCGTACACGTCGCGGCCCTCGACATTGCCGACGAATCGGAGGCCGGACTCCTTCAAGAGACGGAATGATTCCTTCACGATATCCGTGCCCTTGCCCTCTTCCTCGCCCACGGACATGAGGCCGATCTTCGGCTTCTCGATGCCGAGGACCTCCTGCGCGAAGAAGTGCCCCATGAGGGCGAACTCGCGGTAGTGCTCGGGCCGACAGCTCAGATTCGCCCCGATGTCCAGGAGAACCCGTTTGCGGTCGAGGCCCGGCAGCACGGTGGCGAGGGCCGGCCGGTCGATGCCGTCGACGACGCCCATGATCATCTTCGCGACGACCATCGCGGCGCCCGTATGCCCCGCGGTGAACATTCCATTCGCGCGGCCGTCCCGGACGCATTCCGCGGCAATCCGGATGGACGCGCGGCGTTTCTTGCGGATCGGGGTGATGGCGGGCTCGTCGAAAAGGACGACCTCGTCCGCCTCGACGACGCCGACGCGGCTCCCGCTGTAGCCGGTCTTGTGGAGCTCCGACTCCACCTCGCGCCGTTTTCCGACGAGCAGCGTGTCGAGGCCGAAATCGACGGCAGCCGCGACGGCGCCTTCCACGTTGACGCGGGGGGCGTGGTCACCCCCCATGGCGTCGACGGCGATCGTCAAGTCAGGCCTTCTCGGCTCCGCTCATGACTTCGCGGCCCTTGTAGTGCCCGCAGGAGGGGCACACGCGGTGCGGAAGCTTCTCCGTGCCGCAGTTCGTGCACTTCGAGGTCTGCTTGGGCTTCAGGAAGTCGTGGGCGCGGCGCAAGTCGCGGCGCGTCTTGCTGTGGCGATGTTTTGGATTCGGCATGGCGATCTCCTGTGACGGTCACACGCTGCGAGGGCGAGGACGAGAAAGGTCGTTGCTTCAGTTCCCGGGATCGAGAAGAGTCCGGAGCGTTTTCCAGCGCTCGTCCCCCGAAGGCTTGCAGGAGCACGGGTCGAGGTTCCGGTCGGCGCCGCACATCGGACAGAGCCCCCGGCAGTCGTCGCGGCAAAGCGCCTTGAGCGGAAGCTCGAGCTGCACCTGTTCCTCGACGAGCGCGTCGAACGGGACGACGAGGTCGTCGTAGTAGAGGACGTCGAGATCCGCCGCGAGGAGCTCGAGGCCGTCCTCCGGGTCGCCCTTGGCCGGCTTTTCGTCCCGCGGCTTCGCGTGCGCGGGAGCGAAGTGCCAGTAGGCCTCGCTCGAGCGGCGGAAAGGGACGTGAGCGAGGCAGCGCGCGCACGCCGTGACGCCGTCGAAAACGACGTGACCGTTCAGGACGAAGCCGGGCTCCTGGCGCTCGAGACGGCCGGTGAAGGACACGTGAGAGAGCGACACGAGCTCCGGACGCGCGAGAACGGCGGCCGGAAAGTCGAACTGATGAGAAAGAACAATCGGCTCGTCAAAAGCCGCTTCGAGGTTCAGATCCATGGGAAAAGGCTCCTCCCAAACGAAGAGGAGCCGCGGAATATAACATGGAAGCATGCGCATCGCCGTCGACGCGCGCCCGCTCGAGGAGCGTCCGACCGGCGTCGGGCGCTATCTCGACGGGCTGCTCTCCGCCTGGCTTCACGCCCGGCCCGGGGACAGCTTCGTCCTCCTGTCGCCTCGCCCTGTCCACCTGCCCCCCGGTCTCGAGGGGCGAGTGGCCGTGGCGCCCTCCCCCGCGCTTCCGGGCACGATCTGGCTGCAGACCGCCGCCGGCCCGGCGGCTCGCCGCGCCGGGGCAGACGCGTTTCTCGGGAGTCTCGGCATCCTTCCCCTCGCCTGCAGGCTCCCCGGGGTCGCGACGGTGCACGACCTCACGCCGATCCTCTTCCCCGAATGGCATTCGCTGAAGAACCGCTTCGGCTTTACGCCGTTCATCGGTGCGACCGTCCGCCGCGCGCGGCGGATCGCCGCCGTGTCGGAAGCCACGCGCCGGGACCTCGTGGCCGCGTACCCCGACGCAGACGGCAAGACGCGCGTCGTCCACAACGGCGTCGAGCCCGAGACGCCGCGCGCGGACGGCGAGGCTCCGCACGCAGGACGTCCGTATGTTCTCTACGTGGGAACGCTCGAGCCGCGCAAGAACGTCGTCCGGCTCGTCGCGGCGATGGAGGCGATCTGGGACCGCCGCCCGGACTTTCCCGACCTCGTCCTCGCGGGAGGCGACGGCTGGGGAATGGGAGGCTTCGCCGGGGACGTCGCGCGTTCGAGGCACGCGAATCGCGTCACGCTCGCGGGCTATCTCGGCGCGGGCGAGAGGGCCCGTTGGCTGAGGGACGCGCGGATCTTCGCGTACCCGAGCCTCTACGAAGGCTTCGGTCTTCCGCCCCTCGAGGCCATGGCGCAGGGCATCCCCGTCGTGGGCTCGTCGGCGGCGTCGCTGCCGGAGGTCATGGGCGACGCCGGCCTTCTGCCCGACCCCACGAGCGTTCCGGACATAGCCCGGGCCCTCGAGCGCGCGCACGACGACGCCGGCTTCCGCCGCCGCGCGACCGTCGAGGGCCCGCGGCGCGCGGCGAGCTTCACGTGGACCGCCGCCGCCGCGAAGATGCGCATCCTCTTCGAGGAGGCGCTCGGTTGACCGGACGAAGGAAACGGGTCCTCGTCGACGCCCGCAAGGCGCGCGACTTCGGGATCGGGACTTACATCCGCGGCCTCCTCGGCGGCCTCGCCGGGCTCGACCGCTACGAGCTTCATGCGCTCGTGCTCCCCGGCGAGGAGGCTCTTCTTCCGACGGGCGTACTCGCGAGGATCTGCGACGCTCCCCATTACTCCTTCGGGGAGCTGGTCGCCGTGAGGCGGGCGATCTCGGCGATTCAGCCTGATCTCTTCCATGCCCCGCACTATGTCGTTCCGTTCTTTCCGCCGAAGGCGACGGTCGTCACCATCCACGACCTCATGCACCTCACGAGGCCCGAGCACGGGGCGCTCGCGAAGCGGGCGTACGCGCGCTGGATGGTGGGACGCGCACTCCGCCTGTCGGCGGCGGTCATCGCGGGGTCCGAGGAGACGAAGAGGGAAATTCTTGCTTTCGGACCCGAGCGGGAAGGCAAGGTCGTGGTCCTTCCCTACGGCGTAAGAGAAGATTTCTTTGAAAGGGGGAGGGGGGGGGGATCTTCGTCCGAGTCCTATCTTCTCTTCCTCGGGAACGACAAGCCGCACAAGAACCTTGACGGGCTGCTTGCCGCATTCGCGCGTCTCCGCGTTTCGACGCCTTCGCTGTCTCTCGTCCTCGCGGGTGTTGGCCCCGGCCGGACGCTGCCCGCGGGCGCGAAGGCTCTCGGCTGGGTGCCCGACGAGGACGTGCCGGCGCTCGTCGCGGGCGCCCGCGTTCTCGTCCAACCCTCCTTCGCCGAGGGCTTCGGCCTGCCCGTCCTCGAAGCGCAGGCGGCCGGCACGCCCGTGGCATGCTCGGACCTCCCGGCGCTCCGCGAGGCGGCGGGCGACGCGGCGGTTTTCTTCGACCCGCACGACATCGGTTCGATGGCCGCAGCGTTGGAGATTCTGCTCGGAGATGAAGAGAGGAGAGATTTGCTTAGAAAAAGGGGGAGGGACCGGGTAGCGCAATTCACGTGGGCCCGCGTCGCAGAACGAACGGCAGGTATCTACGACGGCGTTCTCTTTCCATTCAAAGAAAATCTCTCCTCCGAAAAACCGAGGCTTTCGTCGTGAGGGTCGCCCTCGTCCACGACTGGCTGACGGGCACCCGCGGCGGCGAGAAGGTACTGCTCGAGCTGGTGCGGATGTTCCCCGGCGCGCCCGTCTTCACGCTTTTTCACTTCAAGGGTTCGCAGGCCCCGGAGATCGAGGCCGCCGAAATCCGGACTACGTTCCTCCAGAAGCTCGTCTCGCCGCGCGCCAACTACCGCAAGCTGCTCCCCCTCTTCTTCGTCGCCGCCGAGACATGGGACCTGTCGGACTTCGAGCTCGTAATCTCGACCTCCCACTGCGTCGCCAAGAACGCGAAGAAGGCTCCGGGCGCGTTTCATCTCTGCTACTGCCACACGCCGGTCCGCTATCTCCACGATCAGTTCGACGACTACTTCCGGGGCCGGCCGGCCCTCGTGACCGCGGCCGCGCGGCTCGTTCGCGGACCGCTCCGGGCATGGGATCGCGCGGCCGTGCCTCGCGTCGACGCCTTTCTCGCGAACTCGGAGAACGTGAGGGGACGCATCGCCCGCCTCTGGGGGCGCGAGGCGGAGGTGGTCTTCCCGCCCGTCGACACCGGTTTCTACACGCCGCCGCCGCCCGGTTCGCTCCGGAACGGTCTCCTCGTCGTGTCGGCCCTCGCGCCATACAAGCGCCTCGAGGACGCGATCGACGCCGCGAACACCCGCCGGCTGCCCCTCACGATCGCGGGGTTCGGGCCCGAGCGCGCGCGCCTCGCCGCCCGGGCCGGTGAGACGGTCCGATTCCTCGACACTCCAGAGGACGACATGCTGCGCGCGTGCTACCGGACCGCCGAGGCCGTCCTGATGCCCGGAGAGGAAGATTTCGGCATCGTGCCGCTGGAGGCGCAGGCGTGCGGCGCGCCGGTCGTGGCGCTCGGCCGCGGCGGGGCGAAGGAGACCGTCCGGGACGGAGAGACAGGTGTCCTGTACGACTCGCCGGGCGCGACGGGCCTCCTGACGGCGCTCGACCGGCTGCGCGGCCTGACGCTCGATCCCGTCGCCCTGACCCGGAACGCGTCCCGTTTCTCGCGGGACGTTTTTCGAAGCCGTTTCCTCGCCGCCCTCGGGAGGGCGAGGAGCCGGGCCGGAAACGAGCCCGAGAACGCTAGAATCGACGCTCCGGAGCCCGTGTGATTCGCCGCCAGACCCGCCGTCTTCAAGCCCTCTTCGTGGCCGCCGACGTCCTCGCGACCGTGCTCGCGCTGGGTGCGGCGTGGCTCATCCGCTTCGAGTCGGTCTGGCCGACACCGAAAGGCGCGCAGCCTTTCGAGAATTACGTCGCGTTCATCCCGATCCTCATCGCGATCTGGCCAGTCGTTTTCTACTTCCACCGGCTGTATCAGATCCGCCGCGACCGCTCGACCATCGACGAAGTGCTCGCCGTCATCGTCGCGGCGTCCCTCGGGACGATCCTGCTCGTCGGCCTTCTTTCCTTCTGGCGAGGCTTCACGTACACGAGCCGCCAGATGCTCGTCCTTTTTCTCGTCCTGGATGTCCTCTTCGTCTCGCTCGTGCGCTTCGGGATCCGCAAATACCTCGAGAACATGTGGTCGACGGGCGCCGGCGTGCGCCGGACGCTCATCGTGGGCGCGGGACACACCGGGCGCGCGCTCGCCGACAAGCTGCTCGACCATCCCGCGACCGGCCTCAAACCCGTCGGCTTCGCGGACGACGACCCCGCGAAGCGCGCGGACGGCTATCGGGGACTCGCGGTCCTCGGCGTCACCGCGGAGGTCACGGCGCTGATCCGGGCCCACGATGTCGATACGGTCTTTCTCGCTCTGCCCGTCGAGGCCCACCGCACGATGCTCACGATCCTCAAGGACGTGGGCAACGAGATGGTCGACCTGAAGGTCGTGCCCGACCTTTTCCAGTACGTGACGTTCAAGGCCGGAGTCGAGGACTTCGACGGCCTGCCCGTCATCAACCTGACCCAGATGCCGCTCGAGGGCTGGAATTCCCTCGTGAAGCGCACGATGGACGTCGCACTCTCGGCCCTCGGCCTCGTCGCGATCGCCGTTCTCTTCCCGGTCATCGCGCTCGCGATCTGGCTCGAAGACCGCGGCCCGATCTTCTACGCGCAGGAGCGCATGGGCCTCGACGGGCGGCTCTTCCGGATGTTGAAGTTCCGCTCGATGCGCGTCGACGCCGAAAACGACGGCGCGCGCTGGGCCGAAGAGAACGACGCGCGCCGCACGCATGTCGGCGCATTCCTGCGCAAGACCTCGCTCGACGAGCTGCCGCAGCTCGTGAACGTCTTCACGGGCGAGATGTCTCTCGTGGGTCCCCGTCCGGAGCGCCCGGAGTTCGTGAGCACGTTCCGGGACAAGTTCCCCCAGTACATGCTCCGCCACCGGGTCCGCGCCGGCATCACGGGCTGGGCGCAGGTGCACGGCTGGCGCGGCAACACGAGCCTCTCGAAGCGCATCGAGTACGACCTCTACTACATCGAGAACTGGTCGTTCGGCCTCGACGTGAAGATCCTGTGGCTCACGGTCAAGTGGGGCTTTACCCACAAGAACGCGTACTGAGCCGCCGCCGGCGGCAACTGCATACTTCAGCCGAGCGCAACTCAAACGACCGTTGCAGAACCGCATCTTGGTAGCCCTGGCTTTTTCGGCGGTGGGGTTCGCCGCCGTGGGCGGATACGTGCCCACCTCGACCACGGAGGATTTCGGTCTCAGGAGCCTGCTCGGCCTGTTCCTCATTTTTCTGTTCTGGGTTATTGCGATAGCCGGCTGGGGACGGGCGGCGAGCCGGCTGATCGGACTCTCGTCGCCGGACGCCCTTCGCGGGGCGGAGGCCTGGGCCGTGACGCTGGGCCTTGGGAGCCTCTTCGCGGCGTGGTGGGCCTACCTAACCTTGGTCGCCGGTATTCACGGTCCCATCTCATCGAACGCGTTTCTCCTGGGCGGTGTCCTTTCTTTCGCCATGCTCCCGAGCGCTCCGCCCGTGCCGCGCGCGCGACGACATGCCGTCTTGACCGCTCTCCTGGCCTCGTACTGCGGCCTTCGCTTCGTTCAATCCACGCATCTCGCACGGCATGGCGACCCGCTTTACTATCACCTCGTCGCGCCGGTCCTCTGGCTGCGCAGCGGAACGATCGCATTCGACCCGCAGCATCCGCTGAACTTCCAGGCTTCTCTCTGGGAGTACCTGTATCTCTGGCCGGCACAGTTCTTCCTCGGGAAAGGCGAGGCCGGCCTCCCGGCGATCCAGATCTTCGCGCAGTGGACGCACCTGACACTGGGTTGGGTCGCCATCGGGCTCGCGGTCATCGCTCTCTTGCAACGGCTTCGGTTCCCTCCCGCGGTTTCGCTCATCGGCGGGTTTGCCGCCCTCGCGACCTCTTCCCTATGGCGGTACGGCGTTCTCGCGAAGAACGACTGCGGCGCGGCCGCATGGCTGCTGTGCGGGGCCGTCCTCCTGTCGGGAGTACGAAGCTCGTGGAGGAGGAACGTCGCGGCGGGTGTCTTCCTCGGCGCCGCGTTCGTTGCCAAGTACACGGTCGCATTCACCCTGCTGCCGCTGCTTCTCGGCTGGCTCGTGTATCAGTTCCTCGACGCCCCCAGGAGAGTCCCGTCGGCCGCGGCAAGTGTGCTTCTGGGAGTTCTGCTGGCCGCCACTCCCCTTCTCGCCCGGAATCTCCGAGGCACCGGAAGCGCTATCTATCCTCTCGCGCTCGGGGCCACGCCTCTCACCACCCTGAGCAACAGCCAGCGCGAAATCATCTACGGGATGGCACCGTCGCTGCGAGACGATCACGTCGCCTGGAGACTGGAACGACTCGGGGGTCTGGCGCACGAAGGAACGCTCGCCATCGTCGCCCTCGCAATCCCCCTCTTTCTCGTGCGCGGCCTCTTCGCTCCGGCAAGGAGCTTCGCGTTTCGCCGGCGGTGCTTCCTGCTGTTCTTTGTCGCCCTCGGAAGCCTTCTCTGCTTCCTCGTCGTCGCGAGGCCAGGAACGCAGTTCCGCCTGCTGGGTCCCGGCCTCGTCCTTCTGAACGTGTCCGGGACCCTCCTCTCGCTGCTCGTATTGCGGTTTCTCTCGAGACGCGTGCGGGCGTTCCGCCTGCTGCCCAGCGGCCTCGTCGTCCTCGGCGCCGTCGTCGCAACCTCCCGGCTGGCACCGGAAGCGGTCCTCGACCGGGCCCGGGATCTTCCCCTCCAGCGCGCGCTCCTGGAGCACTCGGCTGGAGACGCGAAGCTGTGGATCGCGACGAACGTGCCGAGGTCCGCGCGCATCGTGACGACCGGCGACAACGAGATCTATTACATGCTCGGACACGACGTCTCCGCCGCGACGGACGACCTGTCGCTGGATCGGCTCTGGCGGCAGGAAGTCTCGAGTGCCGCGTCCGAAGTACAGATCCTCGGAGCTTTTCGAGCCCGCGGATTCGATTACCTGCTCGACACCAGATTCCCGTGGGAGCTCTCGGCTCTTTCGCGTCGGCTCGGCCCGATCCTGGATCGCCACCCGGAATGGATGGCCTTCCAGGGCAAGAACTCGAGGCTCGTAGACCTCAGCCGGGTGGAGTAGCCGGCCTGTCCTAGATGACGAGCGGACGCCCCGCCTTGAGCCGCATCGCGGCGCCTTCGAGGAGCTCCGCGTGCTCTCTCTCCTCAGCCTCCAGCTCGCGGTAGAGCCGCCACTCGGGCGAGGCCTCGGAGAACTTGCGCCCGGTCTCCAGGAAGAACCGGCCCGCGCGCTTCTCGAGGTGGACGGCGAGGCGTAGCAGCGCGACGCCGTCGGCCGTCGCCGAGGGCTCGCTGCCCGAGAAGACCGCGAGCTGCGCCGGGGACGGCCCGTCGCCGGAGAGATCGGGCGCTTCGAGGTGGTAACGCCGCGCGAGAATTTCCATGTGCTCTCGCTCCATCGCCGAGAGCCGGCTGAAGAGCGCAATGACCTCCGGGTCGGCACCGGACCTCTCCATCTCCTTCGCGCCGTTGGCGTAGAAGAGGACTCCGCCGATCTCGATCTCGTAGGCCTTCCGGACGGCCTCGGCGAGGGCGCCCTCGGGGGCCGCGATCTCCGCGCGCGTCTCGAACGCGCCGCCGCAGTACGGGCAGAGGCCGTAAGGGAACGCGAAGCCCTCGGACACCTTGTGGCAGGACGTGCACTGGAAAGTGAGGCGCTCCCCCGCGCAGCAGACGTAATCCTCGCCCGCCTCAATCGGCCGGCGGCACTTCTTGCAGACGCTCTCGTCGGGCGCGGCCACGGCCGGGATCTTCGAGTCCTCGCGGATCACGGGAGGCCAGACGCGGTTCCCGAGATAGGAACGAATCGCGCGCGCCGCGCGCCGGCCCGCGCCGAGCGCGAGGATGACCGTGGCGGCGCCCGTGACGATGTCGCCGCCAGCGAAGACGCCGGGGATGTTCGCGGCCTGGGTCGTCTCATCCACGTTGATGTAGCCCTCGCCGCGCACGGAGAGTCCCGGCGTGGACCGCGCGATGACGGGGTTCGCGCGCGTGCCGAGCGCGTAGATGACGGTGTCGCACTCGAACGTCTCCATCTCGCCCGGGATGGGGACGGGGCGGCGGCGGCCCGAAGCGTCGGCGGGTCCCAGCTCCATCTTCTGGCAGACGAGCCCCTTCACGCCGCCCTTGTCGTCCGTGACGATCTCGGTCGGGCCTCGCAGCCAGTGGAACGTGATGCCCTCTTCCTCGGCGTGGCGGAGCTCCTCGATGCGGGCAGGCGCCTCCGCCTTCGTGCGCCGGTAGACGCAGCGGACCAGTTCGGCGCCGAGGCGCTTCGACACGCGCAGGCAGTCCATCGCCGTGTTCCCCGCGCCGATGACGACGATCTTCTGCCCGAGCGTGACGGGAGTGTCCTCGTACGGGAAGTTGTCGCCGCCCATGAGGTTCACACGGGTGAGGAACTCGTTCGCGCTGTAGACCTGCCCGGCGAACTCGCCGGGGATGCCGAGGAACGCGGGCGCGCCCGCGCCCGTGCCCACGAACACGGCGTCGAACTTCTGCTCCGAGAGGAGCTGCGGGATCGTGAACGTCTTGCCGATGACCTTGTTCGTCTCGAACCGCACGCCCATGTCCTCAAGCTGCTTCACTTCGCGGTCGATGATGTTGCGCGGCAGCCGGAAGGACGGGATCCCGTACCGGAGGACGCCGCCGATGATGTGAAGAGCCTCGAAGATGGTGACGTCCGCACCGTCGCGCGCGAGGTCGCCCGCGCAGGCGAGGCCGGCCGGGCCCGAGCCCACGATCGCGACCTTTCCGATCGGGGCGCTCGCGGGGCGTGGTGGGGGCGCCGTCACGGGGGCGTGGTCGCCCACGAAGCGCTCGAGCCGGCCGATCGCGACGGATTCCATCGTCTTGGTCTTCGTGAGGATGCAAAGCGCCTCGCACTGGCTCTCCTGCGGGCAGACGCGGCCGCACACGGAGGGGAAGGGGGAGATCTCGCGGATGGCCGCGGCGGCGCCCCCGAGGTCGCGCACGAGGAGGTGGCGGATGAAGCGCGGGATGTCGATCGCGACCGGGCAGCCCTGCACGCAGGTGGGCCGGAGGCACTGGATGCAGCGCTCGGCCTCCGTCAGCGCGTCGGCCATCGTGTAGCCGAGGTTCACCTCGAGGAAGTTGTGTGCGCGCTCGTCCGCATTCCGCTCGGCCATGTGCACCGCGTGCGGCGTCACGTCCTTGAGCTTCTTGTAGTTGCGCTTCTCGTCCTCGAAGAGCTGCTTCTCCATTTTGCAGGTGTGGGCGAAATCCTCGTTCGCGCGCGTCTCCTGCGACTTGAAGCGCTGCTGCCTGAGCATGAGCTCTCCGAAGTCGATCTTGTGCGCGTCGAAGTCGGGGCCCTCGACACAGGCGAACTTGATTTCGCCGTCGACGCTGACGCGGCAGGAGCCGCACATGCCCGTGCCGTCGACCATGATCGCGTTGAGGCTCACGGCCGTCGGCACGCCGCGCGGGCGCGTGACCTCGGTGCAGGCCTTCATCATCGGGAGCGGACCGATCGCCACGACCTCGTCGACCTTCTCCTTCGAGAGGACGTCCTCGAGCGCGGCCGTCACGAACCCCGGCCGGCCGTAGGTGCCGTCGTCGGTGCAGACGATCAGATCGTCGCAATACTTCTTGAACCGATCCTCCCAGAACACGAGCTCCTTCGTCCTGAAGCCGATGATTCCCGTGACGCGGTTGCCGGCCTCCTTGAAGGCCCGGAGCTGCGGGAACACGGGCGCGACGCCGAGGCCGCCCCCGACGAGGACGACGTGGCCGACGTTCTTCACGTGGCTGGGCATGCCGAGCGGGCCCACGAAATCGAGAAACGTGTCGCCTTCCTGGTAGGCCCCCATCATCTCGCGGGTCGTCTTGCCGATCGCCTGAATGACGATCGTCACGGTTCCCCAGTCGCGGTCGTAGTCGGCCACCGTCAGGGGAATGCGCTCGCCCCCCTCGCGGAGGCGCAGCATGACGAAATGCCCTGGCTGGGCGGCACGGGCCACGTCGGGCGCGTACACGTCCCACAGGAAGGTCGATTCCGAAAACTGATGGCGGCGGACGATCTGATACATGGAGATGGATTCTCCGTATCCAAGGGTCCGGCGGCTATGGTGCAAACCGATCAGGCTCCCGGGCCCGGGGGCCGGCGGCCGGGGCGCCCCGGCCGGGGCGATCAGCGTGGCCGGACCTTGAGCAGGCGCGGTACGATGAGGAGCGTCGTGCCGTAGAGAACGAATGCCCCGAAGAGCGTCACGGGTCGCCCGGCGCCCAGGTCCTGGATGAAGAGCTTGATTCCGGCGGCCGCGAGAATCGGAAGCGAGAGGATCGCGAGCGTCAGGAGCCGCGGCCAGCGGGCCGTCCAGGCCGCCGCGAGTGCGCCCGCGCAAAGGACGGCCGTGCGGACGAGAGCGAGGCCGGACGGCGTCGAGTTGAACGGCGCGAGCCCGACGGCAAGCGCGAGAACGCTGCCGAGCGCGAGTGCGGCGCTCACGAGCGCCGGCCCCGCCCGGAGGACGGGGACGTCCGGCGCCCCGGCGGCCGCGACGGCGAAGGCGACGAAAGCCGAGATCGCGGCGAAGACCGCGGGCCCAGTGGCGGAGGGGAATTCGCCCGGCGCGACGACGAACGCCAGCACCTCGTCCTTGAAGAGACCCGAGAGAATGGACGAGCCGAAGACGACGCCTCCGGCAAGCCACGCAATCCAGCCACGCCCGTCCCGAGGCGACCGCGCCGACAGCACGATTCCGAGGAGGCTCCAGAAGACGGCAACGGCAGCGCCACCCCAGAGGATCCCAACAATGACGGTGAGGGCCCCGGCGGGTTGCAGGACGTCCGTCACCGTCGGCACGAGGCCGCGCGACCTTGCGTCGTGCGCCGCGCCCGCAACCGCGAGGAGAACGAGGGCGGCGGCGAAAGTGGCGATTCCCACCGGAGAGACAGGGGTCCAGCTCTCGGGCGTACCGGCAGCCCGCGTCGAGAGCCAGGCGCCGACGGCGAGGGTCACCGCGGCCGCGATGCCGGGAATCCACTCGATCCGGGCGGCGCCCGGCGCCCGCCGGAGAGCCAGCGTCGCGGCGTAGAGCGCGAGAAGAAAGACGACGAACGTCCCGATCGCGCCCGTCGCGACGAACAGGCCCGACGCCGTCGCGGCACCCGCGAGGACGCCGATCCACACGAGGAGCGCCAGGCGCGTGAGCAAGCCCGACGCGCAAAACGCGGCCGCGACCGCCGCGAGCGCGAGCGCGGCGACGGCCGGTGAGAACGCGCCGAGCCGCGTCGCGGCCTCGCCGACCAGGGGGAACGCGATGAGCGCCGCGGTCACGCCGTGCACGCTCGCGCTCGTCCGCTCGCCGCGCGCTCCGGCCCGCCACGACGCTCCAATCCAGAGGAGGGCGTAAGCGAGACCGAGAAGCGCGCCGAAGAAGACCGGCAGGCGCCCGCCCTCCGTGATCGCGCGCAGCAGGAACGCGCCGCCGAGGACGAGGAAGCTCCTCCCCGCGAGCGTAAGCGCGTTCGCGACAGGCGCGCCCTCTTCCGCCGCCTCGGAGACCGCGGGCGCCGCGAGCGGAGATGCGGAGACCACCGCGGCCGCAGCGGCAACCGCGACCGGCGGCTCCGTCGTGCCCTCGAGCGCCTCGAGACGCGCGGAGACGTCTCTCAGGGCGCCCTCGAGGAGCGCCACGCGGCCTTCCAGGTCGACGCGCCGGCCGTCCATTGCGGTCCCCCGTCAGCCGGCGCGCGTCTCCGTCCGCACGCGCACCGTCACCGCCGGTCCACCTGGCGAATCTTCAGGTAGAGGAGCACGCCGAAGAGCGAGATGAGGACGGTCGCGAGGAGCAGTCCGTTCCGGCGGAACCGGTACTCCTTCCACACGTTCGCCGCACCGGCTTTGAGCGCATCGAGGGCCGTCGTCGTCGCGTCCGCGTTGCGCGCGAAGTCGCTCCGGTCGAACGTGTGGATGCCGAGGCGCGTCTTTCGGAGCGCGTCGGCGACGGCGCTCGACTGGAATCGGAGCTCGTCGACGTCGAAGCCGCGCTCCAGGAGCCGGTCGACGTCGTGGTTGAGCGCCGCGTGCGACTCGGCGAGGCCCGTGATCGACTTGTAGAAATACCGCGCCGTCTCGTCGCACTTCGGCTGGCCGTACTGGGCGTGACAGGCGTGGCAGAGCCCCTTCGGGTCGTCCTTCAGCATCTCGTCCGTCGGACGCTGGATGTCGTGTTTGCCGTGACAGGTCTGGCACTCGGGCCAGCCGTGCTTCTCGAACGACTTCTTGTGCGGGCTGCCGTCGAAGAGGTTTCCGTTCGCCGCGTGGCAGTTCCGGCACACCTGCGAGACGAACGCGACCTGAGGAGGCAGCGCCGCGTGGTTGCCGTGGCAGCTGTTGCAGGCCGGGGCGCCGACGTCGTGCTTCACGAGAAGGGCGATCCCGTGAACGCTCTTCTTGTACTGCTCGAGCTGGTTTGTCGGAAGCGGCGTCTTGCCGTCCTCCTTCATGTAGCCCTTCATGTACGCGGCGTCCGCGTGGCACTTGCCGCAGGTCGACGGGATGTTCTCGCGGTAGACGAGGGACGTCGTCGAGTCCGGCGGCCGGATGCCGTGCACGCCGTGGCAGCTCACGCACTGAGCGGCCTTGGAATCCTTCTTCTCGAGGAGGAGCTGGCCGTGCTTCGACGTCCGGTACTTCAGGAGCTGGTCCACGGGGAGCGAGGGGTTGTAGGCCCGCATGAACTCGCTCGACGAGTGGCATTTCGCGCAGAACTCCGGGATCCACGAGCGGTCCTTGTGGCGGACCTCGGAGGACGGCCACCGCTTGCCGATGTCGGCCGACATCTCCATGTCCGTGGGCTTGCCGCCGTGGCAGCCCGCGCACATGAGGCCGCCGCGGACGTGGACGTCGCTCACGACCTCGCGGATCTCGAGGTGGACGAGCGGGTCGCCTTTGTCGCGCCTCCTGAAGAGGATCTCGTCCGGGAGGTCGGGGTTCGAGTGGCAGAGAAAGCAGTTGTCCGAGAGGATGAGCTCGACCTTGCGGTCGTCGATCTCGAGGGCGAGGAGCGCGGCGAGATGCGTGCCCCCGGAGAGAGTCCCCGCCTTCGCGGCCGAGAAGAACAGCTCCTGGGCGTGGGTCGGGAGGGCTTTGAAGCGCGCGCGGGCCTTGTCGTCGAGGACGGGCACGCCCTTCTCCTCCGCGGCATATATCTTCTGGAAGTCCGCCGGCCAGGAGGCTTCGGCCACGTGGCCGGCCTTGTCGGCCGCCTTGTCTTCGGCGCGAACCGGAGCCGCGACGATCGCGAGAAGCACGAGAGCGGCGATCGCTCCCCCGCCGCGAACGCGGCGAACGATCGTCATCGCCGCGAGGAGGGCCAGCGCGATGCCGCCCGCGACGAGCCAGGAAAGGTGCGCGAAACCGTTGAGGGCGGCCTGCAGGAGGACCGCGATCGTGAAGTCGAATGCGGAATGCTTCCACTTCAGCCGGCGTATGAGCGTCACGGTGATCCCGATCCCGATGATCCAGATCGCCGCCGTCCGCGCGATCGTGTTCGCGAGGACGGGATCGGCAGTGGGGTCCTGCCCCTTCGGGACCGTCACGCCGACGTCCCACGCCTTGACGGTCAGGAACCCGAGGAAGAGGAGGCCCGCGACGCCGAGATCCGTGAAGAACGGGCTCGGCTTGCCCTTCGCCGCGTTGCGGTCGAGGAGCGGAATAAAGAACGCGATGCCGCCGAGGATGCTCGCGAGGAGGATGCAGGCCTGCGGCCCTTCCATGCCCGCGATGTGCGCCGGGAACTCCTTGAGCATCTGGTAGACCCACAGGAAGTACCATTCGGGCTTGATGCCGGGGTACGCGGGCTTGAGCGGGTTCGCCTTCTCGCCGAGCTCCCACTCCATCCCGGGGATGCCGGATCCGAACGGAAGGATGACGGCAAGGAGCGCGAGGACGTTGAGGACCATGACCCAGAGGAGCAGGTCCCGGAGCGCGAAGTTCGGGAAGAACGGCATCCCCCTCCTCTTCTCGAGGGGCGCGTGGCCGGTCTCCATCGGCTCGGCCATGCCCTGCCGCTGGATGAAGAGGAGATGGGCTCCGATGAGGCCCGCGATCGCGAGCGGCAGGATGCACACGTGGAGCGCGAAGAACCGGTAGAGCGTCTGGACGGAAACCTCGTCGCCGCCGCGCAGGACGCGCAGAAGCCACGGGCCGATGTAGGGAACCGCCTTCAGCGAGTCCGTTCCGACCGCCGTTGCGAAGTAGCTCAGCTCGTTCCACGGAAGGAGGTAGCCCGAGAAACCGAAGCCGAGGACGAGCCCGAGCATCATGAAGCCCGTGTACCAGGTGAGCTCGCGCGGCTTGCGGTACGCCTTGACGAAAAGGACGCTGAACAGGTGCGCGATCACCGCGAGGGTCATGAGGTGCGCCGACCAGCAGTGGATCGACCGGACAAGCCAGCCGAACGGCACGCGGCCCACGAGGTGCTTCATGGACTCGTAGGACGTGCTCTCCCCGACCTGATAGTTCATGAGGAGCAGTATTCCCGTGCCGATCTGGACGACGAAGAGGAAGAGCGAGAGCCCACCGAGGTAGTACCAGACGATCGAATGGGAGGCCGGGATTTCCTTGTGCGAGAGGAACTCGACGAGGCCGGAGAGGTGGAAGCGCTCGTCGATCGCCTGCCAGGCGCGGTCGGCGAGGTTGCGGGGGGCGGGCGTCGCGCTCACGCGGCGCTTCCCTTCGAGATCGTGACGGCGCCCTTGAGATCGCCCTCCACGTTGTAGGCCGCCAGCGGCCGCGGCGGCGGGCCGGAGATCACGCGCCCGTCCAGGGCGAATTTCCCGTTGTGACACGCGCACCAGACGATCCCGTCGGCCTTCACGAACTGGACCGTGCAGCCCTCGTGCGTGCATTTGGCCGACAGCGCGCGCAGCTTCTGGTCCTTGCCCTTCAGGACGATGACGCGGTCGCTCCCAAGGCGCGCGATGACGAATCCGCTCGCCTGGATCTCCTTCTCCTGAGCTTCCGTGAGCGTCGCCTTGTTGGTGCCGCCGCCATCCTTGGCGGGCGTCAGATACCGCACGATCGGGTAGACGACGGCACCCGCCCAGGCGACGAAGCTCGATCCGAGCAGGACGTCGATCCACAGTCGCCGCGTGGTCGGCGCCAACCCCTCGCGTTCCAAGGGGCCTACTTGGACTTCGGGTCGCCGGGGTTCGTGCCGGCCTTGATCTCGTCGATGTTCTTCACGCCGTCGCCATCGCTGTCGAGACTCTCGATCTTCTCGAACTTGTAGGTCTTCTTCTCGGCCTTCGGGTCGACGACGGCCTTCGTCTGGACATCCTTCCCGTACGGGTTCATCTCGTGATCTTCCTTCTTCGGGAGAGGCTTCATGTGACACGTCGAGCACTTGCCCAGGGAGGCCTTGGCGTCGGGATACGTCGTCACGAACGCTTTCTGGTTGTTGAGGTTGGCGAGCAGCGTGGTGGCTGCACAGAACGCCACGAGAGCAATCACTGCAACAGTCGTCTTCTTCATTTTTTCCTCCAAGTTAGGCCCATGAGAGCCCCGCACGACCCCAAAATCATATCCCCAAATTGAATCAGTGCGCCGACAGCCGGCGGGAAGGCGAGGCGCGCGGGAAATTTCCCGCGATCGGGGAAAACTCCGCGCCAAAGAACCGGAAATCGAGAGATTTCGGCTGGCACCGCACTTGCGCTGTCAAGGGTCGTCAGGAGCGCCACATGAACATGACCCCTGAAGCCGCTGGCCTTCCGAGAGTTTCGCCCGCCAATGAGCCGCCCGCATTCGCCACCGACGGGAGGAACAGAATCGTCTACATGAACCCCGGCGCGGAACGCATGCTGGGCGTTCACGAGGACGCCTTGATCGGGTGCGATCTGACGGCCCTCCTCTCGCGCGGCGTGCTGGACACGATCGCGGGAGCTACCCTTCTGAAGATCCCGGGGCCGGGGCCGCGCGGCGAGAGAACGATCTACCTCCTGCGCGGCACCTCAGCTCTCATGACCTCGTGCCCGCTGTCGAAACGTGAGCACGAAGTCGTCGCGCTCCTCGCCGATGGCTACGCGGCTCTCAACATCGCGGCCCGCCTGAACCTGTCCCACGCGACCGTGCGCAATCACATCCAGAACGCCCTTCGCCGGCTGGAAGTTCACAGCCAGGTCGAGCTCGTCGCGCTCGCGCTGCGACGCGGATGGGTCGACCGGCAGGAGCCGCGCTGGGCCAACCCGGCTCGAACTCTTCCCCATTTCGCCGCCGAGGCGATCGCCGCAGGCGGATGAGCTTCTCGCCGCGACCTCAGACCCCGGGGCCTCCGCCCCGGCCGCTCCCGGAAGTCGATTCATCGAGGGGCAGGCGCACGGTCGCCACGGTGCCTCCCTCCGGTGGGCACGTCACGGCGATTTCGCCCCCGTGAGCCTCCACGACGCGTTTCACGACCGGGAGGCCGAGCCCGCTGCCTCGATGTTTCGTCGTGAAGAAGGGATCGAAGATCTTGCCTCGAATTTCCTCCCGGATGCCCGGCCCCGTGTCGATGACCCGAACCTCGCAGATCCCCTCGCGAGAGGCCACGACGACACGCACCGTGCCCTTCCGCCCCGCGGCCTGCGCCCCGTTCATCGCGAGGTTGAAGAAGACGCTTCGGAGGAGAGCCACGTCGCCCCGGATCGGGCGGCTGTCTCCCTCGATCTCGATCCGGAGACCGCGCAAACCGGGATCGCGGCGAATCTCGGCCGCGACTTCCTCCAGAAGAGGCAGGATGAGCATCGGCGCCAGCTGGGGCGCACGCGGGTGAGAGAACACGAGAAGGTCGCGTACGAGCGTGTTCAGGCCGTCCAGCCTCGCGAGGATTTCCGCGATGATCTGCCGATCGGAGCTCTCGGCAGGCATGCGATCCCGAATGATCTGCAGGGCGCCGCCGATTCCGGCGAGGGGATTCTTGACCTCGTGGGCGACGATGGCCGCCATCTCGCCGAGGCGCGCGAGTGCCGCCTGCTCCCGGAGCTCGGCCTCGACGCGGCGCTGTTCGGACACGTCGCGCTCGACGGCCGAGGCGCCGACGATCTTCCCGGAGTCGTCCCTCACGGCCGACAGCGTGAGCGAGACGTCGAACTCGGTCCCATCGCGCCGGAGCCGGCGCGTCTCGAAGTGAACCACGCGTTCGCCGCGCCCGATCCTCTCGAGCAGGCCCCGGAACTCGTCCGTCCGGTCCGCCGCCAGGATGCGCGTGACAGGCTCGCCCAGGATCTCCTCGCGCGTCCAGCCGTAGATCCTCGCCGCTCCGGCGCTCCACGTCGTGATCGTGCCGTCGAGCGTCTTCCCGATGATCGCGTCGTCCGAGCTCTCGATGATGGCCGCCGCGCGCCTCAGCTCATCCTCGGCGCGTTTCCGGGCCGTGATGTCCGCGCGAATCGCGAGGTATCGGTGGGGCTTCCCATCCGCGTCCGGGAAGGGAACGATCGTCGTGTCGACCCAGTAGATGCTCCCGTCCTTGGCGCGGTTGCGCATCTCGCCCCGCCACACGCGGCCGCCCGCGATCGTGCGCCAGAGCTCCGCGATGAACGCCCTGGAGTGGTACCCCGAGTTGATGATGCGGTGGTCCTGCCCGAGCAGCTCGTCGCGGGAGTACTTCGAGATTTCGCAGAACTTCTCGTTGACGTAGTCGATGATTCCGCGCTGGTCCGTGCGGGCGACGATCGCGGACTGGTCGAGGGCGTACACGATGTCCGCCAGCTCCTCGCCCGGAGGCCGGCCTCCCGCGCCCCGCTCTTCCACCTCCGCGGAGGATACCCGTGAACGCCGGGGCGAGCTCTCTCAAACCGGTCGTCCTCGTCGTCGACGACGAAAGCCTCATCCGTTGGTCCCTGCGCGAGCGTCTCCTCGCCGCGGGGTACACGGTCCTCGAGGCCGAGACCGGACTCGAGGCCGTCGCCGTCTTCGCGGGGAACCCCGTTGACCTGATGCTGCTCGATCTCTCGCTGCCCGAGCTGGACGGCCTCGGTGTCCTCGAGCGCGTCAAGGGTTCGCGCCCGGCATGTCCGGTCATCGTCATGACGGCTTACGATTCGCCCGGCACGGCCGAGCGGGCGACCTCCCTCGGCGCGGCGCACTTCATCACGAAACCGTTCGATTTCGACCGCATGATCAGCCTCGTGGGCTCCACGCTTCCTCCGGCGGGAGCCGCGCCACCCTCGCCCGTCTAGAATTCCGGCCATGGCATCGCCGCGGATCCTCATCGTCGACGACGAGAAGCTGATCCGCTGGTCGCTGAAGGAGCGCTTGCAGGCCGCCGGATACCGGGTCCTGGAGGCCGAGGACGGCGCCGAAGCCCTGGAGCGCTGCGGGGAGGACGTCGATCTCGTCATCCTCGACTTCCGCCTGCCTGATACCGACGGCGTCACGCTGATCCCGAAAATCAAGGAGCGCAATCCGGAAGCCGTCGTCATCCTGATGACCGCTTACGCGAGCGTCTCGAGTGCCATCGACGCCATCAAGCGAGGCGCCTTTCACTACGTGAACAAGCCGTTCGACCTCGACGAGATGCTCGCTCTCGTCGAGAAGGCGCTCGAGACGACCCAACTTCGCCGTGAGGTGCGCACGCTGCGCGCCCGCGAGTCCGCGCCCTACGGCTTCGACCGCATCGTGGGCGAATCCCCGTTGATGCTCGAGGTGAAGGCGCTTCTCCGAAAGGTCGCGGCAAGTCCGTCCTCGACCGTTCTCCTGACCGGTGAGAGCGGCACGGGCAAGGACCTCGCGGCCAAGGCGATTCACTTCGCGAGCGAGCGCCGCACCGGTCCCTTCCTGAACATCACCTGCTCGGCGATTCCCGACACGCTTCTCGAGAGCGAGCTCTTCGGCCACGAAAGGGGCGCCTTTACCGATGCCAAGGGGCAGAAGAAGGGCCTTCTCGAGCAGGCCGACGCAGGCACCGCCTTCCTCGACGAGATCGGCGAGATGGCGCCCGCATTGCAGGCCAAGCTCCTCCGCTTCCTGGAGGAGAAGGCTTTCCGGCGCGTCGGGGGCTCGGCAGACGTGCGCGTCGACGTGCGCGTCATCGCGGCGACGAATCGCAATCTCGAAGACGGGGTTCGCGAGGGACGATTTCGCGAGGATCTCTACTATCGCCTCCGCGTTCTCCCCGTTCCGTTGCCGCCGCTGCGCGAGCGGAAGGGCGACGTGCCGCTCCTCGCGAATCATTTCGTCGACGGCTTCAACCGCGAGTTCAAGAAGAACGTGCGCGGTCTCGCGCCGGACGCGCGCGATGCGCTCGACGCCTATCCGTGGCCGGGCAACATCCGGGAGCTCCGGAACGTCCTGGAGCGGGCCGTCCTGCTTTCGGAGGGCGAGATTCTTGAGCGGAGCGACGTCCTCCTGACGCCTCTGGCCGCGCTCTCCCCGAGCTTCCAGCTTCCTCCGGGCGGCCTCGACGTCGAACAGCTCGAACGATCGCTCGTGGTTCAGGCTCTGAAGCGAAGCGCGGGCAACCAGACGCAGGCCGGGCGGCTCCTCGGCCTCAATCGCGACCAGATCCGCTATCGTATCGAGAAATTCGGCCTCCCGAAACCCCCTTCCGCGTAACCGCTATCGCACTTGCGACCGTCTGGCCGCCTCGCGAAACTCGTCGAGCAGGCCCCGCAACCGGCCTTCCTCCCCCGGCGCGGGCGCGAACCCTCCGAAGGACTCCCGGACGTAGGCGCGCACGATCGCTTCGGCGGGCCGCTCCGCGCCCGGGCCGAGCGCCGCGGCAGCGGCGAGGGTCTCGGCGGGAACGGACGAGGGGCGGAGCGGCGCGCCGAGCCGGTGGAGCGCATTCTGGAGGCGGCGGTAGGCTGCGGACGCGGGCGCGAGACCGCGCGTTTTCCAGGAAACGCGGAGCACGCGGCGCCCGAGAAACATCAGAGACGCAAGAAGGAGAGCGGACGCCACGAGCGCGGCCGCCGACAGGCGGCCGAGGAAGGGGCTCACTCCCGCGCCGGCGCGGAGCACGGCGGAAATGGCACCGCCCGCCGCCTCCCGCAACATTCGAAGGATCTCGGCCTGATCGCCTTGCCCGAAGGAAAGGACGAAGCGGTCGTAGAAGAACTCGAGCCCGTCGGTCACCTGGCGAAGACGTTGAGCGAGCGGCACGCGCTCGAGCCCCGGCTGCCCGGCCGAAGGCGTCGGGTCGAACGTGACCCATCCCCGCGCGTCACCGCACCAGACTTCGACCCAGGCGTGGACGTTCTGGCTGCGGACGAGCACGTACCTTCCGAACGCGCCGAGCTCCCCGCCGAGAAATCCGGTCACGAAGCGCGTGGGGACGCCCACCTCCCGGAGGAGCAGCGCCATCGCCGTCGCAAACGTCTGGCAGTGGCCCTTGTGGCGGTGGAGGACGAAGTCCTCGACGGCGTTCGGGCCGCGCGGCTGCAGATCCAGCTCGTATGTCCAGCCCTTGAGCACCGACTCGAGAGCGCGCGCGGCGGCCTCAGGATTTTTCGAGGGATCGATCCCGTCGAGTCGAGAGAGTGCGAAAGCGCGCAGCGCCTCCGAGCCGGGCGGCGTTCGGGCTTCGACCACGTCGCCCGGCTCGAGGTCCGCGATCGGGTGCCTCCCGTAGGTCACGGTGTACTGGATCGTGCGGTCCGGTTCGAAGGACAGGCGGAGGTTACGGGCCGCATCGCGCTCGACATACGCCCGGCTGCGAAACGGGGCCTCGGAGAGACGCAGCGCGTTGCCGACGAGCGGATAGGGCAGGTAGGGCGTCTGGATCGGGGTGAGGTCGACCGTCATCGCCGTACCTCCTCCGGCGCCGCGGCCGCGGGGAGCGAGTGGGACGAGCGCCTGGAAGCCGGAGCGGACGGAGGCGGCGGAATGTTCCGGCGGCCTCTTCCACACCCCGTTCTCCCACCGCGAGAGGGCGAGCGTCCGGAGCCTCAGCGCCGCCCCGCTCTCGTCGAGAGCCTCCTCGCTCGTGATCCGGAGGAAGACGCGGTCGCTCTGCTTGAGTGCGCCGAACAGGTCCGGATCAACGTTCTCCGAGAAACCCGTTGTGATTTCGCGCCCCGCTTCGGCGCCCTTCACGTAGGGCGCCTTGAGGCGCGGAAGGAACAGAAAGAGCGGAATGGCGACGAGGACCGTGGACATCACCGATGTGACGAGCGGGCCGCGACCGGGAAGAGCGCGCGCCGTGCGGTCGCGGCTCCATTCCTCGGGGGCCCCGGAGAGGTCGCGCCAGAGGGCCCACTTCACGAGCACTCTCCAGCCGACGAAGGCCACGAGCAGCACATAAAGGAGGATCGCCCAATGGAACGAAGTCGAGACCGACGTGACGAAGAGAAGGCCCGACAGGATCAGCGCGAGCGAGAGGTCGCGCTCCTTGCGAATCGCCGCGAGCTTGAAGAGCGTCGTGAAGAGGAGAAGGTGGAGCATCGCCTTCAGGAGCGTCTGACTCCCGAAGCGCACGTCGAGGTAGATGACCGGAAGGTAGAGAAACCCGGCGAGATTCAGCACGCGATTCCCGAGGCGCGGCACACTTCCGAGGCGCACGCGTGCCAGAAAGAGCGCAAGAACAACGAGGTAGACGAGGAGAACCGCGAACTCGAGGGCGTTCGTGAAAAAGAGCGGAACCGGGGCGAGAAGCGCGAGGCTTCCGAGCGCCAGAAGCCGTTCCCGGAGGAACGGGATTTCGGCGGCTGCGCCGGGACCTCCGCTCATGCGGCGCGCTCCGGACCGCGGCCCGCCCGGTAGACGGCGACCGAACCGGGTACGGCGGGCGGCCGCCCGGACTCCGTCGACGGCTCGACGAGCGCGAGCGCGCGCAAAAGGCCGCGGCGATGGGCCGGGCCCGAGCCCGGCGGCACGAGGGAGCCTCCGAGCAGCAGTCCCACCCGGCTGCCGCGGGTGAGGAGCAGCAGGGCGAGACCCGCGGCCTCGGACACCGACCTCTCGAAGGCGTCGCCCCAGGCGGCGCCGGCGCCCGCCGGGCGATGCGTTTCCAGAGCCACGAGCGCGTCCCGGCCTTCCTCGGAGGCACGCTCCTTCACGATGAATTTGCCCTGGCGCGCCGTCTGCGGCCAATGGACGTCGCGCGGATCGTCGCCGAAGCCCGCCTCGCGGAGGTTGCGGATCTCGGCGCCTCGCCCGCGGCGCCGGTCGCGCGGGTCGCCGCCCTCGGCTTCCCGGGGGTCGGGGGGAATGGTAGACACGTTCGCCGGGGCCGGATAGACGAGGCGCTCGTCCTCGAGCGGGTGCACCCGTCCCTTTCGGAAGAGCCCGATCGGATAGCCGCTGTAAAGGAGGAGCGACTCGATGGACCGGCGGCCGCGTCTCGGGAAGACCAGGTCGACGCCACGTTCGGCGGGCCGTCCCGGATCCAGGCGCCCGAAGAGGATCGGGGCGGCCGCGCTCGAGATTTTCACGAGAAGGGCGCGGCGCGGCAGCCGCCCCCGATTCGTCAGCCGGAGCGTGAACCGCACCGGGACGCCGGCGAAGATCTCCGCGGGGCCGTCCAGCTCTAGCGCGACGTTCTCCACGTTCCGGCGCGAGACGATTCCCGAGACGACGAGCGCGCCAAGGAAAAGCGAGACGAGGACGTAGAGGCCGTTGTTTCCCGTGTTCGTCGCGGCGACGGCGACGACGAGCGTCATCAGGATGAAGCCGAGTCCGACGTTCGTGACCCGGACCAGGATTCCGGGATGCAGGAGCTTCTGGAGGCGCGCGCCGAAAGCCACGGTTTCAGAGGGGAACCGGCGTCTCGTCGAGGATGCGCTGGATCGCGTCGCGCTCGCGCTGGCCGCTTCCTCCGCCGTCCCAGGCACCCGGCTGCGACGCGAGGACGCGGTGGGCGAGCGTCGGGACGGCGACGCGCTTGACGTCGTCTGGAGTCGCATAGGGCCGGCCCGAGACGAGCGCGCGAGCCTGCACCGCGCGGAAAAACCCCTGCGCGCCCCGTGGCGAGACGCCGAGAAGGAGGTCCTTGCCGCTCCGCGTGCGACCGACAATCGCGAGCACGTAATCCATGAGCTTGTCGGCCACGGTGACGCGCTCGGTGGCGGCCTGGGCCGCCCCCAGCTCCTCGAGCGAGAGCGCGGGCGCGAGCGTCGCGAGGATGCGGTCGGCACCGCCCGACACGAGAAGCCGGCGCTCCTCCTCCAACGACGGATAGCCCAGTGAGATGCGCATGAGGAAGCGGTCGAGCTGCGACTCGGGAAGCGGGTAGGTCCCGAGATACTCCACAGGGTTCTGCGTCGCGAGGACGAGGAACGGCTCGGGCAGCGGCCGGGTGACACCGTCGGAGGAGACGGCGCGTTCGTTCATCGCCTGCAGGAGCGCCGCCTGCGTCTTCGGTGTCGCCCGGTTGATCTCGTCGGCGAGGAGCACGGGCGTGAACACGGGGCCCGGGTGAAACTCGAACTCCTGCGTCCGCACGTTGAAGACCGTGAGGCCGAGGATGTCGGATGGAAGCGTATCCGGCGTGAACTGGATGCGATGCATGCCGACGCCGATCGCCTTGCCGAGCGCGGAGGCGAGCGTCGTCTTGCCCACGCCCGGCACGTCCTCGATGAGGAGGTGGCCGCGCGCGAGAAGGCACACGACCGCGTCCTCGACGGCGGCCGCCGGTCCGCGGTAGGCGGTCCGCACGGTCGCGACGAGCCGGGAGAGAGACGCGAGAACAGGCGCCGCCACGGTCATCCCCTGAGCCCTTTTTCCACGCTCCGGCGAAGCGCGTCCGACGCGCCCCGGCGCATGACGAGGAGGCCGCCTGGAGATTCCACGACCACGATGTCCGAGAGGCCGACGACGCGCACCGGCCTCGCCTCCGCCAGCACGAGGTTGCCCGAGCCGTCCACCGAATCGGCCGGGCCCTCGAGAACGTTCCGCGCGGACGATCCGCCCCGGAACTCGAACACGGCTTCCCACGAACCCAGGTCGCTCCAGCCGCAGGCACACGGAACTGTGAGCACGGTTCGTGCTTTCTCCATCACGGCGACATCGATGGAGACGGACGGGGAGGAGGAGAAGATTTCTTTGAAGGAGGAAGAATCCGCCGCTTTTCTCGCTGCATGCGCGCGGCGGGCGACCTTCAGGATATCCGGACAGACCCTCTCCATCTCTTCGAAGAGCCAGGACGTCCGGAATACGAAGATGCCGGCGTTCCAGAGGAAGCGCCCCGACGCAAGAAACTCCTCCGCGCGAGTCTGGCTGGGCTTCTCGACGAACCGCACCACCCGCAGGAGCGAGGCCTCGCTCCTACTCTTCCCATTCAAAGAAAAATCGCTTTCCCCTTCCTTGTGCTCTTCAACTTCCATATATCCGAAGCCCGCCTCGGGCCGCGTCGGAGGAATCCCGAGTGTGACGAACGCCTCGCGCGTCCGCGCCGCCGAGACGGCCGCGCGGAGAGCGGAGAGGAACGCCGGTTCATCGCGCACCGCCTGGTCAGACGGCAGCACGGCGAGAACGACGTCGGGCGCGTCCTCTGAGGCCGCCAGCGCCGAGAGGGCGATCGCGGGGGCAGTGTTGCGGCGCGTGGGCTCGAGGACAAGGCGCTCGCGCGGGACTTCCGGGAGCTCTGCGACGAGGAGCGCCTCGTGCGACGCGCGGCCCGAGACGAAGACGTTGTCCTTCCCGGCGAGGCCGGCGGCGCGCCGCCAGGTCTCCCGAAGGAGCGACTCTCCGCCCGACAGCGCAAGGAAAGGCTTCGGCCTTTCGTCCGTCGAGCGGGGCCACAGCCTTGTGCCGCTCCCGCCGGCGAGGATGAGCGCGCAGACTCCGGCGGTGCTCGACATTCCCGAGATTGTACGGGCGCCGCGGCTCCGGCGATTGCGAGGCGGGGCTTTCGAAAAGGTCAGGGGTCGATGGTGGTCACGAAGACCGGCTTGCCGCCTTCGACCCTCATCATCACGGCGCTCTTGACCGGGTCGCCCGAACCTTCCTTGAACGTCATCTTGCCGGTAACGCCTTCGAACTCACGGATCTTCGACAGGGCCTCCCGAATCGCCTCGCGATTCAGCCCCGAAGCGCCCGCGAGGGCCTTCGCGAGGAGCTTGAACGAGTCGTATGTGAGGGCAGCCACGTCGTCGGGCGTCTGCCCGTATTTGTTCTTGTACGGCGTGACGAAGTGCGCGACAGCGTCCACGCGCACTTCCGGCGCGTAGTGGTTGCAGAACGTCGCTCCCTCGGCATCCCCGCCTACCAGCTTGACCAGCTCCGGGCTGCTCCAGTTGTCGCTGCCGAGGAAAGGCACCTTGATCCCCATCTTGCGCGCCTGCTTCATCTGCAGAGGGACCTCGTTGTAATAGCTCGGCAGGAAGATGATGTCGGGAGCGGCGGCCGCGATCCGGCCGAGCGGGGCTGCGAAATCCTTGTCGCCGGTCTTGTACGTCTCGAAGGCGACGACTTTTCCTCCCGCCTCCTCGAAGTCCTTCCGGAAGAGCTCCGCTTGGCTCTTCGGCGCCTGAGAGTCCGGGTCGTAGAGAACGGCCGCCTTCGCCGCGTGAAGGTATCCCGTCGCGAACCGCGCGAGGACGTGCCCTTCGAACGCGTCGGTGAAGCAGGCGCGAAAGACCCATTTCTTCCCCGCCGTCGTCAGCGGGTTCGTGGACCAGGGAGTGATCATGGGGATCTTCGTTGACTCCGCCGCCTCGGCGGCGGGAATCGCACCCGTGCTCGCGTTCGGACCCACGATCGCGAACACCTTGTCTTCCGAGGCGAGGCGCTTCAAGGCCTCCCCGGCCTCCGCCGCGTTTCCCTTGCTGTCCTCCACGACGAGACGGAGCCGATACGCCTTCCCGGCGACCTTCACGCCGCCGGCTTCGTTGATCTCCCCGACGGCCATCTCGGCGGCGTTCTTGCACGAGGCGCCGACGGCGGGAATGTCGCCGGTGAGCTCGGCGATCACTCCGATCGCGAGGTCGGGGAGCTCCTTCTTTCCACAGGCCCCGGCGAGCGCAGCGGCCGCGAGCAGGAGAAAAAGGAGTGCGGAACGTCTTCTCATGGGGCGGCCTCCAGAAGCGCGAGCGATACGTTATCCGAGAAGTCGGATTTCGGCTGCCAATTCGATCCCGAACCTGTCTTTCACGGCCCTTTTCATCTCTTCCATGAGCGACGTGACGTCCGCCGCCGTCGCGCCGCCGACGTTGACGATTACGTTCGCGTGGACGGGCGAGATCTGGGCGCCTCCGATGCGGCGACTCTTCAAACCGCACTCCTCGAGCAGCTTCCCTGCGAAGAGGCCCGGCGGGTTCTTGAAAATCGAACCGGCATTCGGCTGCTTCGGCAGGGCGACTTTTCTCTTCGCGGTGACCTCCGCCATCCGCGATGCGATCTCGTCGGGGGGGTTCGGCGTGAGGCGGAGGCGCGCCCCGGTCACGACGTCGTCGCAGTCCGAGAGCGCCGTCCACCGGTAGCCGTGCGCGATCGCCGAAGCGGAATCCGTGCGTTGCTCTCCACCGCCCGAGACGAGGTCGACCGACACGAGGACGTCGAACAGCTCCGACCCGTAGGCCCCGGCGTTGATGCGCACGGCCCCGCCGAGCGAGGACGGAATGCCGGACAGGTTCTCGAGACCGGAGAGGCCCGCCCTCTGCGTCCGGGAGGCAAGCGACATGAGCGAGACCCCGCCTCCCGCCATGACCTCCGGCGGTTCGATCCGCGTCCTCAAGAAGTCGCCCGCGAGGGCGAAAACGACTCCTGGGAATCCCGCGTCGGGAACGAGGAGGTTCGATCCCTTCCCGAGCGCGAGAACAGGCAGCCCTGCGGCGCGGCCCGCGCGGAGGAGAGCCGCTAGCGCCTCCGCGTCGTGGACTTCCACGAAATACCGGGCCGGTCCGCCAATTCGGAGCGTCGTCCGGCCGGAAAGCGGGACGTTCTCGCGGACGACCGCGCGCAAGCCGGAGAGGGCGCTCTCGATCATCGCCAGAGGAGAAGCGCGGCGCCGACGCAAGCTCCCGCAACGGCACCGCCGAGAACGTCGTCCATCATCACACCCCAGCCTCGCGGCAATCGCTCGAGCGCGCCTATTGGGCCGGGCTTCCAGACGTCGAGAACGCGAAAGAGGGCGAACGCAAGGAGCACGGCGCCGATCCGGAAGAGCGTGGCCTCGGGCGGCACGAGCGCGTAGACCGGCAGAAGCGCGATGGACTGCCCCGCCACCTCGTCCACGACGACTTCCGGCGGATCGCCGATGCCGCGGAGGCGCGCCGTCTCGCCCGCCGCGTGCACGCCAACAAACGTGACCGCGAGCGCGAAGCCGATGAGGCCCGAGACTCCCCAGATCGTCGCGACGAGATGGGCGGCCGGGATCGCGGCCAGACTGCCCCATGTGCCCGGAGCCTTCGGAAGGAGCCCGGTCCCGAACCACGTCGCGACGAGGGTCGTCACGCGCGAGGCCGCGAAAACCTCGGGCCACGGGCGAAGAATTCCTTGCGTTTCGGAGATATCGGACCTAACTTTCACACGTTCCTTCCGCTCGGCGACGCCATCGTAGGCCGTTTCGCCCCCAGAGAAGATTTTCTTAGAAGGTCGAGTGGCGCCGGTGCAGAGTGTGGCGCCTCGACGTCCTTCGAGCGCCTCAGCCTCATTCACCCTTCTAAGAAATCCGAATCCGAAATCCGAATCCAAATCAAAATCCTCCTCTTTCTCTTCCTATAATCCGCCTCTCTTCTTGAAGGAGACCAAATGGTCGAAGTGAACAAGGAAAAGCAGAAAGCACTCGAGCAAGCGCTCCAGCAGATCGACCGGCAGTTCGGCAAAGGCGCTCTCGTCCGTCTCGGTGACAAGCCACACACCGTCATCCAGTGCATCTCGACGGGCTCGATCGGCGTGGACGCCGCCTTGGGAATCGGCGGCATCCCGCGCGGCCGTGTCATCGAAGTCTTCGGGCCGGAGTCTTCGGGCAAGACGACCCTGACCCTCCACGTCATCGCCGAGGCGCAGAAGCGTGGCGGGCTCGCCGCCTTCATCGACGCCGAGCACGCGATGGACCCCGACTACGCCAAGAAGCTCGGCGTCGACGTCGACAACCTCATGGTGTCCCAGCCCGACTCGGGCGAACAGGCGCTCGAGATCGCCGAGGCGCTCGTGCGGTCGGCCGCGATCGACGTCGTCGTCATCGACTCCGTCGCGGCGCTCGTTCCGAAGGCCGAGCTCGAAGGCGAGATGGGCGACGCCGTGGTGGGCCTGCAGGCGCGCCTCATGTCGCAGGCCATGCGCAAACTCACGGCGGTCGTCTCGAAATCGAACACGACCCTCATCTTCATCAACCAGATCCGCGAAAAGATCGGCGTCATGTTCGGGAACCCAGAGACGACGACGGGCGGCCGGGCCTTGAAGTTCTATTCGTCGGTCCGTATCGACATCCGGCGCATCAATGCCATCAAGGACGGCGAGGTCGTCGTCGGAAGCCGCACGAAGGTCAAGATCGTCAAGAACAAGGTCGCTCCCCCCTTCCGGTTCGCCGAGTTCGACATCGCGTACGGCGAGGGCATCTCGAAGACGGGCGAGCTCATCGACATCGGGATCGAGATGAAGATCGTCGAGAAGTCCGGCGCCTGGTTCAGCTACGGCGATATCCGCCTTGGGCAGGGCCGCGAAAACTCCAAGCAGTTCTTCCGCGACAACCCCGACATCGCCGCCGAGATCGAGAAGAAGATCCGGGCGAACCTCGGTCTTCCGACGGGCGACGTCGTCGTGCCAGCCGGACCGGCTCCCGTGGCGCTCCCCGCACCGGAGCCCAGGGCTCCGTCGAAGGCCTTCCGGAAGTAAGTGACGCAGCACCGGGCTCTTGCCGCTCTCCTCGGGGCGCTCCTCTCTCACGCCGCGGCGGGGGTGACGCCCCGCCCATACGCGGCGCCGTGGCTCGCGGTCTCGCCCGGCGACCCGAGGATCGCCCGCATCTCGGGCCTGCCGATCGCCGCCCATTCGCCGAACGCTCCGGGCCTCTTGCTGCGACTCGACCCCGACGCGCGGGGCGTGGACAGGCCGGCGGCGATCGCCGGCGTCCGCGAGCTCGCGGAGCACGCCCACACCGCCGGCTGGCGCTGGGGGCTCGCGCTCGCGCTGCCCAATGTGGCCGTGCCGGCCGATGTACGAGCCGCCGAAGCGGCAAACGTGGACGACCTCTGGCCGGGGATCGGAGAGATTCTGAGAGAGGCAAGGACGGCGGATCTCGTATCCATCGACTTCGCGACGCCCGTTTCCGGCGACCCCAAGGCACGGGCGTATTTTCTTAGAAAGGTGGCCGCGGGCGCGCGCGCCGCAGCTCCCCACGCCCTGATTGCGTTCGCGGCCGCACCCGACGCTTCGGGCCCGCTCATCGCACCCGCCGACCGTCTCCTCCTTTCAGAAGAAAACACGGCCTATCTCGACATGGTCGGCGTGACCGAAATCGCACAGGTTGATGCGTCTGAGGTCCGAAAAGCGATCGACGCCGTCGCATTCGGCAAGCCGGGGCTCGTCGATCTCGGTGCCTCCGTCCGCACGCCCGGCGCGCTCATCGCTGCTTCCGCGCGGTTCGCGTCCGAGAACCTTCCGTTCGTCGTCGCGACACCCGCGTGGTCGGCCGCCGAAGACGCGACGCTCGAGCGCTTCGCGCGCATGGTCGCGGGCGACTTCGGCGCCGACACCCGCGCCGTGTCCGTCGCGGCGTCCGACGGAACGCCGCGCGACGCATTCCGCGTCGTCTCGGGCGCCGACCTGGGCGGTGTCGTCCTCGTTCCCGGCACGAAGGGCGGCGCGCCCGCTCCGGCGGGGCCCGTGACGGTCACCCTGGATGCGACGCCGTACGGCTTGGCGGAGATTTTCGAGCTCGCGACGGGGGCCTCGAGGAAGCTCGAGATCCCTGCAGGCGCGGTCCCCGTACGCCTCACCCTCTCGCTCGCGAATGGTCCCCTCGCCGTGCGCCTCACGGCGCGCGAGAAAGCCCCGGCCGAGGCCCCGAAGGCCGCGGTCGGGGTCGCCGCCGCGCGCGGGATCACGGCGGAGGAGATTCTCGCGCAGCACCAGGCGTGGCGGGCGGCCCGCGATGCGCGCTGGAAGACGCTCTCGGCGACGAACTCGCTCTCGATGCGCTTTCGCTTCGCGAACCTCGGCAACACGATCGACCTCACGCTCGCCGGGCCGTTCTTCTACGAGAGGGGCTCGGGCTTCGACTGGGCGTGGCACGACGCGTACTTCAACGGCGTCCGCTGGAAGGGAAAAAAGCTCCCCGAGCTCCCGCTCCTGCAGCCCGAGAAGGTCTCGGACATGCCGCTCGCCCTCACGCTCGACGACACATACCGCTACGCGCTCGTCGGCGAAGAGACCGTGCGGGGCATTCCCTGCTGGGCGCTCGACTTCGAGCCGCGCGTCGCCGTGACGGACAAGCCCGTGTACGCGGGTCGCGTGTGGATCGCGCGAGACGGGTTCGCGGCCGTCCGCGTCCGGACGCGGCAGCTGAACCTCACGGCCGAGATTCAGGCCGTGGACGAGACGGCCGACTTCACGGATGTGCCCGCACCCGACGGCGGGCCGCCGCTGCGCCTCCCGACGCGCACGACGGGCCAGTGGATCCTCAAAACGTTTTCGCGCACGACCGTGATCGAGCGCGAAAGCGTGCTCACCGACATCCGGCTCGACGATCCCGCCTTCCGCGCGGCGCGCGAAGAGACTTTCGCGTCGAAGGACACGATGGTGCGTGAGACCGAGAAGGGTGTTCGTTACCTCGAGAAGACGAAGGACGGCGGCCGCCGCGTCACGGAGGACGCGAAACACGGCAAGCTCTTCGGGCTCGGCGGCCTTTTCTACGATGGCGCATACGACTATCCGCTCCCCCTCCTCGGCGTCTACTGGATCGACCTCGACGCGAGCAAACGCCATGACCAGTTCCAGGTCCTCTTCGGCGGCGTCCTGCTCGCGGCCTCGTGGAGCCAGCCGAGGCTCTTCGGCTCGCCAGTCGACGTCGGCGTCGACGTCTTCGGCATCGCGCTTCGGGGCACGGACGCGCTCTTCGTCTCCGGCGAGGAAGACAAGGCGCAGCGGGTGAAGAGCCGGTCATTCGCGGCCGCGTTCAAGGCGGGCGTCCCGATCGCGCGCCACATCAAGCTCACGGGGACGGTCACCGAGTCGCACCGGGACTTCGCGGTCGACGACGTCGAAACATCATCGGCGTTCGCGATTCCATCGGACCACTGGCTCACACGCCTCGAGGGCCAGCTCGCCTGGGACTGGCGCGGGTGGGCGGTTACGGGCCGGTGGGCGTGGAACAAGAGGTCGCAGTGGGATCCGTGGGGCTTCGCGGGTAACCCGGACTACGACCCGGGCAAGGACGTCTTCACGACCTGGGGCGCCGAGATTCAGAAAGACTTCCACCTGCCGCGCTTCCAGCGCGTGCGCGCGTCGCTCGGGTACGTCGGCTCCGACAACACGGATCGCTTCTCGAAGTACACCTTCGGCTTCTTCGGCGGAACGTCGCTGCGCGGCTTCCGGTCGGGTGCCCTGCGTGCCGAGGAAGCGGTCACGTCGAAGGTCGCGTACGGTTATGTCATCGGGAGCGCCTTCCGCCTCGAGGCGATCTACGAGGATGCGCGCGTGAGGGACCGGGCCGCGGGCCTCGACTGGGCCTACTTCAGCGGCGCGGGAATCTCGGGCGAGTTCGCCGGGCCGTGGGCGACGCTGATCCGGCTCGATGCCGGAACGCCCGTCTCCGGCCGCAACCGCGGGCAGACGGGCGTCGTCCTTTCGCTGAACATCCTGAAGATCTTCTAGAAGAGGAGAAACCGTGAAACGCCACGCGTCCGCCGCCTGTCTCGCCGCCGTTCTCTTCGCGTCCGGCGCGCGCGCGGCGGAGCTCGTGCGCTGGAGCGTCGCGGACGAGGCCCGAATGGCGGCCGACGCCTCCTCGTTCGCGCCCCCGGACTTCAAGCGTCAGCTCGCGCGGCACAGCCGCCGGCTCATGCAGGGCGTGAGCGACGCGGCGGCCGCAGAACACGGCACGCGCGACGCGAACGCCCATCGCGCGGCCGCGGCCCGCGGCGCGCGTGCGCTCGCCGAGGCCATTCGCCGGCATACGGCCTTCGACGAAATCGTCTATCAGATGGGCGGGATCGTCCACGAGTTCGCCCTCGCGCTGCCTCCGCAGGGAGGCGCGCCAGGCAACGCCTCGAAGGCCTCCCGCTTCCTCGGCTATCCGGCGGAACCCTTCGCCGCGCCCGAAACCCTGGCCGCGGCGCCGCTCCCCGCGACCACCGCGCGTGAGCGTTACGACGCGACTGTCACGCTTTCGACCCGCCTCTTCGCCTGGATCTGGAACGCCGCGGGAGGCGACGCCTCGATCGTCCGCCAGCACCCCGAATCCAAAGGACCGCTCTCCATCCGTGAGTAACACCCGAATCGCGCTTCTCTCCGTCTCGGATCGCACCGGCCTCGTGGATTTCGCGCACGTTCTGACCGGGATTGGGTTCGGCCTCGTCTCGACGGGAGGGACGGCGGCGCAACTCGCCGCGTCCGATCTTTCGGTCACGAGCGTTTCCGACGTCACGGGTTTCCCGGAGGTGTTCGGCGGTCGGGTGAAGACGCTGCATCCGAAGCTCTTTGGGGGCATCCTCTTCGACCGCTCCCTGGACCGCGACCTCGGCGAGGCGGCCGCGAACGGGGTCTCCCCCATCGACCTCGTCGTCGTGAACCTCTACCCGTTCGAGGAGACCGTCGCGCGGGCCGGCGTGACCTTCGCCGAGGCCATCGAGAAGATCGACGTCGGCGGGCCGTCGCTTCTCCGGGCCGCGGCCAAGAACCATGCGCACGTCGGCGTCGTGTGCGACCCGGCCGACTATCCCGCGATTGCCGAGGAGCTCCTGCGGACGGGTGGGACCCTCTCGGACGAGACGCGCCGCCGCCTCGCCGCGAAGGTCTTCCGGCACACGGCGGCGTACGACGCCGCGATCGCCCGCTGGTTCTCCTCGGGGCCGGGCGAGACGTTTCCGGAGCGCCTGTCGCTGACCTTTTCGCTCGGAGCCGGTCTCCGTTACGGGGAAAACCCGCACCAGAAGGCCTCCCTCTATGTCGACGCGGCCGCGGCGGCGCCGGCCCTCTCACGTTACCGCTTCGTGCAGGGGAAGGAGCTCTCGTATAACAACTTCCTCGACGCCGACGCCGCTCTCTACACGTCACGCATCGTGGGAGCGAACGCCCTCACGATCGTGAAGCACCGAATCCCCGCGGGGGCCGCGAAGGGCCGCACGATGGCCGAGGCGTTCGAAGCCGCGTGGGCCTCCGACCCGATCGCGGGATTCGGCGGCGTCGTCGCCTGGACGGGCACGCTCGATGCGGAGGCCGCCGGCACGCTCACGTCGCGATTCCTCGAGGTCGTCGTCGTCCACGCCGTGACGGACGACGCAAAGCCCGTCCTCGCGAAGAAACCGAATCTCCGCGTCCTGACCGTCGAGGCGGAGCACGGGCCGCGCCCGCGCCTCGAGGCGCGCGGCATCGACGGCGGCCTCCTCGTACAGGAAGGCGACCTTCTGCCGGACGAGGAAAGCGCGTGGAAGGTCGTCACGAAGCGCGCACCGACCGACGCCGAGACGCGTGCGATGCGCTTCGCGAACCTCGTCCTCCGAGGCGTCGTCTCGAATGGCATCGTCGTCGCGGGCGAGTCCGCGACGTACGGCATCGGGGGAGGGCGCACGAGCCGTGTGGACGCCTGCCGGGATGCAATTGCGAAAGCCGGAGAGCGAGCGAGAGGCGCCGTGGCGGCTTCCGACGCATTCTTCCCGTTCCCGGACGGCCTCGAGGTTCTCGCGGGCGCGGGCGTCACGGCGGTCATCCAACCCGGCGGCTCCGTCAAGGATCCCGACGTCATCGCCGCGGCGGACGCCGCGGGCATCACGATGGTCTTCACGGGGAAGAGACACTTCAGGCATTGAAAGAAAGAGAAGAGCTTCTTAGAAGGTGAATATGCCCGCGAAATCCCTCGTCTGTCTTCTCCTCGTTTTTCTCACCCTCGAAGCACGGCCGGCGAAGCCGGCCGCGACACCGGGTACGGTTGGGACCGCCTCCCTCGACGCGCACGCCGTTCTCGCGAGCATCCGAAAAGCATACTCATCCTCTCCCTCGGTCAACTGCACGTTCGTCCAGACGTACGCGCCCGCGGGTTTCGCGGAAACCGCGCCCGAGACCGGCCGGCTCATCCTCCAGGCGCCCGACCGCGTGCGGTTCGACTACGACGGCCCTGAGGGAAAGGTCTTCACGTTCGACGGGAAGTTTGCCCGCCAGTACGTGGCGGCCGACCGGCAGCTCGTCCTCAGGACCCTCCGGCCTGAAGAGCGCGCGCGCCTGCCGCTCGTTTTCCTCGAGTCGACCGAGGAGCTCCTCGCGCGCTATTCCGCACGCGCCGCCCCGACGGACACCGGCCTCGTCGAGCTCACGCTCACCCCGCGCGCCGGCGGCGACCCGAAGTCGCTCATGCTCCTCGTCGCCGCGACCGGCGACGTGAAGAGGCTCATCCTCGTGGACGCCGCCGGCAACCGCACGGCGTTCACGTTTACGCAGAAGATGTCCGGGCCGAAGCGCCCCGACTCGGACTTCGCCCTCGCGCCCCCCGCGGGCACGAAGATCCTCTCGGAGTGAAGCCATGGCAGACCCCACATTCGACGTTGTTTCCGAGGTCAACCTTCCCGAAGTCGGGAACGCGGTCGCGCAGGCTCAGAAGGAAACCGCGCAGCGCTACGACCTGAAGAGCAGCGCCGCCGGGATCGAGCACAAGGACAAGGAGCTCACTCTCACGGCAAACGACGAATTCGGCCTGAAGGCCGTGACGGACATTCTCCAGACCAAGCTCGTGAAGCGCGGCGTCTCCCTGAAGTCCCTCGACTACGGCACGATCGAGCCCGCGACGAAAGGTACCGTGCGCCAGGTGGTCACGATCCGCCAGGGCATCGAGTCCGAGAAGGCCCGGGAGATCGTCAAGGCGATCAAGGACAGCAAGCTGAAGGTGCAGGTCGCGATCCAGGGCGAGCAGCTGCGGGTCTCGGGCAAGAAGAGGGACGATCTACAGGCCGTCATCGCTCTTCTTCGGGGCGCCGACTTCGGCATCCCCCTCCAGTTCACGAACTTCCGGGGCTAGAGCATCCTGCCCACCCATACGGGCGTAATCCGGGTCGGAGGGGGCTGTAAGATGCAGCCCGTCGAAATGTTCCAGACCTCACTGAAAGACCGCCTGCTCGTCGCCACCCTTCCCGCCGAAGAGCGGGAGAACGGGCGGCGTCTGCTTTCGGCTCTCGCGCCGATCGAAGGCAAGCTGCGGCTCGTCGAGACGCGCCTCCAGGAGCGGACGCGCTCCGGGATTCCGACGATCTCGCTCATCGGCGACTATCTCGTCGAGGGCGGGGGCAAGAGAATCCGGCCCGCGCTCCTCCTCCTGGGGTCGCATCTCCTCGGCTACGACGGCGAGCGCGACGTGAACTACGCCGCGATGATCGAGTTCATCCACACGGCGACGCTCGTCCACGACGACATCATCGACGACGCCGAGCTGCGCCGTGGCCGGCCAAGCGTGAATCGCCGCTGGGGCAACGAGCTGACCGTTCTCTTCGGCGATTTTCTTTACATGAAATCGATGGAGATCGCCCTCGAAGAGGGCGATCTGCGCGTCCTACGCCTCCTTTCGGATGTGACGCTCCGCATGACCGAAGGCGAGATCATCGGTGCCGAGAGGCGTGGACTGCTCGACCTCACGCTCGAGGGCTACCTCGACATCGTCCGCCGCAAGACAGCCCTTCTGTTCGCGGGCGCGTGCAAGATCCCGTCGTTCCTCGTGTCGGAAGCGTACGACGAGACGGCCGAGACCTGGGGCGCCCGGCTCTGGGAGTACGGAATGTCCCTCGGGATCGCCTTCCAGCTCCAGGACGACGTCCTCGACTACACGGCGAAGGAAGTCGACCTCGGCAAGCCGGTCCTCTCGGATCTCAAGGAGGGAAAGCTCACGCTGCCTCTCATCCTCTGTCTGCCGCACGCCACGCGCGCCGAGCGCAAGCTCGTGGAGGCGGTCGTTGCCGAGGAGGGATTCGACTCCGTGAGGCCAGAGCAGATCCTCGAGATCGTCCACCGCCTCTCCGCCCTCGAGCGCGCCCGCGAAATGGTCGAGACGCACGCCGAGCGAGCCCGCGAAATCGCCTCGCGCTTCCCCGAGACAGCGTCCCGAGAAGGCTTCCTACTGGCCGCCGAGTACGCCGCAAATCGTCGTAAGTAATTAATAATAAATAATTTAGTGACTTTGAATGTAATTAGGCTGCGGGAAGGTTCTGCCTAACGAAACCAGCTGTTGGTCAAGTTGTAGAAGCAATGACCGAATGAAGTAAGGGTTATTCGCCTTTCAGCCTTCTTTTTTCTGGAATCTCTCTTGATTTTAGCGCTCCGCAGTCTTAAGCTCTCCCCAACATATCGTGGGTCACGGATCGGCCCCCACAACTTTCGGGAACGGTCAGGAGAGCGAATGATCGAAAAGCTTTTCCGGTCCTTTCGGTCGCCCTTCAGCGCCACGTCGCGTGAGGACTTCACTCTCGAGGAAGAGGTCGCGCTCTACCGCCACCGCGCCGAAGTCGCGCTCGAAGAGGAGCGCTACAACGACGCGCTCGTGTTTCTCGCGAAGATCCTGCGCCTCAACCCCTACGACCTGCAGGCCCGCATGACGGTGGCGCACACGTATCACTTCGCGCTCGTGGAACCGACGAAGGCCCTCCTCACGTACGAGAAGGTCGTCGCCGCCTCCGGGTACGACGAGTCCAACTCCTACTGCGTCGCGGCCCGCGAGGGCATCCGCGAGCTGGAGGGCGCGCTCGAAACAACCGCGCTTTCCCTCCCGGGCCTCGTGGACGAAGACGAATCCAGCGAAGACACGCAAAGCCGCGCCCAACCCGTGGCCGGATAGCGGGCTCCCCCGAATCCCTCTCTCCCCATCCTCTTGAAGTCGTCATCGACCCGCGGGTCCGGGCCGGTGACGACGACCTTTTGGGGGACACCGGGGCGCGAACCGGCGGTCGTTGACTCGCCGACGGGCGCCGATGTTATTATCGAACGTGCACCGGCTGGCGACCAACACTCCCCTCTCCTCGGTCGCCGTCATCCCCTCCCGCTACGGGGCGGAGCGCTTTCCAGGAAAACCTCTCCATCCGATCGCCGGGATTCCGATGGTCGTGAGAGTCCTCGAGAGGGCCCTTAAGGCGAAGCGCGTCTCGCTCGTTCTCGTCGCGACGGACGACGAGCGGATCGCCCGGGTCGTCGAGTCCGCGGGCGGAAGGGCCGTGATGACCGATCCCGCCCTGCCTTCGGGAACCGACCGGGTCTTCGCCGCCGTAAAGGACCTCGACGTGACCGTCGTCCTGAACGTGCAGGGCGACGAGCCGATGATGGATCCCGAGAACATCGACCGGGTGGCGGGATTCCTCCTCGACCATCCCGACTTTCCGCTCGCGACTGTCGCGCTGCCCATCCGTGACCCGAACGAGATCGCGAACCCCAACAACGTCAAGGTCGTGCGCGGAGACGACGGGCGCGCCCTGTACTTCTCGAGGTCGCCTCTCCCCTATCGCCGGCGGGCCGAGCCGGGCCTCGCGACACTCAAGCACCTCGGGCTTTACGGCTATCGGAAAGAAGCCTTGAGAAGGTGGACGAGTCTCCCGCCGCATCCCCTCGAACGGGCGGAGGGCCTCGAGCAGCTCCGCGCGCTCGCGGCCGGGATGGCGATGGCGGTTCTGGACGCGGTGTCGGATTCGATCGGCGTGGATACGATCGAGGACGCCGAAAGAATTGAAAATTTGCTTAGAAAGGAAGAGAGCGCCGCCGCCCTGCTCTCTTCACCTTCTAAGAAAAGCAACCTTACGTGAGCCGAACCACAACCCTTTCAGCCGCGACGGAGGTGTAGCGTGGGAACCAAATATATTTTCATCACGGGTGGTGTGGTTTCCGGCCTCGGCAAGGGGATCGCCGCTGCCTCGATGGGCGCGCTCCTCGAGGCGCGCGGATTCCGGGTCACGCTGCAAAAATTCGATCCCTATCTCAACGTGGATCCGGGGACGATGTCGCCGTTCCAGCACGGAGAGGTCTACGTCACCGACGACGGCGCCGAGACCGATCTCGACCTGGGCCACTACGAACGCTTCACGTCCACCATCACGGGCAAGTCGAGCAGCGTCACGACCGGGAAGATCTATCAGACCGTCATCGAGAAGGAACGGCGCGGCGACTTTCTCGGCAAGACGGTCCAGGTCATCCCCCACATCACGGACGAGATCAAGGACTGCATCCGCCGCGTCGCAGGCGACAACGACGTCGTCCTCGTCGAGATCGGCGGCACGGTCGGCGACATCGAGTCGCTGCCGTTCCTCGAGGCGATCCGCCAGTTCCGGCAGGACGTCGGCCGCGGCAACGCGATCAACGTCCACCTCACCCTCGTGCCGTACATCGCGGCGTCCGACGAGCTGAAGACGAAGCCGACGCAGCACTCTGTCAAGGAGCTCCTCTCCATCGGAATCCAACCGGACATCCTCCTCTGCCGGGCGGATCGCTCGATCCCCGAGGAGATGAAGAAGAAGATCGCCCTCTTCTGCAACGTGGACGAACGGGCCGTCATCACGGCGCGCGACGTTTCGACCATCTACGAAGTGCCGCTCGCGTTCGCCCGCGAGGGGCTCGACGAGATCCTCCTCGACCAGCTCTCGCTTCCCCACTACGACCGCGATCTCGCGAAGTGGGACTCGATCGTGAACCGCGTCAAGAACCCCCAGGAAGAGGTCACGATCGCGTTCGTCGGCAAGTACGTCCAGCTTGGAGACAGCTACAAGTCGCTGAACGAGGCGCTCCATCATGGCGGCATCGCGAACAACGTGAAGGTGAAAATCACGTTCGTGGACTCCGAGGAGCTCGAGTCCGTCGGGTTCCCCGAGTCGCTCGCTCGCGCGGACGCGATTCTCGTCGGCCCCGGCTTCGGCCGACGTGGGATCGAGGGAAAGCTGAAGGCGATCCGCCTCGCGCGCGAGGCGAAGGTCCCGTTCTTCGGGATCTGTCTCGGCATGCAGTGCGCGGTCATCGAATACGCGCGGAACGTGTGCGGCATCGCCGGTGCCAATTCCACGGAGTTCGAACCGAACGCGCCCAATAAGGTCATCTACATGCTGCGCGATCTCATCGGCGTCGATGCGCTGGGCGGCACGATGCGGCTCGGCAGGTACCCGTGCGACCTCGGGGAGGGGACGCTCGCGCGGCGCGCCTACGGCGAAGCGACGATCTCCGAGCGCCACCGCCACCGATACGAGGTCAACCAGGAGTACCTGCCTCAGCTCCGGGACGCGGGGATGACGTTCTGCGGCATGTCGCCGGACCGCAAGTTCGTCGAGATGGTCGAGCTCTCGGACCACCCGTGGTTCCTCGGCTGCCAGTTCCACCCCGAGTTCAAAAGCAAGCCCACGGCGCCCCACCCGCTCTTCAAGGACTTCATCCGCGCGGCCCGCGCGCACAAGCACGCGCGGCAGGACGGCGTCGACAAGAAGAGCGCCGAACTGACGCCGGCCGTCGTCGCGCCCGCGAACCTGCCGGCGCCGAACGGACAGTCCGCGTGACGGACGTCGTCTCCTTCGATCCGAGGAGCCGCTACGGGAAGACCGCGGAACGCTGGGGAAACGTTCTCCTCTCCGAGGGGAACGCCGAAGTCGACACGCGCTTCAACTTCGAGGGCGAGGGGGAGACCACGTACCGCGTGTCGCGCGTGAACGTCTTTCCCCAGGATCCCGGAAAGCGCCTCTACTACTACCTCAGGACCTCGGACAACCCGAACAACTCCTGAAGCGCGCGCTCAGGAGCAGAGCGCCGAGAGCGCGCGCGAAGCACGGTCGATCTTCCGGTAGACGGGGATCCCGCCGCGTTGCAGCACGCCGACGAAGTCATCGTAGAGGCGGCCGGAATCCACGTTCACGACGACCGGCTTGGCCGTCGCGCGGAAGAGACGCAGAAGCTCCTGCGCCAGCGAGCCCGGAGAGTAGATGTTCTCCCCGTGCGAACCCGAGAGATCGGGCGCGAGGTCGTCGAGCGCCGGAGTAACCGGAATCGGCGAGACGATCAGCGCGTCTACTCCGGGGTCCTCGAGCAGCGCCTCGGCCGCGGCGACGAACGCGGCCGTGTCGGCCATTGGCGTCGCGTCGACGGGGTTGTCCGCGTGCGCGATCGCGGGGAGGCAGGCCTCGAGGCGCGCTTTCGTCCCGGGGGAGAGCGCCGCGGGCGTGAGCGCGTACAGGCGGTCGAGCACGGCCCCGCATTCGAAGCCGGCGTTCGAGAGGACCGCGAGCCGCCGCCCCGACGGAAGCCGGTCCGCGAGCATCGTGAAGATCTTCGTGTTGTCCTCGAACATGTCGAGCGTGACCGCCACGACCGCACCCGCGCCCTCGAGCAGCGCCCGGGCGACCTCCCAGTCGCCGGCGAGGGACGCCGTGTGGCTCTCGGCCGCCCGCGCGCCGAGAGGCGTGCGGCCCGCCTTGTAGACGAGCACGTGCCGGCCCGCGGCCGTGAGCCGCCGCGCGATGGCCGCGAAGCGCGCGCCGTCGAGCGGCAGGAAGCCCTCGACGTAGAAGGCGAAGACCCGGACGGATGGGTCCATCTCGAAGTACTCGAGAAAGTCGGCCGCCGTTAGGTCGATCTGGTTGCCGTAGGAAATCGACGCGCGCGGGAACACGATACCGTCGAGATTGCTCGTGAGAGACACGAGGTACGCGCCGCTCTGGCTCACGGCGACAAGGCGGTCCCCCGGCGCATCGTGGAACGGGAGCTTGTACTGCGGGAGGAAGAAGGTGTTGTAGGCGTGTTTCGAGACGACCCCGAGGCAGTTTCCACCCACGAGAACGGGGCCTCGGGAAGGCAGTTTCCGCGATTCCGCGAGGGCCAGCTTCATCTCGTCCTCGAGGACGCGGTCCCCTGTTTCCGAGAACCCGCCCGGGATCAGGATGATCGCGCGCGCGAGGTCCCCCGCACAGAGATCCCGGACGGCGTCGCGTGCGCCGGCGGCCGGGATCGCGACGACCGCGAGGTCGACCGGGCCCTCGAGGTCCGAGGCCTTCCGGAGGCACGGCACGCCCTCGATCGTCTCGGCACGCGGATGCACGGTGCGGAGGCCGCCGTAAGCGATCGTCTCGGACGCCTTCAGGTTTCGCAGAATGATGCGCCCCGGGTTCATGTCGTTCGCGGAGGCTCCGAACACGACCGCGCTCTTCGGGGCGAGGAGCTTCTCGATCTTCTCGAGAGGCCGCGATGACTCGACGAAGCGACGGGTTGAGAAGCGCGCCTTGCCGTCGGCGGCCACCCACCGGCCGCCTTCGCAGAGGAGCAGAGGATTCACCTCCAGCTCTTCGAGAGTCAGATTGCCGAGAGAGTTCGAGGGGGAGAAAGAAAGAGAAAGATTCTTAGAAAGGTTTTCGAGCAGACCGGCAACCGTCTCCAACACGAGGGGCGCCTGCGCGTGGGCTCTACTACCTTCAAAGAAAATCCTAAGCGCCGCCTGCTCCTGCGCGGCGGCCTGGAGGCCCCGCTTCACCTCTCCGGGTCTCAGAATCACAGTCGTATTGCCCGGCGCCATCTCGCCGTACCACTCAGTGAGAAGTCCTCCGAGGCCGAAGACGAGCACCGGCCCGAATGCCGGGTCGTTCCGGTACGAGAGAAGCGCCTCGGCGGCCGGCGCGCCGGTCGCCGGCACGAGCTTCTCGACGACGAGGATCCCGGTTCGCTGCGCGCCAGGCGCGCGGCGGCCGACGTCGTCCCACATCCTCCTCGCAGCAACGGCGACGGAAAGGGGCATGTTCTTAGAAAATGAAAGCCCTCCGACGTCCGACTTGTGGGCGAGATCGGGCGAGGCGATCTTGAGTACGACCTCCTCCGCTCCCAACCCTTCTAAGAAATCTTTTATCTCCTCCGAAATCTCTTCCGGCGCTCCTTCCCAGAAGACATGCCGCGGAACGTCGAATCCCGCGCCCGCGAGGAGCGCGTACACCTCGTGCTCGAGAAGAGACGTCCGGCCATCCGGACCGCTTCCGCTCATCCCGGAAAGCCGCGGATCTGCAGTTCCATCGCCTCGAGGCCGTCGAGCATGCGCGTGACCTCGACGCACTGGTCGCAGTTCGCGTGCACGCTGACGCAGGGCACGCCGTCGGACTGCTGCTCGGGGCAGCGCGGCTCCCGCGCCATCGACAGGAGAGCCTCGATGAGGGCCTTGACCCGCGTCTTCAGCGACGACTCGGGCACGTCCCGTAGGCCCATGAGCATGCGGTACTCGGCTTGAGTCAGCGAAACCGGGATCAGATCCTGGTTCATGGCGTCTCTCCTTGGCTCAGTTCGCGGGCGGCTGGACGGAGCGCATGCCCCACGAGAAGGCCTCTTCGTTCAAGGGAATCAGAGCGCATTTGTCCTTCAAGGCGAGGCGGAAAGCGGTGCGGAACGTCTCCTCCGGAAAGAGGTTCGTCGCGGCCTGGAGCGCGCCGAGGGCGACGATGTTCTTCACCATCGCCTTGCCGAGGTCGACCGCGATCTCCGTGAACGGCACGCCGAACACGCGGACGCCGTCCGGGAACGCCGGTGGGTTCTTCACCACGGAGCTGTCGTAGAGAATCGTGCCGCCGGGCGGCACGTCCGGTGCGAACTTCGCGAGACTCGGGGCATTGAACGCCACCAGGATCCAGGGATGCGGCGAGGCCGGCGAGAGCACCTCGTCCGCGCTCACGTGAACGTCGGCGTAGGACGTGCCGCCACGCGACTCGGGCCCGTAGCTCGGAATGTGCGTCGCGTCGTACCCCTCGTGGATGGCCGCGCGGGTGAGAAGCATCGCGGCCGTCTGCGCGCCGTCGCCCCCCGCGCCCGCGAGCTTCAGGGCGATGTCGGTGCCGCCGAGGTGCTTCGGAAATCCCGTCGCGAACCGCGGCGGGCGCTCGGCCGAGGCCCCGACGGCCGCGAGGAGGCTGTCGGCGTCGAAGCGGGGCTTCTCGAGGTGAAACCAGGGCTCCGGAACCGTGTCCTTCTTCACGCCGAGCGGGAAGACCGGAACCATCTTCTCCTTCACCCAGGTCTCCGTGGCCTCAGGCGTCATCCCGAGGTGCGTCGGGCACTCGGCGAGCACCTCGACGAACGCGAGCCCGCGGTTCTCGGCCTGGATCTTCACGGCCTTGAGAACGGCTTTCTTCGCCTTCATGCGCTGCTTCGCGTCGAAGAGGGCGACCCTTTCGACGTACACCGGGCCGTCGAGACCCGCGATGAGCTCCGCCATCTTCATCGGCTGGCCCATCAGCGCGGTGCGGCCCTCCGGGCTCGTGGCGCTCTTCTGGCCCATGAGCGTCGTCGGGGCCATCTGGCCGCCCGTCATGCCGTAGATCGCGTTGTTCACGAAGATCACGGTCAAGGGCGTTCCGAGCTGCGCGGCCGAGACGATTTCCGCGAGCCCGATGGAGGCGAGGTCGCCGTCGCCCTGATAGCTGATGACGACGGCATTCGGGTTCGCGTACTTGTGTCCGAGCGCGACAGCGGGCGCGCGCCCGTGCGCCGCCTGCGAATTGCCGACGTCGAAGTAGTAGTAGAGGAAGACCGAGCAGCCGACCGGCGAAATCGCGACGGTCCGGTCCTGGATCCCAAGCTCCTCGATGGCCTCGGCCAGGAATTTGTGCACGAGCCCGTGGCCGCAGCCGGGGCAGTAGTGGGTGGCATGGCCCTTCAACCCGGCGCCGCCGGCGTGGCGTTCGAATTTCTCGTAGAAGACGCTCATGCCGCCACCTCCGCATGGTTCCGGACAGCCGCGGCGATTTCGCTCGACTGGGGAAGGACGCCGCCAAAATGGCGAACGGATTGGATCTCGGGCGCCGCCAGCCCGCCCTTCGAGAGGGCGAGGCGAAGCTCGTCCTCGAGCTGCCCGTTGCTCGCCTCGACGACGAGGATCTTCTTCACGTTAGGCAGGAACGCCCGGAGTGACGCGATCGGGAAGGGCCAGAGCGTGAGCGGCCGGAAGAGCCCCACGGGAAGGCCCTCGCGGCGCAGCGCCTCCACCGCCCCCTTCGCCATCCGCGCGGGCGTGCCGAACGCGATGACGAGCGTGGACGCGTCGCCGCACGCGAAGAGATCCGCCCTCTGCTCGGATTCCATGAGCCGGTACTTCTCGTTGAGGCGCTCGTTGTGCGCCTCGAGGTCCTTTTCGTCGAGATAAATCGAGGAAATGAGGTTGCCGCGATGCGCGGCGTCGCCGATGACGGCCCAGTCGGGGAGGCCGGGCCGGACCATCGTGGACGGCAGCACGACCTTCCCGGTCATCTGCCCGAGGTAACCGTCCGCGACGACGACGACCGGATTCCGGTAGCGAAACGTCAGCTCGAAGGCGAGGCGCGTCAGGTCGAGCATCTCCTGGGGAGTCGACGGGGCGAGCACGATCGCGTGTGTGTTCCCGTGGCCGAGGCCGCGGCACACGAGCTTCACGTCGGCCTGCTCGGGCGCGATGTTGCCGAGGCCGGGGCCGCCGCGCATCACGTTCACGAAGACGCCAGGCACCTCGGCGCCGATCATGTAGGAGATCCCTTCGAGCATGAGGCTGAAGCCGGGCGACGACGTGAACGTCATGCAGGGCAGTCCCGCACCCCCGCAGCCGTACATCATGTTCACGGTCGCGACTTCGCTCACCGCCTGCAGGAAGACACCGTCGAGCTTCGGCATGAGCCTCGCCATCAGCTCGGCGCCCTCGGTGGAGGGCGTGATCGGATAGCCGAAAACGTGCCGGCACCCGGCGAGCAGCGCCCCGATCGCCGAGGCGTAGTTTCCCTTGAGGACGAGCGGCGAGACGGGCGGGAGCGAGATCGCTTCCGGGGGAATCGCCGCGGGCCGCGGACGTATCGCCGGCCTGTCGCCAAAGAGCTTCTCCGGGTCCTGAAGCTCGAAGTCGGCGCCTTCCACCTGCGGCCGGAGCCCGTACGGCTCTGGGCACGCCTCCATGCAGAGCCCGCACCCGTTGCATGCGTCGAGGTTGAGGGTCACCGGCACGAGGCCCGTCAGGGGGTCGATCTCGGAGCCGGGCTCGATGCAATGCTTCGCGCACGAGTCGATGCAGCGTCCGCAGCCCTTGCAGTACTCGGGCAGAAGGAAGGGCTTGGGACGTTCCCTGAGAGCGGTTGGCATACCGGAAGCCTCCACGGTCAAGGTACCCGCGCAAGAGGCCCTTCGGTATGCCGCAAATGAATCAGACTCGTCAGGGAAAGCCGCGGGCTAACTGCTCCATGCGATAGAGATGCAGCGACGAGAGCGCTATCCTTCTCCCGCGACGAAGCCCTCGACCGCGCGTCGAAACGACGGCGCGTCGATCGCCGGGAAGCGGTAGAGCTTCGGCTCGATCTCATCGAAGTAGGAGAGGAGACTCTTCGAGTCGATCAAGCCCGCGGCTCTCATCGCGCGGACGTCGTCGAGGTCTTTCTCGTGGCTGCGCTCCAGCTTCGCCAGGGCCTGCGAGTAGAGATCGTAATGATGAAACGAGATCCGGCCCTCTCGCGCGACGAAGGGGCTCCTCGTCTCCCATCCCCCCACCTCGGGGATGAAGGCATCGGGTGAAGCCAGCTCGACATTGATCTCGAGCTCATCTTTGAGGCGCGGGATCGCCCGGAGGATGTCGTCATCCTCAGGCACCAGCTTCAGGTCGACGTCGATCGTGCTGGAGCGCCACCCGACCAGCACGGCGGTCGCGCCTCCCACGAGATAAATGCGCCCCTCGTGCCGCGCCTCGGCCCCGAGGGCGGCCATGAGCTTCCGGACGCGCTCCGCGTCTACCGGACGCCGCATTCCGCCGCGCGTTCGAACGAGACGAGGCGCCGGATCAGCGCGTTGTACCTGGAGTGAGCCGAGTCCGGATTCGATCGAGCCAGAAACGCATAGAGCCGATCCTCGGGTTTCGGAATCGTTCTTGGAAGCCTGAAGCCGATTCGACGGAGACGCGGCGCCCCGATCGAGACGAGGAGCGCGGCTTCGGATTCGACGCCCTCCGACAAGTCGTCGATTCCTCTCCGAAAGATCTCAGATCCTGGCAAACCTTCGAGCACGAAACCGATCATACGCGGGCACCGACGACTATCCCCCGACGCGGTCGCGCTTCACGACGACCTTCTGGCCGCGGATCATCGTGCCCCGGAGCGCCTTCATGACCGGTTCGACGAGCGCCTCGGAGATCTCCACGAGCGAAAAGCGATCGGCAATCTGGATCGAGCCGACGTCCTTCGGGCTGACCTTGGCTTCGTTGCAGATGGCGCCCACGAGGTCTCCCGGGCGGACGCCCGCGGCGCGCCCGGCGCCGATGAAGATGCGTGCGGAGTTGCCGGGTTCGCGTCCCCCGGACTGGTACTTCGGGCCCGCTTTCGCGCGCGCGGGCGGTGCCGCGGCGATCGCCGGGATCTCGTGCTCGTCCCCGACCGAGCCGGAGCCTTCGGCCGCCGGGTCGGCCAGCTTCACGGCTGCCGCGGCCACGTCCATCGGATCGAACTCCTCGGCGAGCGACTCCACGACGACGCGATAGTCGTCGAGGCCTCCCTTGAGGATCGACTCGCGGAGCGACGCCCGCGTCAGCTCGAGGCGCTTCGCGCGGAGGTCCGCGACGGTCGGGACGCTCGCGATCTCGATCTTCTGCTTCGTGAGGCGTTCGATGTTCTTGAGCTGCCAGTGCTCGCGGGGCTCCGCAAGAGTGATGGCGACGCCCTCCCGCCCGGCGCGCCCGGTTCGGCCGATGCGGTGGACGTACACCTCCGGCGACGACGGCACGTCATAGTTCACGACGTGCGAGAGATGCCCGATGTCGAGGCCCCGCGCGGCCACGTCCGTCGCGATGAGGAGCTCGAGCGTCCCGGCGCGGAACTTCTTCATGACGCGGTCGCGCTGCTCCTGCGACATCCCGCCGTGCATCGCCTCGACCCGCATCCCGCGGCCCTTGAGGCTCTCGGTCAGGTCGTCGACCTCGATCCGCGTCCGGCAGAACACGAGCGCTCCCGCCGGGCTTTCGAGGTCGAGGATGCGGCCGAGTGCCGCGCGCTTGTGGCCGCGGGCGACGACGTACGCCGTCTGCCGCACCTTCGGCATCTTCCCCGGAGCGGTCTTTTCCTTCTCGATCGCGATCCGGATCGGGTCACGAAGGTGGCGGGCCGCGAGCGTCGCGATACGGGGCGGAAGCGTCGCCGAGAAGAGCGCCGTCTGGCGCGTCTTCGGCGTCGCCGCGAGGATCGCGTCGAGATCCTCCGCGAAGCCCATGTCGAGCATCTCGTCGGCCTCGTCGAGGACGAGCGTCTTGAGACTTCCGAGCGCGAGCGACTTCCGGTTGACGTGATCGAGCGCGCGCCCTGGGGTCGCGACGACGACGTCCACTCCGCGCTTGAGAGCCCGGAGCTGCGTCTCCATCGAGGCTCCCCCGTATACGGGAAGCACCCTCACGTTCATCTCCCGGCCGTACTTGTGTACGGCCTCCGCGAGCTGCATCGCGAGCTCCCGGGTCGGCACGAGGACGAGGGCGGAAGGGGCGACTCCCCTTTCGGAAGGAGCGGCCATTGCGTTGAGGATCGGGAGCGCGAATGCGGCGGTCTTCCCGGTACCGGTGGCGGCCTGTGCGAAGACGTCGTGGCCTTCGATGAGCGGCGGGATCGCGGCGCTCTGGATGGGGGTGGGTTCTTCGTAGCCCAGGGCCACGAGCGCACTCACGAGCCGGGCGTCGAGGCCGAGGCCCGTGAATGGAGATGTGATGGGCTTACTCATGGTTGCATTCTGCGGCCGAACCCTCCTGTGGCGGAACGCCCTACCGTTCGATCCTCTCGAAGACTCCTTGCTCGCGGTCCTTCCGGACGTCGTCCCACGGAAAGCAGCGGCCGTTCATGGCGACGTAGACGCCCGGCGGTAGGACCTGGACGAACGACAATGCGCTCCCGAGGTTGAAGAGGCCGTCGGAGCTGCCGAACGCCCACGGCACCATGGCGCCCGTCAGGACGATCGTCTTCCCCGTCTCGGCCTCGGCGAGGATCGCCGCCGTCTCGACCATCGTGTCGGTGCCGTGCGTGACGACGATCCAGCTTTCCGCGGCCTCCCGGCAGCGCCAGGCGATCGTCTCGCGATCCCCGGGAATCATCTCGAGGCTGTCCTTCATCATCACCGTCTCGACGGCCACCGGCACGCGGCAGCGGCCGAGCCGCAGCATCTCCTGGATGTGCGTGTCCTTGAAATAGAGGCGGCCCGTCAACTCGTCGTATTCCTTGTCGAAGGTCCCGCCGGTCACGAGAATGCGGATGGACATGTTCCCTCTCAGGCCATTCTGAGGCCGGCGGGCTCCTTCCGGGGGAGTGGGGCGGTTCCGCTTCCGAACCTGATAGAGTCTCAATTGCGAGCCGACCCGACCCGGAATCAAGGAGGACGAAATGGGCCTTCGTGACGTGATCTCCCCCGAAGCGCTCGCGTCCATCGAATCGAAGGCGGCATCGGACCCCGCGTTTCGCGCCCGCCTCCTCTCCGCGCCGCACGAGGCGCTCGCCGGGGTCGGAATCCGGCTTTCGGAGGGCGTGAGCGTGCGCTTCGTCGAGGACACGGCGGGCACGCGCCATTTCGTTCTGCCGCCTCTCCCTGGCGGTGAGCTCGTCGACCAGGACCTCGACAAGGTGGCGGGCGGCATGAGCCACCAGCAGCTCGGAGGCGCCCAGCTCGGAGGCATGCAGCAGCTCGGTGGCGCGCAGCAGCTCGGCGGCGGCTTCGCCGGTCCGAACAAGCAGCTCGGCCACGGCTGACCTCCCCGCCGACGCCGCGATGACCGATCTGGACGTCCTCCAGACGCGCGCGAGCTTCGACTACCAGTGGTCGCGGCTCCCCCAGAACCGGTGGTCGCTCGCGAGCCCGGAGTTCCGCGAGGAGCTGCCCGGGCTCGTGGCCGAGTGGGTCGGCCGGCCTCCGGAGTGGTTCGCGGGGCGCGACGCGCTCGACGCGGGCTGCGGATGCGGCCGTCACACCTGGGCGCTCTGCCGGCTCGGGGCGCGTGTCCTCGCGGTCGACCGCTCGCTCCCCGCCCTCCTGGCGACGCGGGCGGCCTGCACGGGCCTCCCCGGTTTCCGCGGGGCGCTCGCCGCGGACCTCCTCGCCCCGCTGGCCGTGGGCGCGTCCTTCGACCTTGTCTGGAGCTTCGGGGTGCTTCACCACACCGGCGACGTCCGCGGTTCGCTCGCGCGGCTGGTGGCCTCCCTCCGCCGCGGAGGCGTCCTCTTCCTGATGCTCTACGGCCGGCCAAGGCCGGGCTGTCCGACTGACGAGCAGGAGGTCGCCGGCGTCGAGGCCTGGCGGGCGCGCGTCGCACCCCTTACTTTTCCCGAGAAGGTCGAGGCCCTCCGCGCCGTGGCGCCGCCCGGCGAGATCCTCGAGTACTTCGACACCGTCTCGCCGGGCGTCCACGAGCGATACGCCCTTTCCGACGTCGAGGCCTGGCTTGCCGCCGAAGGCCTGGCGGACGTCCAGCGGCGCGCCGACCGGATGGACCACTACCTCGTCGCGCACAAGCCCTGAGCGGCGGCTCCCGCGGTCACGCTAGACTGGCCTGCACATGCGCGTCTTCGCCTCGATCACGCCGCACCTTTCCGTCGGCGACCGCTGTCGCCCCGTCTTTTTTGCGGGCCCGTGCGTCATCGAGTCGCGGGCGCACGCCCTGAAAATGGCGAAAGAGCTGAAAAAGGTCTTCACGGACGCCGGGGTCGCCGACCGGCTCGTCTACAAATCCTCGTTCGACAAGGCGAACCGTTCCGCCGGGGCCAGCTTCCGGGGGCCTGGCATCGAGAAGGGGCTCGCGATCCTCTCGGAGGTGAAGGAGAAGACCGACCTGCCTGTCCTGACCGACGTCCACGACCCCGAGCACTGCGCGCTCGTGGCCGAAGTGGCCGACGTCCTCCAGATCCCCGCGTTCCTCTGCCGGCAGACCGACCTCATCATGGCGGCGGCCGCCACGAAGAAGGCCGTGAACGTCAAGAAGGGACAGTTTCTGGCGCCCGACGACTGCAAGCAAATCGTCGACAAGTGCCATTCCGCCGGGAACTCGAACGTCATGCTTTGCGAGCGCGGCACGAGCTTCGGGTATCACAACCTCGTCGTAGACTTCCGAGGCCTCCCCATGATGCGGTCGCTCGGCGTTCCCGTGATCTACGACGCGACGCACTCCCTTCAGCTTCCGGGCAGCCTCGGCAAAGAGACAGGCGGCTCGCGCGAATACGCTCCTGCTCTCGTCCGGGCGGCGGCGTCGGTCGGCGTGGACGGCTACTTCTTCGAAGTCCACGACAATCCCGCCGCCGCGAAGTCCGACAAGGCCACGCAGCTTCCACTCGCGATCCTTCCGAAGTTCCTGGCCGACCTCCTGAAGTTCGACGCGCTCAGGCGCCAGACGAACCCCTGACCCGGCCCGTTTGATTTAATTCGCGCGAAACCCTTGACAGGAAGGCGTCGGCGTCCGTACTGTATCGGTGTAATGATACACCGAGGCGGTAAGGGATGACTCGCGGACTGCAGGTCGACCCCTCCGACGCCGTCCCCCTCTGGCGGCAGATCGAGGACAACGTACGGCGGCTCGTGGCGTCGGGAGCGATGAAGCCCGGCTCTGTCATGCCTTCGGTGCGTGACCTCGCTCGCGACCTGTCGATCAACCCCGCGACCGTCGCAAAGGGCTACCAGCGCCTCGTAGACGCCGGGGTTCTCGACGTAAAGCGAGGCGAAGGGACGTTCGTCGCCGAGAAGCCGCCCGCGCTCGCGCGAGGCGAGCGCGAGAAGGACCTGGAGGGGGGCGCGATGCGCTACGCGAGCCTTGCGGTCACGCTCGGCGCGACGAACGAGGATGCGATGGGTCGCGTGGAACGCAGTCTGGGATTTCTTAGAAGGAAGAGGGACGGAGGGGTGAAATGAACGGCATGCGCGGAAACGAGGCTGCCGTGGTCGAGGTCAAGAGCCTCCTCGTGAAGTACGGCGGCAACCCTTCTCCTACGCTCGAAGAAGTCTCTTTCTCCATCCCTCGTGGCTCCGTCTATGGCCTCCTGGGGCGCAACGGCGCGGGGAAGTCCTCTCTCGTGCGCTGCCTCCTCGGCCAGCAGAAGCCGTCGTCCGGGAAGTGCTTCCTCTTCGGCGAGGACGTCTGGAAACACCGCTCACTCCTGATGGCAAGGACCGGCGTCGTCCCCGAGGATCCGGACGCGCCGCCCTCGATGACGGCGCGCCAACTCTCGGCTTTCTTCTCGCGACTCTACCCCCGCTGGAACGACGCCTCCGTCTTCGACAGGCTTCGCCGATTCGGAGTCCCCCCGGACACTCTCTTCGGCAGCCTCTCGAAGGGCCAGAAAGCCCTCGTGTCGCTCTCGCTGGCGCTCGGATCGTCGCCGGAACTCCTGCTGCTAGACGATCCAACGCTGGGCCTCGATGCCGTGGCGCGCGCGGCGTTCTTCGACGAGCTGGTGGGCGAGCTGGCCGACCGGGAGACGACCGTTCTTCTCACCTCGCACGATCTGTCAGGCGTCGAGAAGATGGCCGACCGAGTGGGGATGCTCAAGGGCGGCAGGCTCGTTCTCGACGAGGACCTCGAAACGCTCAAAGGACGCTTCCGGCGCCTGCGCTACGCGAACGAACAGACCGAGGACCCGGCTCTCTACGGCCAGGAGCTCTCCGATTTCGACGCGGTGAAGGTGAAGGTGCGGGGCTGGGGCGTCGAAGCGGTCGTCTCGAATTACGGCGACGAGGCGTTCGCGCGCTTCGCGGCCAAGGAGGGCGTCGTGGACGCCGAGGCTTCCGCCCTGTCCCTCGAGGAGATCTTTGTCGCCGTCGCGGGCGAAGCGTCGCCGGGGAGGAACACATGAAAACCACGCTCGCCGTCGCGGCGCGGGAGATCGTCGAGAGGAGACTCGTTCTTCTCGGAACGCTGCTGGTGGGCCTCTTGCCGCTCACCCTGCCGTTTCTTCCAGGCCTGGGCGGCGCAGGGGCGCGTGATGTCCGCTTCGTGGCCGCGTTCTACCTCGCCCTCACGATCGCCGTGGCATTTCCAATCGCGTTCGGTGCCACGATCCTGGTCTCCGAAATCACCCAGAAGCGCATCGCATTCTATTTTTCGCGGCCGCTACCCCCGGTTTCGATCTGGGCCGGAAAGCTGCTTGGAGCTCTCTTCATCTCGGTTTCCGGAGCCTGCCTCGCCGCCATCCCGACGATTCTCGTCGACGGGAAACGAGCCTTCGCCGCATTCGATACTTCGGGCCCGGCCACTGTCTACTTCGTCCTCACGACACTTCTGCTCCTTGCCGGGGCACACACGTTCTCTTCGATGGTGCGCCTGCGGTCGGCCTGGATCGTCCTCGACTTTCTTCTGGCCGCCTTGTTCGCCGCCCTGATCGCTCTCTCCCTCCGAAGTCTTTTCCTCGCCGGCTTCTGGAACCTCTACGAGATGAAACATTCGCCCGAGTGGCTCGCCTGGTGGCTGGCCGCTCCGCTCATCACCGCTCTCCTCGCCGCCAGTTACATGCAGGTGGCCGACGGGAGGACGGACGCGCGGCGCTCGCATGGCGCGCTGTCGGTGACTCTGTGGGGGCTCACGGCTCTGCTCGCCCTTCCGCTCGGCGGCCTCGCCCTGTGGGTGAACGCGGCCACACCGAAAGACCTCGTACACGTCGATGGCATCCAGGCGGCCCCGCATGGTACGTGGGTCGGCGTCGCCGGGGCGGTGCGCTCTCGCGGCTCCGCCGAGGCCTCGTTCATCTTCGACGCGATGTCGGGCCGATTCGTCAAGTGTCCGTTCTCGTGGGACGGGACCGTCGCCTTCTCCGCGGACGGCACCCGCGCCGCGTGGGGCGAGCCTCGATTCGGATTCTTCGAGATGAAGGACAACAGGCTCGACCTCTTCGTCGCCGACCTCTCCGCGGGCCGTCCAGTCGCGACGGGCCTCGAGCCCGCGGGCTGGGCCACGCTCGCCCTTTCGCCCAGCGGCCGGCGCCTCGCGTCCTTCGACGGGAAGACGCTCGCGGCCTTCGACGTGTCAGACGCCGGGAACCCGAAGCAGATCGCCGTCTTCCGTATCGCGAGAGACCTCCGGTACACGTTCGTCGACGAGGACACGATTCGCGCCTTTCCGAGATTCTTCAACACACAGGTCAAGGGCCTGGACCTGGCAAGACTCGACATCACCGAGTTCTCCCTGTCTTCGAAGAAATCCCTCGTGACCGGCCGGTTCGAACCCGGGACCCTCCCGTTCCTGCGCCTGAGTGCAGACGCGCGGTTCCTTGTCGGGACGCGGCGAACGAAAGACGACCCGTCGGCGCCCCAGATCCTGACGCTCCACGACGGGCGGACAGGCGCGCACCTCATGACGCTCTCGGAGGATCTCGAGGCGCCGAGAGTGAGGTTCCTGTCGGGCGGCCGCATGGCGGTGGCCGGCGTTGCGGATGGGAAGGGAATTCTGAAAATTTTCTTGGAGGGTGAAAGATCGCCCGCGCGCTCGATCGAGCTCGGTCCAGCCGCGGGCGCCATTCTCGGAGGCGAGGTCTCGCCCGGACGCGTGGCCGTGGCTCTCACTCCCTTTCGAAGCAATGACGAACGCTCGCGGTCTGCGTGGAAGATCGTGTTCGTAGACACTGGAACGGGAGCGGTTTCAGCAGGTCCCGACGGTCTCGTCCCCGCGGACCGCTTCTCGTCATGGTTCTCTCCCGTCCTGCAGCCCGCAGAGGCTGGCCTGCCCTCGTCGTGTTTGTTCCTCGATGCCGAGCGCCGCCTCGTTCGCATCGACCCGGCGACGGGAGCGCAGACGGTGCTTCTCGGCCGGAGCAAGTAAGATCGACCTTCCGTGACCACGTCCGCCCGCCGGGAAGCCCGCCGCGTGATCGAGACCGAGGCCGAGGCCGTTCGCGGCCTCGCCGACGGGCTCGACGAGGGTTTCGACCGGGCCGTCGAGGCCATGAAGGCGACGTCCGTCACGTCGTGCCGCGTTGTCGTCACGGGAATCGGCAAGAGCGGGATCGTGGGACAGAAGATCGCCGCGACTCTGGCTTCGACGGGGACCGCGGCCTTTTTTCTCCACCCGTCAGAAGCCATTCACGGCGATCTCGGGATGATCCTGAAGGGCGACGTCGTGCTTGCGCTCTCGCATTCGGGCGAAGCCGCCGAAGTGGTCGCGCTGATCCCCCACGTGAAGCGGCGCGGGGCGACGCTCGTCGCCATGACCGGGCGGAGAGATTCGACGCTCGGAAAGGGCGCGGACGTCGTCGTCCCGGTCGTCATCCGCGAGGAAGCCTGCCCGCTGAACCTCGCGCCCACGGCCTCCACGACGGCCCAGCTCGTGATGGGCGACGCGCTGGCAATGGCGCTCTCGGTCGAGAAGGGCTTCCAGCCCGAGGACTTCGCGGCGCTGCACCCCGGAGGGAAATTGGGGAAACGCTTCCGGAAGGTGGCCGACCTCATGCACACGGGAGAGGCCATCCCCCTCGTGCCCGAGTCCGCGGCCATGAAGGACGTCGTGTACGAGATGTCGCGCAAGCGCCTCGGCATCACGGGCGTCACGAATGCGTCCGGACGGCTCGTGGGGGTCGTGTCGGACGGCGACATTCGCCGCCTCCTCGAGCGGGACGGGCCGAAGATCATGAGCGACACGGCCGCCGACGCGATGGGCCGCGCTCCGAAGTCGATCGTCGCCGCCGCTTACGCGGCCGAGGCGCTTCGGCTCATGGAGGAGCAGAAAATCACGTCGCTGTTCGTGCTCGACGCCGACGGAAGGCCCTCCGGCATCCTGCACCTGCACGACCTCTGGGGAATCGAATCGATTTAGGGGCCCGCGGCGCATAATCTCCCGCACACATGCCCGCGAACCCGATCGTCCCCGACGACCTCCGAACCAAGCTCTCGCGCATCCGCGGGATCGTTCTCGACGTGGACGGCGTCCTGACCGACGGCTCGATCACGTTCGACGAGAACGGGCGCGAGTGGAAGACGTTCGACGTGAAGGACGGCCTCGGCCTCGTGCTCCTGCGCGACCTTGGCTACAAGCTGGGCATCATCTCGAGCCGCACGTCGAGGGTCGTCGCTCACCGTTGCGCCGAGCTGAAGATTCCCGAGGAGAATGTCTTGCAGGGCGAGCGTGACAAGGTGGCCGCGTTCGATTCCCTCGCGAAGCGCTGGTCGCTCGACGCGTTCGAGATCGTGGCCGTCGGAGACGACCTGCCGGACCTCGGCATCCTACGGCGCGCGGGCGTCGGCGCGGCGCCCTCCGACGCCGTTCAGATCGTGCGGGAGGCCGCGGCTCTTCAATTGACGAAGCCCGGAGGCGCCGGTGCGGTCCGCGAGCTGTGCGACCTCATTCTCGAGGTCCGGCGCGGCGCGCGCGCGGACCGTCCCGCCGCCGTGGAGCAGCCCCAGACGCCCGGTGACGGCGACGTGATTCCGTTCCCGTTCGGGCGCAACTGACCCCGGTCCTGCTAGGCTCCCGCCATGCGCTGCCCTTATTGCGGTGTGGGCGACGACCGGGTCGTCGACTCGCGCGAAAGCCGCGAAGGGGCGGTCATTCGCCGGCGGCGGGAATGCAATGCCTGCCAGCGCCGTTTCACGTCCTACGAGACCGTCGAGGACATCCCGCTCCTCGTCGTGAAGAAAGACGGCCGACGCGAGCCGTTCGACCGTAACAAGCTCCTCCGGGGCCTCATGAAGGCATGCGAGAAGCGGCCCGTCGAGACGAAGACGCTCGAGGCAATTTGCGACGAGATCGAAGCCGCGCTCTCGGCGCGTGAGCCCCGCGAGATGACGACCGTCGAGCTCGGCGCGCAGGTCATGGAGAAGCTCAAGGAGCTCGATCAGGTCGCCTACGTTCGCTTCGCGTCCGTCTATCGCCGGTTCGAAGATCTCGGAGATTTCGTGGACGAGCTCAAGGCGCTCCTCGGCCGCGTGCCCGGGGCGGGGAGATCGAAGTGAAGAAGCGCGAGCGTCCCGTCGCGTTCCTGTTCGGCGAAGAGACCTCCCTGCGATCCGACCGCCGCATGCCGCCCGTGGACGTCGTCGAGGACGCGAACGGCTGGCGGCTCGTGTTCGAGGTCCCGGGCGCCGACCCCGACCAGATCGCGGTGAACATCCAGGGCCGCGTCCTCACGCTCCGGGGCCTCCGCCGCGCGACGGACCGCGCGGATGGCCTTTTCCTCCGAGTCGAGCGCGCGGCGGGTGCCTTCGAGCGCTCCCTCGAGCTCCCGGAGGACCCCGACCCGGAACACACGCGCGCGACCTACACGGACGGCCTACTCATCCTCGACGTGCCGAAGAAGAGAGCGACGCCCGGCGGCCGTTCGATCCCCGTCGTCAAGGGGAAGAAGGGCGCATGAGCGCGGAAGCTCCTCCCGCAGAAAAGGTCGTCATCCCCGACATCCTTCCGGTCCTCCCGCTGAAGGACGTCGTCCTCTTTCCGTATGTGATCGTGCCGCTGTCGGTCTCCCGGGAAAAATCGATCTCCGCCGTCGACGCGGCGCTCGCCGAGCAGCGCGTGCTCCTTCTCGTCGCCCAGCGGGACTCCTCCGTCGAAGAACCGAAGCCGGAGGACCTCTACACGATCGGGACGGCCGCCGCCGTCATGCGCATGCTCAAGCTGCCCGACGGCCGCATCCGGCTTCTCGTGCAGGGCCTCGCGCGCGTGAGAATCGACTCGTTTCTCGCCGAGTCGCCCTCTCTGCGCGCGAAGGTCACGCGCATCGCCGAACCCGATGAGAAGGCGCCCCACTCGGAGGAGATCGAGGCGCTCACCCGCAGCGTGAAAGAGGCGCTGGAGAAGACGGTCACGCTGGGAAAGTCGATCTCGCCGGAGGTCATGGTCGTGGCAGCCGGTCTTGACGATCCGGCGCGTCTCGCGGACCTCGCCGCTTCGAACCTGGAGCTCAAGATCGAGGAGTCCCAGAAAATCCTCGAGACGATCCCCACGCTCGAGCGCGTGCGCACGGTGCTCGAGATCCTGCGGCGCGAGGTCCGCGTCCTGACCGTCCAGCAGGAGATCACCGGCGCGGCGAAGGGAGAGATCGACAAGAACCAGCGCGAGTACTTCCTGAGGCAGCAGCTCAAGGCGATTCAGCAGGAGCTCGGCGAGACGGAAGACATCTCCGAGGAGATCGCCGCCTATCGCAAGAAGATCACGGAAAAGCAGATCCCGGAGGAAGCGGCGCTGGAGATCGAGAAACAGGTCAAGCGGCTGGAGCGGGGCAACCCCGATTCCGCCGAGAACGCGATGCTGCGCACGTACCTCGACTGGCTCGCGAACCTGCCGTGGGGAACCGTCTCCAAGGACACGCTCGACCTCCCGCGCGCGCGAAAAATCCTCGACGAGGACCACTACGATCTCGACAAGATCAAGACGCGCATCATCGAGTTTCTCGCGGTGCGGAAGCTCGCGCCGGATTCGAAGGGCCCGATCCTCTGCTTCGTCGGGCCGCCCGGCGTCGGGAAGACGTCGTTGGGACGCTCGATCGCGCGCGCCCTCGACCGCAAGTTCCTGCGCCTGTCGCTAGGTGGCGTGCGCGACGAAGCCGAGATCCGGGGCCACCGGCGCACCTACGTGGGCGCCATGCCGGGGCGCATCGTGCAGGGCCTTTCGCAGGCGGGCACGTCGAACCCCGTCTTCATCCTCGACGAGGTCGACAAGATCGGCGCCGACTTCCGCGGCGACCCCTCCTCGGCGCTCCTCGAGGTGCTCGACCCCGAGCAGAACAAGACGTTTCGCGACCACTACCTCGGCGTGAACTACGACCTCTCGAAGGTCCTCTTCATCACCACGGCGAACGTCCTCGACACGATCCAGCCCGCCTTCCTCGATCGCATGGAAGTCATCCGCCTCTCGGGCTACACGCTGGAGGAGAAGCTCGCGATCGCGAAGGCGCACACGATTCCGAAGCAGCTGAAGGAAAACGGCCTTCCGCCCGCGGCCGTAACGTTTACCGACGCGGGCCTCCGGGCGATCGTGGAAGGGCACACCCGCGAAGCGGGGCTCCGCAGCTTCGAACGGGAGATCGGCTCGTGCTGCCGCAAGGTGGCGGTGCGTTGGGCCTCCGGCCGCAAGAAACGCGTCGCGGTGACGCCACGGGAAGTCCGCCTCTTCCTCGGCAATCCGAGGTTCACGCGCGACGAGGCCCTCAGGACCGACCAGGTCGGGACGGCGACGGGCCTCGCGTGGACGGCCGTCGGCGGCGACGTCCTGATCGTCGAGGCGCGCGCCGTGCGCGGCAAGGGCAAGCTCCAGCTCACGGGCCAGCTCGGGGACGTCATGAAGGAGTCCGCCCAGGCCGCCCTCACGTTCGCCCGTTCGCGCGCGGACCGCTTCGGGCTCGCGGACGACTACTTCGAGACGCACGACATCCACGTGCACGTGCCCGAAGGCGCGATCCCGAAGGACGGACCGTCGGCAGGCGTCACCATGGCTACGGCCATGATCTCGGCGTTCGGGAACCGCCCGGTGCGCCGCGACGTGGCCATGACCGGCGAAATCACGCTTCGCGGAGACGTTCTGCCGATCGGCGGCCTCAAGGAAAAGGTCCTCGCGGCCCGGCGCGCCGGAATACGCGTCGTCGTAATCCCGAAGGCGAACGTCCGCGACCTGTCCGAGATTCCGAAGGAGCTGAGGCGGGACCTCACGTTCGTCCAGGCGGCGCGCGTCGACGACGTCCTGAAGGCCGCGCTCGGCCCCGCCCCCACTTCGAAGCCCGCGAGGACCCGCGCAAAGGGGAAGAAGATCGCATGAAAGCGGGTCTCCCACCGGAGGACGCGATCGTCCAGCGACTCGCCGCGGCATTTGCGACCCGCCGGCGCGACGTGAAGACGGGCATCGGCGACGACGCCGCGATCCTGGCCGCGCCGGCGCGCCTCGCGGTGACGACCGACGTCCTCCTCGAGGATCACGACTTCCGGCGCGATTCCGATCCGCGTCGATTGGGCCGCAAGGCTCTCAACGTGAACCTCTCCGACCTCGCCGCGATGGGGGCGACGCCCCTGTGGGCCGTCCTCGCCCTCGGCCTCCCGAAAAAGACGCGTCCCGAGTGGCTCGACGCCCTCACGGAGGGCGTACGCGAAGCCGCCGCCGACCACGGCGTCGCCATCGTGGGCGGAGACCTTTCCGCGTCCGAGAAGATCTTCGTCTCCGTGACGGTCATGGGGCAGGCACCGGAGAAACCGCTTCTTCGTTCCGGCGCCGAACCGGGAGACGCTCTCTACGTCTCCGGAACGCTCGGCGCCGCGGCCGCGGGTCTGCGGCTGCTCGAAGCCGGCTACCGTCTTTCCGCGGAGAAGGACGTTCTCGACCCGAAGGGGCGGCGCGTCCCGGCGCCGCGCGCGCCCGAGAAGGCGCGGCTCATCCGCCATCAGGTCGATCCGCGCCCGCAGCTAGAGCTCGGCGCCGCGCTCGCCGCCGCGGGGCTCGCCTCGGCGGCCATCGACGTCTCCGACGGTCTCGCGCGCGATCTCTATCGCATCTGCCGCGCGTCGGACGTGGGCGCGACCGTCGAGGCCTCTCTTTTGCCGGCCGACTCCGCCCTGTCCAATCTCGCCGGCGTGCTCCGGATGGATCCGCTTGCCACGGCTCTCTACGGCGGCGAGGACTTCGGGCTGCTCTTCACGGTGCCGCGGCGCAAACAAGCCGCGATCGACGCTCTCACGGGCCGGTTCGCCCTCCGGCGGATCGGCACCATCGACGACGGCGCCGGCGTCCGCCTCGTGCGGGGTGGAAAGCGCACGCCCCTTCCGGACGCGGGCTTCGACCACTTTGAACAGTGAGGGCTTCAAGCACCGGTTCCTTCACATGCTCGGGAGCGACTCGCCCCCCGAGACGGTCGCGGCGTCTTTCGCGATCGGCGTCGCGATCTCCTTCACGCCGCTTCTCGGCCTTCACTGGGTCATCGCGCTTCTCCTCGCCTTCATCCTGAAGCTCAACAAGGTGGACGTCCTCCTCGGGACGCTCGTCGTGAATCCGCTGACGCTGCCTCCGGTCGCGGCCGCCGCCATCCCCATCGGACGCATCCTCCTGCGTGCCCGGCGCGAGGCCGTCGCCCACCTGCCATGGCACGAGATGTTCCGGCGTTCGTTCTGGACGGCTGCCGGGCCCACGATGAAGGCCATCGGCGTCCAGATGGCGGTCGGAATGCTTTTTCTCTCGGTGATCGCCGGCGCGCTCACGTACGTGGTCCTCGTGAACCTCATCCGGCGCCACCGGGCGAAGCTCGCCGCCGTCCTCCTGACGGAAAGCGACCGGGGAGAGGCCGCGCACGCCGAGGAGAGCCCCCCGCCGGTCTAGTCGCCGAACGCTGCGAGCGCCCTCGCGAGGCGCTCGTCGGGCTTCGGAAAGTTCCGGCGAATCACGGGCATCTGGAGCGATGCGCGGGATCGCGTATTCCGGTGACGAGTCGCGTACTCGAGGAACTCGGACGCGAGGACCGGATCGCCGGGATTCGCGCGCACGGCGCGCGTCCACTCCGCGCCTCCGGCAAGTATCCGGCCGGCGCGCTCGTACCCCTCCGCGAGAAAACGGCGCGCCTCGCCGTTCGCGGGGTCGTTCACGAGCGCCCAGCGCGCCTCGTCCCAGGCCTCCTCCTCACGCGCGAGCTTCCGTAGAACGCGGGCGTGCCCGAGGCGCGCGGAGACGGCACCGTCGCCGTTCTCGACGGCGTCGCTCCAGGCGTCCTCGGCCTCTTCCAGAGTGCCGTGAAGGTCGAGAAAGGCCGCCCGGTGATACGCGATCGGATACGACTCGGGGAATTGATCAGCGCCGGCGTCGAAAGCCTTCCGGGCCTCTTCGACTTTGCCGGACTCCTCGAGCGTCTTCGCGAGCCCCCACTGTCCGTTCTCGTAAGCTGGGAAGATCTCAACCGACTTGCGGTAGCACGCGATCGCCTCGTCCCATTTCTTCTCGTCCCAGAGCTGCTTTCCGAGCAGAGCCCACCCGTCGTAGTAGGACGGGAAGATCGCGACGGCCGCGCGCAGATGCGGGATGGCTTCGGCCCGGCGTCCCTCGCGCTGCGCGTCCCAGGCCACGTTGTAGTGGGCCTTCGCCGAGTTGGGATATTTCGCGACCATGTCGGCGTAGAGCGTCCGGTCGTCTCTCCAGACCCGGTTGCGCCAGATGGTCGCCGCGCCGCTGAGGGCGACAACGGCGAGGAGAAGCCATTCGCGCCACGGCAGCGCCGGCCGGGGAACCTGCCGGAACGGAGCGGCGAGGAGGCCTACCGCGAGACAAAACAGTCCGGCGGACGGAAGGTAGGCGAGACGCTCGGCGAAGATCGTGCCGATCACGAAGGGGACGTTCGAGACGGGAAACAGCGCGCCGGCGAAAAGGCAGAGGCCGAGCGAGGCGAGCGGCCTACTCCTCCAAAGCGCGAGCGCGAGGACGGCGCCGGCCAGCGTCCCGGCGATTCCCCACCAGGCGGCGGGATCGCTCATCGAGCGCGCGACCGGCAGGGCGTAAGCGGAGTGGTCGGCCGAGAGGTGAATCGGCAGAAACGTCATCGCGACGTAGCGCAAACCGAGGCCGAGGGCGTTCGCGGCCCGCAGCGGGAACGAAAGCACGACGAGAGGATTCTCGAGCTCGAAAATTCCCGCTTCCTTCGAAATGAGGAATCCCTTGATGACGACGAGACGCACGGCGAAGAGGACGACGATCGGTAAGGTGAAACCCGCGAGCGCCCAGCGCGCCGCCTTGGAAAGGCCGACCCAGGTTTCCCGCGGCGATCGGCCGCGTCCGCCGCGAAAAAGCTCGCCGAGGACGACGACGCCCGGCGCCACGATCGCGTTCTCCTTGACGAACACCGCGAGAAGGAAGAGGCCGAGCGCGGCCGAGTAGGGCCACGCCTCGACGCGGCCTTCGCGCGTCGCGCGCACCCAGAGGCGTGCCACGACGAAGACGAGCAGTGAGGCGAGGAGCTCGGCGCGGCCGACGAGGGACGTCACCGCCTCGACGTGGATCGTCGCAACGGCGAACAGCGCGGCCACCGCCGAGGCGGGGCCGGCGGCGAAGCCGAGAGCGAAGAGCCACTCGCCGAGCGACACCGTCACCGCCGCGTGCAGCGCGAGATTCACCACCCGGAAGAGCCACGGCCGGTTCCCGTGAATCCAGTGCTGCACGGCATAGGTCAGGAGGAGGATCGGCCTGTAATTCTGGGCCGACGTGAGGGCCCCGCCGAAATATTGCGTCGTGAAGATCTCGCCCGCTTTTTCCGGGGCTGCGATGCGCTCGTTGTCGCGAATGATGAGCTTGTCGTCGTACGTGAAATCGTACGGAAGCCCGTTCAGGAACGGGAGCAGCGCGAGGAGCGCGAGACCGAGCCGGCGACGCAGAGACACGCGCGGAGTCTAGCGTCCGCCGCGCGCCGCATGGATCTCCAGCTTCTTCATCTCATAGAGCAACGACTGACGCGAGATTCCGAGCGCGCGGGCCGCGCGGGTCCGGTTACCCCCGGCCGCCTCGAGCGCCCCGCCGACGGCCGCGAGACGCGCCGCCCGGAGCGCGTCCTGATAGGACCGTGCGCCCGCGGGCGCCCGAGTCCTCTCGCGCAGGCCGCGGGGAAGGTGCTCGAGGGCGATGACCCGTCCGGGCGCCGAAAGCGCAACGGCGGCCTCGATGGCGGCTAGGAGCTCGCGTACGTTTCCCGGCCACGGCCACGCTTTGAGGGCGGCCGACGCCTCGTGCGCCAGCGTCGCGCGCCCTGCAAGAGCCACCTCGACGAGCCGCGCGAGATCCTTCGGACGCTCCCGCAGAGGAGCCAGCTCGAGCTCGAGCCCGGCCAGCCGGAAGTACAGATCGATCCGGAACGAGCCCGCCTCGGCCATCGCCTTGAGAGGGCGGTGAGTCGCCGCCAGCACGCGAAGGTCGACGCGCCTCACGGCGGTCTCGCCCAGCCGCCTCACCTCGCCTTCCTGGAGGACCCGGAGGAGCTTGCCCTGCAGGGCGAGGGGCAGGTCGCCGATCTCGTCGAGGAATAGCGTTCCACCGGACGACTCTTCGACGAGGCCCCGGCGATCCCGGTCGGCACCCGTGAAAGCGCCTCGCGCGTGGCCGAACAACTCCGCCTCCGCGAGCGTGCCCGGAAGCGCCGCGACGTTGACCGCAAGGAAACGTCCTCGCCGGCCCGAGAGGCGATGGAGCTCGTGCGCAACGATCTCCTTCCCGGTGCCACTCTCCCCGAGAAGGAGAACCGAAATCGTCGACCGGGCCACTCGGGCCGCCTTCGCGAACAGATCCTGCGTGGCGGCATCCTCGGCGACGACGGCTGGAGGCGACGTGATCGGCACCTGCGAAGGCTCGCGTGGCGCGCCGTGCTCGAGCAGCCGCGAAAAGCGCTCCTCGGCGCGAGAGAGGCCGGCCCGCGCCGCGACGCGCCCCGCGAGTCTCAGGAGCGGACCGGCCGCCGACGTCGCGAAGAACGCCGGGAAGCGGCCGGACCACTCGAGAACGCGCCGGATCGCGGCTCCGGCCCCGGCGCCCGACGCCGCCAGGCGTTCGAGAGCCGCACTCGCGGCATCCGGCGCCGCGCGTCCGGAGGCGAAAGCAATCTCCGCGTCGAGAAGGACACGCTCGTCGAGAGTAAAGGCCGCCGGTTGCTCACGGGGCGCTCGGCCGACGTCGCGCGACGCAGAGGCAACGAGCCGAAGCCTGCGCGCCTCCGTGCGGGAGCGGTTGTCCGGAATCTCCCTCGCGCGCGCGAGGAGCGTGAGCGCCGCCTCCGGATCCGGCGCCGCAAGTACTCGCTCGGCTTCGAGCAGAAGAATCTCCCGCCAGGCCGGGTGCGACGGGTCCGCCGCCCCGCGCTCCTCCGCCTCGCGGAACGCTGCCGAAGCCTCGCCGTCGTCGCCCTCGAGAAGCGCGAGCTCCTGCAGGCTCGGAACCGCGAACAGGATCTGGTGTCGTCGCCCGCTCGCACGCTCGTGGGCGAGAACCCGTTCGAGCACGCTTCGGGCAGCCGGGAAGTCGCCCATGCGAAGGAGGAGGTCGATGCGGTTCCCGAGCGCGGAGAGATAGCGCTCTTCATGCCGGCCCGCCGCGTATAGGCCCAGCGCGGCGTCCAGCTCACGCGCCGCGACATCGAGGCGACCGCCGTCGAGAGCCGCGTGCGCGACGTCGTAAGCCGCGTCCGCCCGCTCGAGGCCGCTCCTCGAGAGGGTTTCCGCGCGCCGGAAGAGCGCGAGGGCCTCGTCGGTGCGGCCGAGGTCGTTCGCGAGGTAGCCCGCCGTTCGAGCCATCTCGCGCGCGAACCCCTCCTCGGAGACGAGAGGCAGCAGCGCCTCCGCCTCGACGAGAGCGGCGCCCGCGGCGGCATATTCGGACGCGCGTTCGTGAAGCTCCGCGCCGAGCAGCTTCGCGAGGAGGCGGAACGCTACGGGGGCCCCCGCGAGACCAACCAGAGCGCGCTCGAGCGCGCGCCTGGCCTCACCGTCACGCCGGGATTCGACGAGGACCCAGGCGCGCGCGACATCCTCCTCGGGTGCGCCTCCCGGGCAGAGGACGAGGGCGCGTTCCTCCTCGCGCAGGCGGACGAGCGCCCGGGCCGTCGCGAGCCGCTCGTCGAGCGGGCTGCTGGCGATCGCCTCGGCAGTGATGCGCCCCGCCAAGGCGCGCGCGCGTTCCGGGCGGCCCGCCCTCTGAAGGACGCAAACCGCGAGAAGCGGCCGCCCCAGATCGGGCTCTGTTCGGGGCGCGCGAGAGAGAAGCTCCGCGGCGAGGGAGGAGTCGGCGTTCAGGGCGGCTGCGTCGAGGACGCTGCGAGCCGCCGCAAGGTCGCCGGCATTCGCGCGCGCGAGCGACGCGACGGCGAGTCGCGACGGCGTGAGGTCCGGGAGTCCCGCTTTCGCGAGGCGCGCCACCGCGTCCCTGCGAGCCGAAGCGGGCACGCGCGCCGCCACCCTCCCACGTTCTTCGTCGTCCCGAAACGAGTACGCGTTCGCGTCGCACGGTACGACGATTCCCGCTTCCGCGGCCGCCGCGAGAGCCTCTTGCGCATTTCGGAGGGGCACGTCCGCGGCCTCGGCGGCCTCCGCGGCCCCAAATCCGCTGGCGAGAAGAGAGGCCGCTTCGAGCACGGGATCCGGACGGTGCGAAGCGGCCGGCCGCGGCCTAGCGGGACCGAGGCGCCCTTCCGCGGAATCGAACCGCGCCGCGAGTCCGTGTGCGACCTCGAGAAAGCGGCCCGCGTCCGTCGCTCCGGCCACGTCTTCCGCCTCGCGCCACGCGTCCACGGTGTCGTTGAGGGACGCAAAGGGAAGCCAGAGAATCGACGCCGCGTCGCCGCGGCTCATCCGGAAGGTGATGAGCGGCGCCTCCTCCCAGAGACGCAGGCTCGCGGCACGCGTGGCAAAGAGCCGGAACCCGAACGCGGGAAGCTCTTCCTCGAACGCCCGGCGCGAACGCCCGTCCCAGCGGTCGAGAGAGATCGCGACGAGAGCGACGGGAGGTCCGTCAGTTGCGCGTGGAACGCGCGTCCCGTCCGCGAGCGCCTCGAGGAGCGCCGCTCGCGGATCCCCGGAGAGAGCGCGCGCGAGCCGGCGGAGCGCACCGCCTTCCTCGAGGGCCGAGAGAGATCCGCACTCCAGGAACGCGGGCGGCTCGTCCCGGCGCGCGGCTCCGCGCGCGAGCCAGAGAGCGGCGGGCCCGACCGCCACGGCGGGCCGGGCCGGATGAGCGGGCGGGATCGTCACGGCCGGAAGCGCGAGGCCGAGCAGATCGCGCGACACGGCGCGTCCCACGGCGCCCCGCCGGGCGAGCTCCGAGACGAGCGCCTCCGGACGCGCGCGCGCATCCGCGGCGCGGAGCGCGGAAAGAACGTCTTCCGTGACGTCGCGCGGCAGGGAGCGATTGAGTGCGCTCTGGATCGAACGGCGCAGCGCGTCCGCGTCGTCGCCTTTGACGGCCCGTCCGGCGAGTCGCAGGGCCGCGCCCGCGACCAGGAGCGCGGAAGGCACGGTGCGCCACGCGGCGGCCGGGGGCGCACCCAGCGCCGGCCGGTCCGCATCGCCCTCGCGCGCGCCGAGAAGAGGGACGTCTTCCGCGGCGATGCCGAGACCGTGAAACGACAGGAATCCCGCGAGCGAGCCGAGCCTCACGAGGTACGCACGGCGGGCACGAGCGTCGAGCCGGCCGAGCGGCACGGGGCGCGCGCCCTCGAGGCCGAGGACGAGGCCGTGCGGGCCCGAGCACGCCGAGACGAAAGCCGGAAGGAGGGGATGAGAAAGCCGCACGAGCGCCGAGCCACCCGCTGCGAGATCGCGGCGCGGAATCGTCCACTGCCGGAGCGCCTTCAAAGGCATTTCCGTCCTTCCGCCGAGCGGGTCTCAGCCTCTTGTCCTGGGCCGAACGATTTCGGAAATCGGCCCCGCCGTCAAGTGCGCGGGCGGCGCGCCGAAACGAGCTCGAAACCGTGGAGAAAGCCGCGGCCCACGTCGACGACCGTGGCCCCGGTGAGACCGGCCGCCGCGAGCAGCCGGGCGACCTCCGCGCCGTCGCAGGTGGCCACGCCCCCGCCCCGAGTGATGCCGAGGCCGACGGCAAGCCGTTCCTGCGCCGTATCCAGCCGTCTCTTCCAGCGCGGCCCTCCCCCGCTCGTCAAGGCGACGAAGAGTCCGCCGGGAGTCAGGGAGCGCGCGGCCCGCGCGAGAAATTCGGGTCTCTCGGGCGGCGGCACGAGGTAGAGAACGTCGATCAGGGCCGCCTGCGAGAACGTGCCCTCGGGCGCGGCATCGACCGTTCCCGCCCGGAAAAGGCGTGCCGGCGACTCCGGAAGCCAGCGGCGCGCGCGATCCGGCTTGCGGGCGTCGGGATCGAGTCCGAGATACGTTCCCCGGAATCCCGCGCGGAGCAGGAGGTGCGCGAGGAGGCCCGGCCCGCAGCCGAAGTCCACGAGGCTCCCGTCCGGCTCGAAGGCCTCGACGACGCGCCTCCAGGGAGCGCTCCGGAACCTCAGATCGAGGTGCGCGCGCTCCAGAAGCGTGAGCGGCCGGGCGGCCTTGTGAAGCGCGGCAGCTTCACCGCTTCCGAGAGTCAGGGGCGCTCCCGCTGCCGGTTCGGCGTGCCGTTCCATGGGCGCCCGTAGACTACAGCCACGAGCCCCGTCCCTTCCTCCGCGCCCTATCCGTGGCCGTTTCGGGCCGGCGAGGACCGCCGGCTCGCGGCACTGGCGGTCGTGTGGCTCGTGGCGATTCATCTCTGGGCCGCGTTCGCCGTCCACGTCCTGCCGCTCGCGCGCCCGTCGCCCTGGGGCCCCGGGGTGAATCCGTATTTCGCGCGCTTCGACTCGGGCTGGTACTTCAGCATCGCCCGCGACGGATACGGCCCGCCTCCGGCGCCGGGGCTGGAATCCGCGCATGCGTTCTTCCCGCTCTATCCGATGCTCGCCCGTGGGCTCTCGCTTCTCACCGGGCTGGCCCCGTTGTGGGCGCTGACAGCCGTCTCCTGGGTCGCGTTCGTCTTCGCGCTTCCTCTCTTCGGTGAGGAGTGTCGCGCGCGTCTCGGCCCGGAGCGCGCGCGGGGTCCGCTCTTCTTCCTCCTCCTCTACCCCGTGGCGTTCTTCTTCGCGGCCGCGTATACCGAACCGCTCTTTTTCCTGCTGCTTCTCCTCGCCTTTCGATTCATAAGAACGGATCGCCCGTTCGCGTCCGTCTGCGTCGGCGTTCTGCTGGGCCTGACGCGCGCCCCTGCCGCCGCAGTCGGTCCCGCGCTGGCGCTCGCCTATGGGCTCGGCGCGCACGATCTTGGCGCGCATCCTCGCAAGCGGCTTCTTGCGTCTTTCGCTCTCGCCACCGCGCCGCTTGTGGGCGTTCTGACGTACGTGTTTGGTATCGGATGGTGGAAGGGGGAGCCGGGGCTGTTCTTCCGGTCGATCGGCGCCTGGGCTCACCGCTCGACGAATCCTCTCGCCGGGGGCGCGGCGTTCGTGGGCGAGCAGGTCACGCTCCTGACGAGCGGCACGCTTCTTCAGCATCCGGGGGCGATCGCGCCTCTCGCGCACTTCACTCTCTTCGCTGTTCTCGCCGCCGTGCAGTTGAAGAGGCGTCGTTTCGCCGACGCGGCGTGGACGGCGGGCGTTCTCGGCCTGGCATTCCTGACGGGGACAACGAACGGCGTGCCGCGCTACACGCTGACGATCTTTCCGGGGATGATCCTTCTCTTCGAGCTGCTCGAGCACCGTCCGCGTCTCCGCGCGGCGGCCCTCGCCTTGTCGACGGCGCTCCTGCTCCTGCGCGCCGCCTTCTTCGTGAACTGGCGCTTCGTCTCGTGAGGGGCCGGGTATGCTTCGGGCCGTGACGCCGACAAACACCGGCTCGGGCATCGCGGGCGCGGCGGGCGCCGCGCGACCTCCCCGCTCCGTCTCCCTCGTCGTCCCCATGTTCAACGAAGAGAAAAGCGTCGGGCGGCTCCTCGACGTCGCGATCCCGGCTCTCGAAGAGCACGTCGACACATGGGAGATCGTCCTCGTGGACGACGCCTCCACGGACACGACGCTGGCGTTCGCCCGGTTGCGCGCCGAGAAGGAGCCGCGGATTCGCGTGATCGCGCAGCCGTCGAACCGCGGTCTCGGAGGAACCCTTCGCGAGGGCTTCGCCGCCGCACGGCTGGAGTGGATTCTTTACAGCGACTGCGACCTGCCCTGGGACCTCGCGGAGACGGATCGCTTGTTTCGCGCCGCCGAGATCACCGGGGCGGATCTCATCTCGGCCTACCGGCTGGACAGGACCGGAGAAGGCCTCCTGCGCTCTCTGTACTCGTTCGCGTACAACGGGCTCGTGCACGCGCTCTTCGGGATCGTCCTCCGGGATGTCAATTTCTCCTGCAAGCTCATCCGGCGGAGCCTGCTGTCTGGAATGACGCTGCGAAGCGAGGGGTCCTTCATCGACGCCGAGCTCCTCGCGCGCTCGGTGGCGCACGGCGCCGTGATCCAGCAGCTGGGCGTCAACTACTTCCCCCGGACGCGCGGCCTTTCGACCCTCTCCTCGCCGGGGACGGTCTTCACGATCCTGCGCGAAATGGCGCGCTTCGCGCCGGAGATCCGCGCCGAGCGGCGCCGGCGCGGAACGCCTTGACGCGCGTCATCCTCAACGCCGACGACTTCGGCCTCGCTCCCGCGCACACGCGCCGTGTCGCCGCGCTCCGTGCGAAGGGGCTCCTCTCGGACGTGAGTCTTCTCGTGAACGGCACGTCGTTCGAGGAGGCCGCCATGAGCCTGCGCGGCGCGGGGATTTCCGATGCAGGCGTCCATCTCTGCATCACGGGCGGCGAGCGACCGGTCGCAGAACCCCACGACGTCCCGTCGCTCCTGTCCGGTGGCACTTTCCACAAACACTGGCCCGGCGTTCTCTTCGCCCTCACGGCCGGCCGCATCCGGCGCGCCGAGGTGGAGCGCGAATGGGAGGCACAGATCGCGCGGGCGGAGAGCGCCGGCGTCCGGGTCACGCACCTCGACTCGCATCAGAACCTTCACCTGCACCCGCTTCTCTTCCCGGTCGCCGTGGCGCTCGCGCGGCGCTTCCGCGTGCCCTTCGTGCGTGCCCCCCGCGCCGACGACCCGCCCGGCCGGCCGGATGCTCCGCTTCTCTCCCGGCTTCGCGCGCGCCTTCTCGCGCGTCTCGGCCGCCGCGGCCGGAGGCTCCTCGACGAGGCGGGACTTCCCGAGCCTCCGCGCGTTCTCGGGCTCGCGGAGGCTGGACACATGACTGCCGCGCGCTTCGCGCGCGCCGTCGCGAATCTGCCGGAGGGGGACTACGAGATCGCGCTTCACTCCGGGGACGAGGACGACGTCACACGCCAGCGCTACCACTGGGGCTACGACTGGCGCGCGGAGGCAGAAGCTCTCGAGTCCGGCGCGGTCGCGGCGGCCCTCGCCGCCCGCGGCATCGCGACGGCAACCTTCGCCGCGCTCACCTGATTCCGCGATCTCCCTCGATCAGCGCGTCCCACGCGCTCCAGAATCCCGGCCATGACTTCGCCACCGATTCCGGATGGTCGAGCGTCGAGCCCTCGGGCAGCGTGAGCGCGAGAACGGCCGCCGACATCGCCACGCGGTGATCACCGTGTGCCGCGAACTCCGCGGCCCGCGGCAACCCCATTCGGCCGTCCACGACGAGGACGGGGCCGCGCGAGTCCCGCTCCTCGCGAGCCACTGCTCCGGCGCGGGTAAGGAGATCGTGGGCCGCCGCGAGGCGGTCGGACTCCTTCTCGCGCAGGCGCGCGACGCCCGTGAGCCGGGACGTCCCGTCCGCGAACGCCGCGAGCGCCGCGAGAGGGAGCGCGGCATCGGGAGCCGCGTCCACGTCGACAGTGACCGGAAGAAGCGCCTGCGCACCACCGGGAGGCCCCGAGACCGTGAGTGCATCCTCGCCTTCCGTCGAAGACTCCCAGCCGAGCGTGCCCCCGGCGGACGCCGCCCACGCGCGAAAGGCCGCGTCCGGCTGCTCGGAATCGCGCGCGAGGCCACGCAGCGTGACGCGCCCGCCGGACGCAATCGCTCCCGCGATTGGAAAGCACGCCGCCGAGTCGTCGCCCGGCACGCGGTAGCGCGCGGGACGATAGCCGCCGCCGGACGCTCCGAAACCTTCGAGGACGCGGCGCGTCAGGGCGAGGTAGGAAGCGGACGCGAGAGGTCCGTCGATTTCGAGCTCGATGCCTCCCGGCACGAGAGGCGAGATCAGCATGAGAGCCGAGAGAAACTGTGAGGAGACGTCTCCGCGGATCGCGACGTGGCCGCCGCCGAGCGAGCCACCCCTGATCCTGGCGGGCAGGAAGCCTTCGCGCACGAGGCACGTCACGTCTCCCCTCAGATTTCGGATTGCTTCGAAAAGAGGAGACATGGGCCTCTCCCGCATCCGCGGGCTGCCGTCGAGGACGAACCGCCCCGGCAGCGCGGAGAGAAGTGCACCGAGAAAGCGCGCGGGAGTGCCGGCGTCTCCCACATCGATCTCGAGCTCCGGCGCCGAGTCGCCGCGGGGCCGGAGCGGTCCGCGCACCCTCCATCTCACACCCTCAAAGAAAATCTCCGCTCCGAGCTGCGTCAGCGCCGCGGCCAGAGCGCGTGTGTCGGACGAGTCCAGCGGATTGAGCAGCGTGCTCTCCCCGTCCGCGCAGGCCGCAGCCACGAGAGCGCGATTCGTGATGCTCTTGCTGCCGGGGACGAGGAGGTCTCCGGAGAGTCGGCCGCGCCGCAGGGGCCGTGCAGCGTTCACTCCTCGAGCGCTCCGAATCCCCGGCGCTTCGCCCTTTCGACAGATTCTTCCTGAACGATCGACAGCGTGCCGTCCGCGGCGATCTCGGCGTGCTTGCGCTCCTCGAGCCACGCGGGGAGAACGTGCGTGACGGCGCCGCCATCCGCCAGCGTCCTTTCGACGTGGAAGTGGCCGACGAGGAGGGCGTCGTATCCGGCGCTGCGAGCCGCGCGGCCTTCCGCGAGCAGCGCGGCCTCCGGCAGCCTCTTCTTGTGCCGGAAGTTCGAGCGGTAGAGCCGCGCTTCCGTGCGCGAAACGATCGCGCGCGCGAGCGCTCCTGGGATCACCTTCAGGACGCCGTGTGCGACCGGGTTCTTCGAGATCCGGCGCCAGAACCGGTACGGCAGGTCGGCGGTGTTCACGCGATCTCCATGGACGAACGCGTACCGCGTCGGCCCGACGCGGAGGCCGTCCGCCAGCGTCCAGGATGCAAAAGGTTCCGCGTACTTCGAGCCGGCGACGAAAAAATCGCGGTTCCCTTCCACGTACCGAAGCGAAAGACCGCGTGAAGCAACCTCTTTCAACCCCTGGAGCGTTCGCATGAGGAGGGGCGTTTCGAGCTTCGGGTCGCCGATGAAGTAATGAAAGATGTCCCCGAGGAGCACTACCGTGCCGAAACCGCGGCTCCGGACCCTCTCGAGAGCGTCGAGGAAATCCCTGCCATCCCCTTCCACCTGCCCGAGATGCGCGTCGGCGAAGACGGCCACGCCGCCGTCGACGTCGAGGGGTTGTGGGAAGACCGGCACAGTGAGATCTTAGCGGCTCGCGTCACTTCCGGCACGTCCCTTGCTCCTCTCGTGTCTCGTCCGGTGTCCTCCCCATGAACGCCAATCCGCTCCTCCTGTCCGCGGTGGCCGCCGCGCTCGCTCTCGCACCCGCTTCCGCGCGGGCGGCTGTCGTGTCGAAGGAGATCGCGGAGCACGTGAGAGCCGGCGAGGCACGGATTCCGGTCGTCGTCTCGCTCAGGGCGAGAGGGATGGCAGAGCCCGCGGGCTTCCCCGTCGTGCGCCGCCTCACGAACGTCCCGGTCATCGCGGGCTGGGCGACCGCAGCCGAGATCGCCGCCCTCGCGCTCCGGCCGGACGTCGTCCACGTCGGCTACGACCGCCTCGTGCGGCCCGCGGGTCAGATCGGAACCGCACAAATCGGAGCGGACCGGCTCCTCGGCCTCGGCGTGACCGGGCGGGGCCGAAGCGTCGCCGTCGTGGACAGCGGAATCGATGTGGCGCATCCCGACCTCAAGCCGAGAGCGGGCTCGGTCTGGCCGGGCTGGAACTTCGCCGACAACGACGGGAATCTCGCGGACTGCAGCGGCCACGGAACGGAGGTGGCCGGAGTCATCGCGGGTCCGCAGGGAATCGCGCCGGATGCCGGCCTCGTCGTTTTGAAGGTCTTCAGCCTGCGCGACGGATGCCGAAGCGCGCGCGCCTCCGACGTCCTCGCGTCCGTGGACTGGGTGCTTTCGAACCGCGACCTCTGGAACGTCGAGGCGATCAACCTCAGTCTCGCCGACGACACGTCGCACCGCGCGTTCTGCGACACGGAGGACCCGGCCGGCGCATCCACGTTCGCGGCCGCGCGCGCGGCGGGGCTCGCGGTCGTGGCGGCCGCCGGGAACGACGGCAAGACGTCGGGACTGCCGTGGCCCGCGTGCTTCTCGAACGTCGCCGCGGTGGGAATGGTGTACTCGGCGTCTTCCGGTTCGGTCGCGTGGGGTGGATCCGCTTCGTGCGAGGACGCCCTGACCGGGCCGGACGTCGTCCCCTGCGCGAGCACGTCGGGAACCGGCCTTTCGGTTCTCGCGCCGGGCGTCGGGTGGACGACGACCGCGGCCGGCGGCGGGCGCACCGCGATCTTCTCCGGGACGTCGGCCGCCGCACCCGCCGCCACCGGCGCCGTGCTGCTCGCGCGTCAGGCCCGGCCGCTCGCCGATCCCGCGCTCGCGTTCGACCTTCTGCGCGCGACGGGCGTTCCGGTCCTGGACAATCGCACGGGCCGGTTCACGCCGCGCCTCGATCTCTCCGCGGCCCTCGACGCCACGACACCCGTCGGCTCCTGCGGTGGCAGCTCGATTCCGGACGGGACCGGCGAGACGCTCGTCTGCGAGGCGGTCGTGTCCGCGCTCCTCGGCCGCGTTTCCACGGTGACCGTCGCGCTCTCGATCGACCATCCCGATCCCACGCAGCTCGTCGTGTCGCTGACGGGTCCGGACGGCACGAACGTTCTCCTCATGAACCACGGCGGCCATCCAGGCGAAGCGCTCCGGGAGGTCTTCGGGCGCACTCTCGATCCGCTCCTCCCCCTCTCCAGTTTCGCGGGAAAGCCAGCCGCGGGTCCGTGGCGGCTCCGGGTAATCGACGACACGCCCGGGGCCGGCGCCGGGCGCGTGGTCTCCTGGGCGATCGTCATCGAGCCCGAGGCGTTGCCCCCCGACGTCCCGTTCCCGGGCACGACTTCGGTGATCCCCACCTCGGCGCACGTGATGGGAAAGCTCGGCGCCTCCTTCACGACGGACGTCCGGCTGTTCAATACCGACGCCGTGAGCTCCCGTGTGGTCGCGCTAAGGTTCCAGCCCGCTTCGGGAGGACCGGCGCGCACCGTGTCGTTCACCTTGCCGCCCCGCTCGACCCGGGCACTCGACGACGTGCTCGGCAACGCGTTCCGGACGGAGGGCTACGGGCCGCTGTTTCTCTCGGCGGCCGATTCCGTCGTCGCCGCGTCCCATACGGCCACGACGGCGGTGCGCGGAGGCGCCTTCGGTCTCTCGATTCCCGCCATGCCGCCCTCCTCGGCGGCCGGCGCGGGCACGACCCTCACGCTCGTCCCCGTGTTCGCGAGCACGGGTTTCCGCGTGAACATCGGGCTCACCGAGGTCACCGGGAGCGAGGTCGCCGCCGAGATCGTCGTCAAGGACGCGCACGGTGCCGTTCGTGCCGTCCTGCCGGAATCGGTGCCCGGCGGCGGTCTCGTGCAGGTCAACGACATTTACACGGCCGCCGGCATCCCGCCCGGCGCCTCGGACCGCTTCGAAGTGCGCGTTCTTTCGGGGGCCGGGCGCATCGCAGCCTTCGCGACGCCCGTCGACGACTCCTCGAACGACGGCGCGTTCTCAGGAGCAGCCGTCTCCGGCGCGGATCTCCTCCTCCCGGCGGTCGCGCGGTCCAACGGCCAGCTCGGCGTGCGTTACGTCACCGATCTGAAGCTTGCGAACGCGGGAGCCGCGCCGGCGCGCATCAGGGCGACCTTCACGCCGGCGTCGGGCGGCGCCTTTTCTCCGGTCCTCGTGACGCTCGCCGGCGGCGAAACGCGTTTCCTCGACGACGCCCTCGGGCAGCTCTTCGCGCCCGCTTCCGACACCTCGGGCGCGCTGCGTCTGACCGCGCTCGACGGCGCCGCTCTCTTCGCCTCCAGCCGCACGTACACGCTCGACGGAGCGAGGAGCTACGGCGTCGCGATCGATCCCGTTTCCGGCGCGTCCGACGCCGTTCCGGGGCGCACGCTCGCGCTTGCGTTCCTCTCCGGCTCCCCCCGGGAGCGCACGAACGTCGGATTCGTCGAAACGGGAGGCCTCGTGACGCGTCTCCGAGTCTCTCTCGTCTCGGCGTCGGGCGCCGTGGTCGCCGTCCGCGCGCTGACGCTCTCCCCGGGCGAAGCCGTCCAGTGGAACGACGTCTTCGCCGAAATGCAGACGCCGCCGCTCGAACAGGCGTCGATGCTCGTCGACGTCGTCGACGGCGGCTCCGCGACGGCCTGGGCAACGCTCGTCGACAACCGGACGAACGACGGCAGCTATTTCGCCGCGACGCTCGTGCCCTGAACGGGCTTTTCGGCCAGGACGAAGACCGTCGACCCGAACGGGAGGCGCACGCGGGCAACGAGGCGCGCTTCGAAAGACAGAAGAAAGAAGAAGATTTCTTCGAATGGTTTGGGAGAAAGAGGGAATTCGGAGGCGACTTCCGTGGAAGGGCGGCCGCGCGCCTTCGCTCTCGTCACCTTTCTAAGAATCCAAATAGGGCCTGCCAGGAAGAGATTGGCGTAGCTCGTGCGGATCACCGAGAGTCCGGCGTCTTTCAGCAGCTTCTCAAGGCCTTTCGCGGTGTAGCGTCTCAGGGCGCTGACCGCGACGTCGTGCGCGCCCGCGAGCGCGACGAATGCGGGTGACGAGATCGCGAGCGTCCCGCCTTCCTCGAGGGCTCGCGCGATCTCCCGCAGGGCGGCCTCCTGGCGGGGCACCATGTAGAGGACGTCGCGCGAGAGCGCGCCGAGGAACGCGCCGCCGCGAAACGGCAGAGCCTCGATCGAGCCGCACACGAGCCGGGTCCGGCCTCTCCGCCGCGCGAGGCCGAGCGCGCGCAGAGAAACATCGACGCCCACCGCAAGTCCTCCCGCGGCCTCGAGCTCCTGAAGGTTGCGGCCTGTACCGCAGCCCGCGTCGAGCAACCGGGACCCGGCAGGCGCCGCGAAGAGGCCCGGCGCGAACGCCCGGGTCACGCACCGCATTCCGCGATACCACCAGTAGGCATCTTCGCGGGCGAACATGATTTCGTATTCGCGCGGGTTCATGCGGGCGATCCCTATAATCCGCGCTGTCGTGACGACACGCCAGCGGGTATTCGGGCTGGGCCTTTCCTGGCTCGTGGGCGTCTTCCTCGTCGCGGGAATCTCGGGTTCGATCCTGTCCGGAATGTCGGCCGGGCAACCCTGGAGCTACGACATCACGAGGCGGGTCACGCCCCTCACGCGCTGGGACTCCGGCTGGTACGTGAACCTCGCCGAAGCCGGTTACTGGGAGCCGCCGAACCAGGTCGGACAGGAAACGAACCACGCGTTCTTCCCTCTGTACCCCGGCCTCATTCGGCTCGTCGTGCTGGCGACGGGAATCGAGACGTCTCACGCCGGAAACCTCGTCTCCGCCGTGGCATTCCTCGGAGCGTTGCTGCTTTTCGCGAGCTGGACGAAGCGCCACTACGGAGAGGCGCGCGTCGTGCCAGCCGTCCTCGTCCTCCTCCTGTTTCCGACTTCTTTCTTCTTCGCGGCCGTCTACACGGAGGCGCTGCTTCTCGCGCTGTCGCTCTCGGCCGTGGAGGCCTTCGAGCGGCGCCGCCTCGCGCTCGGAGCGCTCGCCGGCCTTCTCGCCGGCCTCACGCGCATCTCGGGCCTCGTCCTCGCCCCCTATCTCGCCCTCGTGGCCCTCCGGGCAGAGCGCGACGCGGGAAGTCCGCGGGCCCGCGTCCTCGGAGTGGCCACACTCGCCGCGGCCTCGCCTATGGCGGGATTCGGCCTTTTCTGTCTCTACTTCTGGAAACGCTTTCGGGACCCGCTCCTCTTCGTGACGGCGCAGCACAACTGGAGCGGACAGACGAAGTCGATCTTCGACGGACCGTCGCTCATCTGGCACGCCGTGATCGAGGACATCCAGCGAGGCCGCATCCTCGGGGCGGCGCCAGCCCGAACTCTCGAGGGGCTCTACCTTCTTCTCTTCGTCGTCCTCGCCGCGTTCCTCGTGAGGCAGCGTCGCAACGCCGAGGCGCTCTACGTCTTTCTGACCGTTGCGATCGTCTTCACGTCCGGGACGCTCGAGAGCGCGGGGCGGTACGTCCTGCCCGCGTTTCCCGCCTTCGCCGTCCTCGCCGGGATTCAGGCCCGGCGCGATCTCTTCCGGACCTTGCTCGTCCTCACGGGGCTCGCGCAGGTCGTCTACCTGTGGGCGTTCGTCCACTGGTACTGGGCAGGATGACCGTCCGCGGGCGCCTTCTTCCGGCGGTCCTTCTCGCCCTTCTCTCCACCGGCTGCCGGCGGCCGCCCGAGCCGTTCGGCACCCATACCGCCTTCCTGCCCGTCGTCTTCTGGTCGCGCGCGCACGGCTATGTCCCGTGGGCGGCCCACCTCACCCTGACGGCTCCCGAGGGAGCACCGGCGGTCGTCCGGCTCACGCGCTGGCCGCCCGATGCCGCCGACGCCGAAGAGGAGCTGATCGACGTGCCGGGGGGCACAACGCGGCGCGTGCCGGTCCGGACGCCGCCTTCCACCCCGTCTTCGCTCTATTTCGAGAGCCGCTCGCCATTCAAGGTGACGGCGTCGATCGTGGATCGCCGCGGCCGCGTCCCTGCCCTCAACGTGCCCGTACTCACGCGGGAAGACCTCGCGCGCCCAGGCGATTCGCTCCTCCTTGGCCCCATCGTCTCGAACGAAGCGGAACGGAGCCACTTCGGATTCACGTTTCCGGGCGTGGACCGAGACGCGGCTCCGTACCGCGTCCGCGTGCGGCTGACGGCGCCGGGCACCGGTGCGCTCCTGCACGACTCGAGCTTCGTCCTGACGGGGCTCCCGCAGACCATCGAGGACCCGTGGAAGACCTTCGGCCTCGCTCCCGGGACGCCCTTCGACGTCACGGTCACGTTTCTCGGCGGCGTGAGGGGCCGGCCGGTCGCGACGGGCCTGTGGGTTTACGGAATCACCAGCGTGCGGGCTTCGGGGACGCCGCGTTTCCTGGCGACTCGGATCGAGCGCGCGTCAGCGCCCCGCTGAGGCTCGAACGGCCTCGATCACGCGCTCGACCTCGCCGTCCGTGAGCTGTGGATAGAGAGGAAGGGAAACGACTTCCCGCATGGCCCGTTCCGTCTCCGGCAGCGGGCCCCGCGGCAGCGCCGCGAAGGCCGGCTGTTCGTGGACGGCGCGCGGATAGTGGACGTCGGACCCGACGCCGGCCGCCTCGAGGCGGGCGCGAAACGTGTCGCGGTCGCCGACGCGCACGACGTACAGGTGGTGCGCGGAAGTCTCGCCGGCCCGCGGGGGTGGCGGCGTGCGGAGGACCGGTGCGAGTAACGTCAAGGCCTTGTCGTAGCGTGCGGCGATCTCCGCGCGGCGGGCATTCCTGGCCGCGAGCCGCCCGAGGTTCACGCGCAGGCCTGCCGCCTGAAGCTCGTCGAACCGGCTGTTGAAGCCGGCGATGTCCGCGTCGTTGCGCGTCGTGTAGCCGTAAAGGCGAAGCTTCCGGACCTTCGCGGCGACCTCGGGCCGGGCCGTCGTCACCGCGCCGCCGTCGCCGAGCGCTCCGAGGTTCTTCGTCGGGTAGAAGCTCCAGGCGGCGGCATCGCCGAAAGAACCCGCGGGCAAGCCCGAAAGCGCGGCGCCATGCGCCTGCGCGCAGTCCTCGACGACGAGGAGCCCCTTCGTCTTCGCGAAGGCCACGATCCGTTCCATGTCCGCCATGCGCCCGTAAAGGTGAACCGGCACGATTGCCTTCGTCCGGGCCGTCAGGGCCGTCTCGAGCCGCAAGGGATCCATCGTGAGGCGATCGGCTTCCACGTCGACGAACACCGGCGTCGCGTCCGCGCGCTGGATGCCGACTGCCGACGGGGCGCAGGTCATCGAAACCGTGAGCACCTCGTCGCCGATCCCGACGCCGAGGCCGAGGAGCGCCAGCGTCAACGCGTCCGTGCCGCTGGCGCACGAGACGGCGTGCGGAGCCCCACAGAAAGCCGCCCATTCCCTCTCGAACGCCGCGACCTCGTCTCCGAGAACGTAACGGCCGCGGCGCACGCATGCGAGGAGCGCGGCCTCGAAGGCCTCCTTACCCTCCGCCGCCGCCCGCGCGAGATCGAGGTAGGGCAAGGAGGGGCGGCTCACGGCTCGACTCGACGCCCGACTCACGGCCGGGGATCTCCCCAGTGGCTCTTCACGCGGACCTTCGACGACAGGTGCGCGACGTCGCGCGGGGTCTCGCGCGTGACCTGGATCTCCCACCAGAGCCTGAGGATGTTCACACCCGTGACGAAAAGACGCCGGAAGTTGAAGAACTGGGACTTCCCGGCGACGCGGTGATAGTGGTGAACCGGGAAATCTACGAAGCGGAAGCCAGCCAGCTCGAGCTTCTTGACGAGCTCGAGGCAGATGACGCCGCTCGAGTGCTTGAGCGTGACGGCCGCGAGCGAGGCGCGCCGGATGAGCCGGAAGTCGCAGTCCACGTCGCGCACGTGGAACTGGAAGAGAATTCGCATGAGGGCGACGTAGAGCTTTCCGATCACGACGCGGTGCAAAGGGTCCGAGCGCGAGATCTTGTAGCCGTTGACGACGTCCACGCCTTCCTGGAGAACGGGAAGGAACTTCCGGAGCTCGAGGACGTCGTACTGGCCGTCGCCGTCCGTGTAGAAGACGAGATCCTTCGTGGCCTCGCCGAATCCCGAGCGCAGCGCGGCGCCGTACCCGCGGTTCGTGCCATGGTAGACGACGCGGAGCGCTGGATACGTCTTCCCGAGCTCTTCGAGAATGGCGGCGCTGTTGTCCTCCGAGCCGTCGTCGATGACGAGGATCTCGTACGCGCGGCCGGATTCCGCTCCCACGAGGTTTGCTCCCGCCACCAGCGAGCCGATCGTGGCGGCATCGTTGAAGCAGGGAAAGAACATCGTGAGGCTGGGGAGAGGATCCGTCGGCACGGTGCCGATTCTATCGAGGCCGACGTAAACTTCGCCGATCATGAAGATCGCACTTGGCTCCGATCACGCCGGATACGCTTACAAAGAGGTGATCAAGGCCGCCGTTCTCGAGATGGGGCACACCGTCCAGGACTGCGGCACGTTCTCCCCGGAGATGGTCGACTACCCGCTCTTCGTCCGGCCGGCGGCCGAGGCCGTCGCGAGCGGCGCGTGCGAGCGCGGCATCGTTCTCGGCGGGTCAGGAAACGGGGAGGCCATCGTCGCGAACAAGGTGAAGGGCGTGCGCTGCGCGCTCTGCTGGAACGAGGCCACCGCGAAGGCGTGCCGCGAGCACAACGACGCGAATGTCCTGTCGCTCGGGGAGAGGATGATCACCGAGGAGATGGCGCTCGCGATCGTGCGGATATTTCTCGCGACGCCTTTCGACCCCGCGGCCGGCGGTGGCCGCCACGCCCGCCGGATCGCGATGATCGAATAATCCGCTCCCGCTCGCGCGGTCCTGCTATCGTCCGCCGCCCATGATCGCGCTCTCGGGCATCAACAAGCAGTACGGCCGCCAGGTCCTGTTCGTGGACGCCTCCTTCCAGCTCAACGACGGCGAGAAGATCGGCCTCGTCGGCCCGAACGGGGCCGGCAAGACGACGATCTTCCGGCTCATCACGGGTGAGGAGCACGCCGATGACGGCGACGTCTCCGTCCCGAAGAAACTCTCGATCGGCTACTTCAAGCAGGAGATCGACGAGATGGCAGGCCGGCCCGTCCTCGACGAGGCGATCGCCGGGAGCGGGCGGCTCGGCGACCTCCACCACGAGCTGATCGACCTCGAGCACGCGCTCGGGGATCCGGCTCGCTCGAACGAGATGGAGAGGATCCTGGAGCGGTTCGGCGAAGTTCAGTCCGAGTACCAGACGCACGGCGGCTACGAGCTGGAGGCCCGCGCCCGGGAAGTTCTTCACGGCCTCGGCTTCGACGACGAGCGCATCGACGGAGACGTCGGCGCTCTCTCCGGCGGCTGGAAGATGCGGGTCGCGATGGCGAAGGTGCTCCTCGGCAGGCCCGACGTCCTCCTCATGGACGAGCCGACGAACCACCTCGACATCGAGTCGATCCTCTGGCTCGAGGGGTACCTCAAGGGTTACCCGGGCTCTCTCCTCATGACCTGCCACGACCGGGATTTCATGAACCGCGTCGTCACGAAAGTCGTCGAGATCGACGCCGGCGAGACCGTGACCTACTCCGGCAACTACGACTTCTACGAGAGGGAGCGCCTCCAACGCGAGTCCCAGCGCGAGGCGGCGTTCGCGCGCCAGCAGGCGATGCTCGCGAAGGAGAACCGGTTCATCGAGCGCTTCCAAACTCATGCTTCGAAGGCCGCGCAGGTGCAGAGCCGCGTCAAGAAGCTCGAGAAGATCGAGACGATCGAGCTGCCGAAGAAGCGCGCGGTCGTGCGGTTCGACTTCAAGGCGCCGGCCCGCTCGGGCGACGACGTCGCGGTCCTCGAGAAGCTCTCGAAGGGCTACGGCGCGCGGCACCTCTACGACGGCTTCGACTTCCTCATCCGCCGGGGGGAGCGCTGGTGCGTGATGGGCGTCAACGGCGCCGGAAAGACCACGCTCCTGAAGATGGTCGCGGGCATGCTGCCGCCGGACGGCGGGAGCGTACGCGTCGGCGCGAGCGTCCGGATGGGTTACTTCTCGCAGCAGGCGCTCGACGTCCTCGACCCCGAGCGGACCGTGCTCGAGCAGGTTCAGAGGGACTTCCCCGCTGCCGGAATCGGCACCCTCCGCGCGCTCGTCGGTGCCTTTCAGTTTTCCGGCGACGACGTGGACAAGAAGGTCCGCTTCCTCTCGGGCGGCGAGAAATCGCGCCTCGTCATGGCGCGCATGCTCTTCGACCCGCCGAACTTCCTCGTCCTCGACGAGCCCACGAACCACCTCGACCTCGCGACGAAGGAGATGCTCGTCGAGGCGCTCTCGAAATTCGAGGGGACGATGCTCTTCGTGTCCCACGACCGCGCCTTCCTCCGCGGGCTCTCGAACCGTGTCCTCGTCCTCTCCGAGAACGACTCCTCCGACCCGCCCCACCTCTACGGCGGCTCGTACGTCGAGTGGGTATCGCGGACGGGACACGAGGCGCCGGGCGTCCACGCATAATCCGGTCGTGACCTCGCGGCTCTTCGCATTCGCGCTCGCGATCCTCTCGTGTCTCGCCCTCGCGGGCGCCGAGAGCGCGCGCTTCTCCCTCTGGACGACCTCGGACGAGCCCGCACACCTCGCCGCCGCACGCGAGTGGCGCTACGGCCCCGGAATGGTCTCGAACTTCGAGCACCCCGTCCTGATGAAGCTCCTCGCCGGAGTCTCTCTCCCGCGCGAGAAGCCCGCGATGGAGATCGACGAGACGCGTGCAGGCCGCGCGCCCATGCCCTTCCTCTTCGCGGCCCTCGCGGCCGTGACCGGACTCCTTGGACGCGCGCTCGCCGGAAACGCCGCGGGCCTCGCCGCCGCGGGGCTCGTCGCGATCGAGCCGACGCTGCGCGGCCACGGCACGCTCGTTCAGAGCGACGTCCTCGTCACGTTCTTCCTCGTCGCGGCAGCGCTCGCGCTGGAATACGCAGCTCAAGAACGAAAAAGAGTCTGGCTCGTCGCGAGCGGCATTCTCTATGGGCTTGCGATGGCGTCGAAATACTCTGCTTTCCCATTCCTCGCTGTCTTCACTGTCATTGCGATGGTTCGGTTCGCAGCAGGTGGTATTTCCGGCCCCCCTCTTCACCTTCTAAGAAAATCTTTCTCTCTTCCCGCTCTCTACTCCGCTGTCTTGCTCATTGGAATCGCCCTCCTGACCCTGTTCGCCATCCAGTCCATCGCGTTTGCCGGTACGAGCGATTCGGCCTTCCAGGCGGGCATCGCGCACGAATTCGGAGGGCTGCCCCAGGAGCGTGCCGTCGTGGCGCTCGCGCGCACGTTTCCGAAGGCGATCGCCGCGTACGGTGCGGGGCTTCTCTTCGTGCAGGGAGTCGCGGGCCCGGGAGAACGTTTCAACTATTTCTTCGGCGAAATCTCAGGGAAGGGACACCTCTTCTACTTTCTGGTGGCCCTCGGGATCAAGCTGACGGCGGCAGCCGTCCTCGCGTTCACGGCCGCGTTTCTCGGCGCCGGCTTCGGCCTCTTCCGTGGCTCGCGGCTCCGGCGGCTCCTCATCACCCGCGCCGCTCTCCCGGCGGCGATCGGTGGCGCGTATCTCGCCGCGGCCTGCACCTCGAACGTGAACATCGGCGTACGGCACGCCCTTCCCGCCGTGCCGTTCCTCCTCGTCGCGGCGGCCGGCGCCGGCAGGACGCTCCTGGCCCGCCGGCCGCGAGCGTTCCGCGCGGTGCTCGCCGGAGTCGTCGTCCTCGCCGCCGGAGAGTCCGCGCTCCGCCTCGGCCGCGAGATCTCGTTCGGCAACGTCCTCGCCGGAGGCCCTGCCGGCATCCCCGCCATCCTCTCCGACTCGAACGTGGATTGGGGCCAGGAGCAGGGGCGCGTCTTCGAGCGCGTGCGGCGCGGCGACCTCGGGCGCGTCGGCGTCACGGCCCTCGTCGTCGACGAGTCCGGCGCGCGGGCCGCCGGAATCGCCGGCCAGGCCATGACCCCCGACGCGCCGGTCGACACGGTCTTCTTCTCGCGCTTCCTCTGGGACATGGCGGCCGCGATCGAGAAGAACACCGAATCCTGGCCCAAGTTCGTGTGGCTTCGGGGCTGGCTGCCGCCGCTGCGCCGCGGATTCGAGGCGCGCGCCATCTCGGTCGAGCCGTTCGGCGACGCCCAGCTGTTGATTCGCCTTCGCGGAGTCGCACCGCCTATGGCGCCCCCATCCGGAGCGCCCGCGCCCACGAGGTAAGGCTCCAGCCCCGCCGGCGCGCCGCGTCGAGGCTTCGCGCGAATCCCTCCCGCCCCGGCTCGGGGATGCATGAGAAGTCGCCCGGCGGCTCCGCCATCGCGCGGACGAAGAGAATCCAGGGATTGCAGGCGAAAGAAGAAGAGGAAGATTTCCTGGAAAGGTAGGAAAGGGACGCGGCGGTGCCCGAGTCAAGCGATTGCGCGCCGGCGGCCCGGCCGCTGCCAAGGCGAATCGACTCGGCGATCAGCGCGACAACGTGAGGGTCATTCGCAGAATTCGAATCCCCGTTCTTCCTTCTCAGGATTTCCTCTCCTAGCTCCTGTGCCCGCACGTAGTCCTTCACATCGATCGCGCGGATCGTCTGGTCACGCGCGGCGTCGTCCCACGGATCCGAGAGTCTCTCTTTCCCTTCAAGTAAATATTCGCGGCCCCAACCGATGCGGAGCGGCCGAAGCGCGAGGGCCATCGCGGGAGCGGGCTCTTTCGGCAAGACGGGTCCGAAAGGCGGATCGAGACGCGGAAACCCCTCCCTCGAGAGAGTCTCCGCGGCGTTCCCCCGTAGCTTCGCGGCGAGCAGAAGCGCGTGAACCCGGATCGGACTCCATGCGGGTGTGAGCGAAAGGTGATGCGGGGCCGTGGCACGCAAGATGCCGTCCGACCCGCGTTCGACTTCGTACGCCGTTCCCTCCGCCCGCGCTTCCGCGATCGGCTGAGGCGGCACGACGGACGAGAGCGCGTAGACGGCTGGAAACGGCACGAGGGCGCCGAGCAGATTGACGCCCAATCCGACGCAGAGCGCGAGCGTGCCCGCGATGCGGGCAGGCCGGAAGGACGACGCGCAGGCGATGCCGGCAAGGAAGACGAGGGGGGGGAGCGCGGGCAGGAGCAGGCGCGGCCCCCATCCCGCCTGCCCGTCCCACGCCCACCACGCGGAAGCCGCGACGAGCAGCGAAACGGCCGAAGCCGAGGAGGCGAAAGCGAGACGCGCGTCGCGGCGGAACAGCGCGACGAAGCCGACCGGCGCGAGGAGAACGATCGGGGCATACCAGAAGAGGCCTTTGTTCGGAAGGAGCGTCAGGCGCAGAAGACCCGTGAAGAAGGGATAGGTGAACGTCTCCCCGGAGTAACCGCCGAACAGCTTTCCGAAACGGACGAGCTCGAGGAGAGACCAGAAAAAGAGGACTCCTGCGAATGAAAGAAGCAGCGGCCATGGCGCCCCCGGGCGGCGAACACCCGCCTCGGCGGCACGCCGCGCTGACGCGTTTCCTCTCTTCCCTTCTAGGAATTCTTTCTTTCTCATCTCTCTTCCGAAAAACAAATAGACCAGGAACGGTGCGACCGCGATGAGCAGCAGGGTCTTCGTGAGAATCGCGAACCCCGCGGCGAGCCCCGCGACGATCTGCCAGCGGCGCGAGGCCGGGGCATCGCGGAGCTCGACGGCCGCGAGCAGGAGCATCGCAACGCAGCACGCCTGCAACGGCTCACCATAGTCGCTCGCCGCGTATCCCCAGAGCGGCGTCGCGAGGACGAGGCCCGCGCCCGACGCCGCGGCCCAGGGGAGCGTTACACCGACGAGGAGCAGGGCCCGGGCCGTCGCCCATGCCGAGGCGACGAGGCACGCGATCGGCAAGAGGACGAAGACGGGCGCCGACGGCGCCGAAGGGGCGGCGATCCGGATCACACGCATCACGGCTCCCGGCACGGCCTCGGCGATGGAAAGTCCCATCCCGTAGCGCGACACGGCATCGCCTCCGGGACGGCGCGGCGCATTGACGAAGTCGCGCGAAACGCCGATTTCGAGGAAACGCGAGAAGGCGGCCGATGCCGACAGCATCTCCTTACCGTCCGGAATGAGACCGAACGCGCGCGTGTCGACCGTCGCGAGGAGGACGACGAGCACAACGAGCGCGGCCCCGCTGGCCGCGCCAAGCCTGAATGACGGTCCGGCTTCCCTCACGCCGCGATTATGCGAGAGACGCGGCCTCGGGAAGCCCGCGAGGTCGACGCGGGCGCCGGCGTCAGGTGCCCGGTCGTTCCGCGACGCTGTAGCAGCCCGGCGTCACGCAGTACGGACGGCCGGGGCCTGCGAGCGCGCCCGACGCGGGGACCGGCACGACCGTAAAGCAGTTTTCGCCGGCCCCCAAGGTGATCCCCGTCGCGAGCGGCAGGACCCGCTGCTCGGCCGCACCCATGTCGCCGAGCAGGAGCCTCGCCGCGGGAGCGCCTGTCCGTCGAACCTCCACCGACACGCCCTTCGCAGGCACGCGGCTTTTGTTCTTCACGGTGATGCGCAGCTTCAGCTCCTGGCCGAAGCGCGGCTGGTTCGCCGAGTCGACGGAGAGGTCGACGATTTCCACCTTCGCCTCTTCCGGGCGGGCAGGCTCCGCGACGGCGGCTCCGAAAACGAGCAGAAGACCAAGGAGGGTGAGGGACGCAAGAGGGCGGGAGGTGTCGTGTTTGATCCGCATGTTCTCCGCTCTCTCCACAATGGCTTCGATTCGCGTCTCTTGCAAGTTTTCCCGTGGTCCACGCGCGCAATTCAGGCGTCCGTGCGCGCCAGAAAGGCTTTTCGGTTCTGAAACGACAGGGCCGACCATTCGCATCACGATGCCGGAGGCGCCTCGGCCCGGCGGTACTCGTTCGGAGAGACGCCGAAACGGCCCCGGAACCGGCGGGTGAAGTGCGACGGGTCCTTGAACCCGACGCGATAGGCGACTTTCGTGACCGGATCGTCGCCGGCCCGGATCAATCGCGCCGCTTCCGAAAGGCGGACCTCCATGAGCCAGGTCATCGGCGACGTGTCGAATCGCTCGCGGAACAGCCGCTGGAGCGTTCGCAGGGATACTCCAGCGATCGACGCGAGATCGTCCGCGGTGAGATCCTCGCGAAGGCGCGGCATCAGTCCCGTCCGAAGCCGCTCGACCGGGTCCTCTGCCCCGGCCAGCGCCTCGCCGGGCGGAAGAGCCGGCGCCGCCTCGCGAAGGGGCTCCGGGGGCCGCAGGGCCCTCTGCCCGACAAAGAACATCACGGCGACGATCGCGAGCACCAAGCCGCCGAGCAGCCATGGCCCAGCGCGCGGAAGAAAACGCGACAGGGCGCTCGGCGGCTGGAGCCGCACGGATCGCCATACGGCAGGCGATTCGAATCGCGTCCTGCCCTCCCAATCCGCCATCTGGATGACGGGCGCGCCGGACGAACCGAACGAGAGGTCGTTCACCGCCACCGAGAGCCCGAACTCCCGGGCCGTCGAGGGCGCGCCCCCGACCGCCGCCCAGGGCACCGCAACTTCGACGCGATAGCCCGCTTTCCCGGACGGTCCTGCCTCGGGTCCGTCGGCAACGGCGACCTCGATGGGGATGTTCATTCCCCAGTCCTTCGGTTGTGCCGCGGCAGTGCCGTCTGTCCGAAGCGCTTGCGCCAGGGCGGCCGATCCCTTGAACGTCGTCCGCCTCCCGTCCCGCGAGATCGTGAACTGGTAGTCGTTCGTGTCCATGAGCACGCTGTGCTCCCCGCGCGTGTCCAGCAGGATTTCGACGGAATCGGACTTCGACGCGAGCGCCGGATCTTCGTCCGAGGTCGCGCCTGCCACCGGCGTCCCGTCGCCGACTTCGCAGAGCACGCGAAGCGCACCCGTGCTCCAGGCGACGCGCACGACGACCGCCGCCTCACCGGCGGCGAAGCGCACCGACGGCACGCCCCGCCACGGCCCGAGGCGCGCGTCCACGGCGTCCTCGCGCGCCACCCATGGGATCGCGAGAAGGCGAGGCGACATCGCGGAGCCCTCTCCGGCGCTCGCCGTTCTGACGAGCCCCAGAAACAGGACGAGAACGAGGGAACATCGGATCGATGGAATACGCCGAGTGTACCGTCCGGGGGAGCGCCAGGCCCCCGGACGACGCTCGCAGCAGATGGCCTCGGCACGCCAGGAAGCCCGTCTGGCGTCCCGGAACCGACGTTCATCGCGGCCAGACCATCGGTCGGCCTTGCGCGGGGCGCGCTTTCGGGCCATCTTGAGGCCACATGCGCACGAATCGGCTCGCCCTCTTCGCCGTTCTCCTCGTGGCCGGTTTTTCCTCGTCCTTGCGGATTGCCGGGTCGCCGGGCCCCGCGGCGAGTCCGGCGGCCGGCAAAGCCGATCTCCGGAGCCGGGGGGGGATCCGGATCGGATCCGTGTTCATCCCGTGGGGCGGAGTCGCGGTACTGAATCCGGCCGAGGCCATCGCATCCGGTGCGGGAGCATGCTCGTTCAACGCGAGCTACGACATGACGAACGCCGGGCCCGCGGCCGCGGGCTCGCCCGCGAAGCCGTTCCTCAATCGCCTGCGCCTGATGGACACGGCGATCGTCGCGGCCACGAGTACCGGACTCGCACTCGATCCGAACGAGACGAAGAGCCTGACGGCCCAGCCCAGGCTCCAAGCAGGCGAGCATCGCCTCGAGCTCTCGCTCGACGACGAAAACGCCGTCGACGAGTCGGACGAGACGAACAACCGTGTGTCCGTCTCGTACAGCCTTCGTGGGACCTGCGGACCGCAGAAGCCTAAATAGCGCGGCCCCCTACTTCACGCGCTCGAGATCCCCTTCGATGCCGAGCGCGAGCGGCAGGCGGACGTGGGCGAGCTTGTTCTCCATGACGAGCGTATAGATCCCCGGCTCGAATCGCCCCTTCGGGGAGTCGAAAAAGAGGTCCCCCCACGCGAGCGTCTGATGGCTCACCGTGACCCGGTCGAACACGATCTGCTCCCCCGGCACGGCGAAGAATCCGAGCCTTTCCTCGCGGGTGCATCCCGGAAAGTAGCCCCCGAGCGGATCGCGTATGACGCGCGCCTGATTGAGCATGCGACGGAGGTCCGGAAGACCCTGGGCCATCTTCTTCTGGCTCGGCAGGGGGACCCGCGTGCCGTCGGGCAGGATGAGCGACACGTCCTCACGGAAGATCTCGACGGGCTGGCTGCCCGACGAGGACAGGTAAGTCTCGAGGAGAATCCACCGGCTGTCGAGGTGACTCTGCGCGTGCTTGTAGCCCACCACGACCTGAAGCGTGTCGTCCCTGAAGCGGGCGACCGTGCGGCCCAGCTTCTTCACGTTCGCCGAAGAGAGGTCGGCCGCCCAAGTTCCAGCGGCGAAGACGAAGGGAAACGCGGCCAAGGCCCACCACGTCGAAACGGGCCGCCGCGAAAGAACATTCACGATTGATCCTCCGAGACTCCGCATGGGGAGACCCTCACTCGGCCCTCTTGCATGGAGCATACCGTCGGGCGGACACTTTTTGCGGACGCCGCCTCGGGAGACCGGGCCGGGAGTAGGATTGCTCGCGATATGAACGAGATCTCCCTTGCTGGCGCTTGGAAGCTGCTCGTCTTCGAATTCCGCTCCGAGGGGCAGGTCGTGTTTCCGTTCGGAACGAACTACTCGGGTCTATGCCTTTACGACACGACCGGCCACATGTCGATGCAGATCATGCGCGCAGACCGCCCTCGCTTCGCTGTCAACGACCAGCTGGCCGGGACGCCGGAAGAGGTCGCGGCCGCCTTGACCGGGTGTATCTCGTACTTCGGCACCTACGTCGTGGACAAGACGCACGGCGTCGTCGTGCACCACGTCTCACAGTCCCTCTTCCCGAACTGGATCGGTTCGGATCTCGTTCGCTTCTACCGGATCTCCGGCGACCGCCTCATCGTGAGCGCGCCGACGGTTCAGGTGCGCGGCCACCTGATGGACGCGATGCTCGTCTGGGAACGCCTCCGCCCGGTCGAGGGAAACTGACGCATGCAGCGGTTCGTTCTGCCCCGCCACGTGTCCCGGCGACTGCCGCTCGCGCGGCGGATGGGTCCGTGTCCGGCCGGCGAGGAGCTCCGCTTCACGGTTCTCCTTCACGCGAAGGACATGCGCATGCTGCGCGACGCGGCCCGCGCCGTCGCGGATCCGAAGAGCGCCGTCTACGGCCGCCATCTTTCTCCCGACGAGGTCCGCGCGCTCGTCGCCCCCGGCTACCAGGACCTCGACGCCGTTCTGTCATTCCTCCGCGACGCCGGGCTCACGGTGGACAGCATCGCCGGCGCCCGTACCGCTGTCCAAGCCCACGGCCCGGTCGAGAAGGTCGCGCGGGCGTTCGGGATCCCCTTCGGCGAATACGACCTGCCGCGGTCGCTGTCGCCGCTCCGGCGGCGGGCCATCGCGGCCGAGCGGGACCCTTCGATACCGGCTTCCCTCGCGGCCGTGATCCGCGGGATCGCCGGCCTCAACACGCTCCCGGCTGCCCGGCGCTTTCCGCCGATCCTCGCCCCGAAGCGCTCGAAGGTCCCCCGCCGCGGCCTCGCCACGGCGCGCGGCCCCGCGGGCGGCTACACACCCGAGGAGATTCGGGCGGCGTATGACCTTCCGGAGCCTGGTACGGCAGGAGCCCGTGGCGAACGCGTCGCCATCCTCGAGTTCGGGGGGGGGTTCTCCAGCCGCGACTTCGGGGCCTTCTGCGCTCACTACGGACTCCCCGAGGGCGACGTGACCGAGGTGTCCCTGTCGGGCGCGAAGAACGATTATCGGGGGAAGACGGGAAACGCCGACCTCGAGGTCGCGCTCGACATGGACTGGGTGCGCGGCACCGCACCCGACGCCGACCTCGACCTGTGGTGGGTCCCGAACACGGATGCGGGCTGGGTGGATTTCCTGAACGCGCTTCTCGACGCGCCGGACGCGCGCCGCCCGTCGATCGTCTCGATTTCGTGGGGCATGCCCGAGGACGGCTTCTCGACGTCCCGCCGTTACGACCAGACCCGCCAGCTCTTCCTCTCCTGCGCGCTTCTCGGCATCACATTCGTCTCAGCCACCGGCGATGCGGGAGCCGGCGACGTGCCCGAAGACAGCGTCGCGTTCGACGGCCAGCGCCACGTGGACTTCCCGAGCGTCGTTCCGGAAGTCACCGCGGTCGGGGGGACAAAGCTGGTGCCTAGAGGCGACGCCTTCGCCGAGACCGCCTGGAACGACGGCCCGGATAGCGGGGCGACCGGCGGCGGGTTTTCCCGCTTCGTCGCCGTGCCCGCCTGGCAGAAACCAGCCCTCGCCGGCCGCCACGGCGTGACCGGCCGCGGGATCCCCGACGTCGCGGCCGTCGCGTCGCCCGATCCCGGACTCTCGATCTTCGTGAGGAACAAGTGGACTGCCGCCGGCGGGACGAGCGTCGCCGCGCCGATCTGGGCCGGAATTCTCGCGCGCGTGAACGCCGCGCGCGTCGCGGCGGGTCGACCGCGCCTCGGCGCCGCGAACGCCGCCCTTTACGCCGCCGCCCAGGGTGTCTCGCCTTTCCGGGACATTACTCAAGGTGGCAATTCGTACGGCGGCGTCGTGGGCTATCGGGCGGCAAAGGGCTGGGACCCGGTCACGGGCCTCGGCTCCGCCCGCGTGGGCTCCCTCGTGAAGAAGCTCCTCGGCTGAAAGAGAGGAGTCCGGGATGTTCATCGGACACGCCGCCGTCGGGTTCGCGTCGAAAGCAGCCGCGCCCCGCGCCTCGCTCGGGGTCCTCCTCGCGGCGCCTTTCTTTCTCGACCTCCTCTGGCCGATGCTCATTCTGACGGGGGTCGAAAGCGCCAGCGTCGAGCCAGGCAACACGGCCTTCACGCCGATCGCCTTCGACTACTACCCGTGGTCTCACAGCCTCCTCATGGCCGTCCTTTGGGGCGCGCTTTTCGGGTTTCTGGTTCACGTCGTGACGCGCAGCATCTCGGCGGGCGCCGTCGTCGCGCTCGGCGTCGTGAGCCACTGGATCTGCGACGCCGTCGTCCACCGTCCGGACCTTCCGCTGACGCCCAACGGATCGATTTTCGTCGGAATGGGGCTGTGGAGCTCGTGCGCGGGAACGCTCGCTGTCGAGCTGCCGCTCTTCGCCTTGGGGGTCTGGCTCTACCTGCGGACGACGAAGCCGAAGGACGCGATCGGCCGATGGGCTCTCGCCGGATTGATCGCCTTCTTCCTGCTCGCCTATGCCGGGGCGGCTTTCGGCCCACCGCCCCCGAACATCGCCGTCGTCGCCTGGAGCGGAATCGCCGCGCTGATCCTGATTCCCTGGGCGGCGTGGGCCGACGCGCACCGGAACGTGGTGGACGAAGAGACCTAAGGCTGGCCGCCTCGCGGCGCAAAGGTCGGCACGCGAACGAACGCGGCATTCACCGGCGCAGGCATCTCGGAATCCGCGCCCCGGACGCTCTTCCAGATCGCCTCATTGAGCTCGATGTCCGGCGCGGCGTCCTCCTTCGTGAAGTCCCACGTCCCGACGAGTGCTTGCATGGGCGCGCCGTCGGGATTCATCTCGTAGAACGGGATCTTCGTCTCACGATGGACGAAGGGCGCCGAATCGGGTGCGTCCACGAAGGCGGCCGTCATCGGGATCGCGGACGCGTCGTGTTGCGACATCGGCGGCAAGCCGAGGATCAACTCCATCGTCCGGAGCATCGAGACCGTGGAATACATCGTCGAGTCCACGAAGCCCGCGCGGCGGGTATACGGCGAGATCACGAGGCCCACGGTCCGGTGCGCGTCCACGTGGTCCGAGCCGTTCTGGGCGTCGTCCTCGATCACGAAGATCGCGGTTTCCTTCCAGAAGGGCGAGTGCGAGATCGCCTCGACGAGACGCCCGAGCGCGACGTCGTTCTCGGCGACCATCGCGCGCGGCGTGCGCTCCCCTTTCTTCGTTCCCGCCGTGTGGTCGTTGCCGAGCCGCACGATGGTGAGACGCGGCATCTCCTTCGCCTTCACGAAAGCCCGGAACTCCTTGAGGAAGATGTCGACGCGGGCGTTGTCGAGGATGTCGAGGTCGAAGCCTGGGTAGAAGGGGCAGGTGTTGTCCTTGAGCGCACCGGCCATTCCCGTCGAGAGGGCCAGCTTCGTCGACGACATCTCCGCGGCGACGCCCACGAACTCGCCGTAATTCCGGAGGGTCAGCCGCACGCGTGACGCTGCGTCCCACAAATAGCCATTTGTCGGGAACGCGTTCTCGTCGTTCCCCTCGAAGAGATAGTCGAAGCCCTTGCTCCCGTAATTGGGCGGCCAGATCTTCTCGACGAAGTCCGTCGCGTACGCGCCCATCGACCAGTTGTGGCCGTCCGCCGAAACCTCGGCGTCGCAGTAGAGGTTGTCGAAGAGGCCGAACTCCTCCGCAAGCGCGTGGGCGTTCGGCGTCACGTCCCGGCCGAAGATCGCGAGGGACGGGTCGCCGTTCCCCCGCGGGAGGTCGCCGAGGACCTGGTCATATGTGCGGTTTTCACGGACGACATAGACGACGTGCTTGATCGGCGAGACGCCGCCCGGTGCCGCCGGCACGACGGCCGAGGCCCTGACCCGCGCCGCGCCGCGCGCCCCGGGCCGGCGGTTCGCGTACGCGCGCGTCGTGAGCGCCTGGAGCGCTTTCGTGGACGGCACGTCGATCCGCGATACGGAGCCCGGAATCGTGCGCGTCTTCTTCCAGGGCTTGCCGTCCCCTTTCTTCGTCGGGTCGGGACCGCCCACAGCGTTCGACCAGGACCAGCCGCCTTTCGCGTTCGCGACCCAGAGCGTTTTCCCGTCGCGCGAGAGCGCGAGCGCGGCCGGATACCAGCCGCTCGGGATGAACCCGGTCGTCCGCGCGGAGCGGAGATCTCCCACGACGCCGACGACCGCGACCGCGACCGCATCGTCGTCCGCATTCGCGACGAAGAGCGTCCGGCCGTCCGGTGCGAGCGCGAGCGCGTTCGGCGTGGACCCGTCCGGAAGCGCGTCGGCCGACGGCGTGCCCGGACCGTCGGGCCCGAGCGCGACGGAGATCTGGCGCACGACGGTCCGTGCGGCGATATCCATGACCGCGACGAGGTTCCGGTTCGACTGGGCGACGAAAAGCGTCTTCCCATCCGGCGAGAAGACGAGGTCCGAGGGGTGGTCGGCGGTCTTCACGGTCGCGAGGACCGCGCCCTTGACCACATCGACGAGCGATACGGACGCCGCGCCCCAGTTCGAGACGGCGAGGACGGTCCCGTCCGGCGAAAGCACGGGCCGGTAAGGATGAACGCCGACGGGAATCGGGGCCTCAAACGACCGTGACGCGAGGTCGATCTTCACGACGTCGTTCAGCAGGATCCGTGCCGCCCAGAGGCTCTTCCCGTCCGCGGAGACCGCGAGGCCGGACGGCGTCGCGTCGAGCTTCGCGGGCTCGGCGCCATTCCGGAGCGGGATCGGCTCCTCGGCGACGAACCGGTCGCTCTCGAGCCGGTACACGAGTACGTTCTTCCCGCCCGCTCCCGCAACGTAGACACGCGAACCGTCCGGCGCAATCGCGAGGCCCAGCCAGGACTTCTTCAGGGGTTCCTTCGCGAGCGTCTTTCCGGTCGACGCGTCCAGGAGATGAAGCGACTGGTCGTCCGCACCGGTGCAGGCGACGACGACGCGCTGGCCGTCGGGCGTCAACGCGAGGGCGAACGGATAGGGCGCGACCTCGGTCTGCGTCCCCGTCGGCGTCAGGAGGCGGCCGTTCGGAAGCAGCATCTCGCCCGACGGGAGCTTCCCGGGGACAAGGCGGTCGGCGGCCGGAGCCGACACTGCGAAAGCGAGGGTGACGAGGGAGAGCAGTCGGACGGCTCGACGCATGGACCGAGAGTATCGCGGACAGAGGGAGCGCAGCGAGGCTCGTTTTTCTGTGTGCGGGAGTCAGAGCGCAATGCGCGCGGCTCCGAGCACCCTTCGGCTTCCGCGCTCCTGCACGAAAACGACCGCGTGGAGCGCGCCCGCCTTCCAGGCCGGGTCGCGCGCCAGTGTGGGACTCCCCTCGAAACGGCCCGAGCCGTCCGCTCGCCCGATGCGGCGCAGGTCCCTGACGACGGCCGTATGCTCGAGGTGGCGGCCCGCGTTCTCGCCGCGCGGCACGTCCGTCGAGAGAAGGTCCTCCGAGATGGCGAGAAAGATTTCCGCGCCCTCCGTGGCGCCCCCGACGCTCACGCGGAGCGACGCGGGTCCTTTCGCCGCCTCCTGAACCGTGAGGCGTACCACCGCGGTCGCGTCCTTCGCGGTGGCAAGGAGAGCGGATCGCGCCACACGTTCGTCGCTTCCGACGAACTCTCTCCGGCCGTTCACGACCATCTGCGGCGTGTATACGCGATCGCCCCCGAAGACCCGCGAGTAGTCGCCCTGTCGTTCCGTGAATGCCGCGGACGAGAACGGGTCCGCCCAGCCGAGGCGGTTCCAGTAATCGACGTGAAATGCGAGGGGGACGATCTCCACGCCGGCGGTGGCCGACTCGGACGCGAGAAGCGCGAGGAGACGCTCCGCCGGCGGACAGCTCGAGCAGCCCTCGGACGTGAAGAGCTCGACGAGCACGGCTGCGCACGGCGGAGCCCATGGCGCCTGCGGCGCAGCGGCATCGGCCACGGCGCGCGCGAGCTCGCGATCGCTGGGCCGCATCCGGTGCTCACGCTCCACGAAGCGCCAGGCCTCGCGCCCCTCCTCATCCACGAGGATGAGCGAAGGGGGAAGCCGCGGAGCCTTCCCCTCGCCCACGGGCCGGCCCATGGTGCGCCCGCGCGGAGCCGAGAGGAACCGGTGCGTGAGGCGCACGTGACGCTGCTTTTCGACCGTCGCCACGAGCGCGCTCGAGTCTTCGGGCGAATCCGGGGCCACGACGAGAATCGCCACGCTCTTCAGCGCCGTTCCCTTCAGCCGTTCGAGCTGGAGCAACTGCTCCAGGCACGCGGGTCACCAGGCGCCACGTGTGAACGCCAGGAGGACGACGCGCCCCCGGTACTCGGCGAGCGTGACGGTCTTCCCTTCCGTGTCCGGAAGCGAGATCTCCGGCGCGGGCGGCCGCGCAGCGGCTTCCGCGACGGATCCGGCGATCAGAACGAAGAGCACGATCAGCCGACGCGTCATGCGCGGGAAGTATAGTTTCCCGGCATCGTGAGGGACATCGCAGTTCTCTTCCTGCGCCTCGGCGCCACGGCGTTCGGCGGTCCCGCCGCCCACATCTCGATGATGGAGCACGAGGTCGTGACGCGCCGCGGCTGGATGACCAGAGGCGAGTTCCTCGACCTCCTCGGCGCGACGAATCTCGCGCCGGGACCCACCTCTACGAAGATGGCTCTCTTCATCGGCTACGCGCGCGGGGGTTGGCCGGGCTTCCTCCTCGCGGGCCTCGGTTTCGTACTTCCCGCGACGCTGATCGTGACGGCGTTCGCCTGGGTCTACGTGAGGTTCGGGTCGCTGCCCGCGTTTCCCCACTTCTTCACGGGCATCAAACCCGTCGTCCTCGCGCTCATCGTGCAGGCGCTCGTCGGTCTCGGCCGCGCGGCCGCGAAGACCCGGTTCCTCCTCATCCTCGGACTGGCGGCGCTGATGGCGTCCTTTGTCATCAACGAGATCGTCCTGCTGGTGGCTACGGGCTGCGTTTCGGTTGGTGTCAGGGTGATTGAAGATTTGCTTAGAAAGGGGAAGAAGGCCTCCGGTCCGCCACCGCCGCAGCGCACGAGCGCTCCGGATGCTCCTGTGTCTTCCGATCCCCCTTCTAAGAAAATCTTCTTCCTCTTTCTTCCTCTACTATCATCGGTTTCCTCTTTTTTTTCTCTCAGCAGCCTTTTCCTCTTTTTTCTGAAGACCGGCGCAGTCCTGTTCGGGAGCGGCTACGTGCTCCTCGCGTTCCTGAAGGCCGATCTCGTCGACCGCTGGCACTGGCTCACGAGCGCGCAGCTCCTCGATGCCGTGGCCGTCGGCCAGTTCACTCCGGGACCCCTCTCGTCCACGGCGACGTTCATCGGCTACCTGCTGGGCGGCGTTCCGGGCGCGGCGGTCGCGACGCTCGGAATCTTCCTCCCGGCCTTCGCGTTTGCGGCGCTGATGGGGCCCTTCGTCTTCCGCCTCAGGCGGTCGAGGCTCCTCGGCGCGTTTCTCGACGGCGTCAACGTGGCCGCACTCGCGCTGATGGGCTCCGTCACGCTGCTGTTCGCACGGCCGGCGCTCACGAACGGGCCGACGGTCGCGCTGTTCCTCGCCAGCATCGCGATTCTCGCCACGATCCGGATCAACGCGGCATGGCTCGTCCTCCTGGGCGGCTTCCTCGGAGTCGTCTTCGGCTGACGCCGGCCGTTATAATCTTCGGTCGTCCGGCGCGCGCCCTCCGGCGCGACACCTCGTCCACCCGGCACCCATCAAGGAGACTCGTGAGCGCCAATCCCTCCCCTTCGTACGACCTCGTCGTCATCGGCTCCGGTCCTGGCGGCTACGTCGCCGCCATCCGGGCTTCGCAACTCGGCCTCAAGACGGCACTCGTCGAAAAGGACGCAAAGGTTCCCAGTGTCGGGCTCGGCGGCACCTGCCTCCACCGCGGCTGCATTCCCACGAAGGCGATGCTCAAGTCCGCCTCGCTCTTCGACGAAGCGAAGAACCACGCCGCGGACTTCGGCGTCCGCGTCGCCGGCGTCGAGCTCGACTATCCGGCCGTCGTGAAGTTTCGCGACAAGGTCGTCCTCAAGGGAGCGAAGGGCGTCGAATACCTCATGAAGAAGAACAAGGTCGACGTCCACGCGGGCTTCGGGCGACTCGTCTCGCCGACGCGGGTGGCCGTGAAGGGCGACCAGGGAGAGACGATCCTCGACACGAAGAACGTCCTCATCGCGACGGGCTCGGTCCCCCGCGATCTTCCGTTTCTCAAGGCGGACGGCCAGGGCGTCCTGAACTCCGATCACATCCTGAAGTCCCAGGCGATCCCGAGATCCCTCCTCGTCATCGGCTCGGGCGCCGTGGGGTCGGAGTTCGCCTCCTGCTTCTCGCGCTATGGCACGAAGACCGTTCTCGTCGAAGTCCTCCCTCGCATCCTTCCGGTGGAGGACGAAGAGATCTCGAAAGAGGTCGAACGTCTCTTCAAGAAACGCGGGATCGAGGTCCGCACGAAAACGGGCGTCGAATCGGTCACGCCGAACGGCGACGGCACCGTCACCGTCAAGGCGAAGGGACCGGACGGGGGGCCGCTCTCGTGGTCCGTGGAGAAGGTCCTCCTCGCCGTCGGGCGCAAGCCCGTCACCGAGGGGCTTGGCCTGGAAGCCGCAGGCGTCGCGATCGACCATGGCTACGTGAGAGTGGACGCGCATCAGCGCACGAATGTTCCGGGCGTCTGGGCGATCGGCGACGTCACGCCCACGATCTGGCTTGCCCACGTGGCGTCCGCCGAAGGCATCGTGGCCGCCGAAACGATGGCGGGCGCGCCCACCGTCCCGGTGAACCGCGACCAGGTTCCCGGCTGCACGTACTGCGATCCCGAGGTCGCCTCGATCGGCCTCACGGAAGCGAAGGCGAAGGAGCGCGGCTACACCGTCAAGACCGGAAAGTTCAACTTCGGCGTCCTCGCGAAGGCGGCGATGGAGCCGTCGGCGGAAGGCTTCGTGAAGATCGTCTCCGACGCAAAGTACGACGAGATTCTCGGCGTCCACATCGTCGGCCCGCATGCCACCGAGCTCATCGCCGAGGCCGGCGCGCTCCTGCGGCTCGAGGCGACTACGGAAGAGATGATCCGCACGATCCACGCGCACCCCACGCTGTCCGAAGCTCTGCACGAGGCAGCGGAGGCCGTCCACGGACACAACATCCACGGCTAGGCACCTCGCGAGGACGGCCGGGCGCGTCGCCTTCGCGCTCCTCGGCGTTGCCGGCGCGACCGCGCTCGGTCGGGCTCTCGACGCCAACGCGACGACGGTCGGGTTCGTCTACCTCGTCGTCGTCCTCTTTATGGCGGCGCGATTCGGATTCGCGGCCTCCGCGGCGGCGTCCCTCGCGGCGACGGCTTGCTACAACTACTTCTTCCTTCCACCCGTCGGAACGTGGACGATCGCGGACCCCCCGAACTGGGTGGCCCTCGCGACGTTCCTCCTCGCCTCGGTCGTCGTGAGCCGTCTCGTCGCCCGCTCCGAGCGCCGGGCGGCGGACGCAGAGGCGCGCCGGACGGAGATGGAGGCGCTCTACGACCTCTCGGTGGACCTTTTCGCCGCCACGAACCGCATCGGCGCCCTGGGCGAAGCGGCGGGACGCGCCCTGAGGACGATCGGGACCTCTGGCGGCGGACTCGTGCTCTTCGGCAGCGGCCCCCCCGAGGTCATCGTCTCGGTCGGGCAGGGGCTCGACGCCGGCGACCCTCTACTCGAAAGCGTCGGCCGCGCCGGGGAGCCCGCCGAGTTGCCCGCCGCCGACGGAGCGAGGGACGTCTATCTGCCGCTCGCAGTGGGCGGCCGAACGAACGGAGTCCTCGTCGTGCGCGGCACGCGCGCGGAACGCAATGCCCTCGCCTCCGTGGGACGCCTCGTCGCCCTCTCGGTCGAACGGGAGCGGTTTCTCTCGGAGCGCGCCCACCTCGAGGCCCTCCGCGAGAGCGACTCCCTCAAGACTTCACTCCTGCGAGCCGTCTCACACGACCTCAGGACGCCGATCACGGCGATCCGGCTCGGCCTCGAGCGCCTGAGACGCTTCGCCGCCGATACCGCCGACGTCGACGTCGTCTCCACCGAGACGGAGCGCCTCTCGCGCCGCATCGACAACCTTCTCGCGGCGGCGCGGCTCGACGCCGGCGCGTATCCGCGGCCCGAGCCCTCTCCGCCCGCAGACCTGTTCCGCGGCGCGCTCGAGGCGCTCCCTCTCGTCCTCGCGGGCCGGACCATCGACGTCACGGTGGCGCCCGACACGCCCGACGCTCTCGCCGATCCGGCGCTGACCGTCGAGATTCTCGCGAACCTCCTCGAGAACGCGGCCCGTGCTGGAACACGTGACACGCCGCTCGATCTCGCCGCCGAGCCGAGCCCGACGGACTCCGGTCGCGTGCGGCTCGACGTCCGCGACCGCGGAGCCGGCGTCCCCGCCGACGTCAAGCGCGCGGCGGCCAGCGGCTCGCCTGCGGACGCGGGACGCGCCGGCCTCGGGCTCTCGATCTGCGGCTCGCTCGCACGCGCGATGGGCGGAACGGTCGTTCTCCTCGACCGGCCCGGAGGCGGGACGATCGCACGGCTGGACCTGCCGGCTGCGCCCGGAGAAACGCCGTGACGCGCACGTCCGGGACCATCCTCGTCGTCGACGACGACCCGGCCATCCGCCGCGGCGTCGCCGCGGAGCTTGCGGCGGCCGGCTACGAGACGCTGGAGGCCGCCGACGGCGATGAAGGCGCCCGGCTCTCCGCCGAGCGCGAGCCCGATCTCGTCCTGACGGATCTCGCGATGCCCGTTGCCGACGGGTTCGAGCTGATCGCCCGACTGCGCCGGGCGGGAAAGACACCGATCCTCGTCCTCTCCGTCCGCGGGGGCGATGCGGACAAGATCCGCGCTCTCGACCTCGGCGCCGACGACTACGTCATGAAGCCGTTCTCCGTACCCGAGCTCCTCGCGCGCGTGCGGGCGCAGCTCCGCCGGCACACGGACGAGAGCGTGCTGGGAATTCTCGAGTTTCCCGGCCTCACGCTCGACCACGAGCGCCGGCGCGTCGTCGTCGAGGGCAAGGAGGTCCGGCTCACGCCGACGGAGCTCTCGATCCTCGAGCTCCTCGCCTCGCACGCGGGAAAGCCCGTCACGATCCGGCAGATCATCGGCCGCGTCTGGCACGGCGCGCCCGGGACGACGCCCGACGCGGTCCGCGTCCACGTTGGGTCCCTCCGCAAGAAGATAGAGCCCGATCCCGCACGGCCCCGCTACATCGTCACGGAGCCCTGGGTCGGGTATCGGTTTGTCGCCGAGCCAGTCTCCTGACCGGTCTTTAGGACTTCTTTAGTCCTGCCCGCGGGATCGACGTAATCGTCGTGGACATCGAACGCGAGACGTCCCCCTAGACCGACGCGCGGACCGGCAGCACGATCGACTGAACGCCTTCGAACTGGAGGCGGCGCTGGATCGCCATCGCGGTCTCGCTGTGGAGGAGGCGGTGGTGCCACTGCTCCTTCTTGAAGACGAGCTTGCCGCTGAACACGACCGCCCGCGGGAACTCCTTCTGGAGTTCCTTGCAGATCTTGACGACCTCGTCCACGGCTTCCGTCGCGACAGCCATGCGGTAAGCGGCATTCCAGCCCTTCGCGCGGCTCCAGGCGACGTATTTCTCGAGGTTCTCGCGCGTGTTCGCCTCGAGGCGCCCGACCTCCTCGCTGCCCTTGAAGTTGCCGGAGTCCACCACGGCCACGGATACGAAGACGAGGTTCTTGTAGTAGTTCGGGAAGAGCATGTGGATGCTCAGGATCTGGTGGAGGCCGTATCCCGAGAAGCGGTCGACGGTCAGGATCGCCGTCGGGAGCCCGTGGTCGAGCTCCGTAACGCAGCTGTCGGCCACGGGAATCGCCGTGACGGGCACCAATATGTCGTCGAGCCTCTTGAGGTCGTCGGCGACGCGCGCGTAGTGCTGCCGGATCAAAAAGCAGACGCCGATGGTCGCGCTCGTCACGAGTGCCGTCATCCAGCCTCCCTCGCCAAACTTCTCGTAGAGCGTGACGCAGAGGATCGTCAGGCACAGGACGAGGCCCGTGCCGTGGATCGCGAGCAGCTGCTTCCAATGGGGTTCACGGTGGCGCTCCACGATCCAGTGCAGGGACATGCCGAGTTCCGTGAGCGAGAACGTCACGAAGACGTTGATGGAATACATGACGACGAGCATCGTGATGTCGCCGTGCGTGTAGAGGAGGGCCGCCGCCGCCGCGAGGCCCATGAGGAAGACGCCGTTCTGGGTCACGAGCTGGTCCGAGAGCTGCGAGAACCGGTGCGGCATCCACGAATCGATCGCCATGTTCCCGAGGACGCGCGGGCCGTCGAGGAAGCCCGTCTGTGCCGCCACGAAGAGCAGGGCAGCCTCGGCGATGAGGAGCGTGAGGACGAAGGCGCTCCCGACGCCGAGTCCGCCGATCCTCCAGCTCCCGAACAGGGCGTCGAAAAGGACGAAGTTCATCGTCTTGCCCTCGTGGGGGCGGGCCGCGACGAGTAGGTAGCCGAAGAGGATGCCGCCGGCCGTGAACGCCAGCGAGACAGCCATGAGGAGCATCGTCTTCTTCCCCGTCTTCACGCGCGGCTCGCGGAGCATCGTGACGCCGTTCGAAACGGCTTCGATGCCCGTGTACGTACCGCCGCCCATCGAGTAGGCCCTGAGGAGAATGAACGCGAGGGGCCAGAAGCCGATCGTCGCCTTCGCGGCGTGGAAATCGCGCGCGGCGCCCGAGAACACCTCGGGAAGCGCTCCGAGGTGCGCACCGAAGGAATAGAGGATCGCGAACGCGTGTGTCCCGATGAAGACGAGAAAAATCGGAGCGAGGACCGTCACGGATTCCTTCACCCCGCGGAGGTTCAGGAAGATCAGGAGGACGAGGACCACGATCTCGGCCGGAAGCTTGTATCGCGCCATCCCCGGACCGAGGAAGTTCCAGAGCTGATCGCACCCCGAGGCGACCGACGTGGCGATCGTGAGGACGTAGTCCACGAGAAGTGCGCAGCCGGACACGACCCCGGCCTTCCGACCGAGGAGCTTCGTCGCTACGAGGTAGCCGCCGCCCCCACCCGGGAAGTGCTCGATGAGGTTCGAGTACGCGAACGAAATGATGCCGACCGTGATCGCCGTCATCCCGACGAGGACGATCGCGAGGGAGCGATGCTGGCCCAGGGCGCGGAACGCCTCATCCGGGCCGTAGGCCGACGACGACAGGCCGTCGGCCCCGAGCCCGACCCACGCAAGGAAGGCGACGAGAGACACGCGGTGGAAGACGTTCGGGTCCTTGACGTCGCGCGGCTTGCCGAGGAGGACTGTGGAGAGCTTGCTGGACTCGGCCATCGCGCGGCGGAACCGCCGAGCCGCGAGTGTAGGGACGACAGAGCACGGGCGGCGCCGGTCTTTAGAACTTCCTTAGGTCTTTCTCCGGACTTCCTTCGAGCTCCAGGTGGAAGTTGTCTCCTGTGAGTGAGATGTCCCTCAAGGCCCGCCTCAGGTCCGCAACCGTCCCCCTGCTCCTTCTGTGCTTTTCGCTCGCGTGCCTCTGCGCCGGAGGACTGCTCGCCGCCGCGCAGCACGGCATCCTGCGCGCGGCGTTCGGCAGCGGAGGGTTCGCGGGATACGTCTACCTCTTTTCCCGCGCGCTCGGTCGGATCGGTCTCGCGAACGCCGGCGCTCCATAATCGCCGCGTGAAGGAAAAACCCCCGGCTCGCGGCGTGGGCAGCCCGAGCCGGAAGGCGGTCGCCCTCAAGCCCCGCCTGCGGCTCGTGCGCGGCGGGACGATCCTCCTCGGACCCGGTAAGGCCGATCTCCTCGAGGCGGTACGGGAGACCGGGAGCCTCCGGCGGGCCGCGGCCGGGCTCGGCATGTCCTACATGCGCGCCTGGACGCTCGTGAAGACGATGAACGCCGCATTCCGCGATCCTCTCGTCGCGCTCGCGCGCGGGGGCGCAGCCCACGGCGGAGCGACGCTGACGTCCGCGGGAGCGAAGGTCCTCGCGCTCTATCGCCGAATGGTGCGTAACGCACTCCGGGCGACGGCTGCGGATGCGGGGAAGCTGAAGAGATTTCTTAGAAGGTAAGAGGGCCGGGGGGCGGTTGCCGGGGCACCTCGTCCGTTATATTCTAAGAAATATAATGCTTGCTTCCGGCGCCGTCGCCCCCGTTGTTCGCTCCGCCCTCGCCCTCGCGCTCCTCCTCGGCGCCATGAGGGCACCCGCGGCCGACGTCAGCGTCGCTGCCGCCGCCGACCTGAAGTTCGCCCTCGACTCCGTGCTCGTCGACTTCAGGAAGGAGCGACCGGACCTCGACGTGAAGGTCACGTACGGCTCGTCCGGCAATTTCTTCTCGCAGCTCTCCAACGGCGCCCCGTTCGACGTCTTCCTTTCGGCCGACGCCGAGTACCCGAGGAAGCTCGAGGAGGCGGGCCTCGTGCTCGAGGGCACCCGGTTCCTGTATGCGGTCGGCCGCATCGTCCTCTTCGTGCCGCTCGCGTCCCCCCTCGAAATCGAGAAGAGCGGGATCAAGGCGCTCGCCGATCCACGTGTTCGGCACGTCGCGATCGCGAATCCGCGGCATGCGCCGTATGGGAGGGCGGCAGAGGCGGCCCTGCGTTCCCTCGGCGTGTACGACGCCGTGAAGGAGAAGCTCGTCCTTGGCGAGAACGTCGCCCAGACAGCTCAGTTCGTCGAGACCGGCAGTGCCGACGCGGGAATCATCGCCCTCGGGCTCGCTGTCGCGCCCGGGCTGCGAACGACGGGCCGTTTCGTCGAGATTCCCCTCTCGTCCTACCCAGAGATCGAGCAGGGCGGTGCGATCCTCAGGTCGACGAAGGAACCGGAGGCCGCGCGCGCCTTGAGGATGTTCCTTCTCGGCCCGAAGGCGCAAGGGACGCTGAAGCGCTTCGGCTTTTTCCTCCCGGACGCCTGATGGACTGGAAAGCGATCGGCCTCAGTGCGAGGCTCTCTCTCCTCACGTCGGCCGTGCTGCTCGTCATCGGCTTGCCGGCGGCGTACTGGCTGACCTTCTCGAAGCGTCGATGGAAGTTCCTCGTGGAAGCCGTGGTCGCGCTTCCCCTCGTTCTGCCGCCGACCGTGCTCGGCTTCTACCTTCTCCTCGCAATGGGTCCCCGCAGTCCGTTCGGAGCGGGATGGGAATGGGTCACGGGCAAGCTCCTTCCCTTCTCGTTCGAAGGCCTCTTGATCGCGTCGATCCTCTACAGCATGCCGTTCGCGATTCAGCCCTTTGCGTCGGCCTTCGCCCGCGTGGACAGACGCCTCATCGAGGCCTCGTGGACGATGGGCGTCTCGCGCCGCCGCACGTTCCTTCGGCTGATCGTCCCGCTCTCTATGCCTGGGATCGTGACCGGCCTCGTCCTGAGCTTCGCGCACACGCTCGGCGAGTTCGGCGTCGTCCTCATGGTCGGCGGCAACCGCCCCGGCATCACGCGCACCGTTTCTATCTCGATCTACGACGACGTGCAGGCGCTGGCCTACGCGTCGGCGGCCCGCACGTCTGTCTTCCTCCTCGCCGTTTCCTTCGTCGTCCTCGCCGTGACGTATGGGCTCCGGCGGAGCGCATGGGCCGCATGGCCGATGGACTGACCGTCCGCATCCGGAAAACCTTCCGGGGCGGCCCCGCTTTCGACTTCGCGCTGGAGCTTCCGCCGGCCGGCGGGCTCGTCACCGTGCTCCTCGGGCCCTCGGGCGCGGGAAAAACGACGCTTTTGCGCTGCGTCGCGGGGCTCGAACGGCCCGACGAGGGTCTCGTCGCCCTCGGCGACACCACGTGGTTCGACTCCGTCCGAGGTGTGGACCTGCCGCCGCAGGACCGCCGCCTCGGCTTTCTCTTTCAGGAATATGCGCTCTTTCCGCACCTCACACTCGGTGCGAACGTCGTGTATGGCCTGGCCGGGGCTCCCAAGGAGGAGCGCGAAAAGCGTCTCCTCTCGCTCCTCGCCCTCTTCGGGTTGAACGGACTCGAGGCCCGTTATCCCGCGGAGATCTCCGGAGGACAGCGACAAAGGGTGGCGCTCGCCCGCGCCCTGGCCTCGAGGCCGCGGCTCCTCCTCCTCGACGAGCCGCTCTCGGCTCTCGACGAACCCCTCAGGGTCCCGATCCGCGAGGAGCTTCGCAGGCATCTCGTCTCCTCTGGGATTCCGACGCTGCTCGTGACGCACGACCGCTCGGACGCGCGCGCGCTCGGAGACCGCATCGCGACGATCGTCGACGGCGGCGTCCAACGGATCGGAAGCGTGAGCGACGTGCTCGAGACCGGCTGACGCATCTGCATCGCTTGACGCCTCGTGGGGCCTTCGCATACATTGCGACTGAGACTTAGTCGCAGATGTATCCCGAGGCCATCGCCCGCCATCTTGCCGTCATGGGGACCGCGCTCACGCTGACGATTTCGGCGCCGACGCGAGAGCGCGCCCTCGACGCGAGCGAGGCGGCCGTGCGTGCCGTGGAAGTCGTCGACCGGCTGCTGTCGACGTGGCGGGAGGACACGCCTCTCGCCCGGCTGAACGCGGCGGCCCCCGGAGATCAGAAGCCCGTGACGCCGGAACTCTTCCATTTGCTGAGGAATCTCTTCGAATGGTCGGAGAGAACGGGCGGCGCCTTTGACCCGACGGTGGCGCCTCTCGTGAGGGCTTGGGGATTGCGCACGGGTGGCCGAATCCCAACGCCGCAGGAACTGGCCTCCGCCCGCACCGCGTCGGGTGCTCCCCTCTTCACCTTCAGAGAATCTTCTCTTTCTCTTTCCCGCCTCGACCCCGCCGCCGGAATCGACGAAGGCGCATGGGGCAAGGGCTGGGCCCTCGACCGCGCGGCCGAGGCCGCCCGTGCCGTGGGGGCGACTGCGCTCGTCCTCGATCTGGGCGGGCAGGTCCTTGCGTTCGGCCCGGAGACGGTCGTCTCCGTCGCGCATCCTGGAGACCGTTCGCGCGCAGTCGCGACGATCCGCCTGAAGGACGCGTCCGCCTCGACATCCGGCAATTCCGAGCGCGGCCTCGTCGTGAACGGCCGCCGCATCGGCCATCTCCTCGACCCGCGCACCGGCGAGCCCGCGCCCGACTTCGGCTCCGTCACGGTCATCGCGCCGACGGGCCTCAACGCAGACATTCTGTCCACGGCTCTTTTCGTCCTCGGACCGAAGGACGGCATGGCGCTGTCGGAGCGACTGCGTGCGGATGGCGTGGTTCATGAAACGCTATTTCTCTTAGAAGGTGAAGAGGGAAAACCGCCGCGGGCCGCCATGACGCCTGGGATGGAGCACCTCGTAACCCTCGCGCCTGCCTTTCTTTCCCATTCAAAGAAATCTCTTGAAGGAGCCCACCCGTGATTCAGCCTCTGAAGACGTGCGGCGCCGTCGCCACAATCCGTCTTTCTCTCATTCTCAGCAGTCTCTTCGTCTCCCCTCTTCGAGCCGACGATCCGCCGAAGGCCGACGCCGACCGGCTCAGGGAGCTGGAACAGAAGGTGGACGTCCTCACGAAGGAGATAGAGGGCATTCGGCTCGGCGAGGCGGGTCCCGCGGAGATCGCTGCGGCAGCGGCCCCGACGCTCGGGCTCGGACCAGCAGCCTCGAAGGTCTACGAGAAGAAGGGCGTTTCGATCGGAGGCTACGGCGAGATCCTCTACCAGAACTTCTCCGGATCGCGCGAGGACGGAATGCCGTCGAACCTCACGCCCACGATCGACGTCGCGCGCGCCGTCCTCTACTTCGGCTACAAATTCGACGCCCACTTGGTCTTCAACAGCGAGATCGAGTACGAGCACGCAGTCACCGCGAGTGACAAGGGCGGCGAGACCGAGGTGGAGTTCCTTTATCTCGACTGGATGAGCGGGAACCGCGCCTTCAATGTGCGCGCGGGCCTCGTGCTCATCCCGGTCGGCCTCATCAATCAACTCCACGAGCCTCCCGTGTTCCTGGGCACGCGCCGGCCGGACGTCGAGACCGTGATCCTCCCCTCCACCTGGCGCGAGATAGGCTTCGGCGGGTGGGGCGACTTAGGTCCGTTCTCGTATCGCCTGTATCTCGTAAACGGCCTGAACGCGGCACGCTACGCGGCGGACGGACTCGCGGAGGGGCGGCAGGAGGGCTCGCTCGCCCTCGCTCGCAACTTCGCCCTCACGGGGCGTCTCGACTACAACGGGCTGCCCGGCGTCGTCCTCGGCGCATCGTTCTTCACGGGCAACGCCGGCCAAGGCCAGGTGACGCCCGCCGGCGAAGGCTTCGCGGCGCGGACGACGTTCGTCGACCTTCATGGCGACGCGAAATGGCGCGGAGCTTCGTTCCGGGCTGTCTGGGCCCGGTCCACTGTCGGCGACGCGGCCGCGATCAACCAGATCAACAACTTCGAGGGCGACGAGTCCGTCGGCAGCAAGCAGGGAGGCTGGTACGTGGAATCCGGCTTCGACGTTCTCTCCCTCGTTCGGAAGTGCCGCATGACCTTGACGCCCTTCGTGCGATACGAAGCCTGGGACACGCAGAGGGAAGTCCCGGCGGGCTATGAGCGCAATCCCGAGAACGACGTCACGCAGTGGACGGCCGGCGTCGTCTTCAAGCCCATCCCGCAGGTCGTCGTGAAAATGGATGGACAATGGCGCAAGAACGCCGCGAACACCGGCGTCAACCAGTTCAACGTCGCGCTGGGGTATGAGTTTTGAGAAAAGAGAAGAGAGAAGATTTTCTTAGAAGGGAAGATAGGTGCGGCCCGAGCGAGGCGCGGATCGCAGGCGACTCGCCAGCCCGCCGCCGCTCTCTCTCTCTTTCATTCAAAGAAATCTTACTGTTCCTCTTCGTTCTTCTCTCTTCTTCTTCCGAAGCCAAGACTTTCCTGACCCAGGAGGAAGCTCTGCGCCTCGTGTTCCCCAAAGGCGCGGTCGTGGCGCGGAAGACGGCGTTCCTCTCGGAATCCGACCGCGCCGAGGTCGCGCGCCGTTCCGGCGGCGCGCCTCCGACGGGCCTCGTCGCGTACTACGCCGCGACGGCCGACGGGAAGGATGCCGGCACCGCGTACTTCGACACACACGTCGTCAGGACGCTGCCCGAGACGATCCTCGTCGCCGTGGACCCGAAGGGGGCGATCTCCCGCATCGAGGTCCTCTCCTTCTCCGAACCTGAGGAGTACCTCCCGCGCGGGGCGTGGTACGGCCAGTTTCCCGGGAAGACACTGACCGATGAGCTGTCCGAGAGGCGCGGCCTTCGCACCGTGACGGGTGCGACGATCACGGTGCGCGTCACCGTCGAGGCGGCGCGTCGCGTCCTCGCACTGGATGCATTCCTGAAGGAGAAGGGCCGCAGATGAAGCGCTGGGCCGTCGTCCTCAACCACCTCGCGTGCGCGTTCGTGGGCCTCTCAGGCCTCGCCTACGGCGTCATGAAGTACTTCATGGCCGGCTCCGACCCGGACTCACGCGCCGGGCACCCGTGGCAGCAGCCGATGCTCAAGCTTCACGTCCTGACGGCGTCCTTCCTCGTCTTCGCCCTCGGCCTCGTCTTCAGCGGCCATGCCCTCAAGCAGCTGCAGGCCGGCGAGGATTCGGGCCGCGCAAGCGGCGTCGGGCTCCTCGCGCTCGCGGCGCCGCTCGTCCTGACGGGCCCGCTCATCCAGGTCCTCACGGGCGACGCAGCACGACAGTGGACCGGGTGGGTCCACGCCGCGCTCGGCGTCGTTTACATCCTCGCGTACGCCGCGCACCTCCTCAAGAGGCGCCCGCCCACCAAGGACGCGACCGCCTAGATGTACGCGTGTCAGGAAACGTCCGCGAGAGTCGTCTTCTCGAGCTTCGTCGAGACGAAGTCCCGGATTTCCTTGAAGATGCGGAGGAGACGTTTCTCCCGCTCAACGGGCGTGGACTCATAAAAGTAGGTGCTGACCGATTCGGTCGGGGCCAGGGCGCCGTCGAGGAGCCGGATGATCTCGGCGAGGGAGATCTTCCCGGCGGGCCGCGAGAGCCGGTAGCCTCCATGCGGCCCCTTCTGGCTCTTCACGAGGCCGCCGCGCTTCAAGGCCATCAGGAGCTGCTCGAGAAACTTGCCGGGCAGGCCCTGCGCCTCCGCCATCGCGGCGACGTTGACGTAACCCTTCCCCTCCGCGCGCGCGAGATGGATCAGCGCGAGAAGGGCGTATTCGCTTCGGCGGGTGAGCTTCACGGAGGCATTCTCCCTCTGAAATAGTAGTTGACTATATTGGTATGATAACTAGTATACATTCGAGCGAAAGAGAAAAAAAAGGATTTTTTAGAAAGTGTCAGCCGAACCGAAGCGCCTCGCGCCTTTCCCGCTGCCGCCGCGTGCCCAACGCGCTCTCGTGCGCGCCGCGTTCGCCATCGCTCTTGTATTCATCTTCAAAGAAATCTTTTTCTCTCCTCCCTCTTCTTCTTCCCTCCTCGCAGCCTCCTCCACGACGACTCTTCTGAACGTCTCATACGACCCGACGCGCGAGCTCTACGAGGAAATCAACGCAGCCTTCCGGAAGCGGTGGGAGCCTTCTCATGGGCCGCTCACGATCAACCAGTCGCACGGCGGTTCGGGCAAACAGGCCCGCGCCGTGATCGACGGCCTCGAGGCCGACGTCGTGACGCTGGCGCTGTCGGGCGACATCGACGCGATCGCGGCCCATGGGGGCCTCCTGCCCGCCAAATGGCAATCGCGTCTCCCCCGGAACAGCTCTCCGTACACTTCGACGATCGTCTTCGTCGTGCGCAAGGGGAACCCGAAGAAGATCCGAAACTGGGACGACCTCGTGAAGCCGGGCGTCGCCGTCATCACGCCCAATCCCAGGACGTCCGGAGGGGCGCGCTGGAACTACCTCGCAGCATGGGGCTACGCCCTGAAGAGGCCGGGCGGCAGCGAAGCCTCGGCGCGCGAGTTTCTCGCGAGGCTCATGCGAAACGTGCCCGTTCTCGATGCGGGTGCCCGTGGATCGACGACGACGTTCGGCGAGCGCGGCCTGGGAGACGTCCTCATCACATGGGAAAACGAGGCGTTCCTCCTGACAAAGGAGGCCCGCCGGGAGAATTTCGAGATCGTGCTCCCCTCGACGAGCATCGTGGCCGAGCCGCCCGTCGCGCTCGTGGACAAGAACGTCGACAAGCACGGCACGCGCGCGGCAGCGCAGGCCTACCTCGAGTTTCTTTACACGGAGGAAGCGCAGGCCATCGCGGCGAGGCATCGCTACCGTCCGGGGGACGCGAAGATCGCGGCAGCCCACGCCGCCGATGTCCCGCGGCTCACGCTCTTCACGATCGACGAGGTCTTCGGCGGATGGGGGAAGGCCCAGAAGGCCCACTTCGACGACGGCGGCACGTTCGACCAGATCTATCAGCCGGGCCGGTGAAGAAATCTCGGCGTCATGGCGTGCTTCCCGCGTTCGGGCCCGCTCTCGGCGTGACGCTTCTCTATGTCGGCCTCCTCGTCCTCGTGCCGCTCGCCGCTCTCGTCGCCAAGGCCGCCGGCCTCACGCCCTCCGGGTTCTGGCACATCGTCACCGCGCCGCGCGCGCTCGCGGCTTACCGCCTCAGTTTCGGGGCGGCCCTCCTCGCCGCGCTCTTGAACGCCGGATTCGGCCTTCTCCTCGCCTGGGTGCTCGCGCGCTATCGCTTCCCGGGGCGCGCCCTCGTGGACGCGCTCGTGGATCTCCCCTTCGCGCTGCCGACGGCCGTCGCGGGCCTGACACTCACGGCGGTTTACTCCGCGAACGGCTGGCTCGGGCGCTTCCTCGAGCCCCTCGGGTTCCGGGTCGCCTTCACGCCCATCGGCGTCGTTCTGGCGCTGACGTTCGTCGGCCTCCCGTTCGTGGTCCGGACGATTCAGCCCGTCCTCGAGGATCTCGATGCGGAGCTGGAGGAAGCCGCGGCGGTTCTCGGTGCCTCCCGGCTGCAGACCTTCCGGCGCATCGTCTTTCCGAACCTCCTCCCGCCGCTCCTCACGGGCTTTACGCTGGCATTCGCGCGCGCGTTGGGCGAATACGGCTCGATCGTCTTCATTTCGGGGAACATGCCGTTTCGCACGGAAATCGCGCCCCTCCTCATCGTAACGAAGCTCGAGCAGTACGACACGGCGGGCGCGACCGCGATCGCCCTCGTCCTCCTCGTCGCGTCCTTCGTCCTCGTCTTCACGATCAACGCCCTGCAGCGTTGGACGCGCCGCCGCGCGGGAGCGTCCACGGTGATCGGGCGCGGGTTCCGCCGTGCGCCCGCTCTCGCCGACTCACCGGCCCTCCGGCGCGGCCTCGTGGCGGGCGCATTTCTCCTTCTCACCGTGCTCCTCTTCGTGCCGCTCGCAGCCGTCTTCGCGCAGGCGTTCCGAGAGGGACCAGCCGCTTACCTCCAGGCCATCTCGCAGCCCGCGGCCCTCTCGGCCATACGCCTCACCCTCCTCACGGCGGCGATCGCGGTACCGCTGCACGTCGTCTTCGGCGTCCTCGCCGCGTGGCTCATCGCAAAATTCCGGTTCCCGGGGAGGGGTCTCCTCGTCTCGCTCATCGACCTGCCCTTCGCGGTCTCCCCCGTCATCGCGGGGCTCGTCTTCGTCCTCCTCTTCGGACGTCAGGGCTTCCTCGGTCCGTTCCTCGCGGCGCACGACGTGAGGATCATCTTCGCGGTGCCGGGCATCGTCCTCGCCACGGTTTTCGTCACGTTTCCGTATGTGGCGCGCGAGGTGCTCGCGGTCCTGGAAGCGCAGGGGAACGAGGAGGAAGAGGCGGCGCTCACGCTCGGCGCCAACGGATGGCAGACGTTTTTTCGGGTGACGCTGCCGAAGGCGCGCGGCGGCATCCTCACGGGCGCGATCCTGTGCAACGCGCGCGCGATGGGCGAGTTCGGCGCGGTGTCGGTCGTGTCGGGGCACATCCGCGGGGTGACGAACACGCTGCCCCTCCACGCCGAGATCCTCTACAACGAGTACGACCTCACGGGCGCCTTCGCGGTCGCGTCGCTCCTCACGCTTCTCGCACTTGTCACGCTAGCGGCGCGCAAATACGAAGAAGCGCGGGAGAGGTCCCGATGAGTGTCGTCGTGACGAATCTCAGGCGTCGTTTCACGGAGGACGGTCCGCCCGCCGTAGCGGGCGTCTCGTTCACCGCGCCCACGGGCGCGATCACGGCGATCCTGGGCCCCTCCGGCGCCGGCAAGTCGACGGTCCTCCGGCTCATCGCGGGACTGGAGGAGCCGGACGCGGGCCGCGTGATCCTGCACGGTGAGGACGTGACGGAAACGCCGGTGCAAAAGCGGGGAGTCGGTTTCGTTTTTCAGGGCTACGCGCTCTTCGGGCATCTCTCGGTGCGCGAGAACGTCGTCTTCGGGCTGCGTGTCCGCGGTGTTCCGCGAAAGCAAGCCGTCGCGCGCGTGGACGAGCTCCTCCACCGTGTCCAGCTGGACGGCTTCGCCAGCCGCCGTCCGTCGGAGCTCTCGGGTGGTCAGCGGCAGCGCGTGGCGTTCGCGCGCGCTCTCGCCGTCAGCCCGCGCGTCCTTCTCCTCGATGAGCCGTTCGGGGCGCTCGACGCCGGCGTGCGGCTCGAGCTCGGCGAGTGGCTCCTCCAGCTTCATGACGAGACAGGCCTGACCACGCTCCTCGTCACGCACGACCAGCCGGAAGCGTTCGCGCTCGCAAGCCACCTCGTCGTCCTCTTCGACGGCCGGGTCGCGCAGGCCGGCACGCCCGAAGACCTCCGTTCCCACCCGGCCGACGAGAGGCTCGCGGCCTTCCTCCGCGTCGTACGGCGGTCCCCGGCTTGAAACGAAGGACACCAGCCGGCATCTGAACCGCGAGTGAGCAAGACCCCGTATAACCTTGCGTCCGGGAGACCGACCATGTCCGAACCGAACACACCCGATCCGGAGTCGGTCCGCCTCGCGGAGGACCGCGACCGCCGAAGGAACTGGAAGCGCTGGGGCCCTTACCTGTCCGAGCGGCAATGGGGCACCGTGCGCGAGGACTACAGCCCCGACGGGTCGGCCTGGGCGTATTTTCCCCACGACGCCGCGCCGTCGCGCGCCTATCGATGGGGGGAGGACGGCATCGCCGGGTTTTCCGACCGGCACGCGAGCCTCTGCTTCGCGGTCGCGCTCTGGAACGGGAAGGACCCGATCCTCAAGGAGCGGCTCTTCGGCCTTTCCGGGCCCGAGGGCAATCACGGCGAGGACGTGAAGGAGTACTACTTTTATCTCGACTCCACGCCGACGCATTCGTACATGCGGATGCTCTACAAGTATCCGCAGACAGAGTTCCCGTACGCGAAGCTGCGCGAAGAGAACGCCCGCCGCGGCAAGGGAGACCTGGAGTACGAGCTCCTCGACACAGGAGTCTTCGAGGAAAACCGCTACTTCGACGTGTTCGTGACCTACGCGAAGGCGTCACCCGAGGACATCCTCGTCGAGATCGAGATCGCGAACCGGGGCCCCGAGGCCGCGGAGCTCCACCTCCTTCCGACGCTCTGGTTCCGCAACACGTGGTCGTGGGGCCTGGATTCCCGGAGGCCCCGCGCCCGAAGGAGTGAAGGACCCGCCGGGGCCACGGCGATCTCGATCACGCATTCCGCCTACGGCGACCGCATGCTCTACGCCGAAGGCGCTCCCGAGCTCCTCTTCACGGAGAACGAGACGAACAACCGGCGCCTCTTCGGCACGGAGAACGACGGCCCATACGTGAAGGACGCCTTCCACGAGCGGGTCGTCCACGGTGTCGCCGAGGCCGTGAACCCGGCAGGCCACGGAACGAAGTCGGCCGCGTGGTACCGGCTGGACGTTCCAGCCGGCAGCACGAAGACGATCCGCCTGCGGCTCACGAACGAGAAACCAGCGGATCCGTTCGGGCCGGGCTTCGATTCGATCGTCGCGGCCCGGCGCGCCGAAGCGGACGCCTTCTACGCGAACGTGATCCCGTCGGACGTCTCGGACGACGCGAAGAGCGTCATGCGCCAGTCGTTCGGCGGCCTCCTGTGGAGCAAGCAGTATTACGGCTACGACGTCCTACGCTGGCTGAAGGGCGATCCGGACGCTCCCCCGCCGCCCGCGGAGCGCTGGAAGGGCCGGAACGCGGACTGGACCCACGTCTTCAATTCGGACGTCATCTCGATGCCCGACACGTGGGAGTACCCGTGGTACGCGGCGTGGGACCTCGCGTTCCACACGGTACCGATCGCTCTCGTGGATCCTGATTTCGCGAAGCAGCAGCTCGTCCTGCTTCTTCGCGAGTGGTACATGCACCCGAACGGGCAGCTCCCCGCGTACGAGTGGAAGCTCTCGGATGTGAACCCGCCCGTCCACGCGTGGGCGGCCTGGCGCGTCTACAAGATCGACGCGAAGCGCTCCGGCAAGCCAGACCGAAAGTTTCTCGAGCGCGTTTTCCACAAGCTCCTCCTGAACTTCACGTGGTGGGTGAACCGCAAGGACGAGGAGGGCCGCAACGTCTTTCAGGGCGGCTTCCTCGGGCTCGACAACATCGGCGTCTTCGACCGCTCCGCGCCCCTCCCGACTGGCGGGCACATCGAGCAGTCCGACGGCACGAGCTGGATGGGGATGTACTGCCTCAACATGCTCGCGATCGCACTCGAGCTCTCGAGGGAGGACACCGCCTACGAAGACGTCGCATCGAAGTTCTTCGAGCACTTCGTCTACATCGCGCGCGCGATGAACGACCTCGGAGGCGAAGGGATCGAGCTCTGGGACCGAAAGGACGGCTTCTACTACGACGTCCTCCACCTGCCGGGCGGCGGCCACTTCCCGCTGCGCGTGCGCTCGATGGTCGGCCTCATCCCGCTCTTCGCGGTCGAGACGCTCGAGGCCGAAGTCGTCGACCGTCTGCCCGGCTTCAAGCGGCGCATGCAGTGGTTCCTCGACAACCGGCCCGACTTCGCGAACCACGTCGAGACGGTCTCCACCGAGGACGGACCGCGCCGCTTTCTCTCGCTCGTGAACCGGCACCGCCTGAAGTCCGTCTGCTCGTACCTCCTCGACGAGAACGAGTTCCTCTCCCCCAATGGGATTCGCGCCCTTTCACGATTCCACAAGGACCATCCGTACGTCCTCGACGTCGGCGGCAAGGAGCATCGCGTGGACTACGAGCCCGCCGAGTCCTCTTCGGGCCTCTTCGGCGGCAACTCGAACTGGCGCGGGCCGATCTGGTTTCCCGTCAACTACCTCATCATCGAATCGCTCCAGAAGTTCCATCACTTCCTCGGCGATTCCTACATGGTCGAGCTCCCCACGGGCTCGGGGAAGCAGACGACGCTGTGGGACGTCGCGGGCGATCTCTCGAGGCGCCTCACCCGGATCTTCCTCCGCGACGACAGCGGCCGGCGACCGGTCTACGGAGGAGCCGAGACATTCCAGAGCGATCCCCACTGGCGCGACTACGTCCTCTTCTATGAGTACTTCCACGGGGACGTCGGCGCGGGCATCGGCGCGAGCCACCAGACGGGCTGGACGGGTCTCGTCGCGAAGCTGCTTCAGCAGAGCGGCGAATGACCCCCGGGAGGGACGAGCCCGACAGGCGCGAGTGGCTCGAGACGAACGGCCTCGGCGGATATTCGATGTCCACGGCGACCGGCGAGAACACGCGCCGCTATCACGGGCTTCTCGTCGTCGCGACGCGGCCTCCCGTGGGCCGCGCCGTCCTCCTCTCGAAGCTCGAAGAGACCCTCATCCTGAGCGACCGCCGCGTCGACCTGTCGACGAACCGCTTCCCGGGCGCGATCCACCCCGCGGGCTTCCGCTTTCTGACCGGCTTCCGGAAGGACCCGTTCCCGACGTTCACCTGGAGGGTGGAGGGCGTCGTCGTGGAGAAGGAAGTCTTCATGCGGCACGGCGAGAGCACCGTGTGCGTGACATGGACCCTAAAAGAAAGCAGGGGCCACGCGGGCCCGATCGGTCTCGAGGTCCGCCCCCTCGTCGCCTTCCGCAACTTTCATGCGCTCACGAAAGAGAACGCGGACCTCGACCCGACGGTCGAGCTCGCCGAAGGCAGGATCAGGATTGCTCCGTACAAAGATCTTCCGGCACTGTACGTCGCACACGACGGACGCGCGGCGCAAGCCGGCGACTGGTACAGATCCTTCGAATATGAAGAGGAAGAACGCCGCGGCTTCGACTACCGTGAGGACCTCTGGCATCCGCTGACCCTCTCTTACTCATTCGAAGAAATCCCTATCGGCCCGGCATCGCGCCGGGAGGCAAACGTCATTGCGTCGACGTCGCCACGATCCGCGTCTGATATTCACTTTCTAAGAGAATCCGAGATCTCCCGCCGCGAGGAGCTGACCCACGAGGCGGGCCACGATCCTCGCCGGCGTGCACTCGACCGCGCCGCCGATCAGTTCCTCGTCGCGCGCGGCGACCTCGCGACCGTCATCGCCGGCTACCCCTGGTTCTCGGATTGGGGCCGGGACACGATGATCGCGCTGCCGGGGCTCACCCTCGCGACGCGCAGGCCCGGGGTCGCGCGGGAGATCCTCCTCGCATTTTCCGGGCACGTGAACCAGGGAATGCTTCCAAACCGGTTCCCGGACGGCGGAGAGGAACTGGAATACAACACGGTCGACGCCACTCTCTGGTTCTTCGAGGCCGTGCGGCAGTACGTGGAGGCGACCGGCGACATGGCCCTCGTCGGGAATCGCCTGTTCCCGGTTCTTTCGGACATCCTCGCGTGGCACGAGCGCGGGACGCGCTTCGGCATTCGTGCGGCCGAGGACGGCCTCCTCGTTTCGGGCGCCGACGGACAGGCGCTCACGTGGATGGACGCGCGCGTGAACGGTCGCGCCATCACCCCGCGCCGGGGAAAGCCCGTCGAGATCCAGGCCCTGTGGTTCAACGCGCTCCAGACGATGAGCGACTTCGCAAGGAGGATCGGGAAGGAAGATTCTTCGAATGCCTATCGGGTACGTGCCGAGCGATGCCGCGCGAGTTTTCTATCGGTCTTTCCCGACGAGACGGGTGCAGGCCTCGTCGACTGTATCGACGGTCCCGTGCGTGATGCCTCCATTCGGCCGAACCAGGTTTTCGCCGTCAGCCTTCACCATTCGATGGTTCCGGAAGCGCTCGCGCGAAGTGTTCTCGCGATCGTCGAAGAGCATCTCTTGACGCCATTCGGCCTCCGCACGCTCTCGCCGAAGGACCCCGCCTACCGCGGCCGCTACGAAGGGGGTCCCGAGGAACGCGATTCGGCCTATCACCAGGGCACGGTGTGGCCCTGGCTTCTCGGAGCCTACGCAACGGCCTTCCGCCGTGTCCACGGCGACGGACCGCGGACCGCGAAGGCAATGCGCAAACTCCTCGCCCCGCTCGGAGATTTCCTGCTCGGCGACGGCCTCGGCCAGCTTCCGGAGATCTTCGACGGCGACGCGCCGCACCGCCCGGGCGGCTGCGTCGCGCAGGCATGGAGCATCGCCGGGCTCCTCCGGTCGCGAACGTAGACTGCGGCGGGGGTGCAGGCGTGTCCGAGAAAGATCGTCTGCCTTACGTGAGCGTCGTGATCGCGACGTACGACTGGAGCTCCGTCCTCCGTCATGCGCTCGCCTCGGTGCTCGATCAGACCCTTCGCGATTTCGAAGTCCTCGTCGTGGGGGACGGCTGTACCGACGACTCGGCCGACGT
>JBBRRY010000003.1:0-168754 GCA_038245905.1 Thermoanaerobaculia bacterium | reverse complement strand
TTCTTTGGATCGCCGACGATCGGGAACGCGGCGTTGTCGATGATGGCGTAGCCCGAGAGCAGCAGCAGACGGTAGTTCGCGATGCGCATGAACTCCCGCTCCGAGCCGCTGATCTGCCCGGCAGTCGACGTGCTCGCGTAGTCGAGCGGGTACGCGTACAGGATCGCCGGGATACGCGTGCCCTCCTTGTAGCCCGGAGGCGTGAGCAGCGTGAACGAGAGCGGCGTGCCGTCCTTGCGCGTGTATCTTACGAGGCGCTGCTTGATTCCGCGCACTTCGGGCGTCGGATCCGGGATGTGGGTCACGGCGCGCGCCGTCGAGGCGATCGTGGCCTCGCCCGGCTTCGGCGAGAGGATCGGCTTGCCGAGTGTGCGGAGCAACACGTTCGGCGGATCCGTCGGCGACTGGTGCCACGTCAGGAATGCGCCCGTCGTAGCGCCGGTGAACGCGAGGAAGGATTCGAGGGCGGTGCGGTCGCTCCGGAACAGACGCACGGACGCACGCGACCCGAGGTCGAAGCGATCGAGGAATGGACGATCCCCGTCGACCGACGCGCCCCGGCCGGCGAGAAAGATCGCGCCGCCCTCCTGGCGTACGACCCGCTGCCCGTTCGGCAGCACCCTGTAGACCGGCCGACCGGGGTCCTTGTAGCGCTCGTCGCTCGACATGTCCCAGAGGACGGAAGGCCGGGTCGCTGGATGATCGACGTCGGCGAGGAACGTACGCCGCCAGTGCCTGTTCTCGTCGTAATCGTGAAGCAGGGCCATGCCGCGCCGCTCGCTCCAGTCGAAGCCCGCGAACCGCTGCTCCGTGCGGGCGATTTCGACGGCATCGCCGGTGAACGGCGCGCTCAGCGACATGACCTTGTCGCGCGCGGGAACCTTCATGTTCCAGTCGCCACCGTCGAGCGCCTCGGCCCAGGCGAGCGTCGCCGGCTCGGTCGGACGCCACTCGAAGTCGCGCGGGCCCGTCGGCACGCCGGCGATCGGCACGCGATCCGCGAGGGGCACCGTCGCAAGCGTGCGGGTCCTGTGACCGGCGCGGTCCCAGAGCTCGACGTCGTGGGCGAAATTCGGGTACGTGGTGACGTACGAGTACGGCTTGTGAAGCGTCGTGACGAACACGTTCTCGCCGTCGGGCGAGACGCCGGTCTCGCTGATGACCGCGGGCTTTCCCAGTGGCGTGATCGCGCCGGAGTTCGCGTCGACGAAGGCGAGCTGGCTGGTCCCGTAATAGTCGAAGAGGTCCTCATCGTGCTTGCTCGAGAGCGTGTCGCGCGTCTCGTACGTGCTGCTCTCGCCGGCCTCGCCGGTCGTCTCCTGAATGTTCGCGCCGCTGGACGTGACCGAGGCCGCGGGCGGAGGCCCGGCGTTCGCCGGCACGAGCTTCACGAGGAGCGTCTGCTGGTCGGGCATCCACGCCAGTGAGTCCCCGAGCATCGGGTTCAGCCGCGCGTCGCCGAGGCGCCGGATCGCGCCGGTAGCCGCGTCGCAGATCCAGAGCTCGACGGCGTCCTTCGAGGTGTTCCGGAACGCGAACCGCCGCCCGTCGGCGGCCCACGTGACGCCGTCCACGCAGCCGTCCGGCGGCAGCGTCACCGGGGTCTCACGGCTCGTGGCGACATCGACGAGCGCGAGCGTCTGCGCGCAGGGCGCGATTCCGTAGCCGCCGGGCGTGTCGTGCTTGCGGCGCGTCCGCGGCTCGACACGCACGCCCGCGAGCCTCAGGAACGTCTCGGCGACCTGGGCGACGGGCGGATACCGGACCCACGAGACGAGGAGGATCCGGTCGCGGGTCGGGCTCACGTACGGATTCGGAGTCGACGGCGCGTGCAGGACGTCGAGCACGTTCTGCGGCGGCTTGTCGTAGCCCGAGCTCGCAGGCGCGGCGGTCACGCACCCGGCTATGACCGCGAGGAGGGCGACGAAAGCGGGGCGCGATCGCATGACGGAAGCCTAGCATCATCGTGTCGACGGAACGGAGGCCCGGCACGCTTCACTTCCGCTCCAGCCGGAACGGGCCTAAGTGCCTTGAAGGTGAATGGCCTGCCCGCCCGGATTCGAACCGGGGACCCTCGGCTTAGAAGGCCGATGCTCTATCCAACTGAGCTACGGGCAGACGCGTTGCGGCCGGAAGTTTAGCGCCGCGGGCGGCGCTCCTCAGCCCGAGATGGAGACGGTCGTCCCGCCCCAGACGTCGAGGACGGCGCCGGTAATCGTCGCCGCGGCGGGCGACACGAGGAACAGGGCCGCGGCAGCGACATCGTGCGCGTCGAGCTTCTCCTGGAGCGGAGCCGTGTGCGGCCTCCCCGACAGCTCGCGGCTCTTGTTGTCAGTCGAGCCCGGGCAGATCGCGTTCACCGTGACGCCGACCCCTCGCAGCTCCGACGCGAGCGCCTTCGTGAGCCCGACGAGCCCGAATTTCGCCGCGCAGTGCGCCACGACGTTCTGGTCCCCCACGGTGCCGTGAATGGAGGAGACATTCAGGATGCGGCCGCGCCCCGACGCGACGAGATCCGGAAGCGCCGCGTGGACGAGCAGATAGCTCGCCTTGAGATTCGTGTCGAGGACGCGGTCCCAGTCCGCCTCCGCGAGGCTTCCAAGGGTCTTCCACACGAAGACGCCCGCGTTGTTCACGACGATGTCGATGCGCCCGGTGGCCTTGCGCGCCCGCTCCACGAGGCCCTCGACGGCGGTCCGCGACGTTACGTCGGTCGCGATCGCGAGAGCCTTGCCGCCCTCGGCTTCGATCTCGGTCTTCGTCCGTTCGATCTCGTCCGCCGAGCGCGACGCGACGACGACCGTGGCCCCTTCGCGGGAAAGAGCGAGCGCGATCGCGCGGCCGATGCCGCGTCCTCCGCCCGTCACGATCGCGGTTTCGCCTTCGAGCGTCCGCGTGTCGCGGGCTTCTGCTCCGGTCATTTCGGCAAGGTTAGCAGGCACCCTAGAATCAGGCCTTGAGCCGACTCCTTGCCGGTGCAGCCGTCCTCGTCGCCGCCGCTGCCCTCGCCTGCCCTACGCCCGCCGCGGCGGCGGGAGACGCGCGTCGCCGCGTCGAGCATGTCTCGTCGCCGGCTCTGGCGGCGCCGGTGCGCGTCCTCGTGATGACCCCGCCGTCGTACGACGCGGCGCCCACGCGGCGCTTTCCGGTCCTGTACTTCCTGCACGACGGCGGAGGGGACGAGGAGGTCCTCGTCCGCGAGGGCGTTGCGGACGCGCTCGACGCCGGCATGCGCGAAGGGCGCCTCCCGGAGATGCTCGTCGTCTCGCCGCGCGGCGTGGGCACATGGTTCGTCGACGGCCCGGTCACGGGGCCAAGCGCTCCGTCCCTCTATGCGACGTTTCTGACGGAGTCCCTCGTGCCGTTCGTGGACGCGCACTACCGCACGATCGCCTCGCGCGGCGGGCGGCTCGCGGCCGGGATCTCGATGGGAGGGTACGGCGCTCTGCGCTGGGGGCTCGCCGAGCCCGCGCTCTTCTCGGCGGTGGGCGGACTCTCCCCTGCGATCCAGCAGCTGTGCTGGCCGGCCATCGAGGCGATGCCGTTCTTCATCCGGCCGTCGCTCAAACGCGCCTTCGGCGACGACCCCGTGAGGAACGTCCTCAGGAAGAACGATCTCTACGCGATGCTCCTCGACGACCCGGGGCTCGCGGCGCGCGCGCCCTTCCTCCATGTGCGCTGCGGCACCGAGGACAAGTACCGTCTCGCCGAGATCGCGTCCTTCTTCGACCGGTACCTCCATGCGCTCGGCGTGGCCCACGAGGTCGTCCTCGAAACCGGCGTCCACAATTGGCCGTACTGGAGGAAGGTGTTCCCCGAGTTCGTGCGCGCGCTCTCGACCCGGCTTTCTTTCGCGGAGACCGCGCGATGAGCGCGTCTGCCGCCAAGCGCCTCGTTCTCTTCGACGTCGACGGAACGCTTCTCTCCGCCGGGCCGCCCGCGCGGACGGCCTTCCGGACCGCGCTCGAGGACGTTTTCGGCACGTGCGGAGACGCCGACGGCTATGCGTACGAAGGGCGTCTCGATCCCCTCATCGTGACGGACCTCATGCGAGCAGCGGGCGTGCCGGACGAGACGATCGCCCTCCGCCTCGGGGATGCCATCGCGCTCTACCTCGACCGGCTCGAGGCCGGACTTCGCGAGCGCGCTCCCGTGCTCAAGCCCGGCGTTCCGCGGCTTCTCGACGCGCTCGAGAAGGTGCCCGGCCTCGTCCCGGCGCTCCTGACCGGCAACGTGGAACGCGGCGCGCGCGTGAAGTTGTCGGCCGCGGGCCTCTGGCACCGCTTCGCCTTCGGCGTCTGGGGAGACGACGCGTCCTGCCGCGAGGACCTGGGGCCGATCGCGCTCGAGAGGGCCCGGCCCGCGACGGGCCTCACGTTCACGGGTTCCGAGTGCGTGGTCGTCGGCGACTCGCGCCACGACGTCGCGTGCGGCCTCGCAATCGGGGCGCGCGCGATCGCGGTCGCGACCGGCCGCACGGCCCTTCCCGCGCTCGAGGCGGCGGGCGCGCACGTCGTCCTCGCGGATCTTTCCGACACGGACCGGGCGCTGGAGGCGATCCTTGGTTGAGACGATCGGTCCTCGAAACGCGGTCCTCCTCGCGGGTCTGGCGGCGACCCTTGCGCTCTCATCTCTCGCGGCTTCGGCCCCGGGGCCGCCCTTCGACCTCGCGGCGCCGACCCCGCACCGTCTTTCGTTCTCGATCGACACCGCCCCCGCCCGTGACGTTCTCGCGCTCCTGGCCGGCGCGCCGGATGCATCGGCGACGCTCCGGCGCCTGAAGGCGTCGGCAAACGCCACGGCAGCGATCCGGGCCGAAGGCCTCTCGCCCGACGACTTCTACGGTCGCCTCGTCTCGACGGTCGCCGGCACGCCCGATCCGCTCTTGTCGACGTTCGCCGCGAAGAGCCCTTATTTTTCTCGTGTCCTCGACACCCTGGAGACGGAAGGCCCGCCGACCGCGAGCCTCGCGAGCCGCCGGATCGCGTCGCTCCTGCCGGCGGCGACGCCGATCACCGCGACGATCGTGCTCGTGCCCTTCTTCGGTGTCTCGGGGTTCGCTGAAGTCGCAGGCGCGCGCGACGGGGAGACTCTCGTCCTCGCCGCGGATCTGCCTCGGCTGACAGGCGACCTCGGCTCGGCGCCGATGCCCCGCGAGATGCTCCTCAAGATGCTTCGGGCCGCGTCCGCCGAGGCCTGGCGCTTTCTCTTCGACGAGCACGTGCGAATACCTCCGGCCTGGCCCGACGAACGGGTCGCCAATTTCGACACCCTGCTCGCGCGGACGGTCGCCGAAGGGCCGACGACGCTGTTTCTCATTCCCGACGACTTCTTTCCGATCGTGCCGCTTCTCGAGGAACCAATCCTCCGCGCGTACACGCGCTGGAATCGCGCCGCGGACGTGCTCCTCGAGGGGAAGAGGAAGGACTCGGAACGGCAGGAGCTCCTCGCGAACGCGGCGAAGGGCGACTTCTGGAACCGCTATCCCGCGATCGTGGGCGCGCAGATCACGGACGCGCTCCTGCTCTCCGCGGGCCACGAGAGGTACCTCGCCGCCCTCGAGGCCGGGCCCCGCGCCGTGCTCTCCCTCTATCTCGGCGTCATGAAGGGGAAGCACGTGCCCGAGCTTTCGAAGGCGGCACGCCGGGCGCTGGAGCCGAAGCCCGAGAAGCCCTGAACTCTCAGAGGACGGGCAGAAGAGGGAACGCGATCGCGAGCGGCGGAAGCTCGGGAGGATGCTCGGTCCATTCGCGCAGCTTCGCGTATGTATAGAGACCGTCGGCGTGGCCGTCCCCCCAGTGGATCTGGAGCGCATAGCCGCCCACGGGGCTGGTGCCGCGCGCCTGATATGACTCCTTGGTGAGCGGCCGCGGGGGCGGCTTCATGAGGCGGCCGAGGAGGTCCCGCTCGCCCTGGCACTCGGCGCACGGACACAGCCGGCGGAGATCGGCGAGCTTGAAATACGATTCGGCCCCGTCGCTCCAGGCGATTGCGAGCTCGTCGCCGAGCACCTGCAGGTTTTTCGGGACCGGCGTCATCCCCCGATGGTAACGGATGAGGCAAGATCGTCGCTTGATGCCAGTCGAGAGGCCCTCTCTCCGCCTCGGGTTGGAGTCGTGTTTCGCCGCTCTCGCCGGCACCTCGCTCGCGCTCCTCGTCCTCCGCGCGCGGCCCGCGTGGACCCATGCCGTCATCGGTGGCGGGGACGCGTGGCAGAACCTCTGGAACTTCCACCACGTCGACCGCGTCCTCAGGACTGGAGGCTCCCTGTGGCGGACTGATCGGCTCTGGGCGCCAGAGGGCTGCTCGCTGTATGCGCACACGCTGTCCCTGACGAATAGCCTTCCAGGCGCGCTCCTCGCGCGCGCCACGGGCTTCTTCGCCGCCTACAACGCGTTCGTCGTCCTCGCGTTCACGCTCGCATTCGTCGCTCTCTACCGGCTCGCGCGCCGCCTCGGCGCCGGCCCTCTCTCCTCGGCGGCGGGAGCGGCCGTCTTCGCGTTCGCGCCGCCTCATTTCGCACGTGCTCTCGGACATCTCAACCTTCTCGGGACGGGCTGGATCCCGCTCTCCCTCGAGGCGCTCTTCGTGGCGAGCCGGTCGGAGGGCGCGAAGCGCTGGGGCGCCGCGGTCCTGGCGGGGGCCGCGCTCTCGGCCCTCGCGTTCACCGATTGGTACCTCGCGCTCCTCGGCGCGCTCGCGGCGGCCTGCTTCGCGGCTTTCGAGATCGCGCGCGCCGCGCACGGCCAGCGGGCGGGACGCGCGGGCGCGTTCGGCCTCGCGGCCGCGCTCTCCCTCGCCGTGTGCTTTCCCGCCATCCGCGGGCTAGTGCGCGCTGCCTCCTCGGAAACCGGCGGCCACGAGTCCAGGTGGTGTTCGACGGCCCTCACGTCCCTCGTCGTGCCTTCCCGCATTCAGCTCGCGTCGGCGCTGACGCCGGGGCTCACGGAGCGGAACCACCAGAACATCGCCGAGGGCGCCGGTTACCTCGGCCTCGTCCCGCTTCTCGCCCTCCTCCTGATCTGGAGAGACCGAAGCCGCCGCGACATCGACTTCGCGCTTCTCGCGGGCGGCATCGCCCTCGTCCTCTCTCTGGGGCCTCAGCCGCGCGTCTTCGACCGGCTCCTCGACGTGCCGCTTCCGTGGTCGGTTCTCGAGAGGATCTTCCCCGCGCTGGACTTCGGCGGCTGCGTGAATCGCTTCGAGATTCTCGCCTTTCTCCCGCTCGCGCTCGCGACGGCCCTTGCGTCGGAGCGCCTCCTCCTTCGCCGGACGCGGGCCTCCCGGATCGTCGCCCTCGCGGCGGGCCTTCTTCTCGCGGCCGAATACGCGCCGCGCGATCCGGGCCTCATGGAGTCGCCGTTCGCGGCCGACGATCCCGCGCTCACGGCCATCGCCCGCGCGAGACCGGACGCCGACGCCGCCGTCGTTCTCGACGTCGATCAGGGAGCCGGCGCGCTCATTCGGCAGCTTGGTCACGGCAGGGCACAGACCTTCGGCTATCTCTCGCGCGAGCCCGGCGTTTCGTTCGGAGAACGGCTCTCCGATCCCGTCATCGGTCCTCTCCTCGACCGCAAGCGAAAGAGCCTGGTGCCTCGGGACGCCGCCGCCGCATGGCTTCGGCATCGGTGGCACGTCGACTTCGTCCTTTCGCCGGACGTGTCTCCCTACCGCGAGATCGGGGCGAATCTCGGTTTCGTGAGGACCGCGTACAGCCCGACACTTGCGCTGGCCTGGGCGGTTCCGGAGGTTTCTCTCGCCCCTCTCGAAGGCGTGAATTTCCGAACCGCCGACGGGCAAAACGCCGCTCTCTCACGCGGCGCCGTGGCCGGAGGCTTCCGCGAACGCAAGGGCAGGGAGGCGGGCCTCTGGACGACCGCGCGCGCTTTCCTCCTCGTTCCGGCCGCGCGCGGGACCTGGTCGCTCGACGTCGCCGCCCCGGGCCGGTTTCCCGCGCGGCTGACCGTCCGATGGGGCGCCAGTCGGGAAGCCACGAGGACGATTCACGACGAGACGTCCCTCGAGCTTGCGATTCGCGATGGGGATCAGAGTCCGGACGGCACCGTTCTTTTCGCGCTCGAAACGGACGAAGAAGGCGTGCTCGTTCGCGGGCTTCGCCGCGTTCGCTGAGGCGCGCTCTCCGGGAGGCGCGCGTTCCTATTCGTACCGGAGGGCGTCGATGGGGTCGAGGCGCGCGGCCTTCATCGCCGGGTAGATCCCGAAGAAAAGGCCGATCGAGACGGACACTCCGAGCCCGAGGAGGATGCTCCAGAGCGGCGTCTCGGTGCGCAGGCTCGAGACGAGGCGCACGACGAGCGCCGTCAGGAGGCCGAGAGTGACGCCGGCGACTCCCCCGAGCGCCGTCAGCGTCATCGCTTCCGTGAGGAACTGGAGCGAGATATCCCGCCGGAGCGCACCGAGGGCCTTGCGGAGGCCGATCTCCTTCGTGCGCTCGGTGACCGAGACCAGCATGATGTTCATCACGCCGACGCCGCCCACGACGAGCGCGATCGCCGCGATGAGGACCATGACGCCCGAGATCGCGTTCGTGACGGCCTGCATCTGGGCGAGCATCTTCTCGGCCGTGAAGATCGCGAAGTCGTTCGGGGCGTTGAAAGGCACCTTGCGCCGCGCGCGTAGCACGATCGTGCCCTCTTCGATGACGCGTTCGACCAGCTCCGGCGAGCGCGGGATCGTCGCGATGTGAATCGTGTCGTCGTGCGAGTTCTTCGTCTGGGGAAAATGGCGGTCAAACGTCGAGATCGGCATCATGACGATGTTGTCTGGCTGGCCGCCGAACCCGGACGAGCCCTTCTTGTTGAAGGTGCCGACGACCTGAAGGCGTTTTCCGTTCACGGAGATCGACTGGCCGAGAGGGTCCTTCCCCTTGAAGAGAGCTTCCGAGACGTCCTGTCCGATGACGCAGGCGTCCGTCGCGTGGAGAACGTCGGTCTCGGTGATGTTGCGGCCGTCCTGGATCTCCCAGTTGTTGCAGATCGCGTAGTCCTGGTTGATGCCGCCGACCTGCGGGGCGTTCGCCTCGTTGCCGTTCCCCTTGACCTGCGACTGGCCCCACATGTACCTCTCGGGCGAGACGGCGAGGATCGACGGGCAGAGCGCGCGCAGGGCCTCCGCGTCCTCGATCGTGAGGTCGTGGCGCTTGCGCTCCTCCTCCGACCGCTGGCCGTGCCCGAAACGGGGCTCGAACTTCTGGAACACCACGAGCGTCGTGCCGAACGACGAGAAGGCCTCTGTCTGCGAGCGGTCGAAGCCCGTCACGAGGGCGACCATGCTGATGACCGTCCAGACGCCGATGACGATGCCGACCATCGTGAGAAACGCGCGCAGCTTGTGCGCGCGGAGCGCGGTCAGCGCGAACCGGAGGTTCTCGGCGATGACGCGGCGGAACGAGTCCAGGAGATTCCTCATGAGGAGCGGTCCTTACTCATATCGGAGCGCTTCGATCGGCGTGAGACGGCTCGCCTTGATGGCCGGGAAGACGCCGGCGATGAGGCCCGTGATCGTCGCGAGAACGAGTCCCGACACGATGAGCCCGCTCGTCACGAGCGTCGGGAGCGGCGTGAAGGCGTCCACCAGGAGCGCGATGAGCCAGCCAAAGAACACGCCGAGGCAGCCGCCTCCGAGCGCGAGGAGGCCGGCCTCGAGCAGGAACTGCGAGAGGATGTCGCGTTTCCGCGCGCCCACGGCGAGGCGGAGCCCGATCTCCTTCGTCCTCTCGATCACGGACACGAGCATGATGTTCGCGATCACGATCGCGCCGACAACGAGGGAGATGCCGCTGATGAATACGAGGAGCGCGAAGGCGGCCGCCGTGATCGCCTTCCACACGACCTGGATCGCGTCCGCATTCACGAAGACGATCGGATCGGATGCCTTCGGGTCCGTGTGGCGGATGGCCCTGAAGATCGTCCGGATCTCGTCCATCGACGCGGGGACGCCCGGCACGCCGCCCTTTGCCTGGACGTAGATCGAGAGCTGGCGATTGGCTCCCCAGACCTTGCAGAGCGTCTCGCGCGGGATGTAGGCGACCTTGTCCTGGCTCTGCCCCATCACGGAACCCTGCTTGGCGAGAAGACCGATGATTTCGAACGACGCCCCGCCGATCGTCATGGTGCGGCCAACGGGATCCACGCGCGGAAAAAGCTCCTCCCTCACGTCCGAGCCGATGACGGCGACGAAGGCGCGATGCTCGTTCTCCATCTCGCTGAAGAAACGTCCCGATTCCAGGTCGAGATTGCGAATCTCGCTCATGTTCGCCGTCGTCCCCTGGATCTGGACGTCCGAGAGGCGGTTATTCCCGGACTTGGCAAGCTGCGTCGTTCCTGAAGAGGCGCCGATCTTGTCGGCAAGGTGCGCGAGGCGGACGACCTGCTCGAAGTCGGGTTTCTTGACGGGCTTTCTCTTGAGCGCCTCGAGGAACCCCTCGCGCGACGTGATGATTCCCCAGCGCGTCACCGCGTAGACGTCGGGCGAGAGCGAGAAGATCTTCGTCGCGACGTAGTTGTTCAGGCCTGAAATCACGGCGACGACCGCGATGACGGTCATGACGCCGATAATGACGCCGAGCAAGGTCAAGAGAGAGCGGAGCTTCTGGGCCGTGACCGCCTTCCAGGCGACGCGCAGAAGCTCCCCGAACAGCATGTCGCTCCCCTGCCCTCAGGACTTCTTCGCGGCGTCCGCAGCGGGGGCCGAATTGTCCACTTTCACGCGGTCGCCGACCTTGAGCTGGCGGAGCGCCTTGAACGGGCCCGTGACGATCTCCTCGCCGTTCGTGAGTCCCTCGAGGACCTCCGTCTGGAGATCGGCATTGATCCCCGTCTTGACCTTGCGGAACTCGACTGTCCCGTCCTTCTTGACGACGAAGACGCCTTCGACGTCCTTCTTCTTCTCGGCGAGGCCAGACGTGGCAGTGGCTGTCGCCGTGGTCGCGGCGGCCGGCGTCGCCTTCTTGCCGGGCTTCGTGCGCTCGAGCGACGCCGGGTCGGCGACGACGAGGGCGGGAATCGGAATCGCGAGGGCCGCTTCGCGCCGGTCGGTCTCGATCTTCCCCGAGACGGAGAAGCCGGGACGGATGTTCGACGGCGGCTTCGCGACCTGGACCTTGACCTTGAAGTTCACGGCGGACGAATCGGTCCCGAGCGCGGACTTCAGGATCGGGCTGCCCCCGATCTCCGTGACGACGCCGTCGAACTTCTTATCGGGATAGGCGTCGAACGTGAGGCTCGCCTTCTGCCCGACCTTGACGTTCGGGATGTCGGTCTCGTCAACCTCCATCTCGCCCTCGACGACGGACATGTCCGACACCGTGAGGAGCACCGTCCCCGCGTTGTTCATGGTGCCGATGATCGCGTTCTCGCCGGCTTCCACGGGCTTGGCCGTGACGATGCCGTCGATCGGAGACGTGATCGTCGTCTTCTTCAGGCTGTCCTTGTTCGCGAGGAGGTTTGCGCGCGCCTGCTCGATACGACTTTCGGTCGCGCGCTCGTTCGCGGCGGCCGCGTCGAGCACGAGCTTCGCCTTCTGGAGCACCTGCACGGACGTGATCTTCGCCTCGAAGTTCTTCTGCTCGCGTGTGTAGTCACGCTCGGCCTGCTCCTTCGTCGCGCGGTCGGACTCGCGCTGGGCGAAAAGGGCATCGAGGCCGGCCTGCGTCGCCTGTGCGCCCGCGTCGTACTGGACCTTGTCGATCTGGAGGAGAAGGTCGCCTTTCTTCACGTGTTCCCCCTCGACGACCGCGAGCGTCACGATCTGACCCATCACCTGCGAGGAGATGTCGACCTTGACGCGCGCTCTCACACGGCCGTTGCAGCTCACGGTCGCGACGAGAGGAGCCTTCGCGACCTTGGCCGTCGTGACCCGGACGATGCTCTTGTCCCGGCTCTTGATCGAGGCGAACACGACGAGGCCGAGCACGACCGCCGTGCCCACCCCGATCGCAACTTTGATCCGCGTGGTCACGGTAAGGCTCCCTTCCGGCTCAAAACGCTTGATTCCCACTGCCTGATACGGGTTCTCGGGGACGAAAGTTTCCGTTCCCCCGGTCCGGCGGCGCGTTGGAAATGGCGGACAGGGGGGGATTCGAACCCCCGGTAAGGTTTTAAAGCCCTACGGCGGTTTAGCAAACCGCTGGTTTCAGCCACTCACCCACCTGTCCGTGGCGCCGCCGGGCCGCGAAGTCTAGCAGGGAGAGAGGATAATCGCGCCCGGCAGCCCGACCGGAGGATGCGCGGAGGAGTGGCCGAGTGGTTTAAGGCGGCGGTCTTGAAAACCGTTGAACCGAAAGGTTCCGGGGGTTCGAATCCCTCCTCCTCCTCCAACCCCGACCCTGGACTCAGGCGATAGACTGCTGGCCGATGACGTCGCACGAGGACAAGAGGGCTCCCGGGCTCCCCGACGACGCACCGGATCCCGAGCAGATGCGTCTCTTTTCCGCGATGACGCCGGACGAGAGGTGGGCGGTCGCGCAGTCTCTCCAGCGAACGGCGCGGGAGGTCAAACACGCGGGTGTGCGGGCCGAACATCCCGATTGGAGCGACGAGCAGGTCCTCGAAGAAGTGCGCCAGCAGTTACTCCGAGTGTGCCTTCTGGGTGACTGACTCCGAAGGCGGTTCTTCGAAGCACGTGCGCGATGTCCGCGCGCTCCTCGCCGCGCAGGACGAAAAGCTCGATTTCGCGACACTCGAGAAACTCGCGGCCGCGCGCGGCGTGGGCGATCTGCTGGCGGAAATCCGCACGAACGGCCGAATCAGGCCTTCGTGATCTCCGCCCTCCCCCCGCAGTAGGGCTGGAGCACTTTCGGGATCGCGACGGACCCGTCCTTGCGCTGGAAGTTCTCGAGGATCGCGACGAGCGTCCGCCCGACGGGAAGACCCGAGCCATTCAGCGTGTGGACGAGCTCGTTCCGGGTCTTCCCGCCCGCCCCCTCGACCTTCACGCGGATGGCCGCGCGGCGGGCCTGGAAGTCGCCGAAGTTCGAGCAGGACGAGATCTCCTTGTAGCCGTCCTGGCCGGGCAGCCAGACCTCGAGGTCGTACGTCTTCGCGGCGGAGAAGCCCATGTCGCCGCGGCAGAGGACGATTCGACGGTAGGGAAGCTCGAGGCGCTCGAGGAGAGCTTCCGCGTCGCGCGTCAGCCGCTCATGCTCGCTCTCCGAGGCCTCGCCGCGCGTGAACTTCACGAGCTCGACCTTGTCGAACTGGTGCTGGCGGATCATGCCGCGCGTGTCCCGTCCCGCGGCCCCCGCTTCGGCGCGGAAGCACGGCGTGTACGCGCAATAGGAGATGGGGAGGTCGGCCTCCGGGAGGACCTCGTCCCGGTGGAGGTTCGTGACCGGCACCTCGGCCGTGGGCGTCAGGAACCAGTCCGTCCCCTCGAGGCGGAAGAGATCCTCCTTGAACTTCGGAAGCTGGCCCGTGCCGAACAGGGACGCGGAGTTCACGAGGAACGGCGGCAGGACCTCCGTGTAGCCGTGCTCACGCGTGTGGACGTCCAGGAAGAACTGGATGAGGGCGCGAGAGAGGAGCGACGCCCCTCCCTTCAACACCGTGAACCGCGACCCGGTGATCTTGGCCGCGCGCTCGAAGTCGAGAATGCCGAGCGCGGGGCCGAGGTCCCAGTGCGCCAGTGGCATGAAATCGAAACGCGTCGGCTCGCCCCACGTCTTCAGGACGACGTTCTGGGTTTCGTCGGCTCCCTCGGGAACGGAGGCGTGCGGAATGTTGGGAAGCGTCTCCTCGATGGGGGCGAATCGCAGGTCGAGAGCCTTCAAGGATTCTTCGAGTGAAGAGATCCGGGCCGCGATCTCTTTCGAATGTCGCTCCTCGACCGCCGAGTCCTCGCCCGCTTTACGCTTCGCACCAATTTTCTGAGAAAGGGAATTTCGCTCGGCGCGAGCCGTCTCCATCAGCGTGATCTGCGTCCGCCTCTCCGCGTCGATTTCGCGCCATTCGTCCAGGGCGGCGGCGGACACGTTGCGCTGCCGGAACAGCTCCGGCAGGCGCTCGAATTCCTTTCTAAGAAAATCTCTGGAGATCATCGCTCGCGGATTCTAAGCGCCGCGCCGCGCCGCACTATCATCCTGTCGTTTGAGCACCCCGCGCGTCCTCGTCGCCATCGTCTCCTGGAACTCGGCCGCGCACCTCGCGGCCGCCGTGAAGTCGGTGCCAGAGGGCGTGCCGGTCGTGGTCGTGGACAACGCGTCGACGGACGGCTCCGTGGCGGCGGCCCGCGCGGCAGGCGCACGCGTGGTCGAAGCCGGCGTGAATCTCGGGTTCGGGCCCGCGTGCAACCGGGCCGCGCGGGAAGGAGCCCCCTCCGAGACGATCCTCTTCCTGAACCCGGACGCCGCGCTCGTGGACGGCCGCCGGACGCTCGACGCCCTCCTCGAGACTCTCGATGCCGATCCGGCGGTCGCCGCCGTCGCGCCGAGGCTCACGGGCGACGGGCAAGAGCGCTTTCAGCTCCGCCGGCTCCCGTCGATTGGCTCACTGGTCCGCGAGGCGTTCCTCGTCGACCGTCTTTTCCCCGGGAATCCGGGATTCCGGCGCGACCGCTACCTCGACCGGGATCGCGACACGGCCTTCGACGTTGAGCAGCCCGCGGCCGCCGCCCTCCTCATGAGGCGCGAGGCATTCGAGTCGCTCGGCGGCTTCGATCCCGTGTTCGTGCCCGCCTGGTTCGAGGACGTGGACTTCTGCGCGCGCCTCCTGGAATCGGGCCGGCGGATCCGGTACGTTCCGGAAGGCCGCGCAACGCACGTGGGCGGCGTCACGATGAACGCGCTTCCCTACCGCGACTTCCGTCCCGCGTATGTCCGGAACCTCTTCCTGTACCTCGCGCGCCATGCCTCCCCCGGCTTCCGCGCCGTCGCACGGCTCTCGACGCTCCTCGGAGCGATCCTGAGACTCGCGCTCCTCCCGGTCGTGCGGCCCGACCATCCCCGATCGGACGCCGCCGCCGCGCACGCGCGGGTCGTTCGGGGGCTCCTCGGTCTCGGCTGGCGCTCGGGGCTCCTGCCGGGGAGAGGCGCCGCGTGACGGACCCCGGAGCCCCCGCCGTCCTCGTTTCGATCGTCACGCACAACGAGTCCCGCGACGTCGAGCGGCTTCTTCCGTCCCTCTTCGCGCAGACGTTCCGCGATTTCGCGATCGTCGCCGTGGACAACGCGTCCGAGGACGGCACGCGCTCGACGTTCGCGGCGTTCGAGAAAGTGACGCCGGTGCCGCTCGCAGTCGTGGCGTCGCGCGAGAATCTCGGCTACACGGGAGGCCACAACGTCGCGATCGGTCGCGCCGTCGAAGCCGGAAGTCCGTGGGTTCTGGTTCTCAATTCCGACGTCGTCCTCGCGCCCGATTACCTCGAGCGGCTGCTCGCCGAGGCGGGCCGCCCGGAGTACGCGCGCGTCGGCGCGTTCACCGGAAAGATCTTCCGGGCGGACGGCGCCGACCTCGTGCCCACGGACGTGCTCGACACGGTCGGAATCCGCATGACGGCGAACGGAAGACACTTCGACATCGGGGCGGGCGTAAGGGACGACGGGCGCTATGACGACACGGCGGAGGTCTTCGGAGTTTCGGGCTGCGTCGCGCTCTACCGGACGGCCGCGCTCTCGGACGTCCGCATCGAGACGGGCTTTTTCGACAACGACTTCTTTCTCTACCGCGAGGACGTCGACCTCGCGTGGCGGCTCCGCGGCCGCGGCTGGACCGCCCGCTGCGTGCCCGCCGCCCGCGCCTGGCACCGGCGGCGCAATCTTCCGGAGCGGCGGCGGGAGATGTCGCCGGCGGCGAACCTTCATTCCGTGAAAAACCGTTTCCTTCTCCGGATCAACAACGCGGGCGGGGATCATCTCCGCGCGACGTTTCCCGGCACCTTCGTGCGCGACCTTGTCGTCGTGGGTGCGTGCTTCACCGTGGAGCGCACGTCGCTGCCGGCCCTCCGCTGGCTCTCGGCGAATCGCGACCGCCTCCTCGCGAAGCGCGCCGCGATCGCCGCGGCAAGGCTGGTCCCCGACCGCGCGCTCCTTCCGTGGTTCACGTCGTCCGAGGAGGGGGCGCGCCGCGCCGGCCCATGAAGCTTGCGATTCTCGGGACGCGCGGCGTGCCCGCCGCCTACGGAGGATTCGAGACGCTCGCCGAGGAGCTCTCCGCGCGTCTTGCCGCCCGGGGGCACGACATCACCGTGTACTCCCGGGCCCACGGAGTCGCCTCCGTCGTCCCGGCCCATCGCGGCGCACGCGTCGTCCACATTCCCACGCTCAGGACGAAGTACCTCGACACCGTCGTCCACGCGGCCCTGTCGGGCCTCCACGCCGCGACGCAGGGTTACGACGCGGTCCTCGTGTGCAACGGTGTGAACGCCCTTCTCTGCCGGCTGCCCCGCCTCCTCGGGGCGCCGACGCGGATCGTCCTGAACGTGGATGGCCTCGAACGGAACCGCCGGAAATGGAGCGCCCTCGGAAAGCTCGCCTACGCGCTTTCGGAGCGACTGTCGTGCGTGATGCCGGATTCCGTCGTGACGGATGCGCGCTCGATCGAGACCTACTACAGGGAGACCTACGGCAAGGAGTCCTCTTACATCGCGTATGGCTCCGACCTGGCCTCACCGGCCGGGCGCGCGGCGCTCGATCGGCTCGGTCTCGTCCCGGGAGGCTATGTCCTCTATGTCTCGCGCTTCGAGCCCGAGAACAACGCCGACGCCGTGATCAGGGCGTATCGCCTCGTCCCCGGCGACGCGAAGCTGGTCCTCGTGGGGGCGGCCCCGTATGCGGACGCGTTTCTCGCCGGCATTCGGGCGGACGCCGCGGGCGATCCGCGCGTCCTCCTGCCCGGGGCGATTTACGGCGAGCCGTATCGCGAGCTTCTCGCGAACGCGTCGGTCTACGTTCACGCGACCGAGGTCGGCGGCACGCACCCCGCGCTCGTCGAGGCGATGGGGTTCGGCAGGCCTCTCGTCGTCCACGACACGCCGGAGAACCGTGAGGCGGCCGGGGAGGCCGCGCTCTACGTGGACGCCCGCCGCACGGAGAGCCTCGCCGCCGGTTTGACCGCTCTCCTTTCGGATCCCGCGGCGCGGGAGACATCCGGCCGGGCGGCGCACGCGCGCGCCCGTTCTCTCTACCGCTGGGACGCCGTCGCGGACGAGTACGAAGCCCTCCTTGCTAGCATCCGGGGGTAGCGGGAAGCGTCCCGGCTCCGAATGCTGAAGCAACAGGCCCGGTCAATCGCCGCACTCCTGTACGCGGCCGACCTCAGCGTCACGCTCGCGACGCTGCCCGTGGCTTACGCGCTTCGGAGCGAGATCCTTCCCCGTCTCTTCAGCCGGCTCACGCCGCTGTACGAATTCAACATCTATCTCGTCCTCGTCGCGCCCACGGTCCTCATCTTCTCGGGTCTCCTCTTCCTCGAGGGCGCGTATCGCAGCCACCGTACGCTGCGCCTGAAGAACGAAGTCGCGCTCATGACGCGCACGTCCTTCTTCGGGAGCCTCCTTCTCGCGCTCGTCGTGTTCGGCGCACGGTGGGACTTCATCTCGCGACCGTTCCTCGCCATTTTCTTTGTCGTGAACATCCTCTTCCTCGTCGCCGAACGGGTGACGGTCCGCCTCGTGGCCCGGCGCGTGCGGTCGCTCGGGTTCAACTTCCGCACGGTCGTCCTCGTGGGCGACACGCCGCGCGCCGCGTCGATGGCCCGGCTCATCCACGAGCACCCGTGGTGGGGTCTGAAGCTCCTCGGCCTCGTGCGCGAGAAGCCCGCCGAGGACGGCCAGACGACGACCGCGAACGGAGTGCCCCTTCTCGGCTCACTTCTGGACTTTCCGAAGATCCTCACGGAATTCACGGTCGACGAGGTCGTCCTCGCCGTGGACCGCGGCGACCTGCCGAAGCTCGAAGACATCTTCCTGCTCTGCGAGGAGATGGGCGTGAAGACACGGCTCGTGCTGGACTTCTTCCCGCACGTCCTCGCGCGCGTGGAGCTCGAGGAGCTCGACGGGACGCCGCTCCTCACGTTCTCGACCACGCCCGGCGAAGGCGTCTCGCTCCTCCTGAAACGTGTCGTCGACATTTTCCTCTCGGTCCTCATCGGCGTCGTGTCCCTCGTGCCGGTCACGCTCGCCGCCCTCGTCATCAAGCTCACGTCGCGGGGTCCCGTCCTCTTCCGGCAGACGCGCTGCGGGCTGAACGGCCGCCCCTTCACGCTCGTCAAGCTCCGGACGATGGTCGACGGCGCCGAGGAGCTCATGTCGGGCGTCCAGCACCTCAACGAGCACGACGGTCCGGTCTTCAAGGCCGCGAACGATCCCCGCCTCACGGCGTTCGGGCGCCTCATCCGCCGCTTCTCCTTCGACGAGCTGCCCCAGCTTTGGAACGTCCTGCGGGGCGAGATGTCGCTCGTCGGACCGCGCCCTCCGCTCCCCGACGAGGTCGCACGCTACGAGAGATGGCAGCGGCGGCGGCTGTCGATGAAGCCCGGCGTCACCGGGCTCTGGCAGGTCTCCGGCCGCAGCGAGATCGCGCTGTTCAACGAATGGATGAACCTCGACCTCGCCTACATCGACAACTGGAGCCTCGGCCTCGACGCAAAGATATTGCTGCGGACGATTCCCACGGTCCTCACGGGCCGCGGCGCGCGGTAGGGCGATGGACGCGTGGACCGCCGCCTGGCAGGATCCGCGCTTCCGGCTTCGCATCCTTCTCACCGTCCCGGCGCTCGTCGCCGCCCTCCTCGTCCTCGCCCGCTTCCTCACGTGGAACGAGGCGCGGCCCGGCGCCGTGTTGAGAGATCCCGTCCTCGCGCTCCTCCCTCCGCGCGATCTGACCGGGCTCACGTTCGGCCTCATCTATCTCGGCCTCCTCTTCGGCGTGGCGCGGCTCGGGACGGAGCCACGCCGTCTCGTCGTCGCGCTCCAGGCCTATGTCCTGATGGTCCTCTTCAGGATCGCCGCCATGGGCGTCACGCCGCTCGAGGCGCCGCCGGGAATGATCCCGCTCCACGATCCGCTCGTCCGCCTCTTCGGGCCGGGAGCGCTCCTGACGAAGGATCTCTTCTTCTCGGGACACACGTCGACGCTCTTCCTGCTCGCCTGCGTGGTACCGGGCCGGCGATGGAAGGCTCTGTTCCTCGTCTCGACCGCGGCCGTGGGAATCAGTGTCCTCTGGCAGCACGTCCACTATACGATCGACGTCCTCGCCGCGCCGGTCTTCGCATACGCGAGCTTCCGGATCGCCGTGCTCCTCGACCGCTGAGGAGAATCAGGCGCGCGCGGTCAGGCGCAGGACCTTCGACTCGTCGAGGCCGCGGCGGATCTGGCCGAGGTGCTTGCCCTCGTGGAGCGCGATGAACGTGAACCAGTCGAGGCCGCTGAAGCGCCCGAGGAGGAAATGCGGGAAAATCATCGCCGCGAAACGCTCCTCACCCATGCGGTCCGCGAGCGCGAGGAGAGCCGCGCGCGATTCCCGGAGCCCCGTGAGAACTTCCGCCGGGTTCACCTCGGCGCGCGGGCGCGGGCGGACGAGCTTCGGCGCCCGGAACTTGATCTTCCAGAACACGGGCGACATCGGGAGGCGGTACCACCACGCGCGCCTCGGGACGCGTGTCGGCTCGCCCTTCTCGTGCTTCGCGAGCGCCTTGACGAGCGTGCGCTCGGCCGTGGCAATGTGGTCGAGCACCTCGGCGGCCGACCAGCCGCCATCGGCAGGCAGCGCGAGGAGCTCCGCGTCAGACTTCCCGTCCACGGCGGCGTATATCTCCGCCCGGACCGCTTCCATTCGGCTGCGGGCGTTCTGGAGGTCTTCGGCGCGGCTCATAATCCCCGGCATCCTGATCGGGAAGGGAGTCTCCGTCAAATGAACCCTCGCCTCGCGCTCCTCACGCTTGCCGCCGCCTTTGCGCTCCCGCTCGCTGCCCAGCCGCTGACCGTGACGTGCGGGAAGCTGCTCGATCCCGGAAGCCGCTCGACGAAGACGAATATCAAAATTTTCTTAGAAGGTGGAAGAGTGACGCGCCTCGACTCGGGCGCGGCGTCGGCGCCCATGCCCTCTTCGCCTTCAAAGAAATCCGAATCTTCATCTTCCCCCCAGGTCCTCGACCTCTCGGCATACACCTGCCTCCCCGGCCTCATCGACGCGCACACACACCTTCTCTTGCAGGGCGACGCGACCGCGGAGGAGTACGACGAGCAGGTCCTCAAGGAATCGACTCCATACCGCGCGCTCCGTGCCGCCGCCGCCGCACGCATCGCACTCGACCACGGTTTCACGACCGTGCGCGATCTCGGAACCGAGGGCGCGGGCTTCACGGACGTCGACCTCCGGAAGGCGTTCGCCCTCGGGATCGTGCCCGGACCGCGCGTGATCACTTCAGGCCCCGCGATGACGCCGACCGGCCGCTACCCGCTCCTCGGCTTCTCGTGGGAACGGAAGATGCCCGACGGCGTCCTCAAGTGCGACGGGGCGGACGACTGCCGCAAGGGCGTCCGCTTTCAGGCCCAGTACGGCGTCGACTGGATCAAGGTCTACGCGGACGGGTCTTACTACCGGACGCCCGATGGCGGCTGGGCGTCGATCCCGAACTTCACGCAGGACGAGATGAACGCGATTGTGGACGAGGCGCACCGCCTCCGGAAAAAGGTCGCGGCGCACTCGATGACGCCGACGGGACACCGGATCGCGCTCGCCGCGGGCGTCGACTCGCTCGAGCACGGCGACGTCCTCGACGACGAGACCGTCAAGGCGATGGTCGCGAAGAAGGTTGCGTACTGCCCGACGATCACGGTCGCGGACTTCGTGAAGGGCCCGCGCAGCAAGACGAACCCGATCTGGGACCAGCTCTGGACCGCGTCCGAGGAGTCGTTCAAGCGCGCGTACAAGGCGGGAGTCGCGATCGCGTTCGGAACGGACGCGGGAGGATTCGACTGGGACAAGCGCAACCAGGCCGAGGAATTCTCCTTCATGGTCGCGTGGGGGATGACGCCGTGGGACGCGCTACGCTCCGCAACGACGGTCGCCGCGGATCTCCTCGGGCCGCACAAGGACGGGAAGCTCGGCTGCCTCGACGCGGGCTGCGTCGCGGACCTCGTCGCGGTGGCCGGCGACCCGCTTTCGGACATCAAGGTGATGGAGAAGACGGTCGCGGTGATCTCGCGCGGCAAGGTCGTCAAGAAACCCGATTGAGGGGGAGAAAGACCCGTGCGCTGCGTGCGGCGGCGAAACTCGCTGTCACGCTGACTTTCTTAGACGGTGAATACACCCTCGCACAGGCAGGGGCGGCGCCCGTGGCTCCGTCCGCGCAGGCCTGGCATCTCATTTCTTCTTACGGCCAAGCGTCCGCGCCGACGTCGCAGGGATTCGCGGAGGGTGCGTCGCTCTCGGTCGCTCGCGACTTCCCGCTTGGCTCCGGGTTCTCGTGGGGCGTCGAGCTGACGCCGCTTTTCTTCGTGAACCTGACGCGCGTCGATCTTCCGGGCCGCCCGCGCGAAGATCGCTTCGTCGTCGCCGCCGCTCCGTACCTCGCGTTCGACGCGTTCAAGAAGAGCACCGTCTCTCTGCGCCTCGAGGCGAGTGTCGGCCTCGCCTGGGCGTTCTCGCCCGTGCCCGCCGAGGGCTCACGGTTCAATTTTCTCGATATCCTCGGCGGGCGCGTCCGCGTGCGCCTCTCGGACGGCATCTCGATCTCGGGCGGCCTACGGCGGACTCACCTGTCGAACCTCGGCACCGTCGGGCCCGACAATCCCGGCCTCAGCTTCTACTCCGGCGTTCTCGCCCTCGACATCGCCCGCTGATCCGTGCTGCCGGGGACCCGGCTACTTCTTCGGGCGGTACCCCCGGGCGCCGACCTTTCCGAGCTCTCCGATTCTCTCGAAGTATTTCGCGAAGGCGATCATGCCGCCCTCGGCCTGCTCCCAGTCGTAGTTCTCGTTCGGCGCGTGATAGCCGTGCTCGGGCAGCGAGAGCCCGAGGAAGAGCACCGGCACTTTCAGGAGCTTCTCCATCGTGACGATGGCGCCGATCGAGCCGCCCTCACGCACGAACACGGGCTCCCTGCCGAACGCGAACTTCATCGAGGACCGCACCGCGTCCGCGAGCGGACCCGTCGTGGTGCCCTGGTACGGGTCGAGCCGCCCCTCGAGGTGCACCTTCACGTCTGGATTCTTCTTCTTCACGAATGCCGTGATGAGCTTCGCGATCTTCGCGCCAGTCTGGTTCGGAACGAGCCGGCACGAGACCTTCACCTCCGCGCGCGGCGGGATGACCGTCTTCACGCCCGGTCCCGTGTAGCCGCCGACGACTCCGTGGATCTCGAACGTGGGCATTGCCCAGATGCGCTTCATGACCTCGAGCGCGTCGTTCGTGCGGAGGGACTTCAAGAGGTGGTCCTTCTTGAATCCCGAGACCGTGAACCCCGACCGGCGGAAATCCTCGAGCTCGGTCTTCGTGGGCGCGACGACGTCTTCGTAGAAACCGGGAATCTTCACCCGCCCCGTCTTCGCGTCGAAGCATTCGGCGACGAGCTGCATGAGCTCCGCGAGCGGGTTGCGGGCGGCGCCGCCCGTGGTGCCCGAGTGCTGGTCCGTGGTGCCCGTCTCGAGCGTGAACAGCATTCCCTGCATGCCGCGAAGGCCGGCCGGCGCCGCCGGCTTGCCGCGCGCGATCCAGATCGTGTCGGAGACGATGACGGAGTCCGTCGCGAGAGCATCGACGGCGCCCGCGACACCCTTCGCGAAGTTCGGCGAGCCGATCTCCTCCTCGAACTCCCACAGGACCTTCACGTTCGCCGGCACGCCCGCGTCCACGGCCGCCTTCGCTCCGAAGAGCGCCGAGAGAGCGGGCCCCTTGTCGTCGGTCGTGCCGCGGCCGAAGTAGCGGTCCCCCTTCTTCGTGAAAACGAAGGGATCCGATTCCCAGGGCTCGGTCTCCATCGAGGCCGGCTGGACGTCCAGATGGTTGTAGACCGTGACCGTCGGGCGGGAGGCATCGTGGCCCCACTGGCCGTTGACGATCGGGTTACCCCCCGACTCGTGGACGGAGGCGGAACCGCCGAAGGCGCGGATGGTGTCTGTGGCCAGCTTCACGCCGTCCGCGATCGCGCCCTTCCGCGTGGAATCGACCGAAACGGTCGGGCACTCGACGAAGTCGCGGAGCAATCCCTCGAACCGGGTACGGTTCGAACGGGCGAAGGAAGTGAGGGCGTCCCTGGTGAGGGCAGAGGTATTCATCCCCCGAGTCTAGCTCTGCCGAGGGGCCCCGTGTCCGGGAGGAAATGTCAGCCGGAGGCGCCTTCGGAAGCGGGCGGCCCGGGCCGGCGCTTTCTCTTATGCATGCGCTCCTCCTCTTCCTTGAAGAGGTACTTGATCGACCGCTTCGGGATGAGCAGGTTCGGGGCGTGCTCACGGTTCAGCTTGATGACGTCCTTGTCGTACCACTCGATCCAGCCCCGCAGCTCCTCGCCGTCCACGAGGCGGACGACGATCGGCGTCCTGCTCTGCATCTGCTTGAGGTAGTAGTACGCCTCGGCGTTCGTCTGCTCCGGAGGAACCATTTTCCGCGACGAGGAGCCGCGCGAGACACCCTGATCCCTGAGGACGTGAGCCAGCGACGGCCGGATGAGCTTGCGCGGGCCCAGCTCGGCCGTCGGGTCGTCCGCGGAAGGCTCTGCTCCGGACGGTGGCTTTTTCACCGAGGCCATGTCGAGGACTCCTCTGGAGGGACCCATGCGAAGGGAAACGAACTTGAGGGGGAGTCTATTCCGCGTGCTCCAGGAAAAGCCAGAACCGGAAAGAAACGGATCTCGGAGGCGGAGCCCCCGGAAAGCGCTCAGGCCGCGGGCTGGGGAGGAGCGGAAGGGTGGGGCGGGGCGGCGCGTCCCCGGTCCCGGTCTCCCCCGTGGCTCATGCGGCGCGCGGCTTCGATCCCGCCTTCGAGCTCGTAGGCCACGCAGCACTTCAGGCGTCCGCATTGACCGGTGAGCTTCGAGGGATTCGGGGTGAGGCCCTGCATCTTCGCCATCTTGATGGCCACGGGGTGGAAGGTCTTGAGCCAGGTCGAGCAGCACAGCGTCAGGCCACATGAGCCGATGCCGCCGATCATCTTCGTCTCGTCCCGGACGCCGATCGTCTTCATCTCGACGCGGATCTCGAAGCGGTCGCCGATCCGGCGTTGGAGCTCGCGCGTCTCGGGCTTCTTCTCGGACGTGTAGAGCACGGTCATGCGCCGCCGATCGAAGCCGACCGCGCACTTGACGACGTGGACGTCCAGCTTCAGCTCTTCCACGGTCCCGTCGGCGAAGAGGCGCGCCGCGTCCTGCAGCTCGATCCTCTCGATGTAGTCGGCGTACTCGGAGTCGGATGCAAGCCTCAGGAAACGCTTGGCCTTCTTCGAGGAGCACGCTTTGCCCAGAACGGGCGTCGTCGTCGTGACTTCGGCGAACTCCGGGCCGTTCTCGGCTTCCACGATGACGCGCTCCCCCGGCTTGACGGCGATCTCCCCCGTGAAGACGAGGACGGTGCGCCCGTCCATCGCGTCGGCGACGCGCACGCCGACGTAGTTCCCGCCCGGGTTCGCGGAGGTTCCGAGGGAGCAACCCGTGCAACTCATTCTCAGGATTGTGCCAGAGAGCCTATTCCCGAGCGTAGAGCGCGGCCCCGAGCACCCCCGCGTCGTCTCCCAGGGCGGCGGGTTTGACGCGCAGCCTTCCGAGCTGCTCGGAAAACGCGAACGCGGCCGCCCACTTCCTCACGTCCGCGAGATACGGCGCGCCGACGTCCGTCGCGACACCGCCCCCGAGCACGAAGAGATCGGGCGAGAGGACGTTGAAGACGTTCGCCATCGCGAGCCCGACGGCCTTCGCGGACCGGGCGACCGCCCGAAGAGCCAGGGCGTCCCCGGCGTCGCACGCCGCTCGGAGCTGCGAGCCTTTCAGCCGCGCGCCCTTCTTCGACACGGCTTTCGCGAGGCAGGTCTTGCCACCTTCTTCGATCTTGCCCCTCAGCCAGGCCGTGATCCCGACTTTCGCGGCGATCGACTCGAGCGTCCCGTCGGCGGAATCGGGCTTCACGCGGCGAAAGTCGATGCGGGTCCACCCGATTTCTCCGGCGTTGCGATTGTGGCCCGACTGGATCTTCCCGCCCCGGATGACCGCCCCGCCGATGCCGGTGCCGACCCAGACGGCGACCATCGTTGCCGCTCCCTGGCCCGCACCGAGTCGCGCCTCGCCGAGCGCGGCCAGGCGGACGTCGTTCTCGAGCCGGAGACGCGCCGAGGGAAACGGCGAGCGGAGGACGTCGAGGATCTTCCAGTTCTTCGCGGAGAGGTTCCCCGCCTGGAGGAGGATGCCCTTCTCCGCGTCGACCGCTCCCGGGGCCGCGAGCGCGATCGCGTCGACCCTCCCGCGCGCGACACCCGCTTCCCGGAGGGCGAGCTCCGCGGCGGCGACCAGGACCTCGCCGATCGCGTTCGTGCCGTCCCGGAACGGAGTCTTGAGCTTGCCGCGACCGACGATTTTTCCGGCGCCGTCGACGACGCCCGCGAGGACCTTCGTACCGCCGAGATCGATCCCGAGCGCGAACTTGCCGGGAATGCGAGGAGCCATCTTGACCTCCGCTTCTGCCGGGAAGGATAGTCTCGCGGCATGACACTCCGTCCGTGGCAGCGCTTTCAGGCCCTCTCCCTTCACGTGCCGTCGCTCTCGCTCCTCGTCGACCTCTCGAAGACGTCGCTGGCGGACGACGCGCTCGCGCGCGATCCCCTCGTCGACGGCGCCTTCCCCGCCGCCTTCCTTGCCATGGAGGCCCTCGAGGCGGGCGCGATCGCGAATCCCGACGAGAACCGGCGCGTCGGCCACTACTGGCTGCGCGCTCCCGAACGAGCGCCCGATGCCGGGACCCGAAGCGCGATCGAGACGACGCTCGCGCGGGTGAAGGCCTTCGCGGCGGACGTTCATGCAGGCCGCGTCGCACCCGAGACGGCGCCGCTCTTCTCGAACGTCCTCGTCGTCGGCATCGGCGGTTCGACACTGGGGCCGCAGTTCGTCGCGGACGCCCTCGGCGCGCCGTCCGATCCCCTGCACCCGTTCTTCTTCGACAACACGGACCCCGACGGCATGGCGCGCGAGCTCGCGCGTATCGCGGCGACGAAAGGCGGTCTCAAGGCGACTCTCACCGTCGTCATCTCGAAGTCCGGCGGCACGAAGGAGACGCGCAACGGCATGCTGGAAGCCGCCGACGCGTACCGCCTGGCCGGCCTCGACTTCGCGAAGCACGCGGTCGCCGTCACCGGCGACGGGAGCGAGCTCGACGCCGTGGCGGTGAAGGATCGCTGGCTCCAGCGATTCTCCATGTGGGATTGGGTCGGCGGGCGCATGTCAGAGCTGTCCGCCGTCGGGCTCGTGCCCGCGGCGCTTCAGGGTCTCGACGTGGACGGTCTTCTCGCGGGCGCCGCCGCCTGCGACGCCGTGACGCGCCAGAAGGACGTCGCGAAAAATCCGGCGGCGATGCTTGCCCTCGCATGGTTCCGGGAGACGGGTGGAAAGGGCGAGAAGGACATGGTCGTCCTCCCCTACCGCGACCGGCTCCTCCTCTTCTCGCGCTACCTCCAGCAGCTCGTCATGGAGTCCCTCGGCAAGGAGAAGGACCTTTCAGGAAACGTCGTGCACCAGGGCATCGCCGTGTACGGGAACAAGGGGTCTACGGACCAGCACGCGTACGTTCAGCAGCTGCGCGAGGGCGTGCCGAACTTCTTCGTGACGTTCGTGGAGGTCGCGAGCGACCGCGAGAAGGGGGAGGCGTCTCTCGCCGTCGAACCCGGCGTCACGTCGGGGGACTACCTGCACGGCTTCCTCCTCGGGACGCGGAAGGCGCTCCACGACAATGGGCGCGGCTCGATTACGCTCACGATCCCCGACGCCTCCGCGCGGTCGATCGGAGTGCTGATCGCGCTTTACGAGCGTGCGGTCGGTCTGTACGCGCAGCTCGTCGGCGTCAATGCGTACCACCAGCCCGGCGTCGAGGCCGGAAAGAAGGCCGCGGCCGCCGTGCTCGCACTACAGGCGAAGGTGCTCGCCGACCTCGGAAAAGAGAAGGGCGCGTTCCGGACCGCCGAGCGCATCGCGGCCTCGCTCGGCGCTCCCGAGGAGACCGAGACCGTCTTCAAGATTCTCGAGCACCTGGCAGCCAATCCCGATCACGGCGTCGCGCGCCGCGCGGGGCCTACGTACTTTCTTGGATCGTTCGGGATCGCGTGACGCCGTCTAGTTGAAATTTTTCTCGCCCGGCCAGATTTCGGCGAAGGGCAGCTTGAGCCGTCGGCAGATCCAGACGGTGCGGTCGTTCTCGTAGGGCATGACCCAGGGATGCGTGAAGACCGCGCCCGCCTCGACACTCTCGAAGACGCGAAGAGGTCTCTCCCTTTTCCCCCCATAGACGAGAAAGATCTCCGGCGTCTGCCCGCGCATGCCCCAGAGAAAGTAGTTGTTGTGCGCGCAGATGGCGGGCGGGAGGCCGAGCTTTCTCCCGAAGAGATCGATCGCGCCGGCCTCGCCGTAGTTGTAGACATAGACGGCCGTCTTCCTGCGGTCCTCTTCGGGCAGGGAGCGCCAGACGCCCGCAATGGTTTCGGCCATCTCGGGCCACCCGAACATGTCGGCGTAGTGCTGCGGCAGGGTGCCGAGGGTCTTCTTCTCGGGGGTCGATGGCGCGACGCCGAGCGCCTTTGCGTAAGCGAGGTATCGCGGGACGGGCAGGATCGGGAGAACGAAGGGTGCAACGAGCGCGGCGTTGAGGACGATTGCGCCGGCGTAGAAGACGGCCGGCCACGTGCTTCGCCCGCGGTGCAGCAGCCGCTCGCAGGCGACGCCTCCCGCGGCGAGGAGCGGCGCGAACGCCGGCGAGAGGTATTCGGGCTTGGCGTTTCCGGCTGCCGCGAGGATCACGAGCGTCGTGATCCAGACGACTCCGAGAGCGGCGAACCGCCGCCCGTCCCGCGAGGCGAGGAGCCAGACGAGGCCCGCGATCCAGAGGGGCGCGGCGAGGAGGTTGAAGTGGAGGACGACTTCCGCGAGGAGAGACCCTAGGGGGAACGACTTGTACTTCCCCTGCGTGGCGTTACGCATGAACTCCAGCGTCGGCCAGCCGTTCGCGACCTGCCACAGAACGTGGGGAAGAAAAAGCAGTGTCGCGATCGCTCCGGCCAGCCACGGGCCCCTCGTCGCCAGCAACCGGCGGGCCGGCGTGAGGACGAGGCCCAGGAAGAGCCCGCAACCGAGCCAGAGAACGCTGATCTTGTTCAGGAGGCCGAGCCCCAAAAGGATCCCAAGGAGCAGCCAGAGCCTCGTGGCGCCGCTCCCGGGCGCTGCCTCCAGGATCTCCGCGACGAGGAGGGCCGCGAGCGTCCAGAAGAAGATGTCGAAAGCGTTCATCGAGTAGTAACGGGACATACCGAGCCAGATCGGGGCACTGGCCGCGGCGCACGCCGCGAGCCCCTGCGCGATTCGGCCCCCAGAGAGCCGGCGTGCGAGGAGCGCCGTCAGGACGATCGTGGCGGTGCCGAGCAGAATCGGCGGGGTCCGGAGCGCGGAGAGCGAGGTCCCGAAAACCGCCTTCCACGCGGAGAGGAAGAGAATCGAGAACGGCGGCTGGTCGACGTACCCCGCCGCCGGGTGATCGGCGCAGGCAAGGTAGTAGAGCTCGTCCCGGAAGTAGCCGTACGACGTGATCGCGAAGAGCTCGGCCGCGACGCGCAACGCGGCCGCCAGCGCGACGAGATTCCATGCGACGGCGGGGAGCGGTCGGGCCGGCGGGGCGCGCACGGTCGTATTACGGCGGGAAACCCGCCCCGGTTCAGGGCTTGAGGCTCGCCACGAGCGCGTCGAAGTCCTTTCCGGCGGCTGCGACGCTCCGGCGCGGGCCCGTGAGCTTGAAGAACACCGCTCCGTTCGGTCCTTCGGCCATCGCGCCCCGGAGTACGGTGCCGGCCTTCGGCGCGGGCGCCGCGCCCATCCCCGTCCCCGCGGAGTAGCTCCCCGCCGCCGTCACGAGCGTGACAGGGATCGTGCCGATGCGGGTAAGGCTGCGCGTTGGTTTCGGATCGCCCGGCCCCGCCTCGAACTGGGAGAACCAGCGCGCCACGTTCGCGTCGATAGTCCCGCCCTTCCCCGGTCCGAACCAAAAGACCGCGAGCTCGGGCCGGTCCGCATCACCGGCAGTGGCCGGAAGATAGTAAGTCGCAAGACGCATGGCCGAGGACGGCCCCGGCGTCCACGCCTTCGGCACGGTCCACGCAAGGCCGCCTCCCGACGTCACGGGAAAGGCGGGCGCGGGCGTTGCCGCGGGCGCGGCCATTGCGCCCGGCGGCGGGGCGCTGCCGTGAGAGGACATGAGCTGGGCGAGAAGCACGGCGGCACCGAGAACTTGCATACGCGCGATCATAATTCGGCATACTGACCCCGTGGCGAGCCTCTCGGATCTTTCGCTCAAGAATCGGCTCTTCATGGCGACGTACCGCTACCGCACGCTCGATCCCGTCCCGTTCGCGCGCCCCCGACTTAGATGGAATGATCAGTCTTTGCCGAACGGCGGGCCCTTTGACTGGCAGGCGGACTGGGACAACGAGGGAAACCACCAGTATCATCGCGAGGGTCACAGCGTCGATGTTAGTTTTTGGGGCTGCTATGAAGGCGTTGCCGTGAACTCCTGTCGGCAGGCAGGGGTTAACGACGCTACCGGCTGGCCTTTTGATCGCTTCAACTGGCTCGTCGCTGTGCAATACTTTGCACTTGAGCAGAGCCAACCGGGGTTTGTCTCGCTGCGGACCTGGATTGAAGACGACCACGATCATGTTCAGTTGGGTTCCCAATGAGCAGTCGTTACCTGCGAACAGCGGTCGGAGCTTTGTTCGTCTCTGGGAGCGTGTGCGCTCAGTTTCAGCCCGGATCGTGCGTGGACGAACCCGACCAGGGGCCGGGGTTTGCGAGTCGCGCGATAAGTATGGTCAATGAGGTTGATGGCGCCTTCCGCTATCAGTGGCGTGTGGAGTTGCTTCCAAATGCAACGCGAACCGCTTTCATGCTTGCGATTGTGGCGCCCGACCTCGCTCTCCAGACACCTGCAGGCTGGCGAGCGATTAGCTCGAATCCTGGCCTGGAAATGCCGACGCCGGTGACCGTCGCTAGCATCGCTGACGGCTCGACTGACACTCTGGATCTTAGCCCGCGCCACGCGGCAGAGTTTCACGCTAGTAGCGGAAGACTGCCAGGGGTCGGACTTTTGCGGATATACCCAAGACGACCGACGCCGTGCTTTCCGGCCAACGACGAGGAGAGAATTGCGCTGGAGAAGAAAGGCTGGACTCGAGAGAAGATTACGAAGAGTCTGTCTACGTTGACGCTTGTCGACTTCTATACTGTTAGGGATATCGTTATAGTGCCGGTGTTTGTGGTTGGCGCCGTGCCTCTGAGTTCGGAAGCACTGTTTGCGGCGGCGCTAAAGGACGTCGGCACTTTAGAGGACTATCTGGCGGCCCCCCTGGATCCCGGGGTGGAGGTCCTGTCTGTGCCATCGCCGAGTCGGGAGGTTCCCACGACGACGTTGTCTTTAGACACCCTGCGGGAGCAGGCAATGATGAGAAAGACCTTTCGAGAGGGGGATCGCGGCATTATCGACAAGCTGTATCAGTTCTATGCCGGCTATACACCTCCAAAGACTGCGAGTACCTCTTTGCCGAGGTAGCCCGAGCCGTCCGCGGAAGCGAGCCAGGGCGCTTTGCATTCGTGCGTGTTTACGCCCAGCGCTCGCGCGCATCACGGATCCTCGGCATGCGGTTTGCCGGTGTGTAATCGGCGGGCGGCCCCCGCGGGCGTGTAACGGGAATTGCGGGGGGTGGCGCCTAGAGACCAGGGGCACCTCCCTCGGGCATTTAGGTTCGAGCAAGCGACCCTTTTTCTGAAGGGTCGCCGGACCCCGCCTCGAACTGGGAGAACCAGCGCGCCACGTTCACGTCGATACTCCCGCCCTTCCCCGGTCCGAACCAGAAGACGGCGAGCTCGGGCCGGTCCGCATCCCCTCCCGCGGCGGGAAGGTAGTAGGTCGCAAGACGCATGGCCGAGGACGGACCCGGCGTCCACGACTTCGGCACCGTCCACGAGAGGCCGCCGCCCGACGTCACGGCAAAGGCGGGTGCGGGCGTGGCGGCGGGCGCAGCCAGGACGGGCGGGCCGCCGTGGGACGACATGAGCTGAGCAAGAAGTCCAAGGAGCGCGGCGGTGGCGGGAACCTGCATGCCCGCCATCATAATTCGGCATACTGCCAGCCGTGGCGAGCCTCTCGGATCTTTCGCTCAAGAACCGGCTCTTCATGGCGACGTACCGCTACCGCGCGCTGGATCCCGTCCCGTTCGCGCGCCCCCGAAAGACCCTCGAGAAGGCGCGCGTCGCGCTCGTCACGACGGGAGGTGTCTACCTGCCGTCCCAGGAGCCGTTCGACGACGCGAGGAAGGGCGGCGACTCGTCGTTTCGCGAGATCCCGGCCGCCACGGATGTCCAGACGCTCGGGATCGCCCACAAGTCCGACGCGTTCGACCAGACGGGTTTCCAGGCAGACCGCAACCTCGGCTTTCCACTCGGTCGTTTGCGCGAGATGGCCACGCGGGGCGAGATCGGGGCGCTGAACGGGCGCGCTCTCTCGTTCATGGGGTCGATCACGGCGCCCGGACGCCTCCTGAAAGACACGGCGCCCGCCGCCGCCTCGCTCCTCGAGGCGGATGGTGTCGACGTCGCGCTCCTCGTTCCGCTTTGACCAATGTGCCATCAGACCGTCGGTCTGATCGCCGGTGAGCTCGAAAGGCGCGGCATCGCGACGACGTCCGTCACGATGCTGCGGGACATCACGGCGAAGGTCCGTACTCCGCGGGCGCTCGCGGTGCCCTTCGCGCTCGGCTATCCGCTCGGGAAACCGGGAGACGTCGAGCTCCAGACCCGGATCCTGCGCGCTGCATTCGCGCTTCTCGAGGCACCGGGGCCGGGCCCCGTGCTCGCAGACTTCACCGGAGCATCGATCCCGAGCGCTCCATGAGGATCCCGAGCGCCTTGTGCCCGATGTCATGCCGGAAATGGGCGCCTTCGTACCGGATCTTCGCCGCCGCGTCTTTTGCCGTCCGGAGCGCCTGAGACAGGCCGCGCCCGCGGGCACACACGTTGAGGACGCGGCCGCCCGACGTGACGAGGCGTCCGTCCGCACCGCGGGCGGTCCCGGCGTGGAACACGAACACCCCTTCCATCGCTTCGGCCTCGTCGAGGCCGGTGATCAGCCGCCCGCGCTCGAAGGGTCCCGGATAGCCTTCGGCGGTCATCACGAGGGCGGCGGTCGCCTCGCGCCGCCAGGCGAGCTGGGCGCCCTCGTCGAAACGGCCGCGAGCTGAGCCCATCAGGAACGGCAGCAGGTCGCCGTCGAGACGCAGCATGACCGCCTGCGTCTCGGGGTCTCCGAACCTGACGTTGTACTCGAGCACGTAGGGGTTCAGCCCCTTCTCGAGAATGAGGCCCACGAAGAGGACGCCGCGAAACGGGCGGCCTTCGTCCGCCATGCCCTTGAGCGTCGGCTGCACGACGAAGGCGAGGACATCGGACGACGTGGACGCGTCGAGGAGGACCGACGGGCTGTGCGCGCCCATCCCGCCCGTGTTCGGGCCGCGTTCGCCGTCGTAGATCCTCTTGTAGTCCATCGCGGTCGCGAGCGGCAGCGCCCGCTCCCCGTCGCACAGGACCATGAAGCTGACCTCGTCTCCCGCGATGAAGCGCTCCACGAGAACGCGATCAGCCGCCGACCCGAAGACGCGATCCTCGAAGAAGAGCTTGAGCGCGCGCTCGGCTTCTTCCGGCTCCTGCGCCACGACGACGCCCTTGCCGCCCGCGAGGCCATCTGCCTTGAACACGCACGGCAGGCCGAACGACTTGAGCGCCCGCTCGGCCTCGGCGCGCGTCTGGCAGACCTCCGCGTCCGGCGTCGGGATGCCGTACTTCTTCATGAACAGCTTCGAGAAGACCTTCGAGCCTTCGAGCTCGGCGGCGAGGCGGTTCGGCCCGAAGGCGAGAAGAGAGCGTCGCGAGAATTCATCCACAAGGCCCAGCGTGAGCGGGAGCTCGGGCCCGACGACCGTGAGATCGACCTTCATCGACTCGGCGAAGTCCGCGAGCTCGACGACGTTCTCGACGCCGATGGGAATACAGGTCGCGAGCGACGCGATTCCCGGGTTCCCCGGCGCGCAGAAAATGTCGGTCACGCCCGGCGCCTGCGCGAGCTTCCACACGAGCGCGTGCTCGCGACCACCCGAACCGACGACGAGGATCCTCATCTGGTCAGTGCGCGAGTTTAACCGACCGACGGCTTGACGTCTGCGGGCGCCGCGCCGTACCCTTTTTTCATGTGGCTCTTTTCATGAAGAGAGACATTCGGGAGCGGCTACGGGCCGATGTTCTCCTCGCCGATGGGGCAATGGGGACGTTGCTCGTGTCACGTGGCGCGCCCCCGGACGGTCCGCGCTCGCCGAACGCCCTCACGGCCCCCGAGCTCGTGAAGGAGATCCACGACGACTACGTCTCCGCCGGCGCGCAGATGCTCTCCACGAACACATGGGACGCGAACCGCTCGAAGCTTTCCAAGTTCGACTGGGCCGACTCCCTCGAGAAGATCAACCGGGAGGCCGTGCGCCTCGCGCGAACGGCGGCTGCCGGGGAATACGTCTACGTGGCGGGCGCCGTCGGCCCGCTCGGGCAGCTCGTGAAGCCGTACGGGCCGCTCACGCGCCTCCACGTCCGCGAACTGTTCACGGAGCAGATCCGGATTCTCCTCGAGGAAGGGGTCGACCTCCTGTCCTTCGAGACGTTCTCGTCGACGCTCGAGGCCACGGAGGCGCTGCGCGCGGCGCGCGCGCTGTCCCTCGAGATCCCGATCCTCGCGTCGATGACGTTCCTCGCGGACGGCAAGACGAGCTTCGGAGAGGACGTGGAAGACGCGCTCCCGGCGCTCGTCGCGGCCGGCGCCGACGTCGTCGGGATCAACTGCACCGTCGGACCCCAGGAGGCCTTCGAGATCTTCTCGCGGGCGGCCGGCTCCGTGTCCGTGCCAGTTTCCGTCCGGCCGAACGCCGGTTACCCGTGGGTCGTCTCCGGGCGCACGGTTTATCCCGCGACGCCGGACTACTTCCGTCAGAGCGCGCGCGACCTCCTCCGCGCGGGGGCCGCGCTCGTGGGCGGATGCTGCGGCACCGCGCCGGAGCACGTGGCCGCGATGGCGCGTGAGGCCCTGGGCAAGGCCCGCAGCGCTCCGGCCCCCTCGACGCGCGCGGCCGTCGTCGAAGTCCGTTCCGCCCGCCCGCGCGAGGCCTCTCCCGATTCCTCGCTCGAGACGTCCGCCCTGAAACGCAAGCTCGCCGATCCCAGCGCCCTCGTCGTGACCGCCGAAGTCGAGCCCCCGAAGGGCATCGACGCCTCGGTCGCGGTGGACGGCGCCCGCACGCTGCGCGCCCTCGGCGTCGACGCAATCAACATCACCGACAACCCGATGGCGCGCCTCCGGATGTCGTCCATTGCCGTCGCGCACCTCATCCGCACGGAAACGGGTGCCGAGACGATCTTCCACTTCTCGCCGCGCGACCGGAACGTCCTCGGGATCCAGTCGGATCTCCTCGGCGCCGCGGGTCTCGGCATCAAGGCGCTCCTCGTCGTGGGCGGTGACCCGCTGAAGATCGGGGATTACCCGCAGGCGAAGCCCGTCGGCGAGGTGGACACCCTCGGCCTCCTTCGCATCGTGCGGGGCCTGAACGGGGGCACCGACCTCGCGGGCGGCGCGATCGGCTCGGCTACGTCGTTCGCGATCGCGTGTGCGGCGAATCCGGCGGCCAAGGACCTCGACGTCGAGATCTCGAAGCTCTCCGCCAAGATCGAGGCGGGTGCGACGTTCGCCCAGACTCAGCCCGTCTACGACGTGGCGGCGCTGGACCGTTTCTATGCGCGTCCCGAAGCCCGGACGATTCCGATCCTCATCGGCCTCATCCCGCCGAAGAGCCTGAAGCAGGCCCTCTACTTCGCGAACGAGGTCCCCGGAATGGTCGTGCCCGAGGAGATCCTCGCGCGGATGCGCCACGCGGCGGACAAGGGCCCGGCGTTCGAAGAGGAGGAAGGGCTCGCGATCGGCGTCGAGCTCGCTCGCGCGATCGCCGAGAGGGCGCGCGGCGTCCACATCATGCCGATGGCGCGCTACGACGCCGTGAAGAGGATCCTCGAGGCGCTCGGCACCGAGGCGAAGCCTTCATGAGCCCGTCGCTCATGACCGCCGAAGCCCGCCTGCGCGCGCTCCTGAAGCAGCGCATCGCCGTCATCGACGGGGCGATGGGGACCATGATCCAGGCGCACTCTCTGGACGAGGCGGGTTATCGTGGCGCGCGTTTTCGGAACCACCCGAAGGACCTCAAGGGCGCGAACGACCTCCTCGTCCTGACGCAGCCCGCGATCATCGAGGACATCCACCGGCTGTACCTCGAGGCGGGCGCCGACATCCTCGAGACGAATACGTTCAACGCGCAGGCGATCTCGCTCTCCGACTACGGCCTGGAGAGTCTTGCGTACGAGATGAACGTCGCGGCCGCGGGCGCCGCCCGCCGCGCCGTCGATGCGCATCGCGCGGCGAGCGGTAGGGACGCCTTCGTCGCGGGCGCGATCGGCCCCTCGAACCGGACGCTGTCGCTCGCCGTGGACGTCAACGACCCGGGGAAGAGAACCCACGTCTTCGACGAGTTCGTCGCGGCGTACACCGAGCAGATCCGGGGGCTCCTCGACGGCGGGGTCGACTTCCTGCTCTTCGAGACGGTCTTCGACACGCTCGTCCTGAAGGCGGCCCTGTTTGCCGCGCTTCAGCATTTCGAAGCGGCCGGCCGGAGCGTTCCGCTCATGGTCTCCGTCACGATCACGGACAAGTCGGGGCGGACGCTCTCGGGCCAGATGGTCGAGGCGTTCTGGAATTCCGTTTTGCACGCGCCGCTCCTGTCGGTCGGCATCAACTGCGCGCTCGGCGCGAAGGAGATGCGGCCCTACATCGAGGAGCTGTCCGGCCTCGCGCCGGTGTTCCTGAGCGCGTACCCCAATGCAGGACTGCCCAACGCCTTTGGCGGCTTCGACGAGACGCCCGAGATCATGTGCGGAGATATCGGCGCCTTCGCGCGCGAGGGCTGGGTGAACATCGTGGGGGGCTGCTGCGGCACGACGCCGGCGCACATCCGCGCGATCGCGGACGCCGTGAAAGGGCTGCCTCCGCGGCAGCTTCCTGTGCCCGGGCGCGCGACGCGCCTCTCGGGTCTCGAGCCCTACACGTTCCGGCCCGAGGTGTTCACCGTCGTCGGAGAGCGCACGAACGTCACCGGATCTCCGAAGTTCGCGAAGCTCGTCCTGTCGGGCGACTACGAGGGGGCGCTCACGGTCGCGCGGCAGCAGGTCGAGGGGGGAGCGAACGTCCTCGACGTCAACATGGACGAGGGAATGCTGGACGGGAAGGCGGCGATGACGCGCTTCCTGAACCTCCTCTCGGCCGAGCCCGACATCGCGAAGCTTCCGATCATGCTCGACAGCTCGAAGTGGGACGTGATCGAGGCCGGACTGAAGTGCCTCCAGGGCAAGTCCATCGTGAACTCGATCAGCCTGAAGGAGGGCGAGGATTCCTTCCGGAGTCACGCGCGCCTCGTGCGCCGCTACGGGGCCGCGGTCATCGTCATGGCATTCGACGAGGACGGACAGGCGACGACCGTGGAGCGCAAGGTCGCGATCGCCGCGCGCGCCTATCGCATCCTCACCGAGGAGATCGGCTTCCCACCCGAAGACGTCGTCTTCGATCCGAACATCCTCACGGTCGCGACCGGCATCGAGGAGCACGACGCCTATGCGCTGAATTTCCTCGAGGCCACGCGGAGAATCAAGGCGACGCTCCTGCACGCGAAGGTCTCGGGCGGCGTGTCCAACATCTCCTTCTCGTTCCGCGGCAACAACACGGTCCGCGAGGCCATGCACGCGGCGTTCCTCTATCACGCGATCGGGGCCGGCCTCGACATGGGCATCGTGAACGCGGGCCAGCTCGCGGTCTACGAGGAGATCCCGAAGAACCTACTCGCCCTCGTCGAGGATGTCCTCCTGAACCGGCGTCCGGACGCCACGGAGCGCCTCGTCACGTTCGCCGAGTCCGTGAAGAAGGCGGACAAGGCCGAGGTCGTGGCCATGGCCGACGCCTGGAGGAGCGGCCCCGTCGAGGAGCGCCTGTCGCACGCGCTCGTCAAGGGCATAGTCGACTTCATCGACGCCGACGTCGAAGAGGCGCGACGGAAGTACGGCGCACCGCTCGCCGTCATCGAGGGGCCGCTGATGGCCGGCATGAACGTGGTTGGCGATCTCTTCGGGGCCGGGAAGATGTTCCTTCCGCAGGTCGTCAAGAGCGCGCGCGTCATGAAGAAGGCCGTCGCGTACCTCCAGCCCTACCTCGAGGCCGAGAAGAAAGCGGGCGCAGTGTCCTCGCAGGTCACGGTGCTTCTCGCGACCGTGAAGGGCGACGTCCACGACATCGGGAAGAACATCGTGGGCGTCGTCCTGCAATGCAACGGCTACGCCGTCGTCGACCTCGGCGTCATGGTGCCCGCCGACCGCATCCTCGCGGCCGCGAGGGAGCACGGAGCGCGCGTGATCGGCCTCTCCGGCCTCATCACGCCGTCCCTCGACGAAATGGTCCACGTGGCCCGCGAGATGGAGCGCTCGGGTTTTGCCCTTCCTCTCCTGATCGGCGGAGCCACGACGAGTCCCATCCACACCGCCGTCAAGATCGCACCCGCCTATGGGCCGCCTGTCGTCCACGTCCTGGACGCGTCGCGGGCCGTCGGCGCGGTCAGCGGCCTTCTCGGCGCCGGCGCGGCCGCGTTTGCCGACCTCAACCGGAAGAAACAGACGCTGCTCGTCGCCGAGCATGAAAAGCGAACGGCCAAGCCGCTCGTGTCTCTCGCCGCCGCCCGCGCCCGCAGGCCGCGCTTCGACTGGGCCGGCGCGGACCTCGCCGTGCCCTCCTTCACCGGCGCGCGCGTCCTCCGCGACGTGCCCCTCGCCGACCTCGTCCCCTTCATCGACTGGTCGCCGTTCTTCCACGCGTGGGAGCTGCGGGGGCGGTATCCGCAAATCCTGGAGGATCCCGTCGTCGGCGAGAAGGCGAAAGAGCTCTTCCAGGACGCGCGGGCCCTCCTCGACCGGATCGTGAGCGAGCGCCTTCTCACGGCGCACGGCGTCTACGGATTTTTTCCGGCGAACGCGGACGGCGACGACATCCGCCTCTTCGCGGACGCGCCTCGGGCACGGCCGCTCGCGACTCTTCACACTCTCCGGCAGCAGATGGAAAAGCCGGAGGGCCAGCCCCTGGAGGCCCTAGCCGACTTCGTGGCCCCCCTCGGGAGCGGCCTCACGGATTTTCTCGGCGCCTTCGCCGTGACAACCGGCATCGGCGTCGACGCGCTCTGCCAGGCGTTCGAGAAGGACCACGACGACTATTCCTCGATCCTCGTGAAGGCGCTCGCCGACCGCCTCGCCGAGGCCTTCGCCGAGATGCTGCATCAGCGCGCGCGCCGGGACTGGGGTTACGGCCGGAACGAGAGCCTCACGGCGGACGACCTCCTTCGCGAGCGCTACCGCGGCATCCGGCCCGCGCCCGGCTATCCCGCGTGCCCCGACCACACCGAGAAGCGCACGCTCTTCGCGCTCCTCGATGCAGAGGCGGCGGCAGGGATCTCGCTCACGGAGAGCTTCGCCATGACGCCCGCGAGCTCCGTGAGCGGGTTCTACTTCGGGAATCCCGAGGCGCACTACTTCGGAGTCGGCCGCCTCGCACGCGATCAGGTCGAGGACTACGCCCGGCGCAAGGGTATGCCCGTCGCCGACGTCGAGCGGTGGCTGTCGCCGAATCTCGGATACGAGCCCGCGCGTGCGGACGTGCCGGCCGCGGCCGCGCGCTGACGAAGACTCACGCCGCCGCGAGGGGCCTCCCGTAGCGCTGCGTCACGTAGCCGGTCAGGAGGCTGGGAGGCCACTCGCCGCCCCAGGAAGTCGATTCGCCGAAAAGGCCGGGCTGAACTCCCCCGGGCGTCGTATCTTGATCCTGGGAGACATGGATATGGAAAGCACGGAGCCCAGAGGAAACCCGGACACCAGCCCCCGTTCCGACACGATGTCCCGCCTCATCATCGGCGTTTCGTTCATCGCCGCGGGCGTGCTCTTCACGCTCGACAACTTCGGCGTCATCGAGATCAGAAGCTTCTGGAAGTTCTGGCCGCTCGTCCTCGTCGCCGTCGGCGTGACGAAGCTCTACGCTCGCTCGTTCCTGACGGGCCTCGCGCTCATCACGGCGGGGGGGCTCTTCCTCGCGCGGAACTTCGGCGGCCTGCATTTCCGGCTCAGCTACCTCCTTCCGCTCATCTTCGTGTTCATCGGCCTTCGCCTCGTCTTCGCGCAGCGCCCGGGCGCACGCTCGTGGGACGCGTCCGCAAACCCCGGCGGCACGTTGAACGAGTGGGCGGTTTTCGGCGGCGGCGAGCGCCGGATCATCTCCCCCGCCTTCCAGGGCGGGCAGGCAAACGCCGTCTTCGGCGGGTTCAAGCTGGACCTTCGCGATTCGAAGATGGCGGGGGATCGCGCGGTCATCGACGTCTTCTGCTTCTGCGGCGGGGGCGATCTCCGCGTGCCCGAGGACTGGAACGTGATCCTGAAGGTCGTCCCGATCTTCGGCGGCACGGACGACAGGAGCCGCCACGTCCTCCGCGAATCCACGGGCCCCCAGAAAGAGCTTCTCGTCACCGGCTTCATCCTCTTCGGCGGCCTCGGCATCAAGAACTAGGGGCGCGCGATGCACCCCTTCTTCACGCAGTCGGGACGCCTCGGCGTCTACCTTCTCGGCTGGATTCCGCTGACCGCGATTCTCGGCGGACTGCTCATGCTCGCGGGGGGGCTCTCTCTTCTCGAGGCGGCGGCCCTCGCGGCGCCGCTCGGGCTTCTCTACGCGTTCCTGTGCCTCTCGTCCTGGTATCTCTGCCGGGCCTTTCCCGTCGACTCGGCCAGGCTCCTCGCGACCGCGTCCGCCCTCGCGGTCGCTTCGATCGTGGCCGCCTCGCTCTGGCTTCTTTCCGGAACGACGCTGGCGTGGGGGCTCGCGCTCCTGCCCGTGTTCGAAACGCTGCCGGACCGGCTCGCGCACGCCGGCCCCGTGGTTTTTCTGCTCGGCGTCCTCCTCTACCTGCTCGTCCTCGCGATGCACTACGTGCTCGAAGCCTCGGAGGCCGCGCGCGACCAGGAGCGCCGCGCGGCGGAGCTCCGGACGCTGGCCCGCGAGGCCGAGCTTCAGGTTCTCAGGGAAAGGCTCAACCCCCATTTTCTCTTCAACAGCCTGAACTCGATCGCGGCGCTCGTCGCCGTCCGCCCCGAGGAGGCCCGCTCGATGTGCGCCCTCCTGTCCGATTTCCTGAGGACGACGCTCGGCATGTCGGAACGCTCGTCGATCTCGCTCCGCGAGGAGCTCGCTCTCGCGCATCGCTATCTCGCGATCGAGCAAGTGAGGTTCGGAGACCGGCTCACGATGGCCGAAGACCTCGACGACTCCGTGCTCGACGTGGCCGTTCCGCCCCTTCTCCTGCAGCCGCTCGTCGAGAATGCCGTCAAGCACGGCATCGGGGCGCGCCTCGAGGGCGGGACCCTCTCACTCGTGACGAAACGCCGGGGAGACCGCGTATCGATCGTCGTCGAGAATCCCGCCGACGCCGGATCGGAAAAGCCCGCCGGCGCGGGGGTCGGGCTCGCAAACGTGAGACGCCGCGTGGCCGCGCACTGGGGCGACGCCGGGCACGTCGGCGCCGGCCTTTCCAACGGCCGCTTCCGAGTCGAGATCGAGCTGCCCGCGGGACCCTGACGCCACCTCGCGGGCACGGCGCTACCATCGGTTCATGCCAGCCCCTCTTCTCGGCGCCGTGCTCGTGGACGACGAGGCGCTCGCACGCTCCCTCGTGCGCCAGCTTCTCGCCGCCCACCCGGACATCCGGGTCCTGGCCGAGTGCGCGAACGGGTTCGAGGCGGTTCGGGCCGTCGCCGAGACGAAGCCGGACCTTCTCTTCCTCGACGTCCAGATGCCCGAGCTCGACGGGCTCGAAGTGCTCGAGCTCATCGACCGCGACGCCACGGGCCGCCCGGCCGTCATCTTCGTCACCGCTTACGACCAGTACGCGCTGAAGGCGTTCGACGCGAACGCCGTGGACTACCTCTTGAAGCCGTTCGACCGCGCGCGTTTCGACCGGGCGCTCGAAAGGGCGCGCACCCGGCTCGCCGCGGGCGGCGTGCCGTCCGCGCTGCCTCTCGGGCCCCGCGGCGCGCCGCTCTCACGCGTCGTCGTGAAGGACGGCGTCACGGTGACGGTGCTGCCCGTCGAGAAGATCGACTACGTGAAGGCCGAGGACGACTACGTTCTGCTGTCCTCGGGCGGCCGGAATCACATCAAGAAGCAGACGCTCGCGAGCCTGGAAGACGCGCTCCCCAAGGAGCACTTCGTGAGAATCCACCGGTCCTATCTCCTCAATCTCGATTGCCTTCAACGCGTCGAGGGCTCCGCGACGGGCGCCTCCACCGCCGTCCTCGTCGACGAGTCCCGCCTTCCGGTCAGCCGCGCGGGCGCCCAGCGCCTCCGCACGCTTCTCGGGTCGCCGTGACAGGGCCGCGAGTCGCGCCGTGAACGTGAAGTGGCTCTTCGGAAGAAGGAAGCCGGGCGAGCCGCCGGCCGCTACAAAGGACATTCCGAAGAACGACGACCGGCGCGGCCCCGTGCCGCCACCGCCGCGCACGGTGCAAGCGCCCGGCGTCTCGGTTTACGCGTTCGAGCGAATACCCTCTCAGCATCTCCTGTGCCTCAGTGAGGGTCACGGTGGTTTTTTCTTTGGAGGGGAAGAGGGGGATGGCGGCGCCTCGGCGCTGATCGCGCTCTCCTCCGGCCGCGGCGGATCCAACGTGGAACCCGGTGACGTTGTCGTCATTCGCAGACCGTCTCCAGCGCCGCTCCGTCACATCAAGCGCGATGGTGTCGCGGGGGCGGCCTTTCCCGGGATCACGGGCCTCCGCGTGCTCGCACGGCTGCCCGAGGCCGGACTCGCCGTGCTCCGGCTCGGCCCGCCTCCGGGCGCCCGGTGGGTCTTTCGCGGCGTCCGCGCGTTCGCCGTCTTCTCCGGACGCTTCGCCGCGTTCGACGGAGACGACGTGAAGGAAGTCCGCGCTGGTACGCTCGCGCGGGTCGCCGATCCCTCGGCGACTCTCTATCTCGAAGCCGGCAACGAAGCGGCTCTCGCCGTCGCGCTCGCGGCGGACGACTTCATCGCGGCCCTGGGTTAACGCGGCCCGGGACTACAATGCCTCTCCGGATTTCGGAGGAAACCATGCTGAATTCCACGACGGCCCCGCCCCGGCGCGGGACCGCAGGAGCCCCGACGCAGGAACTCACGCCGACGATGAACCCGAAGGGCGAGATGCTTTGGGAGAGCTCTCCCTCGCGCTACATCGCGAAAGTGAGCCTCGCGACCGGCAAGGAGATCCTTCGGCCGATCGACCCCGACGAGCTGCTCGTTCACGCCCACCGGGACAAGAACCCGATCGACGTCTCCGCTCAATATCTCGCGAGCCGGCTGATCGAGTGGACCGGCAATGAGAATGCCGTCAAGGATGGCCTCCGAAAGGTGAACCTCCTCGGGATCAAGCTCGCCGAGGCGCTCGGTTCGGCGACGGGAAGCAAAGCGGTCGAACGAAGCGCCAAGAGCCTGATCGGCGTGACGGACCGGAATGTCTTCTTCAAGTTCCGCGAGGCCTCCCACCTGTCCGAGAAAGAGGTCAAGGCGCGCATCGAAAAGCTGCAGCGCGACGCACGCACCCTCTTGAGGGCGCGCGGGCGCAGCCCGCGACTGCACGTTCTCCTGACGGGCGCCACCGGCTTTTTGGGCAAGGAGCTCCTCGCGCAGGCCTCGAGCGACCGCCGGATCGAGCGCCTCGTCTGTGTCGTGCGGCCCGAGAAGATCCGCGACGCCAAAACGAAAGAGGTCGTGAAAATTCTGTCGCCTGCCCAGCGAGGCGCGCTTCTCCTGAAGCGCCTTCGCATCACGGGAGCGAAGGCGAAGAAATTCGTTTTCGTGGACGGAGACATCGAGAAGCCGAATCTCGGCGTCGCGCCGCGCGAGATGGCGCGCCTCGAGAAGACGCTCACGCACGTCATCCACTGCGCCGCGAGCGTGTCTTTCGACGACTCGTACGAGAACTCCTTCCGCGCAAACGTGCAGGGGGCGCGCAACGCGCTTCAGTTCGCCCTGGGGATCCAGGAAGCAAAGGGCACGAAGTTCATTCAGCACGTCGCGATCGAGACGTCCTACATCCACGGGCGGAAGAAGAAGACGACCGCGCAGGAGAACGCGCTCGTCTTCCCCCGGAATTTCTACAACAACTTCTACGAGCTCACGAAGGCGATGGCGTCGCTCGAGACGGATTACACGCTCGTCGACAAGGGCCTCCGCGTGTCGCAGCTTCTCCCCTCGATCGTCATTGGCCACAGCAGGACCGGCAACAATCGGGGTGACACGAAGGTCGTGAACGCGCCCATCAACGCCTTCGGGCGCTCGAAGGAGGTGATGGACGCGCTGCAGGCAGACGTCGTCGGCCGCGGGAAAGCGTGGCTGATCGGCGCGATCGCGTCGAGCTTCCCCGGCGACCGCTCGGCTGAGCTGAATATCGTTCCCGTGGACCGCGTCGTCCAAGGAATTCTCGCGGCTCTAACCGTGCCCGAGTCGATCGGCGAGCGCATCCATCTCGCAACGGACAACCGCATCCGTTCCGAAGACATCGCCCGCATAACGCGCGAGGAGATCGGCATCGACGTTCGCCTCGCGGATCCCACGCTTTTCCGCAACATCACGCTTCCGATCGTGAAGGCGGCGCTCGAGAGGGGCGGAGAGCCTAAGCTCGCGAACGCCCTCGAGAAGCTCGGGACCATCTTCGGCGGGTATGGCGAGTGGGGCCAGCCCATCCACGACGTAGGAAACGACGTGCGCATTCTCGGCCTTCCGGTCCGACGTCCGAACACCGAGCACGCGTTCCGCATGCTCTGCCGCCACAACAAATTCGTTCAGGATTTCGGAAAAGTGCGCGACCTCGACGAGATCGCGCGCCGCGAGTTCCTCTGGGAGAAGGTCCTTTCGGCTATCGAGCATACGACGGGCCGTCAGGTCGCATCCCTTCCGCCCGACGAGTTCCGCCGGTTCCTCACGCAGCGCATCGACCTGAAGACTTTTACCGAAAGGTAAGCGCCCGGTCGACGGCCGGCTCTACGGCAGCGCGAGCAGGTAGTCCGACATCGCGGAGAGCTCGGCGTCGGGCAGGAACTTGAACGAGGGCATCTTCGAGCCCGGCACGAGCGCTTTCGGATCCTTGAAGTGCGCGACAAGCCAGTCCTTGTCACGCTTGCCGAGAAGATGAGCAAGCACGGGCCCGCGGCGGCCGCCCTCTCCGTATAGCTGATGGCACTGCCGGCAATCCTCTCGGTCTATCGCGGCGCCGCCCAGGCGAATCGGCTGCGGCAGCGCGGAGAAACGCGGCCCGTCTTTCCCAAGCACCTCGACGTATGCGAGGAGCGACGGGATGTCCTTGTCGGGGCTCTCTCCGTCCTCGTCGGTCGCCAGCGCCCGGACGCTCTTCTCCTTCACGTGTGCGGTCAGCCCATCGCCCTTGAGGGCGTGTCCGCGCGCCGCGAGAGCGATCGACACGGCCGCAGGCGGCGCGCCCGGCCGGCCGTCGATCCCGTGGCACGAGGTGCAACCGCGCCTCTCGTACGAGGCGAGGCCGCCGAGAAACCGCGCGTCGGGCGGCGGCTGGGAGGCCGGGTCGAGGCCCGACGGACTTCCCTTCGGGGAATCGAGGGCACCGAAATAGAGCAGGCCGAGGAGCAGGGCCGCCGCCGCGCCGCCGGCCGCGAGGACGAGCCGCCGGTCACGGGGCCGCCGGGAGGCCCCGCGGTCGAGCCACGGAACGAGCGCGAGAAGGAACATCGAGATCCCCGGAAGGACTGCGGTGCCGATCGGCTCGAACGGGCTCTTGAAGAGCTTCAGGAGCTGAAAGAGCGGGAGGAAATACCACTCGGGCCGTGGCACGTACGAGCTGTCCGTCGGATCCGCGAGCCGTTCGAGCGGCGCCGGATGCCGCGCCGCGAGCCAGAAGAGCGCGAGAACGAGCGCCAGCCCGACGGCGCCGTCCCGCGCGGCTTGATAGGGAAAGAACGGCTGTCTTGGGTCCGGTTCGTCCGTCGGCCCGGCGTGCCCGTGCCGGCGCATCAGGAGGAGGTGGACGAAGGCAAACGCGAGAGTCAGGAGCGGCAGCAGGACGACGTGGAGCGCGTAGAAGCGCGTCAGCGTCGCCGCGCCGACGGTGGTTCCCCCGGCCATAAGACGTGAAACGGCCGCTCCCGCGATCGGGATCGCCGCCGGCACCTTCGTGCCGACGACCGTCGCCCAGTAGGCCTTCTGATCCCACGGAAGAAGATAGCCCGTGAAGCCGAATGCGAGCACGAGGAGGAGGAGCGCGACGCCCACGAGCCAGTTGAGCTCCCGCGGCCGGCGATAGGCGCCGAAGAGAAATGTGCGGGCCATGTGAAGCAGGGCGAAGAGCACCATCGCGGACGCGCCCCAGTGATGGAGGCCGCGCACGAGCGCTCCCGCCGGAAGCCGTGTCTGAATCGCCTTCACGCTTTCCCACGCGTGGTCCGGCGTCGGGGCATAAGCGAGCGCGAGCGCGAAGCCGGTGGCGAACTGGACGAGGAGCGCGACGAGCGCCGCCGAGCCCAGCGTGAACAGCCACGCGTGCCGGATGGAGACCGGTTCGTCCGCGAACGCGCGCCAGAGCGCGGTAAGTCCCGTCCGAGACTCGAGGAATTCGAGAAACCTCTTCACGTGTCGAGAGCCGAAGCGTCGAGGTGCAAGCGTCCGCCGGCCGCCATGAGCGGCAGGCGCGTGAGAGGCCTCGGCGGCGGGCCGGCCAGGACGGCGCCATCGGGCCCGTAGACGCCGCCGTGGCAGGGACAGAGGAACGCGTTACGGCCCTGGTCCCACGAGACGCCGCACCCGAGGTGGCTGCACGTCGGGACGAGCGCCGCGAGGCCCGACGCGGCGCGGACGTCGCGCACCACGACGAATCGTTCCTTCACGCGGCGCGTCATGTAGCCGTCCTCGACGGTGCGCTCGACGAGGATTTCTTCGGGCCGAGGCGCGCCCGCCCGCAGCGCCCCGAAGGCCGACACCGGTCCGACGTCGAGGAGCACAGGCTCTTGCCGAGCGCGCCGGCGGAGCGGACCGAGAACGAAGACGAGCACGGCCCCCGAGACGGAGGTCGCGGCAGCGAAGGCCGTCCCAATCGCCGTGAGGAGAAAGATCCTACGGGTTGCCACGGCGCAGCCTCAATCGAGAAAGACCCGAACGAGACCTATCTCGGCTTGTCCTTGACGATCTTGAACGTCGCGCTCCCCAAGGGTCTCGCGTCGTCCTTCCCCGGCTCGGCGAGAACGATGAGGAACTCGTAGTCCCCGAGCGGCCAGCTTTTCGAATCGCCCTTGAAGGCCACCGCCGGCTTGTCCGGCGGGAGCGCCGCTTCCTGGCGAGAAAGGATCTTCCTGTCGGGCAAAGCGGCCCAGGAAACGCGGACTTTCGACCCCGCGGCGGCATTCGGGATCTCGAACGAGGCGAAGACATTTTCTCCCGGCACGAAGGCGTGCGCTTCGGCGATCACGACGCCCTCGGGACCCGACGAAGAGCCGAGACGGAACTTCGAAATGAAGGGGCCCTTCGGCGCCTCTTGGGCCACAACCGGGGTCGCGACGACCTCGGCCGGCTTTTCGGCGGCGGCGGCGCCGCCCTTCACCTGAGCCTCCGGCTTTTTCCCGCCGCAACCGAGAGAAAGGACGCACAGAGCGATCGGAAGACAGTGCCACTTATCCCACATCGTCGTACACCTCACGGGCTCGAACGATGATACCAAGTGCGCGCGCGACGCGCCCACACACGCTCCCCGGTATCCTAGGGACCGGGGGGATCCGGATGATCGCGGCCGCTCCGTTCCGCCTCGAAACGTGCGCGTGCCCGCTCTGCGATGAACCGCCCCCGGAGAAGGCGCGGGCGTTGTTTCCGCCGTACCGCGTCGTCGATTGCGATTCCTGCTCGATGCGCTATCTCTCCCCGCGCGTTCACGAGGACGACGTGGCCCGCCTGTATAGCGCACCCGAGTACTGGGAAGAGGGTGGCCCCGACAGCGGATACTCCTCGTATTCGGCCATGGAGCCTCTCCTCGTCCGCACATTCGTCCGGCGTCTCTCTCGTCTTCCTTCGCGCCATGCCGGCGCCCGGCTCCTCGACGTGGGATGCGGCCCCGGCGCCGGCCTCGAGGCGGCCCTCTCGCGCGGATACGAAGCGTGGGGCCTCGACGTGTCCTCAACCGCGGTGGCGGTCGCGTCCTTGCGCCATCTGGACCGCATCCGCCTCGGAACCCTTTCGGACCGCCTCTTTCCGCAGGGCTTCTTCGACGTCATCACGCTCTTCGATGTCGTCGAGCACATCTACGATCCCCGCCGGCTCGCCGTGGACCTCGCGTGGCACCTCGCGCCGGAGGGGCGCATTCTGGTCGCGACGCCGAACGTGAAGAGCCTCCTCGCGCGCGCGACTGGGCGGCGGTGGGTGTCCTACAAGATTCCCGAACATGTGTCGTACTTCTCGCCGCGGACGCTCGCGGCAGTGCTCGCGCCTGGGTTCGAGATCGAGCACGTCTCTTCGTGCGGCCAGTACGTGTCCCTCGACTTCCTTCTCAGGCGGATCGGGGACGCGCTTCCCTTCGGGGGAGGCTTGCTGCGCGCGGTCGCGGACCTTTTTCGCCCTGGCGACGCCGACGCCGCCCTCTATGCGAATTCAGGCTCCATGCTCGTGACGGCGCGCCGGAGCCGGGCGGCGTGACGACCGTGACGCCTCCCGATCTCTCGCTCATCCTGCCGGTCTTCAACGCGGCGCTCTTCGTGGAGAGAAGTCTTGCCGAAATAGAGGAGTTCCTCCGCCGGGGGGCCCTTTCGTGGGAGATCGTCGCCGTCGACGACGGGAGCACGGACGACACGGCGGAACGCCTCGCCGCGCGTCCCCAAGGGAACCTCACGATCGTCTCCCTCCCGAGAAACCTCGGGAAGTTCGGTGCGTTAAAAGCGGGAATGCGGGCGAGCCGGGGGAGATGCCGCGTCTTCACGGACGCCGACCTCCCGTTCGACCTCGACGCGGTCCCCTACATGGCCCGCCTCGTGAACGACCGCGGGTTCCACGTCGTCACCGGCGACCGCACTCTCGCCGGGTCCGACTACCGGCCCCACATCTCGCGACGCCGCAACACGGCTTCCGCCGCGTTCTCGCTGCTCGTAAGGCTGCTCGTGACGGGCGGCCTCTTCGACACGCAGTGCGGTCTCAAAGCCTTTCGAGGCGACGTCGCGGACGCGCTTTTCCCGCTCCTCAGAGAGAACGGCTTCGCCGGAGACGTGGAGCTCCTCTACCTGGCGCTCAAGTACAACCTCGAGATCAAGCGCGTCCCGGTCCGGCTGCGCCGCTCCGAGCCGACCACCGTCCGTCTCGGCCTCGATTCCGTGCGCATGCTGGGGCACATCGCCTCCCTCCGCCGGGCGTGGGACTCGGGCCGCTATCGCTCCCCCGCGCTCGAGCAGATCGCGGAGCAGGCTTACTGGACGGCGCCCGCGGAAGCGCCCGCACGCTGAGTCACGCCTACCACCTCAGAAAAACGGGGTGGTCGACGGGAGGGAGCCGGTCGGGCGGGCCGAAGTCTTCCTGTTTGCAGGGCGGCGACATGCCCGCGCCCCGCGGCGGCCGGAGCGCGGACGGGGGAACGATGGAGCTTCTCCCTCCGGGCGGTGTCCATGTCCATTCGAGCCTCGCGGGCTCGACCGACTCCTTGAAGGAAAGCTCCACGGCGTGCTCACCCGCGCCGAGCGTGACGCTCGAGGCGACGGGCTTGTCGTGCGCTCCGTCGCTCCTGAGAACGGTTTGCCCGTCGATCTTCAGCTCGGCCGTCCCCGAAGCCAGAAGGCCCATTTCGTAAGACCCCGTTGCAGGGGCGACGAGCGATCCCGTCCAAACGGCGCCGAAGCGTTCGCCCCCGAACTCAAACTCATCGGAGAGGTTCCATGTCGCGAGCGTGCCGTCGAGGCGCTCCTGCCGGCGCCCGCCGCGAAACGTCACGACGCCGAAGAGGCCGCCCGGTGGCTTTGCGAGAGGTCTCAGGATTGCGGTCGGGATCGTCTCGAAAACCGGCCCTGCTCCCGCGTTGGCGAACGGGGCCCAAAGAAGGCGTGCTCGCGGGAGGCCCCCCACGAGCGAACCCTCCAGCTCGACGAAATGATCGCCGCGCGCCAGGCACAGGGATTCCTCTTTCGCCTGCTCGCCCGCGGCGATCGACAGGACTTCGTGTCCGTCGATCGCGAGACGGGCCGGGCCGGGGCCGAGACGGAACGCGTAGTTGCCGAAGCGAGGCACGCGCATCGCGGCCGTCCATCTCATGACGGCGTCGGGGCGCGCCCCGGGCGCAGGGTCCGACAGAGTCGGGACGCGGACAGGCGGCTCTCCAGGCATGTGTGCCAGCGCGCCCTGCGTGGCCTGCCACGCGGCCCGCGGCAAACGATAGACGTCGAAGATCCATTGGTCCGGCACCGAGGGAACACGGTGAAAACTTCCGCCGGGATAGATCGTTTCGACCAGATTCCGATAGTCCTCCTGACCGGGGTAGAAGAGGAACGCGAGATCGCGGCTCGCAGGCATCGTCAGGGGAAGGTGGAAGCCGGGGGACAGGATCCCGGCTCGAAAGGAATCGGGCGCGAGGTGATAGACCCAGCCCGAGTTGACCATGTGGAACTGGCCGCCGAGGCTCAGGACCCATGCGTCGCGTCCTTCTTGCGCGATCGCGCCCCCCTCGATCCGCGGGTACGGCCACGCGTCGAGCTTCGCGTATTCCCCGAAGTAGAAGACCAGCTCCCGCGCCGCGAGAGCGAGCGAGGCCGCCGCCACGAGGGCGGTGACGGCGACACGGCCTCCACGCCGCGTGAGAGGCGCCGAGAATCGGCGCGCCCCTTCGTCCAGAACGAGCGCCGCGAAGATCGCGAGCACGGGCACGGCCGTCGCCATGCGGTGGAGGTTCGGTGTCTCGACCGTGACGACGACGCCGACGAAACCCGTCCAGAACCATGCCGTCAGAAGAGCGAGCCTCGGATCCCGGACGCGCCAGAGGCTCGCAAGAAGTCCGGTGACGGTGAGCGCCGAGAAGACGGCAGGCAGGATCGGCTTTCCCGTCGGCCAGAAGTAGTTGCCGTCCGGAAAGCGGTTGAAGATCCCGATCGACCGCTCGATCTGCGCGAGAAGAAGGCGGGGCATCGGCCAATCGCGTTGGACGTAGGGCAGGCGCGACAGATTCGAGCTGACGAAGATGCTCGTTTCCCGGGCGCGGACGACGAACCAGTCCGGGTTGACGTACGCGCGGTACAGAAACGGCGCGCCGATGATGAGCGCCGCGAGCGCCGCGAGGATCGCGCCCGCGAAAATCTTCCTTCGTGCGCCGCGAGGAGCGGTCGCGAGGAATGAGATCACGACGAGGAGGGCGAAGACGCTCCAGAGGCGCCCCGTCGGATAGAAGTAGAACGAGAAGCCTCCCGCGAGCCCCGAGAGGACCCAGGCCCACGCGCGTCCCCCGCGTGCCGCTTCCAGAAACAGGAGCGCGCTCGCCGCCCAGAGCGTGGCCGTGGGGCCGGCGCAAGTCGTCTCCCGCGAGAACTGCAGCGCCGGCCCCAGGGACGCCGCGAAGAGGCCGGCGATCAGGCCCGCCCTCCGGCCGAAATGCCGCACGCCGAGCCAGAGAACGAGACCGACGGTGACGATTCCCGAGAGCGCGCCGAACGTCCGCGCCCCGGCGACGGTCGCGCCCGCCACGCCCATGACGAGCGCGAGGAGCCGGAAGTACACGATGCTGATGTGGTACCAGCCGACCCCGAAAAGAGGGGTCGTGTTGTGGCCGCGCAGGATCGAGAGCGACACGGCCGCCTGATCGCCTTCGTCCGCGTTGATGCCGAAGGGAATCCGGTCGAGCGCCGGGAGACGCGTCGCGGCCGCGAGGCCGAGGACGAGGACAACCGCGAGCGCGAAGAGGGCGCGGCGCGTCCTGCTTCCAAGAGGAGGAGCCGCGTCCCAACGCGGTGCAAAGGCCGTGAGCCGTCCTCCGAAAAAGCCGGCCGCCGCGATCAGGAAGATCGCCGCGAACCACGGGCCCTCCGCCGCCACCTCGCGGCGCCCGGCATAGAGCCGCAGGCACCAGACGATCGACGCGATCGCGCAAGACGCCGCGACGGCGAACGCGAGAGGCCACCCAAGCCGCCCCGCGCGCTTCCAACGCGCTGGCGCCACGAAGACAGGCACCGCGGGAGGTGCGGGCCGCGGCCACGCGCCCCATGCGAAGAGGAAAGACGCAACGATCTGCGCGGCGATTCCCGCCCACGGAGAACGACCCGTCCGGATCAAACCCTCTCCTAGAAGAGCCAGGCCGACAGAAAGGAGGGCAAACGTCCGGAGCGGCCCGTCGCGGCGTTTGCCGGACGCCGGGAGCGATGCCGCGCTCACGGGGACTCTCCGGGCGTCAAGGCGTGGATCGCCGGCTCGGCCCCGTCGAGAACAAGGAGCTCGCCAGGCGCGTGCGAAAAGCGATAGGGCGAGGCGAGATCCTTGCGCCGGAGATCGCTCGAAAAGTGCCCCGGCATCAGGCGGGTTCCAAGAACATCGACGATGAGCGGCGCCTCGTCGGGGCTGTAGGGAACCAGAAGCCTCCCGCCGTCGAATGCGGCGCCGCGGAGATACTCGGGATGGGGCTCACGTGCGAACGCGAGCTTGAAGCGGCTCTCGGGCCGAAGAGCGATCGGGTTCTCGTCGAGCCGGAACACGTATACGCGGCCCGACTCCTCGACCACCGCGAGCCGGTTCGCTTCGTAGGCCACGGCGATCGGTAGCTCGAACGCTCCGCGCATCTTCCCTTCCGATCCCCAGACGCTCTCGACCCGCCCGTCCGCGCCGAGGATGTGGACGAAGCTCCCGGTCAGGACGGCGAGGTGCCCGCCCGGAAGACGTGCCGCGTGTGAGCCGACGAGGCCGCCCGGCAGCTCCCAGCGTGCCTGGCGTACGAGGTTCCTGTCGAAGCGTTCGAAAGCCCGCAGCGAAAAGGCGACGCATCCGCCCTCGGGCTCGACGAGAAGGGTCCCGGTGCTCGCGTCGAGCGGCAGCTCCGCGCGAACCCGCTCCGTCTCGACCCCGCCCCGCGAGTATCGGCGGACCTCCCACGCCTGGTCGCGCAGGAATAGCGCGTAAATGCGTCCCTCGCGGTCCACGCCGAAATCCGAGATCCGATCGGTCGTGCGCAGGACCTCTCGCGCGCGGGGCCAGCCCGCGAAGGAGACGGGCTCGACGCCCACCGTCTCGGGAAGAAGGGCGAGCGCCGGCGCCGTCAAGGCAGGCGCGAAGGTCCCGGCGGCGCCCGAGGCCACGAGCAGCGGCCGAGCCGGCGAGACGCAGCCCGCGGGCCCCGAGGTCTCGAAGGGGAAGATTCCCGGAAGGAGCGGCCGTTCGTCCTCTCCGTTCCACCGCGCGGCACCCGCCGTGATGCGGGCGCCCGGGCAGGGCGGGTCGAGCACGAGCCGGTACCATCCCGGCTTCGGCACCAGGAAACCGCCGCGCACGCCGCCTGGCGACGCCTCGGGCGAAGTCGCGGCGCGGAGCGCCTCGGGATTCACCTCGAAAGCCAGGAGCTTCTCCGCCATGGCAGGCCAGTCGCGTTCGAACACGCGTGCGCCCGGATCGAACGCGAGAAGAACGGACACCGCCCGCCGGCTCGAGGACCCATCGCGAAAGAGATACGAGACGCGGGCCGAAGGAAGGGCTTGAAGAGCGCGGCGCCGGGCCTCGATCTCAGCCGGTGCCAACGTCAGACCGTAGACCTCCTCCCTGAAATCGCACGAGGGCCGGAGGAGCGAGAGCAGCTCGTCGCCCCGATCGACGAACTGCATGCACGGCCCGGCCGGCGAGAGGAGCCGGTCGAGGACGCCGAACTCGAGCGTCTTGCCGTGCCGGTAGAAGAGATTGTGCAGGAGGACGTCGCTCCGCTCGACGAGCGGGCGGGCGAAGCGGATCTGTTCGTCCCGCACGATCGGCGCGATCGGCAGCAACAGATTCGAGGCAAGACCGCACGTCGAAACGCCCGCGAACGCGAGGCCCGCGCCCGCCCTCGCGAGGTTGCCCGCGAGGCGGCCGCCTGCCTCCCTCACGAGGCGAACCCAGGCCGTCACGACGAGCGCGGCGAGGAGGAGAATCGGGACAAAGATGAGCGAGAGCCGCCGCGCGTCCGGCTCGTCGGAAAGGACTCCGGGCAGGAGGCCGAGGCCCAGCCAGAAGAGGACGAGGACGGCTCGTCGTTCCGCGATCTGGCCGAGGAGATAGCCGAGGCCGACGGCCGCGAGGATCGTCAGCCCCACGCACACCATCGGGTTACGCGCGGGCACGACTACGAAACGCTCGTACCAATGCGTCGCATACGCCTGGCGGGACGTCAGGCTCGCACCCACGCTTGCGAGATTCCCGGCGACGCGCGCCGCCTGTCCGCGCAGGACCTCCAGGGAGGACGCAGTGGAGGGAAAACCCGCCCGCCACGCAGACTCACCGCGTACCCGTGCCGGATCGACGAAGCGCCTTCCGCCGCCCGCAGCGGCGACGGCGATCGAGACGCTCGCTACCCAGACGGCGATCCCGATCAGGAGGACCGGCAGAGCTGTTAACGCACGGCGCGCGACTCCCCTCGCGAAGAGAGCCGCGTGCGCGGCGAGAAGAGCCGGGTATACGAAGAGCACGTGGCCGGCCGTATAGAAGAACCGGCAGAGAGGAGTCATGCAGGCGGCGAGAAGGACGGGTGCGATTCCGAAGCGCGCGACCATCGACAGGCCCACGTGAGCGAAGAGAAGGCCGAGGGCCGCGACGGGCGCGAAGACCGAGACCTCGCTCCTCGACCAGAAAAGCTGCTCGGGAGCACAGACGAAAAGGAGAGTCGCGCCAAACGTCGCGAGCCCGCCTCCGCAAAGGCGCCGGACGAGGCCCCAGAAAAGGGGAACCGCGGCAAGCCCCCAGAGGAGAGCCGTCACGCGCGACGCATAGAGCGAAACGCCGAGCGCCCAGAACACGAGCCGGTTCGTCACGGGCGTCGCGAGGCCGTTGCTCGTTCCGACGAACTCCGTCGCGGTGAACTGCCGGAGGCCGTAAGCCGTCCGGCTCTCCGTCTGCACGGAGATCATCTCCTCGTCGAAGTTCGACGGAAGCTGATTGACGGCCCAGGCGCGCGTGACAAGGGCAAGGAAAAAGAGTGCGCAAAGGCCCATGGACTCGGTCCAACCCGGCAGCGACCTGCTCGCGGAAGACTCCGGAGCGGATTCCCGAGTCAGCGTGGGAAACCCGGGCGTAAGAGGGAGCGGCCGCATCCATGCAGCGGCCGCCGCCATGAGCACGGCGGCCGCGAAGAGGGCCCCGCCGCCGGGACGCGCGTCCGCGAGAAGGAGGATTTCGGCCCACGTGGCGGCGACCGCCGCCGCGGACAGGAGTGCCGCCGGAAGGCCGCGCCGGCCCCCTCTCACGCATGCGACCGCCGCGGCCGCCACGAGAAGGAGCGTCGCGAAAAGCGCCAGCCCCGCGCGATGCTCGAACAGCCACGTGAGAGCCACGGCCGCCCACGCCCGGAAGCCAAACGCGAGAGGATCGAGCGCGGACAGGACCCGGTCACCCCGCGCGCCTTCGGTTCGGCCGTGAAACACCACGCCGAGAAGTGCTGCGAGAGATAAGGACCCCGCCGAAAGAAGCGGGAGGGAAGCGCGAAGAGCCTCTCGCACGCCTTTCCCGGCCCGAACACCTGCCCTATTCATGCTCTATCGAACCGGCGGAGGAATCAGTTTTTCGGAGTCCAGAAACTCCACCGTCTGCCTCGCCAGAACCGCGTACCCTTTCGGCGTGTAGTGGCAGTGATCGTAGAAGAGCTTTTCGTGGTTCGACTGCCAAGTCCGCCGAAGGGTGGGGACGGGGTTGTCGAACGGGACGTGAAGCCGCGCGCACATCTTCTCGCAGCTCTCCTGCGGCTCGAAGTTCTCGACCGTCCCCAGCACCTGGATGTGCACGGGGAAGAGCACGACGGCGAGACGCGCGCTCTCGGCGCTCGCCGCGTCACGCAACGCGGACGTGATCGTCTCGATGATCGTCCAGGCTTTCCGATTCCAGCCGAGACCGAAATCCATGTAGGCGTTGTAGATCTCGAAGTCGAATCCGTCGCGTGTTCCGAGCATGTCGGCCGTCTTCAGCTGCCGCCCCGCGCGGAACGTCTCGCGCCAGCTCGGATCGATCTCTCCGGGAGGCGCGCTCCGGAAAAAGCGCATGTCGAGGCGCTGGAAGCGGTCGGCCACCCAGGACAAGAAGCGGCTCTTCGCCCATGAGCCCGGAAGCTTCTTCGAGAAGAAGAGGCTTCCCGTCTGCGCGTCGTTGAGATACATCCCGACGAGAACGAGGTCGGGCTTCACGCGCTCGCCGATCTCGCGGAAAAGCGCCAGCTCCTCCGCCGTCCCGGCTCCCGGCAGGCCCGCGTTGATGAAGCGGACCGCCTTCTTCCTTCCTGCGGTCAGGGTTTCCATCTGCCGGGTCCACGTCTCGCCTTCGAGGACGAAGTCGCCGAATGTGATCGAGTCCCCCAGCACGAGCACGCGAAACTCGTCTTCAGACTTCGGGCCGAGCTCGGCGTACCGGAGACCAAGGGAGTTGACCTCGATAACGACGTCGCGTCCGCTCAGGACGTGCTTTTGGATCTCGCCGCGCGTGTTCGGGCGCAGCCTCACACCATGAGGCCCGCCGAAAAGGACGACGGAGTCGATCGACTTCTCCGCCTTCGTGTCGAGCCTTTCGAAGCCGGTCGGCGCCTCGTACGTGTCCTGCTTCTCGTGGACGTTCACGGTCTGAGGTGCCGGCAGGAGGAGGCGCGCGCCGACCTCGCAGAGCGCGATGGCGACGAGTGTCGAGCCGAAAAAAAGGGCGAGGTTTAGGGCGACCCTGCGCCGGCTCGACCCTGGATTTGTGTCGTACACTTGCTCCCGCTATCTTAAGCGAAATAACTCCGCCGCGACCCGCGGGACTTGCCTCGTCGCGAGCGTTTCGCGGACTCCTGCTCCTTCTCGCCCTGTTCGCTCTCGCCATTCGGGTCATCGGCCTCGATTTCGACCAGAATCATTTCTTCCATCCAGACGAGCGGGCGATCGGCGACGCGATCCTCAAGCTGTCGTTCCGACCTCTCCAGCTCAACCCTCACTTCTTCGCCTACGGCTCCCTTCCTTTCTACCTCACCCGGGGCCTCTCCTCGCTCATGGGGTCGCTCTCGGGCCGCGACTGGTTCTTCTCCTACGACGGCGTCATCCACGTGGGCCGCTTTCTGTCGGCTCTCGCGGGCGCGCTGACCGTCGCGCTCCTCGCAGCCGTGGGCCGCCGCCTCTACGGTCCGAAGACGGGCCTCCTCGCCGGGCTCTTCCTCGCCCTCGCGGTCCTCCACGTCCAGACTTCGCACTTCGCCGCCACGGACGTGACGCTCACGCTTCTCGTCCTCCTCGCGCTCGCCGCCTCGGGTCGTCTCGCGCGGCGAGGCCGTCTCCGGGATGCCCTTCTCGCCGGTGCGCTCACGGGCTTCGCGCTCGCGACGAAAGCGAGCGCGGCCCCTCTCGTCCTTCCCCTCGCCGTCGCGGTCTTCTTCGCCTGCCGGCCATCGCGCGCCTGGGGCCGCGGGATGCTTCTTCTCGCGGCCGGCGGCGGCGCCGCCCTCGTCGCGTTCTTCCTCGGCGAACCCTACGCGTTCCTGGACTTCCACGAGTTCTGGCGGTCCCTCTCGGAACAGGGTGCGATGGTCCGGCACGCGGGCCTCCTGCCGTTCACGAACCAGTACGTCGGCGTCCCGAACTTCCTGTACGAGGCCCGGGAGATCGTGCTCTGGGGTCTCGGTCCGCTGCTCGGAGTGGTCGCGCTGTGGGCCTCGGCCCGCCGTCTCGCCTTCGTCCGGAAGCTCACGGACGTCGAGTGGGTGCTCGTCTCGTTTTTCGCGCCCTACATCCTCCTGACATGCACGTTCGAGGTGAAGTTCCCGCGGTACCTCCTGCCCGTCTACCCGCTTCTCGCCTTGTGGGCGGCGGCCTGGCTCACGGAGAGGGCCGAGCGCGGGCGCGCGGGCCGGGTCCTCCGTGCCGTGGTCGTGGGCGGCACCGCCGTGTGGGTCCTCGCGTTCGCCGGCATCTACACGCGCCCGCACAGCTCCGTCACGGCCTCGCTGTGGTTTCACGACCACGTTCCGGAAGGCGCGCGGGTTCTCGAGCAGGACTGGGACGAGGGATTCCCGTTCAGTTTTCCCGGCCGCCCGGCAGAACGTTACAGGATCGTCAACTTCGGTTTTTACGAGCCCGACTCGCCGGAGAAGATGGCGAAGCTCGCACGGGGCCTCGCCGACTCGGACTGGGTCGTCCTCCAGACGAAGCGCCTCTACGGCGCCGTCACGCGGGCCCCCGAGAAGTTTCCATTCACGAACCGGGCATTCCGACTCCTCTTCGCCGGCGATCTTGGATACACACTCGTCCGGGAAGTCGCGTCCCGCCCGTCCCTCCTCGGAATTCAGGTGCCCGACGAGCTCGCCGACGAGTCGTTCACCGTCTACGACCACCCGAAGGTCCTGTTCTTCGAGAACACGAAGCGCCTCCACGCCGAGGAGCTCGAGAAGGCCCTCCTTTCTGCGACGCCGTCGAAGACCCTGTCGCGGAACGACCTCCTTCTCGCGCGCCCGACCCCCGCGGCGGCCGGGGGGGCCGAGCCCGCGGAGCCGGCCCGGGCTCCGGCTCTCAGGTCGTCCTTTCTGGCCCTGCTTCTCTTCGCCGCGTGGCTGGAAGCCGTGGGGCGTGCGGGCGCTGGAATCCTCGCCGTCCTCCTCCCCGCGCGGCCCGGCCGTGACGCGCTCGGGCGCGTGACCGGCGTTCTCCTCTTCGCGTTCCTGCCGTGGCTCGTCGTCTCCTGGCACTGGGCGCCATTCACCCGCAGCCTCCTCGTCGTCACGACGACCGCGCTTCTCGCGGCCGGCTTCCTGTGCGCGCGCCGCGCGGGCGTGGCGACGCCCGCACCCGAGCGATGGAAGACGGCGCTCGTGTTCTGGGGAACGTTCCTCTTCTTCCTGGCCGTCCGCGCCCTCAACCCCGAGATTCACTCGGGTGAAAAGCCCATGGACTTCGATTTCCTCAACACGCTCCTTCGAGCAACCGCCTTGCCGCCGCCCGAGCCGTGGCTCGCCGGCACAACCCTTTCCTACACGTACTTCGGCCACTTCCTCGCGGCCGCCGCGGCCAAGCTCCTCGGGATTCATCCGGGGCTCATCTTCAATCTCGCGCTCGCCATGACGGCCGCGCTCTTCGCGTCGGCCATGCTCGCCGCTGGCTCGGCCATCGGTGGCCGTCTCCGGGCGGGCGGGGTCGCGCTCGTCCTCGCCTTCCTCGCGCCGCCATCCGGCCCCCGAACTGCCTTCGATTTCCACTTTCACCAGGCCGGCCGTCCCCTCGACTGGCACTACTTCTGGGCAACGTCGCGGGTCATCCCCCCGAACGGCATCAGCGAATACCCGTTCTGGACGTTTCTCTTCGCGGATCTCCACGCGCACGTTTTCGTCCTTCCCTTCACGACAGCCTTCATAGCGGTTCTCCTCCTCTTCGTGACAAGGAATCAGGAGGGCCCCTCCTCGACGCGCCAGGCGGCAAGCCTCATCGCACTCGGCGGCCTTTTCCTCGCCGCGATTCCGATCACGAGCGGTTGGTCGACGCCCGTCTACGCCTGTCTTCTCCTCTTTCTGCCCGGCGTCGTGTGGCTCGGCGGCCGGGCGCGCGGGGTCCCTCTCGCCGCGAGCCTCGCGAAAGACGTCCTCCTCCCGGCCGCGGGAGTCGCCCTCATCGCGTTTCTTCTGGAGAGGCCGTTCTGGGCGCATTTCTCTCCTCCGCCGCGAAACTGGGGGCGCGAGGTCGGGCCGTGGGCCGCGCCATGGGACTTTTTCAATGTGTGGGCGTTCTTCGTCGCGCTTCTCCTCCCGTTCGCGTTCGCGGCGTGGAAGACCGGCCTCGTGCCCCGCGGACGCGTTGCGCGCGTGTTTCTCTTTCTCGCGGCGCTCGGGCTTGCCGTCTCTCTCCTCTCTCTCTCGTTCCATCCGCTTCGGCTCGCGCAGGCTCCTTCGATCCGCACCTTCACGGCGATCGCCTTTCTCGTCGCGCTCGGGGCGGCGCTCCGCGGAGCGACGGAGGCGCGCCTGCGGCCCGCGCTCGCTCTCGTGGCCCTGGGTTTCGCCATCCTGACAGGCGCGGAGATCGTCTACGTCTGGGACCGCATGAACACGATCTTCAAGTTTCACCTCGAGACGTGGCTCCTCTTCTCCGTGGCGGGAGCGCTCGCGTGGGAGACGTTGCGCCGGTCACGAAGCATCGCGTGGCGCGTCGCCATCGCGGTCACGGGACTCGCCGCGCTCTATACGCTCGTCACGGCGTTCACGGGTTTCCTGCGCACTGATCGCGGCGGCTGGCCGCGCTTCACACTGGACGGGACCGCCTACCTCGAGAAGCAGAACCCCGGAGATCGCGGCGCTGTCGAGTGGATCAACGCGAACGTGACGGGCCTGCCCGTGCTCCTCGAAGCCCACGGGCCCTCGTACCAGCAGTTCACGCGTCTCTCGGTCTTCACGGGACTCCCGAGCGTGCTCGGGTGGGACTACCACGTGTCGCAGCGCGGCCACACGCAGGCGGAGATCGACCGCCGCAAGGAGGACATCGTAACGGCCTACACGTCGGCCGACGAAGCCGTCGTCAAGCGCATCCTTTTCCGCACACACGTCGCGCTCGTCGCCGTCGGGAATCTCGAGCGTAAGACGTACGCCGGCGGAAATCTCGCGCACTTCGAAGAGTGGACGGATCTCCTGACGCCCGTCTACCGCAATCCCGAGATCGTCCTCTTCGCCGTGAAGGGCGTCTTTTCGCCTGGCGTTGCTGCGGCTCCCGTGCGCGTGGAGGAGCTTCCCACTTCGCCGCGGAAGGCGGACGCCGCCCTGCAACCGCCCGCCGACGCCCCCGGCCGACTCCGACAGCCTCGGGGCGCGGCCTCGGACGCCACCGGCCGCGTCTGGGTCGCCGACTTCGGAAACCAGCGGATCCAGCTCTTCGCGGCGGACGGATCTCCGGCTCTCCAGCTCGGAGCGCGCGGCAGCGGGCCCGGGCAGTTCAACGACCCGTGCGGGATCGCGGTCGCTCCGTCGGGCCTCGTCTTCGTGGCCGACACGTGGAACGGCCGCGTGCAGGTCTTCGACGGGAAGGGCGCCTGGCAGCGCGAGTGGGACGGCGGCTTCTTCGGGCCGCGTGGCATCGCGGTGGATTCCAGCGGATCGATCTTCGTTGCGGACACGGGCAACGGCCGGATCGTGCGCTTCGACGCCTCCGGCCACCAGGAGGCCGAGTGGGGCAAGGGGGCCGCTCCGGGGAAGCTCGCCGACCCGCAGGGCCTCGTCGTTTCCAAAGACGGCAAGGTCTACGTGGCCGACAACGGAAACGGAAGAATCGCCGTCTTCGACAGGAACGGAACCTTCGTGCGCGCCTGGGACGTCGCGGGCTGGAGTCGCACCACGTTCTCCGAACCCTATCTCGCGCTGGATGCGGGCGGGCTCCTCTGGGCGTCGGTACCGCTCGCGGGCGAAGTGCGCGGCTACACGACCGAAGGCCGCCTCGTGACGACGCTGCGCGGGAAGGACCTTCCGGAAGGGCAGCGGTTCCAGAAGCCCTCGGGGCTCGCCCTGCTGCCGAAGAAGCGCCTCTTCGTCGCGGACCTCGAAGGGGGGTTCGCCGTCGTCCCGCTTCCGAAGTGAGGACGCGTAGAAAAAAAGGGGCCGACCCCCGGCCGGCCCCGTGATTCAGGAGGTCTCGCGCGATCTCAGAAAGACACGCGGGCGCCGAGACGCACGACCCGCGGGTTTTGGAAGCCGATGTCCTTTCCGTAGGTGGGATTCGAGGCGCACGCGGCGTTGCTCAGGCTCGCGTTCTGCGCCGTGCAGCCGGGCTGGCCGATGCCGCTCCTGGGATCGTTTCCGGGCAGCGCTGCCGTGTTGTTGAAGAGCTCTTCCCGGCTCAGGACGCCCTGCCGGTTGAGCGCGTTGAAGACGTCGAGGATGGGCGTGATCGAGACGTTGCCGAAGCGGAGGCCCCACTCGAGGTGCAGGTCCGCCTCGTACGCGGCGGGAAGGTCGCCCGCCGAGCCGCGCGGCACGAGGTAGCCCTCCTGGCTGTAGCCTGCGTCGCATGCGATCGAGTCGGAGGCGCAGCCCCGGATCGAGTACGGGCGGCCCGTGTTGTAGAAGCCGTTCGCGCCCACCGTCAGGCCGAACGGGAACGCGTAGTAACCCGAGAGCTTGAACTGGTGAGTCCGGTCGTTGCGGAGCCGGCCGAAGGCGTTCGTGACGAGCCCCGGGTAGTCGAAGTCGGCGTTGATGTTGGGATCCGACTGGCCGCCTTCCCGCGTCTGCGAGAGGTTGCCCGAGTAATTCCCTTCCAGCTTCGAGTAGAGGTAGGAGGCGAGAAGGTAGAAGCGGTCGGAGAAGCGGTGGGACGCGGTGAGCTCCAGGCCGCGGAAGTAACGGCGCGGCTGCGTCGAATCGCAGGGCGACCCCGCGACGAGGTTGCCCGCCGCGTCCGTCTCGCCGTTCGGGTAGCAGGTCGTGTCGAAGGGGTCCTTGATCGTGCCGAGGGAGTTTCCCTGGCCCGGGTTGATGAGCGCGCAGGTTGCCGGGCTCGAGGGGTTGAAGTAGGACGCGATGTCCGGGTTGATCGCGAGGTCGCAGCGGTCCTCGACGACGCGGCCGAGAGACCGGTAGATGCCCTTGACGCCGATCGCCCAGTTCTTCGCGACCTCGACCTCGAAGCCCAGGATCGCTTCATCCTGGTACATGCCCTTGAGGTCGCTCTGGGTGAGCTCGCCGCCCTGGACGATGGGGGCGCCGAAGAAGAGATCGACGGGATCGGGCGTCGCGCTGTTGTTGCGGGCGAAGATGATGTACTCGTTTCCGAGCGCACGGGTCTGGATGTCCTGCGGGATCACTTCGTAGAAGCGGCCGACGTTCGCGTACGCCTTCGACTTCCCGTTCCCGAGGAAGTCCCAGACGATTCCGAGGCGCGGCGACCATTCGCCGTCGATCGACACGAGGGTCTTCCCCGTGTAGTCCTGAAGGCGCTGCTGCTCGTAGCGGATCCCAGCGTTGATCGTGAGGTTCTTCGCGGCCTTGAACGTGTCCTGCGCGAACAGGCCGACGTTGTCCGTAATCGGCCTGTTGTCGACGGTTGGAGCGATCGTGTAGCCCGTGCAGTTCGGGAACGCCGCCGGCATCGTCGGGTCGATCTTGCCCAGGCAGTTCGCGCCCGAAAGCGGCGTCTGGGCGTAGTAGCGGTGCTGATAGTTGCGGAGGGCCCCGCCCGCCGTCAGCCGCGTGCGGATGCGGTCCGTGCCGCCGTAGGACTCCGAGAAATCGGAGCTCAGGTGCTCCCAGTCGAGGCCCGCCTTGACCTCGTGCGCGCCCGTGAACAGCGAGCCGCCCAGGCGGTAGTGATAGCGCTGGTACTTCTCGTCCACGAGGTAGATCGGGCCCGTTCCCTGGAGCGCCTCGGTCGTGAAGCCGGCCTGCTGCTTTTCGAGGTACGGCAGGTTCGAGAACGGGCTCGTGTCCTGCTGCTTCTCGGTGTGGAAACCGAGCTGGGCCTGCCCGAGGAACTGCGTGCCGAAGAGCCCGTCCCAGCGCGTCGAGAGGTCTGTCCCGCCCAGGTTCCGGTCGACGAGCCACGCGGCGTCGGCCCCGACCATCACGGAGATCTGCGACAGGTTGTACCGGCCGCTGAACGTGCCCGGATCGCCGAAGAGGGACGCCGCGATCGTGTTCGACTCCCCGAGGCGGAACGTGAGCTTCCCCGAGTAGAGACTGTTGCGGTACGTGTCCATATTGCTCGTCAAGACCTGCGTTTGGTTCGCGTCGCGCAGGACCGCGAGGGTGCGCGTGTAGTCCTGGTCCTGGGTGACACGGTCGAACGCGCCGAAGAACCAGAGGCGGTCCTTCACGAAGTAGCCGCCGAGATCCACTCCGAAGTCGACGCGCTTGGGCGAGAAGTACTCGCCCTGGTTCGAAGCGACCCGCTCCGCGGTGCGCGCGTCGCTGGAGGCCAGCGAACCGGAATCGTAGTAACCGAACGCGTCGCCCTTGAATTCGTTGCCGCCCGATTTCGTCACGACGTTGATCGTGCCGCCGAGGACGCGTCCGAACTCGGCTTCGTAGCCGCCCGTCTTGACCTCGACCTCCTGCACGAATTCGTTGTTGAGCTGCTTGGCCTGCCCGCCCGTCTTGACGCCCGTCGTGTTGACGCCGTCGATGATGTAGGCGTTTTCGAGGCCCGTCGCGCCGTACACGGTAACGTTCCCGGACACGTCCGTGCCGGTCCCGGCGACCGTGCTCGCGATCGAGGCGAAGTTCCGTCCGAGCGGAAGGCGCTGGATGCTCTCGAGGGTCGCGCTCGTCCCGATCGTCGTCTTCGACGTGTCGACAACGGGAGCCTCGGACGTCACGACGATCTCTTCCTTGAGCGAGATGCCCATCGTGATCGGAACCGTCGTCGTCGCCCCCAGCGCGACCCGCTGGTTCGATCGCTCGACCCTGGAGAAGCCCGAAAGCTGCGCCGACAAGGAGTAGACGCCCGGGCCGAGCACGGGGAACCGGAACCGGCCCGCGGCGTCGGTCACCGCCGTCCTCGAGCCCTGCAGCTGAGGTGACCGGAGCTCGACGGAGACGCCGGGCAACGGCGCTCCGGACTGGTCCACGACGGTGCCGTCGAGGTCACCCGTGGTCTGCGCGAGGGCCTCGCCGCCCCAGCAGCGAGACACGACGGCGAACAGAACGAAAAGCAGACATCGAAAAGAGCGCATCACCGTCCTCCTCAAAAAAAGGGAAATTCCGGACCTGTCGATGGTCTGGATCGTGTGGTTCACGGTGCGGTCGGCGTTCCGCGCGAACAACTAAGTTGTGACGGACACTGCTTCGCCGGGGACGGAGGGCGCCGCCGGGCGGACGGACGGCGATTGGATACGGTATTCCGGACGGCGATCCCTCGGCGCGAGGGTCAGGACGCCAGCGTACGCCCGCGCAGCTCGTCGAGCTTCTCGCGATAGGTCGCGCTCATCGTGAGCTGCCGATCGTCGCGGAGGATCACGATGTAGTCCCCGTGGAACCACGGCTGCAGTTCCTTGATGCGCTCGATGTTCACGATCGTCGAGCGATGGATCCGAAGGAAACGCTCCGGATCGAGGCGGCCTTCGAGGCCGTTCATCGTCTCCCGGAGGAGGTGCGACTCGGCCCCCACGTGAAGGCGGACGTAGTTCCCCGACGCCTCGACCCAGTCGACGTCCGGCGTCCTCAGGAAGAACAGGCGCCCGCTTTCCTTGATCATGATCCGCCTCAGGTAGCGATGCTGCGGCGGGCGCATCTCCTCGAGAAGGGCCACGATCTGACCCGAGAGATCGCTCGACTTCTCTCGCATGATCTGGGCCCGCGCGTGCTCGAGAGCCTTCTGCAGGCGCTCGCGGCCGAACGGCTTGAGCACGTAGTCGACGGCGCGGACGTCGAAGGCACGCAGGGCGTACTGGTCGTAGGCCGTGACGAAGACGACGGCCGGGATCCGGTCCGGACCGACGCTCTCGAGGATGTGGAAGCCGTCGAGGTTCGGCACCTGGACGTCCAGAAAGACAAGGTCGGGCCTGAGTTCCTCGATCGCGAGGACGGCCTGGCAGCCGTCCCCGCACTCCCCCACGACCTCGACCTCCGGCTCGTCCGCCAGGAGTCCCCGGAGCCGCTCACGCGAGAGGGGCTCGTCGTCGACGATGAGCGTGCGAATTATTCCCTTCATTTCTCAGGGATACGCGGATTCCGATCGGAGGTTTCGCAATTCAGTGGGTCTCGCGGCGCTCCTGGATTCTGGATGACGCGTTTCCTCGCAGACGCCCGCCCGGCAGGCGCTCCACCACTGCGCGTCGTCGACCGAAACGACGGATCCGTCCGGCACGGCCTTCCAGATCCCGCTCCTGGAAACCGTGTAGACGGGCACGCCGAGACGGCGGGCGGTTGCGACGTCCTGCTCCGAGGGCCTCGGATCGCCCGCCGTCGGGTGGGTGTGGGCAATCGCGACCGCGTCCGCGGGGACGGGACCCTCCCACTGTGCGCGGCGGTACCGGTACTCGGCGGGCCAGGCCAGCCAGCGCAGGCGGCCCGCGTCGTCCTTCAGGACCCAGGCCGCGCGCTCGCTGACCTCCTGGCCGAAGCGCGCCGCCTCCCAGAGGCGGTACGCGGGGGCCCGGAGCGAGCCCTCGAGAAGTGTGAGCGCGAGAACGAGCTCCGGTGAGGGGCGAAAGAACGAGGCGAGCGCGGCCGATGCCATCGAGACGCAATCTCGTCCGTGCGGCGCCGCGCGTCTCGAACTTCGTGATGGCTTCCCGTGCTACGGGGACGACGGCGCGCTTTCGGGGGACACGAGCGGGAGCGTCAGCGAAACGCGGAAACCTCCGCCCGGTGCGTTTCCGTACTCAAGGGTGTACGCGTCGCCGAAGAGATGTCGCAGGCGTTCGCGCGTGTTCGTGAGACCAATGCCCTCGGTGACGGGCCCGGGCGGCGCGCCCGGCCCGTCGTCCGTCACGCGCAGAAGCAGACGGCCGCGCTCGTGGCTTGCGCTCACCTCGAGCCGGCCCGCCCGGCTCTCCCGCGCGATACCGTGGCGGATGGCGTTCTCGACGAGAGGCTGCAGGAGCAGGTTCGGGACGCGCACGTCGAGCACTTCGGAACGAATGTGGAAGCGCGTCGACAACCGGTCCTGAAAGCGCGTCTTCTCGATGGCGAGGTAGCGCTCCAGAAACTCCAGCTCCTCGCGCAGCGAGACGTCCGGCCGCCCCGTATTTCTCAATGTCAGCCGCAGGAACTCGGAGAGCTGCAGGATCATGCATTCGGCGGCATCCGGCTTCGACTTCAGGAGCGCGGCGATCGCATTCAACGTGTTGAAGAGGAAGTGCGGCTGGAGCTGCATCTTCAGCGCTCCCAGCTCCGCCTGCGCGAGCTGGGTCTCGAGCTGGGAAGCGGCGAGCTCGCGGTCCCGGTACTTCGCGTACGTGTCCGCTCCCCACGCGAGGCCCACGAGAGCCCAGTACGTGAGGACGTTCGCATGGAAGTTCAGCCGGAAGAACTGCGCGAGCGACATCCAGAAGGTCTCCGCGCGGCTCGCGGTCACGGCGGTCAGCCGGTGGAGAAATGCCCCGGCCAGGAAGAGCTGGAGCGCGGAAAGAGCCGTGCTCGCGACGAGGTGAATGACGAGCGGCTTTCTCCAGTGCGCCCTCTCGATGGGGAAGCGCCGCGCGAGGGAGAGGATGGCGGGCGTCACGAGCGCCCAGAGGTAGTAGAAGGGCAGGTTGATGAGGAGGGCCCGCGCGAAGGACATCTCGCGACCGGACGCGATCGGGTAGAGGAAGTAGAGCTGGCTCGCGAAGAAGAACCCGGCCACGGTCCACGCCGCGACATTCACCGAGGTTCTCTTCCAGAAGGAACTCATGAACGAGTCTCCACCGATCTTCTCCGGCGGAGCACCGGGACGAGGCATCTCCGGGACGGGTGCCTTGTAAACGGGGACGAAACCGCTCTCCACGGGGTGGGATACGGCGCGGCGAGGGCCGGGGTTGCCGCGGGGCAAGGCGACGACCCCGAAAAGGGCTCCGGCGCGATGCCGGAGCCCTTAAAAGAGGGGAATTCGACGTTCAGATCCTCAGAAGCGGACGCCTGCCGCGATCGTGAACGTCCGTGGGAGCTGGTAGTCGAGGTTGTTGCGGGCATTGCCGAAGGTCGAGGCGTAGTCCCAGTTGACGCCCTGAACGGGCTGCGTCGTGAAGGGGTTGAAGCGGGTGTAGAGCTTCGACGCGTTGACCGCGGTCCGGACTGAGGTGCTCACGCCCCTCAATCCCTGACCGTTGAAGACGTTTAGAACCTGGGGCTGCACGAAGATCTCGACCGTGTTGGCGATCTTCGTCGCGAAGTTGAGGGCCAGGTCGGTCCGGTAGATCGTGTCCGTCCGGAAGGCGTCGCGGGCGGTGAAGTAGTAGGCCACCGAGGTCGGCGGTGTGATGTACGCCGGCGCGCCCGTCACGTAACGGCCCGAGTCCACCGTGCCCACCGCGCCGTACGGAACTCCCGTATCGAGCGACTGAACGCCGCTGATATTGAGCGAGCCGTCGCGCGCGGGGATGAAAGGAAGGTTGTAGGACGCAAAGAGTTTGACCCGGTGGCGCTCGTCCGTCCCGAGGGACCCGTACGGGTTGTTCCAGGCCGGGTTCACGTACTCCGGGTACGTGTCGCTCGTGTTCGGCACGGGTCCGCTCGCGGTCGTCTCGCCGTTGAGGTTCCCGAGCGTGTGCGACCACGTCCAGTTGACGCCCCCGTTGAACCCGCCCTGGCGGTACGACAGGCTCGTGTGGAGCCCGGTGTAGTTGCGCTTCACGGTGTTCGAGTTGTTAATGGTGCCGATGTCGAACGTGTTCCCGAACGCGTCCGAGCCCGAGCCCGTCGTTCCGTCGATCACGTTGTTGTAGAAGTCGCGGCCCTCACGGCGCACGAAGTCCATCCGGTAGGCGAAGGACGACCCGACGTTGCCGGAGACCGTCGCGACGTACTCGAGGTTGGACGGGGAGTCGAGCGACTGGTTGATCAGGGTCGTGAGGCCCGGGATGTTCGCGCCCGCGAGCGGAACCTTGCAGGTTGCGAGGTTCGGGCAGCCCTGCGCGGAGAACCAGCCGAAGAACTGCTGGAGGGCCTGGGCGCGGGTCACGAGGGGCGCGCCCGAAGCGGGGTTCACGTTGATGGGCGTGGCGCCGGGCCCGGAGTAGTACCACACGAACGTGGAGGCCTGGCCCCCGTCCGAGGCGGAGTCCACGAGGTTGTCCTGAATCGCGCCGACGTACTTGGCGTAGCTCGCGCCGACCCGGAGCGCGCCTTTGCCTGTGACGTCGAAAGTTGCCGCGAGGCGAGGGCTGAAGGCGCTGTCGTCCGCACGGACGACGCCGATGCTGTCCTTGGCGTGGTTCTTGTCCCAGCGCACGCCGAGGTTGAACGAGAGTCGGTCGCTGAGGCGCCACGAATCGTTCAGGAACACGGAGTGCGTGAGCGCGTCCGACCCCTGGCTCAGGTTCGTGATTGGCTGATAGTAAAAGAAGGTGCTCTCGTCGAAAACCGGATAAATGTCGCCGTTCGCGATGATCGCGGACGTCCCGAAGATGCGGTAGTCGCTTCCCGACTGGTGGTTCTGGGCCTTTCGCGAGCCGCTGAAGTTGTCGTACCCGAGCACCACGTTGTGGGAACCGATCTTGTCGGTCGAGAGGAACCAGGTCCCCTTGACGAGGTAGTCCCGGTTGTCGCGCGACTCCGGGTCGCTGCCGAACGTCGGGGAGTTGTAACGGGCGTTGCTCCGCGACTGGTCGCGCAGGAGCGTCCCCTTGATGAGGTCCGTGTACGGGGATCCCCCGTTCTCGAACGTGAACTTGCGGCGGGAATAGAGGCCCTCGATGAAGAACGAGTTCGAGAGGACGCCGTTGTAGTTGAGGGTCAGGATGTCCTGAGGAAGCTGGCGGGCCGCGACGAGACTGTCGAGGTCGAGGCAGCCGGTCGGGCAGAACGACGAGTTCGTCTGCTCCTCGTCGACGTGGAGGTAGTTCCCCGTCACAGAGTGGTTCGGCACCGGCGTGAGGGTGAGCTTGCCCTGATAGCGCTTCTCGGTGTCGCCGACCGGGTACGATAGGTTCGTGAACGTCGTCTGGCCCGAGGTCGTCTGGTCGAAGTAGCGGCCGGAGCCGAAGAACCAAACGTGGTCCTTCCAGATCGGACCGCCGAGAGTCGCCTCGTACTGCGGGTCGAGCTTCTGGGGCGTGACTTCGTTCTTGGGGGTCGTCGCGGACCACGCGGCGTTCGTGAACGTCGTGCGGAACGAGCCGCTGAACGTGTTGCCGCCGGACTTCGTGACGGTGTTCACCACGCCTCCCGTGAAGCGCCCGAACTCCGCCGAGACCGTCGAGGTCGACGTCGTCGTCTCGGCGATCGCGTCCTCGATGAAGAGGTTGTTCGGCGTGCCGCGGAGGTTGTCCGTGATGACCGCGCCGTCCACCGTGAACAGGTTGTCGAACGACTGGCCGCCCGAGATCGTGACGGTGGGCGAGGTGCCGTTGCCGATCCGGTCGCTCGAGCCGGGGCCGTTCGTGTTCACGCCGGCCGAGAGGGCCACGGACGACAGGAGCGTCCGCGCGACCGGGAGCGTGTCGGTGAGCTCTTTCGTGAACGTCTGCGAGGCCTGGGGGGACGACGTCGAGACGAGTTCGGATCTTCCGACGACAGTCGCCGCGGCTTCGACGCCTGTCAGGCTGAGGACCGTGTCGACGCGCGTTTCCTGGGCGGCCGAGAGCGCCACAGTTTGCGTGACGGTCTTGAACGCCTGGATCGCGAAGGTCACGGAATACTCTCCGGGCGGGACGCCCGCGAACGCGTAATCCCCGTTCGAAGTCGTCACAGACGTGCGCGAGCCCTGCAGGCTCTTCGACGCGATCGTCACGGTGACTCCGGGAAGGCCCTGCCCCTCGTTCGAGACGCGTCCTCTCAGGGTCGCGCTCGTGAGTCCCTGGGCGAGAGCCGCCCCGGCACTTCCGAGAAGGAGCAGGACGAGAACGATTCTGAGTGAAGGCCGGCGCATGTCGATCTCCTCCTTTGCAGACACCCCGTGTCTCCGGCTCGCCGCCGGAATGAGGTTGTCCGAGCGAGGCAAAGGTGGGGAGGCGCGGCGAATTCCGCGACGGGTTCGGGACGACGGGGCCCGCGCCGTCGCCGAAAGCACATTTCTTAGGGACGGGCCGGCGTCCTGCGGCGCGGAACCTCCTCGGAAATGGATCGGCCCTTCCCGGTGGCTCCGGACGTCCGCTCCCATGTTTCGTGGAGGCGGTACCTGCCGTCCGGGAGAACCTCGGTCCGCGCGTGGCAGGACCCGGCCCTGAAATCGCCGTTCTTGTTCAGGTGCTGGTACACCATGTCGAGCCGGCCCCTCCCGTCCACCCGCGCGAGGAGCGTCCCGAAGGCCACGTTTCCCCCGATGTACGTCGCCCAGACGACACTGCCTTTCTGCCGGTAGTGGAAGACGGTCTCGGAAGACGTCTCGCCCGCGTCCGAATTCCGTACGGTCCGAAAACGCCGCCGGTCGAAATCGATCTCTCTCATCACGTCCTCCCCGGACAATAGAATGTCCGCGGCCCCGAGGGTGAAGCGAGGGGACGAAGGCGCCGCGCCGAGGGACGAAACGCGAACGCACACGGACGAGAAACTGGCGGACTTCACGCCCGCGTGGTGGTTGAGAGGCCGTCACGCGCAGACGACCTGGGGCCGACTCGCGCGCTCGAGGGGGATGGTGAAGATGCGCCGCGAGGCGCTGACGGCTCCCGATGGCGACACGCTCTACGTCGACCACCTCGATCGGGAGGGCCCCGCGGCCGCGCGGACCGCTCCACACCTCCTCGTCCTCCACGGCCTCGAAGGCAGCTCGAACTCGGTCTACGCCCAGGGCCTCCTCGCCCTCGCGGCGCGGGCCGGATGGAGCGCGAGCGTCCTCAACTTCCGGTACTGCGCGCGGGACGCCGCGGACCCTCGCGTCCCTCTCCCGAACGCACGCCCGCGCCTCTACCACTCGGGCGAGACCACCGACCTCGATTTCGTGGCGCGCACTCTCGCGGCCCGCGACGGCCGGCCCCTGATCGCGGCGGGTGTTTCCCTCGGAGGAAACGCGCTCCTGAAGTGGCTCGGGGAGCACCCGAACGACCCGATCGTCGCGGCCGCCGCGACCCTGTCCGTCCCATACGATCTCGCCGCCGGCGACCGCTACATGGCTTCGTTCCCGACGCGGCTTTACGTCCGGGCCTTCGTGAAGACGCTCGCGAGGAAGATGGCCGATCTCGCGCGCCGCTTTCCCGACGCGGTCGCCCGGGTCGATCTCCCGCGTGCGCGACGCGCCTGGACGTTTCGCGAGCTTGACGACGCCGCGACGGCGCCGCTCCACGGCTTCGCGAACGCGGACGACTACTACGCGCGCTCGAGCTCCCTCCCCTTCCTTTCGCGCATCACGGTCCCGACTCTCTGCATCTCGGCGCTCGACGATCCGTTCCTGCCGCCGGAAGCGACTCTTCGCGCGCGGGACGCCGCGTCGTCCGCGGTGCGTTTCGTCGTGACGGAGAAGGGCGGGCACGCGGGCTTCGTCGGGGCCCGGGGGCTCACGCCCGTGTACTGGGCCGAGGAAGCGATCCTCGCGTTCCTCGCGCGCCAGGCCGGGGGAAAGGATTCCCCCGACGCCGAAGGGAGCGCGTAGGCTCGGCCTCGCATGCAGGCCGCCGATCTCGGGCCGGTCCCCGACTCCGGGAAGACGCAGTCGCCCGTCGACCTTTTCCTCATCATCGCGGGGGCTAACCTCGTCGCGACGACGCTCCAGACAGGTGCGAGCCTCGCACCCGCGTTCGGCCTCAAACAGGCCGCTCTTCTCGTCATGGGCGGCGTCGTCCTCGGGAGCGGGCTGGTCGCGGCGCTCACGCCGCTCGGGCCCCGCCTCGGCGTACCTTCGGTCGTCGCGTGCCGGGCCGCGCTCGGCCTTCGCGGCGGCGCCCTCGTCTCGCTCATTCTCTATGTCACGAACTTCGCGTGGATCGCCGTCAACAACGTGATCGCCGCGTCCGCGTGCGCGCGCCTCTTCGGCGGGCCGGGCAGCGAGCGGTTCTGGGCATTCGGCCTCGGCCTCCTTGCGGCCGCCGTCGTTGTGGGCGGGCCGCGCGCCGTCTCTCACGCGGACCGCGTCGCCGTTCCCCTTCTCCTCCTCGTCGGCGGCGTCCTGACGTTCGCGTGCCTGCGCCTCCCAGCCGCGTTGACCGCCGCGCCTGGCAACGGGTCGATGACCGCCGTCCGGGGCCTCGACGTCGTCATCGGGTATCAGGTCTCATGGCTTCTCGTCTTCGGCGACTACCCGCGCTACACGCGCTCGCCCGGAAAAGCGGCAGTCGCCGTTTTCCTCGGGCTCGCGCTGACGAGCCTCTGGTTCCTCCCGCTCGGATTCGTCGCGGCGCGCGCGGCGGGCTCGACGAACCCCGGCGCGATGCTCGCGGCCGCGGGAATCGGCGGCCTCGGCGCCGTCCTCCTCGCCCTCGCGACGCTCACGACCAACTTCGTCAACATCTACATGTCCGCCCTCGCCTGGAAGAGCCTCGTCCCCAAGGCGCGCGACCACGCGTCCATCTGGATGATCGGGATCGTCGGCGCGGCGCTTTCCCTCTTCTCCGGCTGGCTCGAGCGCTACGCGGACTTCATGCTCCTTCTCGGCGGGCTCCTCGTGCCCGTCGGCGGCGTCCTTCTCGCGCACTTTTTCCTCTTGAGGAAGCCCGTCGCAGTCGCGGACCTCTACGCCGGAGTCGGGCCAAAGAGCCGCCACGGAGGCTTCGCGATCCCGGGAATGTGCGGCTGGGCAGCGGGCGCCACGGCGTACTTTCTCGCCGGATCTGTGGGCGGAGCGGGCGGAATAGGAGGAACGCTGCCGGCTCTCGTGACAGCGCTTTTCGTCACGTGGGTACTCGAACGGGCTCTCCCCGGGCCCGCGTCATGAGCGCCCCCCGCAGAATCCTCCACCTCGACATGGACGCCTTCTACACTTCCGTCGAGCAGCGCGACGATGCCTCTCTCCGGGGAAGGCCCGTTGCCGTCGGCGGGGATCCGAAGGGCCGCGGCGTCGTCGCGGCCGCGAGCTACGAGGCCCGAAAGTTCGGCGTGCGCTCGGCGATTCCGATGGCGCGCGCCGTGCGCCTCTGCCCCGCTCTAGCGATCGTGCGGCCCGACTTCAAGCGCTACGCCGCCGTCTCGAAGCAGATCTTCGATCTCTACCGCGCGGTGACGCCTCTCGTCGAGCCGCTCTCTCTCGACGAGGCGTATCTCGACGTCACGGAGAACGCGTGGAACGAGCCGCTCGGCATGTCGGTCGCGCGGCGCCTGAAGGCGGCAGTCCTCGAGGCGACCTCCCTCACCGTCTCGGCGGGCGTCGCGCCGAACAAGTTTCTCGCGAAGATCGCCTCCGGGTGGAAGAAGCCGGACGGCCTGACCGTCATCGCGCCCGAAAGAGTCGAACGTTTTCTCGAGAAGCTGCCGGTCGACGCGCTCTGGGGTGTCGGGCCGAAGACGGCGGAGAAGCTGCTCGCGATCGGTTGTGTGCGTCTCGTGGACGTGCGGCAGATCCCCGCAGATGCGCTCCGGCGCGTCGTCGGGAGCTGGGCCGACTCCCTTCTCAGGCTCGCCCATGGAGAGGATCTCCGCCGCGTGGTGCCCGACCAGCGCGCGAAGTCGTGCAGCACCGAAGACACCTACGCGCGGGACCTGACCGAGCTCGCCGGGATGCGCGAGGAGATCGACGCCATGGCGCGCCGCGATGCCTCGTGGCTCGCGCGGCGCGATCTCTTCGCGCGCACCGTCGTCCTGAAGGTGCGTTACGGCGACTTCACGACCGTGACGCGGAGCGACACGCGGCGTCCGACGCGGGACGCGGACGAGCTGGCCGCACGCGCCGTCGCGCTTCTCGAGCGGACCGACGCGGCGACGCGCCCCGTGCGCCTCCTCGGCGTCGGCGTCCACGGCCTCCTCACTCCCGAGGAGCTCGCGCGGGCGACCCCCCTCGACCCGCAGCTTCCGCTCGTCCCCGAGTCCTGAGGTTCAGCGCGTGCCGAGCTCTTTGAGGAGCGATTCCTCGTGGAAACCGACAAGGAGGCGCCGCCCGATCCGCATCATCGGCGCGCGAAAGTTGCCTGTAGGTCCGCGGAGATCGTCGAGGGTCGCGTCGTGCGCCGACACGGTCCGCGCGGATTTTCCCTTCGCGACGACGACCTCGTCGACCTCCTTCAGGAGGGCGCGAACGTCCTTTTCCGAGAGGGGCTCCGACTTCGCCTTGCGCGTCGTCTTGACGTTGATTTTCCGGGCGTCCAGCACCTCACGGGTGCGGCCGCAGCTCGTTCAACCGTTGCGGTGGTAGTAGAAATCGACGTTTCGCATGATCAGGGAGTCTAGCGAACGGCCACTCTTACCGCACAGACTTCAGGATCGCGTCCGCCGCGTCGCGCCCGATCCGGATCGCGTAATTCTGGCCGCGGTCCTCCGGGTATGTCTGCGCCATGCACGCGGACCAGAGTCCCTCGACGGGGGTCTGAAGCGGCGGGAGAAGCTTCGAGTAGTGGGGGACGACGATCGGTTGCGCGTACTCCGCGCGCCCGATCTGCTTCGCGAGGATCCAGCTCTCGTCGAAGGCCGGGTTGATCACTTTAAGCGCGGGGAGGTATTCCGCCCACAGGTCTTCGTCGCGCATTTTCCACTTCGGATCGTCGGGCAGCACGTAGTTCGAAATGTAAACGACGTGGCGCCCGCCGTAATCCTCGGGGGAGAGGAAGTTCGTGTGCTCGATGACGCCGCCGAACGGCATGGAGTCGTCGCCGACGTTCAGCCAGTAGTAAGGCGAGAGCGAGCGGTCGAGCTCGAGAATCGGGCAGAGGGCGTGGCAATAGGAAATCGCCGCCCAGGCTTTCCGCGTTTCTTCCGGAAGGTCCGGCGCGAGTCTCAGGAGCTCCGGGATCGCGACCGTCGACAGAACGAGGTCGAACGACTCCGTGCCCCCCGCGCTTCCCAGAGAGGTCACGTCGAAACCGGTGCCCGAACGCTTTACGATCCGGACGGGGCGAGAGGTCCTGACGTCGCCGCCACGGTCCACGACGCGCGCGAGGACCGCCGCGACGCCGCGCCCGAAGGAGCCCCTCAGATAGCCGAGACGCTCGCCGAGACCCGTCTTGTCCCGCGAGCGCGTTCGGAGCGAGATCTTTCCCCACAGCCACACGAGGCCCACGTCTTCCGCGCGGCGGCCGTACTTCTGCCGGAGGAGCGGCCCCCAGACGGCGTCGAGCGCGCGGCCGTAACCCTTCCGGCGCATCCAGCCCATCGCGGTCTCGCCTTCGAGACTCTTCCAATCCGCGTCGCTGCGGAGCTTCAGGGTCGAGAGAACGAACTCGAGCCGTCCCCGGATGCCGAGCGGCGTGAACGAGAGGAGCGAAGCGGGCGTGCCGAAATCGTATAGCTTGCCGCCGGACAGGAATCCCATCCGTGACTTCAACCAGACGAGATCCTTCTCGAGGCCGAACTCCTTCGCGAACGAGACGTAGTCGACGTCGCTCGTGAAGAGGTGGTGGTAGTACCTTTCGAGCGGCGTTCCGCCCACGTTCACGACGCCCACGAGGCCGCCGGCTTCGGGAAACTTCTCGAAGATCGTGACGGACAGGCCTGCCCCCAGCAGGCGATCGGCCGCGACGAGGCCGGCGAGACCACCGCCGATCACGGCGACGCGGGGGGGCGCGCTCTTCATCCCGAAGAGTGTAAGCCGGCCGGCGGGCTGTTGTGCTACCTTGAAACCCTCCTGTGACGGTCCCGACGGCGCTTCTTTTCGCCTTCGTTCTTCTCCTGGCGGCAGCGTCGGGCGCGGCCGTGCTCGCCCGTCTTTTCAGGGGCGACGAAGCGGACCCCGGCTCCCGCGCCGATTCTGTTCTCTCCTTCGCCCTGCCCGTGGGCCTCGTCGTGGCCGCCCTGCCGGGCTGGCTGTTGTCGTCGATCTTCTATGTCCCGATCGACCGGCTCGCGCTGCCGCTCGCGCTTCTCGCCCTGGCGGCCGGGCTCGTCTGGGGCGGTGCCGACCTTCCGGGAGTTCTTCCCCGTTCTCGCGCGCGCTTCCTGCCCCTTCTCGTCTTCTTCGGCGTCTTTCTCGTCTTCCTGTATATCCGATGGAGCATCGCCGAGATTCGCAATACGGAGAAGCCGATGGACTTCGCCGTCCTGTCGGGCCTCATGACGACCGCGCGCCTCCCGTTGCCGGATCCGTGGCTTTCCGGCGAGCGGTTTCCGTACTACCACTTCGGGACGTATCTGTTCGCCCTCCCTGCCCGTGTGGCCCGCGTCCCCTCGGAGTACGCCTACAACCTGATCGCAGCCCTCCTGCCGGCCCTCGCGGCGCTCGCGGGTTTCGGCGCGGTCCGCGCTCGCCGCGGCGGGAGCGGGATCGCGGTCTTCGGCAGCCTCCTTCTAGTCCTCGGCGGCACGTTCGACGGGGCGCGACAGATCCTTGGCGACAAGCCGCTCGCCGGCGTCGACGTCTGGTGGGTCTCCTCGCGGCGGGTCGAGAACGCGATCACGGAGTGGCCCTTTTTCACATTCCGCCTCGGAGACCTGCACCCGCATGCGGTCATCTTCCCGTTTTTAGTGACGTTTCTCGGCCTCGCAGGCCGGATCTCCCGCGTGGGCGGGACCATGCTCGACGCCCTGCTCCTCGCGGCCGTCGTCTCGGCGAACCCCTGGGACCTTCCCGCGTCCCTCCTCGTCCTGGGTGCGGGCAACTTCGCCGAGAGGGACTTCAGGCCCGCGTTCATCCGCAGCCTCGCGACGCTGGTTCCCGCCGCCTTCTTTCTCGTGCCCTTCGCGCTTTCCCCGCGCCCCGCGTTCAACGGCCTCTCGTGGTGGAAGGAGGGGACGGGGTCCGCGGACGCCTTCCTTCATTTCGGCGTCCTTGCGGTGATTCCGGCCCTCGCGTTCGGGATCGCCCTCGTCCGCAGCCAGGCGCGCGCCGACCGGGCGCTCGTCGCCGCGTGCGTGTTTCCCGCGCTGGCTCTCGCGCTCACCGTTCTCACGAAAAAGCCAGTCTTTTCTCTTGCGGCTGGCTTCGCCGCCGGCGTGCTCTGGCTGCTTCTCAAGGAGACGTCGCCCGGAGATCCCGCGCCGCCTGCCGGGGCGATCCGGGCCGGGCTTCTCCTGGCCGCATCGGGCGCAGTCCTCGCGGCCGTGCCGGACGTCGTCCTCGTCTCCGACACCTACGGCGAGCAGATGCGCCGCATGAACACCGTCTTCAAGTGTTTCATGGGAGCCTGGCCTCTTCTCGTGATCGGCGGAGCGCTTCTCCTGCCGCTCGCGCTCGCCACGAGACACGCGCGCGTCTTCGTTCGCATCGCCGTCTCCGTTGCCCTCGTCGGCGCCCTCGCCCACCCGCTCGCGGCGATCGTCTTCCGCGCGAAGTGGACCGGCCCCCTCGACGGGCTGGACGGACTCGGCTGGATGAAGCGCGAGGCGCCCGGTGACCGCGACACAATTTTCTGGCTCCGCTCCCACGCCGTGGACGGCGCGGTCCTCGCGGAGGCGACCGGCAACGCCTACACGGATTACGGGCGCATCGGGGCCGCCACGGGAATTCCGATCGTCCTCGGCTGGGAGAACCACGAAGGCCTGTGGCGCGGCGGCCGTTTTCTCGCCGAGACGACGGCCCGCAAGGACGCCCTCCGGACGATCTACTCCTCCGAAGACTCCGAGGCCGTGTTCAACCTCCTGCATCGCTATAAGGTGCGCTACGTCTTCGTCGGCGCCCTCGAGAAGCGTGACTTCGGCCCGAGCGCATTCCCGATGCGCGCCAACTTCCATCGCGCGTTCGCGGCCGGCGACGCCGCGGTCTACGAGATCCTGAAATGAACGAAGCCGGCCTCCGCTCCGCCGCCGAACCGCCGTTCTCGGAACTCGAGAAAAAGGCCTGGATTGCGCTTTTCGCGCTCTCGATGCTTCTCCACCTCGTGCAGCTCGGATCGCACGCGCTCCACCACGACGAGGCCATCCACGCCTGGGCCGCGCTGCACCTCCTGCAGGACGGCACGTACAAGTACGACCCCGTCTACCACGGACCGGTACAGTACCTCGCGGTCTCGGCTGCCTTCGCCGTCTCTTCCGTCGTCGGTAAGGCGGTCGGCTTCCTGACGGGATTCGCGGCCGCCAGGACGTGGGACGGAACGTCCGACTTCACGGCCCGCCTCGCTCCGGCGCTCGCGGGCGTCGCCTTGTCGGCGATGGCGCTGCTCCTGCGAAGGCGCTTCGGCTCCGGAACGGCATTTGCCACGGGCGCCCTCGCCGCATTTTCGCCAAACCTCCTCTATTACACGCGCTTCTGCCGCGATGACGTCTGGAGTCTTGTCGGCACGGCCGGACTCTTCCTCTGGCTCGACCAGTACCTCGCGCGCGGGCGCCTGCGCGATCTTTGTTTCGCCTCCCTTTCGGCTTCGGTCGCTTTCGCGTCGAAGGAGAACTTCTACGTCCTACTCGCGCTCATGGTGCCCTCGGTCGCGGCCGCGTGGGCCGAGCCCGGACGCGGGCTTGACGTGTGGAACCGGCTTCGCCGCCTCATCGACTGGCTCGAAGCGCACACCGTGCCGCTCCTCGGCGCCCTCCTCCTATTCTTCTGCGTGTCGGAGGTTCTTTACACCTTCTTCCTCGTCCACCCCGAATCGGGAAATCCCGTCTTCGACGCCATCTCCTACTGGTGGGGCCAGCACAAGATGGAGCGCGTCGGCGGCCCGAAGACGTTCTACCTGCCCCGTCTCCTGCAGTACGAGTTCGCGATCGTTCTTCCGGCGCTCGCACTCATCGCGACGCGCTGGTCCCGGTTCACGTTCGCCGAGCGCTTCCTCGCGGGCTGGTCGCTCTCGTCCGTCGCGATGTACGCCTACCTCGGCGAGAAGGCGGGCTGGCTCATCGTCCACCAGGTGCTCCCCTTCCTGCCGCTCGCCGGCGCCGCGTGGGCTCTCCTCGCGGAGAAGGGTTCGCGCGCGCGCCTCGGCGGCGCGGCGGTGGCGGCCGCGTCCCTCCTGACCGCGGTGACCCTCTCCTTCGTCTATCCCGTCCTCACGCCCAATTCACGCAAGGCGGAATCGACGATTCAGGTCCAGACCTGTCCGGAGCTGCTGGCGATCGTGGACGAAATCCTCGCGTACGGAAAGGTCGGTGAGGTGCCCGCCGCCATCGTCTCGGGAGAAGCGGGTTGGCCGATGAGCTGGTACGTCCGCAGGGCCCCGGTGAACTGGCAGGCCCCGAAAGGCGATCTGCGTCCGCCGATCGTCCTGTGCGACGAGGTCGATGCCGACAAGCAGGCCGAGATCCTCGGGCCGGCCTACAAGCGCGATCGGGTGCCGTTCCGCGCCTGGTGGATTCCCGACACGTCGCTCTCGCCGCTCCGGCCGAACCTCAAACAGCTTCTCCTCTACGTCTTCACGCGGGAGACCTGGGACCGCGCCGACGGCAACAATCCGATCGGCTCCGTCTGGGTAACGGTCTTCCGGCGGACGGGTCCGGCCACGGCGCCGCCCCCGCCGCCCGCGCCTGCGTCCACCGTGGACGCACCCTCGGAAGCGAAGAGCCCCTCGTGAACCGTCCGGACATCTCTGTCGCGCTGCCCGTTTTCAACGAGGTCGAGAACCTCGACGAGCTGAACGACCGGCTCCAACGCGCCCTCACGGCCACGTCTCGCACGTGGGAGATCGTCTACGTGGACGACGGCTCGAGCGACGCGTCGTTCGAGAAGATGGCCGTCTTCGCGCGCCGGGACCCACGCGTCCGGGCGCTTCGGTTCTCCCGCAATTTCGGCCACCAGATGGCGCTCACCGCGGGGGTCGACGCCGCGCGCGGCCGAGTCGTCGCCGTGATGGACGCGGACCTGCAGGACCCGCCCGAGCTTCTCTCCGAGATGCTGAAGAAGGTCGACGAGGGGTACGAGGTCGTCTATGCGCAACGCAGCAAGCGGGAGGGCGAGAGCGCTTTCAAGCTCTGGACCGCGCACGTCTTCTACCGGCTTCTCAAGCGCTGGACGAACGTCGACATCCCCGTCGACGTCGGCGACTTCCGCCTCATGGGCCCCCGGGCCGTCGCCGCGTTCCGGCGCCTGCGCGAGCGGCACCGCTTCATCCGCGGCATGACGGCGTGGGTGGGATTCCGCCAGACGGGCGTTCTGTACGTGCGGCCGCCCCGGACACGGGGGGAGACGAAGTTTCCCCTTCGCAAGATGCTGCGGTTCGCGCTCGACGGCCTCACGTCGTTCAGCCACGTTCCTCTTCAGCTCGCGACGTGGCTCGGTTTTGCCGTGTCTTTCTTCGCGTTCCTCTACATCGTCGTCGTCGTCGCGCTCAAGGTGCTCGGGATCAACGAGCGCGGCTGGACGACCCTCATGGGCTGGATCCTCCTCCTCGGCGGCGTGCAGCTCCTCATGATCGGCGTCCTCGGGGAGTATCTCGGAAGGATCTACGACGAGGTGAAGGGGCGCCCGCTCTATCTCGTCGCGGAAGAAGTCGGAGGGTCCCAGGACACCCCGGGGAATACGTCGACCGCGCCGGACGTTGACGTAACCTTGGGGCAATGAAGTCCGGGTACTACAACAGCGCGATCGGGGACCTCCGGAAGCGGCTCGCGGCTGCCGTGCCGAACGAGGTCCTGAAGGAGCTCCACCGGAAGAGCCCCACCCGGCACTTCGCGGTGGTGCTGCGCCAGCTCGTCCTCTTCGCCGGCGCGTTCGCGCTCGGTTGGCACTTCGAGAGCCTGCTCGTACGGATCCCTTGCGCGCTCGTCCTCGGCTTCGTCGTCTTCGACGGGACCGTTCTTCTTCACGAGGTCGTCCATAAGACGGTTTACGACGGCGACCGCCCGCGCGCCTACCGCATCCTCGGCCTCCTCTACGCGCTCCCCTCCGGCATCTCACCGGCGCAGTTCACGCGCTGGCACCTCGACCACCACGCCGAGCTCGGCTCTTTCACGGACGACCCGAAGCGCGCGCACCTCTCTCCGAAGAAGAACGTGCGCTGGCTGAAGCTGCTCTACGCGACACCGGCGCTCTTCCCGATCTACTTCCGCGCGGCCGGAAAGGAGACCGCCACTTATCCGGAGACGCTCCAGCAAAGGATCAGGGGCGAGCGCCTCGCGGCGATCGGGCTGCACCTTGCCGCCGCGGCCGCGATCTTCTTCTTCGGCGGTGCCGCGCGGCTCGTCTGGCTCTACCTCGTGCCGGTCTTTCTCGTCTTCCCGCCCGCCTTCGCTCTCAACCGCCTCGGGCAGCACTACGACATCGTGCCCGCGGAGCCCGCGAAGTGGGGCACGCGGATGGCACGCGCGCCGCTCTGGGAGTTCGTCTACCTCTGGTCGAATCTCCACCTCGAGCATCATTACTTTCCGGCTGTTCCTTTCTACCGCCTCCCCGCCCTGAACGCCTCCCTTGAGCCCTTCTTCACGCAGGAGGGCATCGCGCCGCGTACCTACAGGGAGCTCCTGCGCGGCTGGATCGTCGAGAATCGCGTGCCGCATTCGGACTGGCACGCCGTTTTCCGGTAATCTCCGCGCGATGGCGACGGAAATCGCGCCGCCCCAGGCGGACCAGTACGAAGGCCTGTCGCGCGAGGACCTGCTCCGGGCGTACCGGAACATGGTCACGTCCCGCCGGATCGACGACAAGGAGATCCAGCTCAAGCGCCAGAACCGCATCTTCTTCCAGATCTCGGGAGCCGGGCACGAGGCCGTCCAGACGGCGATTGCCTTCCAGATGCGGAAGGGCTCGGACTGGCTCTTCCCGTACTACCGCGACCGCGCGCTCTGCCTCGGCCTCGGCGTGAGCCCTAAAGACATGTTCCTGCAGGCCGTCGGAGCCGCCGTCGACCCGGCGTCCGCCGGGCGACAGATGCCCTCGCACTGGGGCTCCGCCGGGCTCCGCATCTTCACGACCTCCTCGCCGACCGCCACCGAGTGCCTGCCGGGCGTCGGCGCGGCCGAAGCCGGCCGGTATCTCCAGCGCGAGGGTGCGTCCGGCGCGGCCGGCCTCCTCGGCGCCGTCCAAAGCGCGGCGGCGGACGAGATTGTCGTCGTGACGATCGGCGAGGGAGCGACGGCGGAAGGAGAATTCTGGGAAGCGCTGAACTCGGCGTGCGTCTCGAAGCTCCCGGTCGTCTTCGTCGTCGAAGACAACGGCTATGCGATCTCGGTGCCCGTCGAAGTGAACACCCCCGGCGGCTCCATCTCGAAGCTCGTGCGCTCCTATCCCGCTCTCTTCGTCGCCGAGACGGACGGCTGCGACTTCCTCGCTTCGTTCGACGCGATTCGGTACGCGTTTGCGTACGCGCGAGAGAGGAAGGGGCCGTCCCTCGTCCACGCGCACGTCGTCCGCACGTATTCGCATTCCCTCTCGGACGACGAGAGGCTCTACCGCTCCGAGGCGGAACGAAAGAAGGACCTGGCCCGCGACCCGCTCGAGGTCTTCGCAGCCTTTCTCGTGAAGGAGAGTCTCGCGACCGCCGACGAGCTCATCGCGCTCGGCGAGGAGGTCCATACCGTCGTGAACGCCGCCGCGGACGAGGCCCTCGCCCACCCGCAGCCTGGCCCCGAAGCCGTCTCCCTCAACATCGTGTCCCAAGATGTCGACCCGGCGTCTGCCGCTTTCGACACGGAGGACTCGCCGGCGTTCGCGGGCGAACCGACGACGATGGTCGATCTCATCAATGCCGCGCTTCGCGACGAAATGGCGCGCGACCAACGCATCGCGATCTGGGGCGAGGACGTTGCGGACGCGAGCCGCGCCGACGTGCTCGAAGAGTGCAAGGGGAAGGGCGGCGTCTTCAAGGTTACGGCCGGCCTCCAGAAGGCGTTCGGGCCCGCGCGCGTCTTCAATTCGCCCCTCGCGGAGGCGGGCATCGTCGGGCGCGCGATCGGGTGGGCCGCGCGCGGACTCAAGCCCGTCGTCGAGATCCAGTTCTTCGACTACATCTGGCCCGCTATGCTTCAGATTCGCGATGAGCTCGCGACGACACGCTGGCGCTCGGGCGGGTCTTTCCGCGCGCCGGTCGTCATCCGGGTCGCCATCGGCGGCTATCTGACCGGCGGCGGCCCCTACCACTCGCAGTCGGGCGAGGTGACCTTCGCGCACATCCCGGGGCTTCGCGTCGTCATGCCGTCCAACGCTCTCGACGCGAACGGCCTCCTCCGCACGGCGATCCGCTGCGACGACCCCGTGCTCTTCCTCGAGCACAAGCACCTGTACCGGCAGACGCATAACAAGGGCCGCTACCCGGGCCCGGATTTCATGGTCCCCTTCGGCAAGGCGAAGACCGTGCGGCCCGGGACCGACGCCACGATCGTGACCTATGGAGCCACGGTGTTCCGGAGCGTGGTCGCGGCGGCCCGCCTGGCGGAGGAAGACGGCCGGGACGCCGAGATCATCGACCTGCGCTCACTCGCGCCCTATGATTTCGAGGCGATCGCCGAGAGCGTGAAGCGGACGAACCGCCTCCTCGTCGTGCACGAAGACTGGCAGACGCACGGCTTCGGGGCCGAGATCGCCGCGCGCGCCGCGGACGAGCTCTTCCCATGGCTCGACGCGCCCGTGAGGCGCGTGGCGGCGAAGGACGTGTTCTGCGGTTACGCTCCGCAGCTGGAGAGCGCCACGCTTCCGCAGAGCGAGGACATCCTCGCGGCGCTGCGGTCGCTCGTCGCGTACTGAGAGGCCGATGCGGAGGCAGGTTCCGCTCCTGCCATGGGCTCTCGCCGCGCTCACCTTCGTCGGCTCGTTCTTTCTCGGTGCGCTTGCCGTCGATCCGCTCCCCGTCTACCGCGCGATTCAGGAGAAACGCCTCTTCCTCTCGGGCGCGCGGAGAGAGGTCTTCGCCGCAGACGACGGAACATCGCTTTCGACCTTCGTCCTCGGACCGCTCTCGGCGGAACGGCCCGTCGTCCTCCTGCACGGCCTCGGAGCCGACGCAACCTACTGGACGGATGCGGCGCGCTTCCTCGCCCGGCACGGCCGCACCGTGATCCTTCCCGACGCGCCGGGCTCCGGCCACAGCGCGCCGCCGCGCGTACCCGCCGGCTTCGGACTTCGGGGCCGCGTGGCCGCAATGGACGCGCTTGCACGCGCTCTCGCGCTCGAGAAGTTCGACTTCGTCGGCCACTCCTTAGGCGGCTGGACGGCCGGCTGGTACGCGCTGGAGTTTCCCTGGATGGTCGGCCGCCTCGTCCTCGTGGACGCGGCGGGCTTGACGCTTCCCGAGGACGCGGAGGTCGAACGCGCGCGCGTTCTTCCGCGGGACCGCGCGGGCGCCCGGCGGATCTTCGGCCTTCTTTTCTTCCGAAAGCCAGCGCCTTCCCTCGGATTCATCCTCGACGCATTCGGTAGGAACTATGGTTCGGGCACGGCGGCCCTCACGGTCGCGCGCCTCGCCGAAGCCGACGGCCTCCTCCCGCGCCTCCCCGACCTGCCGGCACAGACGACGCTCATCTGGGGCGAGAGGGACACACTCTTCCCTCTCGCCGGCGCTCGCCAGGCCGCCTCGAAGATGCGCGGGGCGAGCCTCGTCGTCCTCGCGGGCGCCGGCCACGACGGTCCACTCGAGACACCCGCTGCGTTCCACGCGGCGCTCGCGCGTGCCCTGGCGCCCTGATGGCAGAGCGCTAAGGCGGATCCAGGTCTCCCATCGGGAGGGCGAAACCGTCCGGCGCCACGACGAGGAGGCCGGCCGAGGGTCGGCGCCGTTCTGCTTCGAGTAGATGCCGGCCCTTCGCGAGGCGCAGCGCGACGTGACCGCCGGCGTTCCCGTCGAAAAGCACGTGGTCATCAAGCGCGACCCTCATGGCGCCTTGCGTCGTAAAGACGTAAACACCATCTTCGGACGCGAAGAAATTTCCGCCCGGCGCGGACACTCGGGCGAGCCCGCCGAGGGCGCGCAGAGCAGCAGACGCGGCCGCCTCATGCGGAATCCGGTAGAGCGCCCACGGCAACCCGCCATCCTCCGGATCCGCATGCGCGACGAGGGTGCCGTCCAGGCTCGCCACCGTCCTTCGGACCTCGGGAGATCCGTCCGCCGCAAAGAGCACGTCGCCCTCGGGAACGCGCGTCCAGGCCGTCTCGACGCCCGCCGTCCCGATGCTCACGGCATGGCGTCCGCCATCGTCCGGCCGGCCCAGAAGAACGTCGACGACGTACACGTTTCGGGCGGCGCGAACCGGGTGCACGAGGATCTCGGACGGAGAGCGGCGCCGCTCCGTCTCGATCGCCTCGCTGAGGCGGCGCTCCGCGACGCCGAAGCTGTTCCCCACATGTGGCGCGGCAATCCAGCGAACGAAGCCCGATACGTCTAGAAGGGCCGTCACGAGCACGAGACCGAGAAGGGACGCTCCCCCGGCACGCCGGTCGCGCGCTGGAAGCGACTCCACGAGAGCGGCGCCCCCGAGCGCCGCGAGCGTGAGAACGAAAGGGGCCGCAAGCGAGATTCGGCTCGCGTTCGCGCTTTCCGTATCGCGCGCGAGGAGTCCACCCGCGAGGAAGACCGCGATGGGGAGGAGGAAAAGGCGTTCGACGCCGGCGCGCACGATGCCGACCGCAGCGCCTGCCACGAGGAGGGCACCCACGCCTGCGAGGACGACGGGACGGTCCGGGTCGCCGTGCCGGGCGATCGCATCCCCATGCACGAAAAACAGCGCCGCGTAGTCGCGGACGTTCGCGAAAAAGGCCCGCCCCGCATCGGGTGCAGGCCGGGCGAGAATCGAGAGATCACGAACGTGCGCCGTCAGGCGTTCCGGATGCCGCACGTATGTGAGCGCGAGCGGGGCGATGACGACAACCTCCGCGAGAAGCGCGATGAGCGCCATGCGGCGCAGGGCGCGATGTCCTGAGGCCCAGGCAGCTGCGAGGACGGCCGCCGGCAGCGCGAGAGCGAGGCGTCCCGAGGCGTATCCCGCGGCGCCAAGTCCGAACAGGGCTCCGGACGCGATCGCCCACGCGGGAGAAGAGCGCCTCCAGGCCCTAAGGCCTGCCGCGGCGCCGGCGGTCACGACCGCCGACGTCAAGACCACGTCGCACGCCCACCTCGCCTGCGTCAGAAGCCAGAGTGACGTCGCGAGGAGGACGGCCGCCGGCAGAAGCGCGCGCGGTCGTTCGCGCGTGGCTTCAGTCGCGAGCGCGAGCGACGCGAGAAACAGGAGGACGCCGGAGCCGAGAGCAATGAGCCGAACCGAGGACATGCCCCCGCCCGCGAGCCGGTCGGCGGCCGCGAGCGGCCAGAGAAAGAGGCCGCTCGGATAGTAACGCCACCCGTTCGAGAAAAGAAAATCCGGTGGGTGCATCGGCGTCGTGCCAAAGAGGGACCAGAAGCCTTCGACGGCCGAAAGCCGCGCGGCACGGAGGAAGTAGAGCTCGTCGAGCCATGGTCCCGCCGGCCAGTCTCCGGCCTTGACCACACGCAGAAAGACGCCGAGCGCACCAAGAGCGAGGACGAGAGCCGCGCGCGTTCCTTTCCCCGCTCCGTTCATTGCGGTCCCGCCGCCTCGAACGTCGACACGATCGGAACGCTCGCGGACTCGGTGAACCTCTCGTCGAACACCTCGGCGAGGACGCGTCCGTCCATGTCCCGCGCGATGGGCTCGCCCGCGAGGACGAGCAGCGTCGGCGCAAGATCGAGGACGTTCGCGGACGTGAGGCGCACGCCCGACCTCACGCCGGCTCCTGCGAAGAGCACGAAGCCGTCCCGCGCGGCATCGGGGCTCGCCGCGGGCGTCTTTCCGCGGAGGAACCGCGAGACGGCTTCGAGCGTCGGCGGGGGGCCCCATGAGACGGGAGCGAAAAAGCAGATCGTGCGATCCTGGCCTTCGCGTTCCAGAGTCTCCCCGAGCAGGTCGTCGAGAAATCTGTAATAGGCCCTGAGCGCGGCGGCCCGCGCCTCCGCCTCCGGAACGGAGAGCCCCCAGTACCGCGCATCGCCCGCGGCTCCGAAGAGGCCGCTCACCTCCACGAGGCCCGCGAGAACGACGGCCGAGACGTTTCGCGGCCCGCCCGGCAGCGCCGCGAGTGCCGCCCCGATGACCGTGAGATCACGCGCGGCTCCCCGAAGAGGAGAGCGCCGGGCCTCGCCCGTGGCGAGCCCGTCCGGAACGAGCGAGCGCGCGAGCGGACGGTCGAGACCGTCTGCGGAAACGCGGAAGAGACGCGCCCGCGCCGCGGCCCCGGCGGGGAGCGCCGTGTTCTCGCCCGAGCCTCCGTCGAAGAAGGCGTCGCTCGCCCAGAGGACGAGTCCCTCCCGCGCCGGCGACGACGCGGGCCAGCCGAGGACGGCCGCTTCGTGGCCGCGAGAGGCGAGGATTTCCCAGAACGTCAGGCTGCGGCGCGCCGCCGCCGCGTCCGCCGCCGGGCGCGCGCCGCCCGGAACGGCCCCGCCGGGCAGGACGGGGAGGAGACGAAGCGTTCCACCGGGCGTCTCGTAGCAGCGCGACGACACGACGCCGTGCTTGAGCGGACGTTTGCCCGTCGCGGCCGTGGTCCAGAGAGCGGCTCTGTCGTAGGGAGAGAGCGGAGCGAGCGGTCCGGCCGCCCCCTCGCGCAGGAGCCGCGCGACGACCGGCATCACCCCCTCCGAGGCATAGGCGGTGAGAAGGTCCCACGAAGCCCCCTCTAGGCCGACGACGAGGAGATTCCGCCGCGGTGCGCGGCGCGGCACGTTCGTGACCCCGAGCGAAGGGCGCTCTGGCTCGCGCCTGCCGAGGGCGGGCGCGAGCAGGAAGAGGGCGATCAGAATAGGGAGCGTTCCGGCGTTGGGCCCGCTGCGAAGGGCGCGGGCCGCGAGAACGGCCGCCGAGAGAAATGCCGCGAGCGCCGTCGCGACCAGGACGCGTCGGGCCCCTGCGGGAACGAAGTCGTGGAGAGCCTGCCGCTGGAACTCGACGAACACGCCAAACGCCGCGAACAGTGAGGCGCTCCAGGCCGTGCCGGCACGCGAAGGGCGTCGCGCGCGTGTCCAGCGTGTCCAGAGTGCCAGCGGCGCGGCGAGGAGCGCTCCCGATGCGGCCGCGACCAGCAGAAGGCGCGCGGCAGGAAGGAAGCGCAGCAGTTCCGAATTCAGGCCCAGCAGGAGGTCGCCCGCCGCGAGGCCGAAGAGCGCTCCTCCGAGAGGAAGGTGGTACGCCGGTCGGCCCTCGCTCATAATCCGCGCCCGGCGAGTCTCGCCTTCTTCCCGATGGCCGTCAACGAGTCCCTCCGCGTCCTCAGGACGACTCACTACGACGAGCAGCACTATTCGCTGTTTCTGTCGGCGGGATCGATTGGGCCACTGACGGAGGCCGGGCATTTCGCGATGATTCAGGCCGGCGAGGGGTTGCGCCCCTATCTCCGGCGCGCGTTTTCCATCGCGGACGTCACAACGGTGGCGGGCGTTCCCGCGCTGGAGTTCGTCGTCAAGATCGTCGGCGTCGGGACGGCGGCGCTCGCCCGCTTCGCCGAAGGGACGCCGCTCCCGGTCCTCGGCCCGCTCGGCGTCCCGTTTCCGATCCGCGACCTCCTCCCGACGGACCGCGTCGCCCTGGTGGCGGGCGGGATCGGCCTGGCCCCCCTCGTGCTGCTCGCGCGGACGCTCGCCGCGCACGGGATCGCCGCCGATCTTTTCTACGGCGGACGCAACGAGAACGACATCCTGAAGCGCGCCGAGTTCGAGCGGTTTCTCGGCTCCCACCGGTGCCGCTATGCGACGGACGACGGCTCGCTCGGGCGGCGTGGCCTCGTCACCGACCTCTTCACCCACGCGCTCGCGGGTGGCGCGCGCTACCGCCGCGCCTATGCCTGCGGCCCCCTCCCGATGTTCCGCGCGCTCGCCCGGCTCCTCGCGGATGCGGAGCTCGAAGGCTCCTTCGCGATGGAGTCCGAGATGGCCTGCGGCTTCGGCGTCTGCCTCGGCTGCGTGGTTCCGATGACGGACGGGCGCTTCGGGACGATCTGCAAGGAGGGCCCGTGCGTCCCGCCCACTCTCATCGACTGGGCCCGGCTTTGAGGCTCGTGACGTCATGAACGTCGACCTTTCCACGGCCTTCGGCCGGCTGCGCCTCCGGAACCCGATCGGAACGGCCTCGGGCACGTTCGGCTACGGCCTCGAGTTCGCGGAATACCTCGACCTCGCGGAGCTCGGTGCCATCTCGGTCAAGGGGCTCTCGCGCCGCCCGTGCCACGGCAATCCGCCGCCGCGCATCTGCGAGACGGACGCCGGAATGTTGAACGCGATCGGGCTGCAAAACGTGGGGGTGGATGCGTTCCTCGAAGGCAAGCTTCCCGAACTCGCGCGCCTCGGCGCGACCGTGATCGCGAACGTCTGGGGAGACACCGAGGACGACTACGTGGCGGTCGTCGAAAGGATCGGGACCGATCGCCGCATCGCCGCCATCGAGATGAACGTCTCCTGCCCGAACGTGGTCAAGGGAGGAATGATATTCGGGAACAACCCCGACGCGCTCGCCGGCCTCGTGAAGAGAATCCGCGCGGCGACGGGCCATCCGCTCATCGTCAAGCTCTCGCCAAACGTGACGGACATCGTGGCGTCCGCGCGGGCCGCCGTGGACGCCGGAGCGGATGCTCTCTCTCTGATCAACACGCTCGTCGGCCTCGCGATCGACCTCGAGACGCGCACGCCGAAGATCGGGTTCACGACCGGCGGCCTCTCGGGACCCGCGATCCGACCCATCGCGCTCCGCATGGTGTGGGAAGTCCGGAAGGCGCTGCCGAAGGTGCCGATCTTCGGGATGGGAGGAATCGAGACCGTCGGGCACGTCGTCGAGTTCCTCATCGCCGGCGCGAACGCGGTCCAGATCGGAACCGCGAACTTCCGCGATCCTTCCCTCGCGGGCCGTCTCGTGAAGGAGCTCTCGGTGTGGTGCTCGAATCACGGCGTCTCGCGTGTCTCCGATCTCGTCGGGACCCTGAAAACGCGGCCCCGGCCCGACCATTTTTTCTCATGAGCCGGATCGACGAGACGCCGCGCGGAAGGCTAGCGGTCGCGCTGGACCTGCCCGATCGCGCCCAGCTCCTCGCGATGGCCCGCCGCGTCGCGCCGGAGGCCGGCGTCCTCAAGCTCGGCCTCGAGGCGTTCGTCGCGGAGGGTCCCGCCCTCGTACGCGAGGTCGTGGCCGCGGGCGCGGACGTGTTCCTCGACCTGAAGCTCCATGACATCCCGAACACCGTGGGTCGCGCGGCCGCCGCAGCGGCCCGCACCGGCGCCGCGATCGTGAACTGCCACGCCGCGGGCGGGACCGAAATGATGAAGGCGTTCGCCGAAGAGGGCCGCGCCGCCGCCGCGAAGGCGGGCCTGCCCGCGCCGAAGCTCATCGCGGTGACGGTTCTGACGTCTCTCGACGCAGCCTCTGTTCACGCGGTCGGATTCGCCGGGTCTCCGCGCGAGGCCGCGCTTCGCCTCGCAGTGCTCGCGCGCCGCGCGGGCCTCGACGGAGTCGTTTGCTCGCCAGACGAGATTGCCTCGATCCGCGCCGCCTGCGGGAGGGACTTCTTCCTCGTCGTCCCCGGCGTGCGCCCGGCGGGTGCCCCCCGCGGCGACCAGAAACGCGTGGCGACACCAGGCGACGCGATCCGTGCGGGCGCGGATCTCCTCGTCGTGGGCCGCCCGATCACGGGCGCACCCGACCCGGCCGCCGCCGCGCGGGCCGTCGTCGCCGAGATTGCGACGGCGATTTCCGCCCCGACGGCACACTGAACGTCAGGGCGGGCGTGCGGCCGTCGGCGATCGGCGGGTAAGCGGGCGCATCAATCCACCTTGATTTTCTCGTAGCGGGGAGGCCTTCCGCCGGCCCCCGCGGCGCGCTCGGCGAGGGCGATCTCCTCGTCGAGGAAATCGCGGAGGGCCTTCATGAACTCGATGCCCGAGGTCGCCGCGCGGGAGAGAGAGCTCCCGTGCCCCCGCGCGAGGCGCAAGGAGAATTTTGCCACGAGGTCGGCCGCGGGCTTGAAGAGGCAGCCATCGCCCGCGCAGGCGAGGCCTGGAATCGGACCCGAGGTCGCGCGCGAGGCCACGCCGGGGCCGAAGTCGTTCTCGAGCGGATCCTTCTCTTTCGTTTTTCTCGCCATCAGCGTGCCTCCGGGCTTGTGAAGCGTACCGTGAGCCGTCCATTCTCGACCTTCGCGCCGGCAGGCGAGAAGCCCGCGAGCATGCGCGGCACGGGAATGTGGTGGCGCACGTTCCCGATCCGGACGACGAGATCTCCCGAGGCCATCGCGAGGTCGACTTCGTTCTTGTCGACGAACGGGAGGTCGAGCGTGAGAACGTACCTCCCGTTCTTCTTTGTGTAGCGGTAGGGCGGGTCCGAGCGGAAGGACTCAACGGGGTTCTTCGTGTCCCAGAGATCCCGTCCGAGGGCGATGAGCGCCGCGGAGCCGAGCACCTGGTCGTCCCTCAAGGGCAGGGTGAAGATCGGCACGGGATCGAAGTAGCCGCGCGCCTCCTCGAGAAACTGCGCCTGGGTCTTCCGCCATTTGTCGAAAAACGGATCGTGGACCCCCTCCGGCAAGAGCCGGTTCACGATGACGGCGTCCACCGTGAACCCGTACAGGCCGAAGTACATGAAGGCGCGCTGCGTCTCCTTGATGACGATCTTCTCCGCGTTCGTCACGAGGCGTACGGTCGTCGTCTTCGGGTCCTTGAGGAGCGCGTCCACCCCTTCGAGCTTCTGTGCGAGCGACTGGACGTTGTCGAAGTAGCGGTCGGGCGGGAGCGGGAGGTCGGTCATCTTTTTCGCGACGGGACGCGCGACCTTGAGGATCGACCGCTCGAGCCGGAAGAGCTTCTTCATGTACCAGTCGAGCGTCGGCGGAAGGGAGACGAACCGGAGAGACTCCCCCGTGGGCGCGCAGTCGAGGATGAGAACGTCGAACGCCTTCTCGCGCGCGTACTGGTTAACGTAGAGAAGCGCCGACACTTCCTCCATCCCGGGGAAGATCGCGAGCTCCTCGGCGAGCACTTCCTCGACACCCGTGACCGCGAGGAGCGTCGTGATGTACCCCGAGATGTCCTTCCAGTGGCGGCCGATCTCCTCGGTGACGTCGACCTCCTGGATCCAGAGGTTCTCGGAGACGGCGATGGGCGTCCCGTGCCCGTGGTCGGTGAGGGCGACGTCGCGGTCGAATGCGTCCGCGAGGGAGTGGGCCGCGTCCACGGACATGACGAGCGTCTTGAAGCCGCGCGCCGCCAGGTCGAGTCCCGTCGCGGCCGCGACGGTCGTCTTGCCGACCCCGCCCTTGCCCGTGAAAAGGATGATGCGCATCGAGAATCGATGTTACGCGCTCAGCCGAAGCGCTCGCCGAGACGGACGCATCCCCATGCGAGGAGAAGCCCGGCGTAGACGTCGATGGCGTAGTGCCACCCGCTGACCACGGCCGCGAATATCGTGAGGGCCGTCGCCGCGGAATAGAGGAGGAACAGCGTCCGCGACCGCCGCCGCGCGAAGAACGCGAGAAAGGCCTGCGCCGCCACGTGAAGAGACGGCATCGCTGCGATGCCGAGATACGGAGAGACGTCGAGGCCTTCCGGGTGCCGGCGGAAGGCCCGGATGCGGCCGTATTGCGCGAAGAGGACATCCATGGTCGCGGACTGCATCGGCATCGAGGCCCGCACCTCGGCGTAATCGTCCTGGAGGACGTAGCACGGGCCGAGGGACGGCATCGCGAAGTACCACCACGAGCCGAGGACCCAGAGGAGAGCGAAGCCCGTCGAAAAGCGGGCCCTGTCCCGGCGCGAGAGGACGGACGCGAACCACCCGAGGCCCGCCATGACCGTATAGATGAAGAACGCGTACCAGCCGTCGAGCCCCTTCCAGAGTGCGGCGTACGGGAACAGCCCCTGCAGGAGACGTCCGGGGTTCACCCCGAAGTGGAGCGCGGTCTCGACGCGAAAAAGAGCGTCGTCGAAGAGGACGTCTGGTCGGAGAAGCGGCAGCGTCGCCTTGAGCCAGCTGTAGACATAGGACGTGAGGCTGACGATGACGAGGAAGCGCGCGAGGTCGACGAGAGAACCGGGCCGGAACGCTGCTCGAAACCGAACCCAGGCCCGCCGGCCGGAGCGCCGCCCGACGAAGAAGCTTCTCAGGACGAGGCCGGCGAGAAGAAAGCTTGCCGCGTAAAGCGCGAAGGCGGGAAGATCGCGGAGCGTCCGCGACAGGTCCAGATCGAGCCGGGCCCGGTGGCGTATGAGCCACGCGACGACGACGAAATCGGCGAGTACGACGACCTCGTAGAGCCGAAGGCGCCAAACCTGGCCGCGGGCCATCCGGGCGCCCCCCGTCGTCACCATCCACGCGCCTTGTCCCGGTCGCGGCGCTCTTTCTTGGAGAGCTTGCCGCCCTTTTCGTCCCGCCGCGGCGCGAGCAGTCGCTCGAGCCGCCGCGCCTCGAGAATCTCGGGGGCGAGGGGCGGTGTCGTTTCTTCGTAGAGAAGGCGAGCCTGGGACTTCGGAATGCTTCTCTCCGCGAGGCCCTTCACGAGGAACGTCCGTCGATCACGTTTGAACGTGATTTCGAGCCGGTCGTGAACGCGCAGCGGCCGGTGCGCCGCGGCACCGTGACCGTTCAGATGCACCTTACCGCCCGTGCATGCCGCAGCCGCCTGCGACCGCGTCGGAAAGAGGCACGAGACGTCCAGCCACACGTCGAGACGCACCTCGGCGAGCGGCGGCGGGTCATCGTTCCCGCGGGACCGGTTCCGCCGATCCCGGATCAGAAGACGGGTTTCTCGACCCGCTTGTCGAATCGGTATACGTACTTGTAACCGAAGACGTCGACCATCTGCTCATACTTGGCCGAAATGGCGATGTACGTGCCGCTGCGCTCCACGCGGATCGCTTCCAGCTTGAGCGGCACCTTCGAGTCCTGTGCGCGCAGGTAGACGTCCATCTGAAGCTTCTCGGGCGTCTTCAGGCCGCCGAAGTTGGCGGCTTCGTTCAGCGAATCCAGGACCTCGTTCCCGCGGATGTGGAGCGGAACGATCCGAACGAGACCGACGACGACGACGAACAGGATCGCCAGCCCGACGACGAGCCCGAAAGCGCCTTCCCCCCGGCGGGACTCCCTGGCAGCTTGCCTCATGTTGTTCTCCTTCCGGCGCGTTCGAGCCCGCTCTAGTGAATGGCGTGAAAGCTTCTCTCCCAGCGAGTCCGCGACAAAAAGTGTAGCGCGGTATCGATCAAACGGCGTAACGCCGCTCCGCGACCCGAAAAAGACCGTGAACCCTCGCGGACGGACCACAGGACAACGGCGGCGCGGCCCTCGAGATGCGCCAGGGGCACGGAGCCCCAGAACCGCGAATCCTGCGACTCGTCCCGGTTGTCTCCCAGCGCGAAAAATCGGCGCTCCTCGACCTCGATCGGTCCGAGGTTGTCGCGACGCTTCAGGGTCGGCGGCGCGCCGGCTCCGAACGTCCCCGCGTCGCGATGCACGACGTAGGGCTCGGTCACGACCGCGCCGTTCACGCGGAGCGTCTTCTCGTCGATCGCCACCCTGTCTCGCGGCAGGCCGGCGACGCGCTTCACGAAATCGCGCTCCGGCTCGGGCGGATATCGGAAGACGACGACGTCTCCGCGCGTCAGGTCGCGGTACGGGAGAACCCGTTTCCAGGGACCATCATGGACGCCGTAGGCAAACTTGTTCACGAGGACGTAATCGCCCGCCACGACCGTGTCTTCCATCGAGGCGCTCGGCACATGGTAGATCTGGAAGACGAACCCCTTGAAGGCGAGGGCGAGCGCCGCGGCCACGAGGACGGCCTCCGCCGTGTCCACGAGGCGGGCCACCGGGGTCATCAGTCGACCTTGAGAACGGCAAGAAAAGCCTCTTGGGGAAGCTCGACCCGGCCGACCTTCTTCATGCGCCGTTTGCCTTCCTTCTGCTTCTCGAGAAGCTTCTTCTTGCGCGTGATGTCCCCGCCGTAGCACTTCGCGATCACGTTCTTGCGCAGCGCTTTCACCGTCGAACGGGCGAGGATTTTCGAGCCGATCGCCGCCTGGATGACGACCTCGAACATCTGCTGCGGAATCATCTCCTTCATCTTTTCCACGAGCGCCCGGCCCTTCGTCTGCGACTTGCCCCTGTGGACGATGAACGCGAGGGCATCCACGGGTTCGCCGTTGATGAGGATGTCGAGCTTCACGAGGTCGCCCGGGCGGTAGTCGATGAGCTGATAGTCGAACGAGGCGTAGCCGCGGGAGAGGGACTTCAGCTTGTCGTAGAAGTCGAGGATGACCTCGTTCAGCGGGAGCTCGTACTTGAGAACGGCGCGCTGCGTGCCCGCGTACTCGAGCGACACTTGCGTGCCCCGCCGTTCTTCGGCCAGGGCGAGGATCCCGCCGAGGAACTCGTCCTTCGTGATGATCGTCGCGAGGATGTACGGCTCCTTCATCTCCTCGATAAGCTGGACCTCGGGGAGCTTCACGGGATTCGAGATTTCGAGCTCCTGCCCGCGCGTCGTCTTCACGAGATAGGGAACGGATGGTGCCGTCGTGATGAGCGACAGATTGAACTCGCGCTCGAGCCGCTCCTGGATGATCTCCATGTGGAGGAGGCCGAGGTAGCCGCAGCGAAAGCCAAACCCGAGCGCCGTCGACGACTCGGGTTCGAACGTGAACGACGCGTCGTTCAGGCGAAGCTTTTCCATGGCGTCGCGGAGATCCTCGTACGCGTCCGTCTCCGTCGGGAAGATCGACGCGAAGACCATCGGCTTGACGTCGAGGAAACCGGGAAATGCCTCGCCCGTGGGTCGTTCGGCCTCCGTAACGGTGTCGCCGATCTTCGCGGCGTGGAGGTCCTTGATGCCGGCGATGACGTAGCCGACCTCGCCGACGGACAGCTCCGGGACGACCTGCTGCTTCGGGTTGAAGATCCCGACTTCCTGCACCTCACCGCCGAGACCTGTTCCCATCATGCGGATCTTCATGCCGGGACGGATCGTTCCCTCGTGGACCCTCACGAGGCACGTCACGCCGCGGTAGACGTCGAACCACGAGTCGAAAAGGAGCCCCTTGAGCGGTGCGGCGGGATCGCCCTCCGGCGCCGGGATGTCGTGCACGATCTGCTCGAGCAGGTCGTGGACTCCCGTTCCGACCTTGCCGGACGTGAGCACGGCGTGCCGTGCGGGGATCCCGATGACCTCCTCGATCTGCTCGCGGGCCATCTCGGGCACGGCCGAGGGCAGGTCGACCTTGTTGATGCACGGGACGATCGTCAGGTTGTTGTGGATCGCGAGGTAGGCGTTCGCGAGGGTCTGCGCCTCGACGCCCTGCGTCGCGTCGACGACGAGGACCGCGCCTTCGCACGCGGCCAAAGAGCGCGACACCTCGTACGTAAAGTCCACGTGGCCCGGCGTGTCGATGAGGTTCAGCGTGTAGTCGAGGCCGTCCTCGGCGCGGTACTTCAGCGTGACCGAGCGCGCCTTGATCGTGATGCCGCGCTCTTTCTCGATCGGGTTGTCGTCGAGGACCTGCTCGGTCATCTCGCGGGCCGTCAGCGCTCCCGTAATCTCAAGGATCCGGTCGGAAAGCGTCGTCTTCCCATGGTCGATATGGGCGATGATCGAGAAATTGCGAATGCGCGAGGGATCGGTCATAGCCTTTGGTGATGAATGGTGATGAAGGTGACGCGCGACCGGCCGGCCGCTCGCGAGCCCTCTATTCTATCGTTTCGAGCGGCCAGCGCGAGCGCGCCACCGCGCCGAGCCCCTCCCCGAAGCGCCCCTGGGCGAGCCTTCTCAGCCCCGCGAACGCGATCATCACGGCATTGTCGCCGGTGAGAGGTCGCGGGGCCACCCTCACGTCCACCCCGCGCGACCGCCCCCACGCCGGGATGCGCTCTCTCACGAGCGTGTTCGCCGCGACTCCGCCCGACACGGAGAGAACACCCAGCCGTCGAACCTCGTGAAGCCGGGAGAGACGGTCGAGGAGCTGCGCGACGATCGCCTCCTCCACATCCGCCATCAGATCGCAAAGCCCCTGCGGCGCGTCTCCCTCGCGAAGCTCCGGACCCTTTGGAATTCCAGCCGTCGGCGCGCGGCCGAGCTCCAATAGCCGCTCTTTGACCGCCGTCTTCAGGCCCGAGAAGCTGAAATCCGAAGAGCCGTCCTTAAAGTGCGCGACCGCGAAAGGGCGTCTCGCCACGCCGCGCCGCGCCAGCCGGTCCACGGCCGGCCCGCCCGGGTAGCCGAGCCCCGCCATCTTGGCGACCTTGTCGAAGGCTTCCCCCGCCGCGTCGTCGCGCGTCCGCGCGAGGCGCTCGATCCGGACGCCCGAGAATGCGAAGACGTGCGTGTGGCCGCCCGAAACGACGAGCGCCGAGAACTCATCCGGCACCGCGGCCGCCGCGCCTCCGTCCGTCGGTAAAAACGGGGAGAGAGCATGTCCCTCGATGTGGTGGACGGGAACGAAGGGAACTCCGAGGCCGAGCGCGAGCCCCTTGGCCTCCGAGAGGCCGACGAGAAGCGCTCCGACGAGGCCCGGCCCAGCCGTGGCCGCGACGACGGAGACGTCCGTGAGCGCCGCTCCGGCGTCCAGGAGCACTGCGTCGAGGAGCGGAGGCAGGTTCTCGAGGTGCGCGCGGGCCGCAATCTCCGGAACGACGCCGCCAAAGAGGCGATGCGCGTCTTCCTGCGATGCGATGCGGGACGAAAGGACGCGCCCCGCGCCGTCGACGAGCGCCACGGCAGTCTCGTCGCAGGACGTCTCGAGCGCGAGGACGACGGGGCCGTTCTTCGTCATCGCGAAACAAATCGCGCGAGCTCCCGGACGTGCGGAGGCTCGGAAACTCCGCGCTCCGTGACAATCGCGTCGACTAGGACGGCCGGCGTCACGTCGAAGGCGGGATAGAGGGCGCCGACTCCCGCGGGCGCGAGGTACGCCGTGCCACCCCCCGGAAGAGGCAGCGCGAGCACCTCTCTCCCGTCGCGCTCCTCGATCGGGATCGACGCGCCATCTGGCGTCGCGAGGTCGACCGTCGACGTCGGCGCCGCCACAACGAACGGCACGCCGTGCGCGCGGCACGCAAGCGCGAGACCGTACGTCCCGACTTTGTTGGCCACGTCCCCGTTCGCCGCGATGCGGTCCGCGCCGACGACGACGCCATGCACCCGGCCACGAGCGATCAGCGAGGCCGCCGCGACGTCCGGGAGGAGCGTGACGTCGAGCCCGTCCTCGCGCAGCTCCCATGCCGTCAGGCGCGCGCCCTGCAGGAAAGGCCGCGTCTCGTCCGCGAGAATCGCGACCGGACCCTCGGCCGCGAGCGCCCGGACGATTCCGAGCGCGGTGCCGATCCCCGCGGTTGCGAGAGCCCCCGCGTTGCAATGCGTGAGCACTGTCGGAATCCCGGAGGTCAGGGACCAGTGGGCCGAGAGCCACGCCGCGCCGAGGCGGCCGATCGCGAGGCAGGCTAGGCGATCCTCCTCGGCGATGCGGTCGGCCTCGGCCTCGAGGAGAAAGATCCGCTCTCCCGCGGCGCCGCCCGATGACGCCTCGACCACCGTGCGCATCCGGCCGACCGCCCAGGCGAGATTCACGGCGGTGGGCCGTGACGAAACGAGCCTCTCGGCACCGAGCGCAAGCGCGACGTCGAGGTCTTCGGGGACACGCTCGGCCACGCGGTGCGCCTCCGCGCAGAGACCGTAGGCCGCGGCGACGCCGATCAGCGGGGCGCCGCGTACAGCAAGCCCGCGGATGGCCTCGGCGGTCTGGGCGGCGCTTTCGCAGTCGAGGAACACCTCCTCGTGCGGGAGGCGACGCTGGTCCAGGAGCCGCAGCCGTCCGGCCTTATAGGAGTATGGGCTGACCCTTGTAGCGGGAACGGAGCCTTTCGTCACGGACGAGACTATAGAGGCCATGGGGCGCATAAGATCGGATGATCGACCTTCCGAAAGAGGAGGACTCATGTCCGGCCTTCCGCGTTCGATCCGGGACCTCGACCTCGACGGCAAGCGTGTCTTCGTGCGCGTGGACTTCAACGTGCCGCTCAAGGACGGCGTCGTGCGCGACGACACGCGCGTCGTCGAGGCGCTCCCCACCCTCCACCTCGCGAGGGAGAGGGGCGCCCGTCTCGTCCTCGCGTCGCACCTCGGGAAGGCGAAGGGTGCAAAGGACCCGAAGTACTCGTTGGCCCCTGTCGCACGCACGCTCGAGGCGCGCCTCGGCGTGCCCGTGGCCTTCGCGTCCGACTGTGTCGGCCCCGAGACGGAGAAAGCCGTGGCTACCCTGAAGCCAGGCGGTGTCCTCCTCCTCGAGAACCTGCGGTTTCACCCCGGCGAAGAGGGAAACGACCCGGCGTTCTGCCGCGAGCTCGCCGCCCTCGCCGAGGTCTACGTCGACGACGCGTTCGGCACGGCCCATCGCGCTCATGCCTCGACCGCCGGGATGGCGGCTCTTTTCCCGAAGGACAGGCGCGGGATGGGCCTGCTCATGGAGCGGGAGCTGACGGCGCTCGCGAGAGTCGTCACCGAGATCGACCGGCCGTTCGCCGCCATCCTCGGCGGCGCGAAGATCATGGGAAAGCTCGCGGCCCTCAAGGCCCTCGTCGAGAAAGCGGACGTCGTCCTCGTGGGCGGGGGGATGGCAAACCATTTCATCGCGGCGCTCGGCCTTCCGGTGGGCGGCTCCCTGCTCGAGAAGGAGGGCGTCCCCGTCGCCCGGCAGATCATCGACCGCTGCAAGGAGCGCGGCGTTCAGCTCGTCCTGCCCTCGGACTTCGTGGTGGCGCCTTCGCTCGAGAGAGCAAGCGAACCGAATGCCGTCAAGACGGTCGCCATGAACGCGATCCCCGAGAACACCGCCGCATTCGACATCGGGACGAAGACGATCGAGATGTTCCGGCGGATGACCCGGGATGCCAAGACGATTTTCTGGAACGGGCCCATGGGCGTCTTCGAGACGAAGCCGTTCGACGCCGGCACGCGTGCCGTCGCGCAGATTCTGGCGGACTCCTCGGCTTTCACCGTCGTCGGCGGCGGCGAGAGCGTCGAGGCCCTGAAAGAGGCGGGCCTCGCCGCGAAGATCTCGCACGTGTCCACTGGCGGCGGCGCCTCGCTCGACCTCGTGGCGGGCGAGAAGCTTCCCGGCGTGGAAGCCTTGCGTTGAGCATCCGGCGCCGCCTCCTCGTCGCGAACTGGAAGATGACGCAGACGCCGTCGGCCGCCGCGGAGCTCGCGCGCGTGCTCGTAGCAATTTCCCGGCCTCGAGAGGTCGACTTCGCAATCGCGCCGTCGTTCCCGGCTCTCGACCGCGTCCGCGCCGCGCTCTCCGGAACGGGCATCGCGCTGGGGGCGCAGGATGTGTATGTCGAGAAGGAGGGGGCGTTCACCGGCGAAGTGTCCGCCTCGATGCTCAAGGACGCCGGGGTCGCCCTCGTCCTCGTAGGCCACAGCGAGCGCCGCCTCTTCCGGGGCGAACGCGAGCCCGAGTTCGCCCGAAAGATGGAGCGGCTCGCCGAGCAGGGTCTCGCTCCCGTCTACTGCGTTGGCGAGAGACGCGCCGAGCGCGACGCCGGCCGCACGGCCGACGTCCTCCGGAACCAGCTCGCCGCTCTGGACGGGTTCTCCGCACCGCCGCCCGGACTCGTCCTTGCCTACGAACCGGTCTGGGCGATCGGGACCGGGCTCCCCGCCACGCCCCGGATGGCCGCCGAGGTCCACGCGCGGCTGCGAGCCGAAATCGCGGCCCGGTTCGGCACGGGGGCCGCCGCTTCGATCCGGATCCTCTACGGGGGCTCTGTGTCGCCCGCGAGCGCCCCCGGCCTCTTCCAGGAGGCGGAGGTGGACGGCGGCCTCGTGGGGGGCGCCTCCCTCGTGGTGAAAGACGTCACGGCCCTTCTTGCCGCCGCAGCAGCCTCCGCTACTCGCGCCGCTCGCGCCTGACGGGCGATTCCGCTATCATCTTCGGCCCCCGGGCCTTCGCCCGAGGGTCCGGAGCACCACCGAACATGATTTACGTACTTGTTCCCGTTTACGTCGTCGTCTGCGTCTTCCTCATCCTTGTCGTCCTTCTGCAGCAGGGAAAGGGCGCGGACGTTTCGGCCGCCTTCGGCGCTTCATCCTCTCAGACGACGTTCGGCGCCCGCGGAGCCACGACGCTCCTCGAAAGGATCACGACGTGGTCCTTCGTGGCCTTCTCCGTCCTCGCCGTCACGATCTCGCTCATCCAGGCAAGGCCTCGGTCTTCGGTCCTCGCGAGGGCGAAGGCGGGCGTGCCCGCGAAGGCCGCCGTTCCGGCTCCGGCTCCGGCACCCGTTCCTGCGGCACCGGCGACGTCCGCGAAATAGTTTCGGCAAATAGTTTTCGGCTAGAATCCCCTTCCCTCGCGTTCCCCGTGCCCTGGTGGCGGAATTGGTAGACGCGCACGTTTGAGGGGCGTGTGGAGCAATCCGTGCCAGTTCGAGTCTGGCCCAGGGCACCATTTCTACTTGCGGGTCGGGACCCCCGCCGCGTCCGCGACGAAAAGGCGGACGTCGCCGTTCACGGTCTCGACGGCGAGGCTCTCCCGCCCGCCGTTGATCGCGCCGCGGGCCTCCTTCGGGCCCCACTTGCCCTCGACCGTGACCTCCGGAAACTGCGACTGGATACGGCCATTCGTCGTCTGGAGCGTGCAGCGAATCGACGACTCGCGCGCGCAGGTCACGGTGACCGAGCCGTTGACCGTTTCGAGACTCGCCTGCCGCATGGGGCCGGCGAAGGACACCTCGACCGAACCGTTCACCGTGTTCACCTTGAGGGGCCCATCGTGCCCGTCGACGCGGACCCCGCCGTTCACGGTCGACAGGACCAGGTCGCCGGAGCGGTTCGCGGCCGTGATTCGCCCGTTTACGGTCTCGGCCTCCAGCGCGACCGACGGCGGAAGCGTGATCAGGTACGCCACGTCCGCCGACCCGGTCCGACCGAAGAAAGACCACTGGAAGAACCGCCCGCGCTTGGGCAGGATCGTCTCTACTTCGATCGTGCTTCCGGCCTTCGTCACCCGGATTTCGGTTTCCTTGAGAACGTCGGCGTCGGAGGAGGACTTCACCTTCTTGACCGCGACAACCTGCATCTGGTCGCCTCCCGATTCGATCTGAATGACTCCGTTCACGTTCTGGACCCTCACCTTGCGGACGCCGGCGAGGTCGTACTTCTTCTCGAATCGCTCCTGCGTTGCGTCCTCGGCCTTCAACAAGGAAGAAGATGCCGCGAGGAGAGCCACCGAAAGGGCGGCCACGACCGGGCTCATGCGACGCCGTTTGTCGTTTGCGCGGGTAACGGACGGGCTCTCGAACATTTCAAAGCTCCCTGTATAGAGAGAACGGCGAACCGTGCTGGAAAGTTTCGGAGCGGCGGGTGATCAGGCCTCGACAAGAGCGGTCCCCGCCACCTGGTCGCCTGGCCGTCGACCGTCCTCACGACGTATAAGTGACACCAACTCAATGAGATTCCATCCCGGAATCAGAAGCGGGACGTTCCGGAGGAGCGATTGAAGGGCACCCGCCCGGGCGCCCCCCCTGCGGATGACGCGCAGTCCGAAGAGCCGCTTGCCGGGGCTTCCGCCGTCGGTGTCGCGCAGGAGGAAAAGACACACGGCGACGGCCTGGGCGGCGCGGAAACCGGCGTCGAGGCCCGCCGGAGCCGGGGAAGCCAGCGCAGCCGCGTGGACTCCGAGGACGATCGCGGAGGCCAGCAAAAGGGGCACGCCCGCGACGAGGATGAGGTCGATCCCGAAGGCCGCGGCGCGCATCCAGAGCCGCGCGCGCGGCGGCGTCCCGAGAGGAACCGGACCGGTTTCGAACGGCCTCTCGTACGATGGGCGCACGTGACCGCCCGACGAGACGCCCGGACCTTCCTTCGTCGCTTCGCTCTTGCGTCGAAGATCGAACTTCACCTGCACCTCGAGGGAGCGATCCCGGCGGCGACCCTCGTCCGCCTTTCGTCCCGCTCGCCTACACCCATCTTCCCCGATGTCGCCTCCGTGCGCGCGCGCCAGAGGGCCCTCGGGTCGCCGGAGGCCTTCTTCGCCTTTTATCGCGACATCTGTCGGCAGCTCGGGAGCCCCGCCGACTACGCCCTCGCGGCGCGAGGCCTCGTGGTGCGCCTCGCGCGGGAAAACATTCGCTGGGCCGAGGTCTACGTCTCGCCCGCTGTCGTGGAGAGGATCGGGCTCGACTGGTTCGACGTGAGGGAGGCCCTCGAGCGCGTCTTCTCGGAGTACGAGGCGAAGGGCAAGGGACGCGTGCGCGTCCTCCTCGATTTCGTCAGGCATTGGGGGCCCGCCGCGGCTTCGCGCGTTCTCGATCTCCAGATCGAGCACCCATGGCCGCGCGTCGTCGGCTTCGGTCTCGGTGGAGACGAGACCGCCTTTGCCGCGCCGGATTTCGCCGAAGCGTTCCGCCGCGGACGAAGGGCGGGCCTCCTGCCGGTCGTGCACGCGGGCGAGTGGGGGGGGCCGGATTCCGTCGCGGAGGCCCTACGCTTCCTTAAGCCCGTGAGAATCGCGCACGGGATCCGCGCCGCCGAGGATCCCTCGCTTCTGAAGGAGCTCGCGAGGAGAGGCATCGTCTGCGACGTGTGCCCGACGTCGAACCTCCGGACGGGAGCCGTCCCAATCGGCGCCGAGCACCCGCTCCTCTGCATGCTCCGCGCGGGCGTGCCGGTGACGCTCTCGACGGACGACCCCGGAGTCTTCGGCACGACGCTCTTCGGGGAGTTCCGGCGCGCCGCCTCGTGGGGAGCGACGGGGTCCGAGCTCTCTCGCTGCGCGGCGGTTGCCCGTCAGGCCGCGGCGAGGACGCGCTCGTACAGAGCGACGTAGCGCGAGACAATCGCGTCCGCGTCGAAGAGCCGGATCGCGCGTTCCCGCGACGCGTGCGCCATCGCCTCGTACCGGGGCGGATCCAGAAGCAGCGAGGCTCCGTCTTCCGCCAGCCTCGCGACGTCGCCCACGGCGCAGAGGAAGCCCGTCTCCCCGTCGGCAACGACCTCGGGCAGGCCCCCGACGGCATAGCCCAGAACCGGGACGCCACATGCCTGCGCCTCGAGCGCGGAGAGCCCGAACGACTCCGAGTCCGAGGGCAGGAGATAGAGGTCCGCGGCGGGCATCACGGTCTCGAGCGCTGACATGTTCCCGAGGAACGACACCAGATGCGCGATCCCCTTCTCGCGGCAGAGCGCCTCGGCGGCTGGCCGGTCGGGCCCGTCCCCGATCATGACGAGTGTCGCGGGAACACGCTGCCTCACGCGGTCGAAAATCTCGACGACGTCCAGCACACGCTTCACGGGCCGGAAGTTCGAGACGTGGAGGAGGACTTTCCGGCCCGCGGGGCCGAGCCGGCACGCCCGCTCGGGCGACTCCGGCGTCCAGCGCCTGGGGTCGATGAAGTTAGGCACGACCTCGATCTCACGCTTGGGTTGGAAGACGTCGATCGTGACTCTCTTGAGGTGCTCGGACACGGCGGTCACGGCGTCCGACTTCTCGATGCCGAAGCGCGTGATCGGAAGGTAGGAGCGATCCTGCCCGACGATCGTCACGTCCGTCCCGTGCAGCGTCGTGACGAGTCCGAGCCGGCGCGGGGCGAGCATCTCGCGCGCGAGATGGGCCGAAATGGCGTGTGGAAGAGCGTAGTGGACGTGGATGAGGTCGAGGCCCACGTGCGTCGCCACGTCCCCCATGCGCGTCGCGAGCGCGAGATCGTACGGGGCGTACTGGAAGAGCGGATACGAGGGGACCGACACCTCGTGGTAGGTGACGCGCTCGGCGAAGACGTTCAGGCGTGACGGCATCGCATACGTGATGAAATGAACGTCGTGCCCTCTCCGCGCGAGCTCGTGCCCGAGCTCCGTGGCGACGACTCCCGAGCCTCCGAAAGTCGGGTAGCACGTGATGCCGATCTTCATGCTTTTCTCCCGCCCTCGTAGCCCGCGAAAGCGGCGACGGGATCCATCAGCGTGGGCGGCACGTTCGCGATGAAGCCTTCCGCGTATTCCACGTTTGCGATCCTCCCGAGCGAGCGGGCCCGTGCCTCGATCCCGTCGAAAAAGCCCTTCGAGGAGACGTACGTCTCGGGCTCGCTCGAGTTTTCGTCGTGAAACTGGCTCCGATACGCGTGGAGAGCCGCGATCTTCGTCGCAAACGCGGCCGACACGTCCACGAGGAACGTGGGGGGCACGAGCACGTACGCGGCATAGAAGACGACCTGGTCCGGCCGGTGCGACGGGAGGCCCGTCTCGAGTTTCGCGAGCCCGGCGTACCAGGCCGCGTCGGTGACGAGGCGGCTCGCGCGAACGTGATCCGGATGGCGATCGAGGACGAGGGGGGCGAGGACGAGCCGCGGGCGCGCGCGGCGTATGACGTCCACGACGAGGCTCTCGGCAGCCCGGTCCGTCCTGAGGGCGCCGTCGCCGAGATCCAGGTTCGCGCGGAAACGAGCACCCAGAATCCGGGCGGCCTCCGCGGCTTCCCGCGCGCGAAGCTCGGGCGTGCCGCGCGTCCCCATCTCGCCGCGAGTCAGGTCCACGATGCCGAAGCTCGCCCCGCGCCGCGCGAGAGTCGCGAGGGTCCCGCCGCAGCCCAGCTCGACGTCGTCCGGATGCGGAGAGAAGGCGAGAATCTCGACCGGCTCGACGAGCTCGACGTTCGTCGTCGTCATAGTTCGACCACCTGAAGGCCCGCCTCGTTCCATTTCAGCTCCCGCCGCAAAGTTCCCACGAGTGTGTCGCGCCCGAATCGCAAGGCATACGGCAGCGCCGAATACACGCGTTCGGCCAGAGTCCCTCGGGGAAGCAACTCTTCCGCGAGGCGCGCCACCTGCGCCGCCGCGCGTTCATCGACGCGCCCCGCGGCGCCCGCAGTCTTTTCGACCAGCTTCTCGAAGGCGAACTCCGTCTTCTCGCGCGTCGTCTCGACCGCCTTCTCGAGCGACGGATCGACGCCGAGAAGGGCCGGCTTCAGCGAGACGAGATCCCTCACCGCGCCCGCGCCGACCGCGCGGAGACGCGCGAGAAGCGCCCCAGCCTCTCCCGCACCCCTCTTCCGGAGCATGGCCTCCGGTCCCTCGAGGACGTCGTCGACGGAGAGGCCGAGCTTCTCGAGCCCCCTCCTGGCCGAGGGTGACAGCAACGCCACGAGAGGACGCGGGACGATTACGGGTGGAACGATTCCGGCCCACGCGAAGAGGGGCCAGGCCTGGGCCCAGTACGCGATCTCGGCTGGTCCCAAGATCGTCGCGGCCACGGGAAAGAGCGTCGACGCCGCGAGCGGACGCGTGAGGGCCGAGAAAGACGGGAGCCAGTCTCCGCTTGCGAATCGCGCCACGACTTCCTCCGCTTCGAATGACCCGTCGCGACCCTTGAGCGCGAGCCTCCCGCCCTTCTCGACGAGGAGAAGGCGGTCCTCGCCGACACGCGCGAAAAGCGGCAGGGCGGCCGGGTCCGTCGTGACTTGAAGACGGTGGCCCGCGGCCTCGAGCGCGGCTCCGCGTTCTTCGAGAATCCGCTTCACCTCCGTGCGTTCCCGCACGATTCGGGAGGCGAGAGGTACGAGGAACGGCTTGTCGGCGGCGCTGGCCGCATCCACGACGGGCATCGCTTCCGACCCATCGCCGCCAAGAAGCCAGGCGAGCGTGGCGGAGAACGCGCCGAGAAAGTTCGTCCCCCGATGCGCGGCGGTCAGGGCCGCGACCGCTTCCTCGTCCGGAGGCGCTGCGAGGCCGGCCGCGGCCGCCGCGACGAGCGCTTCGGCGTCGACTCCGACCGGGAGCACACCCACGGGCCGATGATTCTCCGCAAGAGGGCCGGCCTCGGGACCGAAGTCTTTTGGGCCCTCCGGGGTCGGCAGGACGAGCCTCGTGACCTCCACGAGGTCATGGTCCTCGGACGCGCACCAGAACGCCGCGCTTGCGGGCGATTCGGCATCCTCGAGCTCCGCCGCGAGCTTCTCCGCCGCGAGAGCCTTGACGAGCGTCAGGAGCGGGCCGCCGAAGAGCCCCGCCTGCTGTCCCGTGAGCACGACCGCACGCTCGCCCCGGGCAAGGGACGAAAGCGCGAGGTTTGCTCCGGTCTCCGTGCGCGGAACGAAGGCGGCACGAGCTTTCCTTGCTCGCCCGCGGATCGTCGCGAGATCCGGACGATCCGGAAGGAAGGCCCGGACGTCGGGCTCGCCCGTCGCGAGGCCGCGGGCGAGCGCCGGAATCCCCGGAACCCGCGCGAGTGGGATCGTCCTCATCGCGCACCCTCGCCGGAGGTGCGTGCCGTCGATTTCGTCGCGAGAAGGATCAGGCGCGGCGACTTGCCGCGGTCGAACGGCGTTCCGTCGAAGTTCCCGTAGGCCGCTCGCACCGTCAGGCCGGCCGCCCGATGCAGCGTGCGCAGCTCGTGCTCCGTGTAGGCGCGAACGCATTCCTTGAATACGCGCTTGTCCTCGCCGGAGCCCATCTCGATCTCCTTCTCCACCCGCCGGCTCGCCGGATCGTACCGTCGGCGGATGCTCACGCGGGCTCCCGCCACGGTCTTTTCTTCGCGCACCGCGAGCGTCCCGATCACGCGTTCCGCGTTGAAGACATCCGAGAGGAAGGCGCCTCCGGGCGCGAGGAGGCGCGTGACTTCCCGGACGACGCGCGCGTCATCGGCGAGATCGTCGAAGTAGCCGAACGACGTGAAGAAATTCACGACAGCCCCGAACGAGCCCCCGCGGAAAGGAAGCCGCCTCATGTCGGAACGGACCCAGGACGGGCGGGCCGGTCCCTGCCGCTGCCGCGCCTGGAAGAGGAGATGTGCCGAAAGATCGAGCCCCACCACGCCCCCCTGGCCCTCGTGAAGCGCGACCGCGTGTCGCCCCGTTCCGCACGCGAGATCGAGAAATCGGAGCCGGCCGAGCCGCGCATATGGAGAGAGCAGCTCCCGCACGAAGAGGGCCTGCTGGCGGGCTTCCCGGTCGTCGCGTTCCGGATAGAGGGCGAGGTACTCCTCTCCGAACCACTCCGCGTACCACGGGTCGCGCACGGCCGTCATCGCCTGTTTCCTGGCGCGGACAGCCGCGGCCCGGGACGCGAGGAAGAAAAAGAGGGCTCCGCCGCGCGGAGCCCTGGTAGGAGGCAGGAGGTGTCGTGTCGATCCGGCGCGCCCTTTCGGCGCCGACCGGGCCTGCTCACCACCATCGCAAGCCCCATGCCGGGGCAACCGGCCCCGCGCGGAGACATCATGCCTTGCCTCTCCTCGCCTTTTTCCGGCTCAGCCTGGCCGTGCCATGGCGGCCGTGGCGAGGCGCGCTTCCGCGAAACGCGCGTCCGCGTCCGCCGCGTCCAGCTCCTCGTCCCCGGCGGCCTGGTCACGGCGGCCCTCGGCTGCCTGCTTCTCGGCGGAGACCGCGGCCGCGTCAATGGCGTCCGGCCCCGCTGCGGTGTCGGCCAGAACGCGCACGGCGTCGCCCGCGATCTCCACGAAGCCTCCGCGCACGGCAACGGTCGCGCGGCGCGCCCCGTCGCGATACCCCACGACGCCGATTCCGAGGAGCGCGATCAGGGGCGTGTGTCCCGGCAGAATCCCGATCTCGCCCTTCTGTGCAGGGAGCGTCACTTCGTCGCACGGAACGGCCTGGAGCACGGCGCGCTCGGGCGTGACGACGGTCAGCGTGAGGCGTCCGTCCAACTCAGGCCTCGGCTTTCAGCTTCTCGGCCTTCTCCTGGGCCTCCTCGATCGCGCCCACGTTGAAGAACGCCTGCTCGGGGAGCTCGTCGTGCTTGCCCTCGACGATCTCCTTGAAGGAGCGGATCGTGTCGGCGATCTTGACGTAACGGCCCGGCAGCCCCGTGAACTGCTCGGCGACGTGGAAGGGCTGCGAAAGGAATCGCTGGATTCGGCGCGCGCGTCCGACAGTCATCTTGTCGTCCTCGGACAGCTCGTCGATTCCGAGAATCGCGATGATGTCCTGCAGGTCCTTGTATTTCTGGAGGACCTGCTGCACGGAGCGCGCGACCTTGTAGTGCTCTTCGCCGACGATCATCGGGGAGAGGATCTTGGACGTCGACGCGAGGGGATCGACGGACGGATAGATGCCGATCTCGGCAATCTGCCGCGAGAGAACCGTGGTGGCGTCGAGGTGAGCGAACGCCGTCGCGGGCGCGGGGTCGGTCAGGTCGTCGGCCGGCACGTAGATGGCCTGCACGGACGTGATCGACCCACGCTTCGTGGACGTGATGCGCTCCTGCAGCTCACCCATTTCGGTCGCGAGGTTCGGCTGGTAGCCGACCGCCGAAGGCATGCGCCCGAGGAGCGCCGAGACCTCGGAGCCCGCCTGCGTGAATCGGAAGATGTTGTCGATGAAGAGGAGGACGTCCTTGCCTTCCTTGTCGCGGAAGTACTCGGCCGCCGTCAGGCCCGTCAGCCCGACGCGAAGGCGCGCGCCCGGAGGCTCCGTCATCTGGCCGTAGATGAGCGCCGCCTTCGACTTCCTCCAGTCCTTCGGGTCGATGATCCCGGACTCCGTGAATTCGAGCCACAGGTCGTTGCCCTCGCGCGTGCGCTCGCCGACGCCCGCGAACACCGAGTAGCCGCCCGCCGCCTTCGCGACGTTGTTGATGAGCTCCATGATGAGGACGGTCTTGCCGACGCCGGCGCCACCGAAGAGGCCGGTCTTGCCTCCCCGCGTGTAAGGCTCGAGGAGATCGATGACCTTGATGCCCGTCTCGAAGAGCTCGACCGACGTCGACTGATCTTCGTACGGAGGCGGCTCGCGGTGGATGGGCCACTTCTCGGCCGTGACGACCGGGCCCATCTCGTCCACGGGCTCGCCGATGACGTTCAGGATGCGGCCGAGGGTCTCCGGCCCGACGGGAATCGAGATGGGCGCGCCGAGATCGACGGCCTTCATCCCGCGCACGAGGCCGTCCGCGGGTTTCATCGAGATGCACCGCACGCGGTTCTCGCCGAGATGCTGGGCGACCTCGGTGATGATGTCGATCTTCTCGGTCGAGAGACCTTCCTCGTCCGTGATGTGAACGGCGTTGAGGATCGTCGGGAGCTTCCCCGTCGGGAACTCCACGTCCACGACGGGACCGATGATCTGGACGACCCTGCCTACGTTTGCCATGTTCCGCTTAGCCTTTCCGCACGGACAGTGGGGCCGTTCTCATTCCAGAGCAGCCGCGCCCGAGACGATCTCGATGAGCTCTTTCGTGATGCGCGCTTGTCGCGCACGGTTGTAGGTGAGCGTGAGGGAGTCGATCATGTCGCCCGCGTTCTTCGTGGCGCTGTCCATCGCGGTCATTTGGGCCGCGAAGAACGCCGCTTGCGACTCCAGGATCACGCGGTACATCTGGAACTCGAGGAAACGCGGGAGAAGCGTCCCGAGAATTTCCTCGGGCGAGGGCTCGTACAGGTAGTCGACTCCGCCCGCATCCCCGGCGACGCTCTCGAGGGTGATCGGAAGGAGGCGCTTTGTCCTTACGACCTGCGAGATCGCGCTCTTGAACTCGTTCGAGACGATGTACACGGCGTCCGTCTCGCCGGAGACGAACCGGGAGGCGAGGGTCCGGGCAATCTCGGCGGCCGGCGCCGCGCCGAGCGAGGCGAGGCCGGCCTGCGCGTGCAGGATCTCGACGGGGCGGCGCCTCCAGAAGTCGTTCGCCTTCTTCCCGAGCGCCACGAGGCCCACGTTCGCGATGCCGCGATCCGGCGCCTCCCTGAGGAACGCCGCGGCCACGCGGTTCACGTTCGTGTTGAAACCGCCGGCGAGGCCCTTGTCGCCGGAGACGACGACGAGGACGACGTTCTTCTCGTCCCTCGTGGCCAGAAGCGGGTGTAGCGGCGCACCGTCCTCCCGCGGGGCGATGCGCGCGGCGACGGCACGGATGGTCGCCTCAAGCGTAGACGCGTAAGGCCGGGTGGCAATCGCCCGGTCCTGCGAGCGGCGTAGCTTCGACGCGGCCACCATCTTGACCGCCTTCGTGATCTGCTGCGTGTTCTTCACGCTCCGGATCCGCCGCCGGATGTCGATGAGGTTTGCCATGTTGTCTGTCTCGACCGCGCCTGTCCCGTCTCTTCCCTGCCCTAAGCCTGTTTCGCCTCGGGAGTCGAGGAAAGAAAGACCTTCTTCGCTTCGACGACCGCCGCGGTGAGCGCGGCCTCGATCTCCTTCGTGAGCTTCGCCGCGTCGCGGATCTCCTTGAGGAGCGGCTGGTGCTGATTCGTCAGGTACTCGTGGAGGGCGGTCTCGAAGGGGAGGACGGCCTCGACGCGGAGCTCGTCGAGATGGCCCTTCGTGCCCGCGAAGACGGAGGCGATCTGGAGCGCGACGTCCATCGGCACGTACTGGTTCTGCTTGAGAATCTCGACGAGGCGGCGGCCGCGATTCAGCTGCGACTGCGTCGTCTTGTCGAGATCGGATCCGAACTGCGCGAACGCCGCGAGCTCGCGGTACTGCGCGAGGTCGAGGCGGAGCGTGCCGGAGATGGCACGCATGACCTTGATCTGTGCCGAGCCGCCGACGCGCGACACGGAAATGCCGACGTTCACCGCCGGACGCTGGCCGGAGAAAAACAGGTCTGACTCGAGGAAGATCTGCCCATCCGTGATCGAAATGACGTTCGTCGGGATATACGCAGAGACGTCGCCGGCCTGCGTCTCGATGATCGGGAGGGCCGTGAGCGATCCGCCGCCTTTCTCTTTATTCAGCTTCGAGGCCCGCTCGAGAAGGCGGCTGTGGAGATAGAAGACATCGCCCGGGTATGCCTCGCGGCCCGGCGGGCGCCGGAGAAGGAGCGAGACCTCCCGGTAGGATGCTGCCTGCTTCGAGAGGTCGTCGTACACGACGAGCGCGTGCTTGCCGTTGTACATGAAGTACTCGCCCATGGCACAACCGGCATAAGCGGCGATGTACTGGAGCGGAGCCGGGTCGGCCGCGGACGCGGCGACGACGATCGTGTGCTCCATCGCGCCGTGAGCCTCGAGCGTCTGGACCACCTGGGCGACCGTCGAGTTCTTCTGCCCGATCGCGACGTACACACAGAAGACGCCCTTGCCCTTCTGGTTGATGATCGCGTCGAGGGCGATCGCGGTCTTCCCCGTCTGGCGGTCCCCGATGATGAGCTCGCGCTGGCCGCGGCCGATCGGGATCATCGCGTCGATCGCCTTGATGCCGGTTTGCATGGATTCCCGGACTGGCATGCGATCGACGACGCCCGGGGCGATGCGCTCGACCGGGTAGAACTCCGAAGAAGCGATCGGACCCTTGCCGTCGAGCGGCTGCCCGAGCGGGTTCACGACGCGGCCGACGAGGGCCTCGCCCACGGGAACCGAGATGATCCGCTTCGTACGCTTGACGGTGTCGCCTTCCTTGACGAGGCTCGTCTCGCCCATGAGGACGCAGCCGACGTGGCCCTCCTCGAGGTTGAGCGCGAGGCCGTAAACGCCGTTCGGGAACTCGACGAGCTCGCCCGCCATGACTTTGTCCAGGCCGTAGGCGAGCGCGATGCCGTCTCCGACCGACACGACGGTGCCCACTTCGTCGACATCCACGCCCTGCGTGATGCCGGCGAGCTGGGCCTTGATGAGCTGGGTGATTTCGTGTGCGCTGATTTCCGCCATGTTCGTGCTTCTTTCTCCGTCTTCGTCAGGCCGGGGCGAGTGCGTGCAAAGCCGCGCGGGCTTTCTCGAGACGCCGGGCCAGCGAGGCGTCGAGCCGCGCGCTGCCGACCGACACGACGAAGCCGCCGAGGAGGGCTGGATCGACCGTCGCCACGATCCGAACGGTCTTCTTCGTCCGTGACGCCACGAGAGCGCGAAGCGCCTCGAGGACGGCGGCGTCGGCGGGCTGAGCCGTCACGACGCGCGCCTCGACGGCGCGCGTGTCGCGATCCAGATGCGCGCGGATGGCGGCGAGCAGCTCGCCGAGAGCCGGGAGACGCCCGTTGTCGAGGAGGATTTTCAGGAGGCGGCCGGCGACCTCGGGCACGCCGACGCGCGCGGACACCGCGGCGAGGAGCGCTTCGCGCTTTCCCCGCTCGAGGCCGGGGTTGGAGAGGACCTTTTCGAGCTCGGGTGCCTCGTCGTACGCCATCCGGAACTCCTCGAGCGCCGCGAGCTCAGCGGCTGGGTTTTTCGCAACCGCGAAGAACGCGTCGACATAGGGCCGCGTGAACTTTGAGCTCATCCGTTTCCGCCTCAAACCCTTGCCGCGCCGCTCAGGCCGGCGATGCCTTCGTCGAGCAGCCGCTTTTCGTCGCCTGGGGTGACGCTCTGTTTCAGAAGCTCGCGGGCAAGCTCGACCGCGAGGTCTCCCGCGTAGGCCGTGAGCTCGGCGCGCGCGGAGCGCACGCGGTTGTCGAGATCCGCCCGGGTGCGCGCAAGAATCTGGTCCGCATCCGCCTGGCTTTTCACGAGGAGCGCCGCGTGTTCGGCCTCGGCGTCGTGACGCACCGCGGACTTCAGGTTGACGAGCTCCGTCTGGATGCTCTCGAGTCGGGTGGCGAGCTCCTTCGCGAGCGCCTCGGCGCGGCGGCGGTCGTCGTCGGCCTTCAAGAGCGCCGTCGCAACCGCCGTCCTCCTGTTCCCGAAAAACGCCGCAGCCGGCTTTCGGAGGAGAAACCACAGCAGCGCGACGAAGCAGCCGAGGTTGAGGATCTGCCAGGCGAGGCTCGGCACGCCGAGAAATCCGCGAGCGGTTTCGTGGCCTTCTTCGGAAAAGAGGAAGACGGATACGGCCGAAGGTGTCACGCGATCCTCCGACCGAGGGCGAGAGAGGCGATCTCCGCCGCGGTGGCCCGTGCGTTCTTTGCGAGGTCGGCGCGCGCCACGCCGACCTCCCCGTCGAGCTTCGCCTGGGCCTCTTTCACCGCGGCCTGCGCCTTTGCGCGCGCGTCCTCGAGCATCGCCTGCCGTTTCGCGTTCGCGTCGGCCCGCGCCGCGTGGCGGGCGGCGAGCGCTTCGCGCCGCGCTTCCGTGAGGCGCCGGTCGATTCCGAGGAGCGTTTCCTTCTCCTCGTCGAGCGCCGCCGAGAGCGCGGCCGTGGCTCCTGCGACCGTGCGCTCGCGGTCCTCGAGGATCGAGCCAAGCGGTTTGAGCACGAAAACCTTAAGGACGACATACGTCGCCCAGAAGATCACCATGACGAGGAGCAGGGAGAGATCGGGTAGCTGCATGCGCCCTCGGCGATACCTGCGTTGCCCCGAAACCAGACGCCGAAACACCAGAACGACGCCGTGGACCCCGGATGTGCGCAGGCCGCGGCGTTATCTCACAGCGGCGGCGGTGGGTCAAACACGCCGTCTGTCCTGCCCCTCGCCTGCGGAGCAGGCGGGAGTCAAAATGCTCCCGTGGCAGAGGAACCAGGTCCAGAGACTAATTTCATCGATCGATTAACAGAGAGCCTCGGCTCTGCTGATTTCGAATGGGAGAAGGCCGCGGCCCAGACCCGCTCCGGCGACCTCCTCTGCCGTGAAGGTTGCTTCGGCTGCTGCCTGGGTTCGTTCGAAATCTCCCTTCCCGAGGCGCTCGTCCTCAGGGAAGCGGTGTCGGCGCTCCCCGAGTCGCGACGGACGCGTGCGAGGGAGCGAGCGGCGCTTCTCGTGGCCCGCAGCGCTGCTTCGTTTCCGGGAGACCCGGTTGCCGGTGTCCTCGACCCCGGCCGCTCGGAGGACGAGGATGCGGCGTTTTTCGACCCGCTCGAACACGTCGCCTGCCCCCTCCTGGAGCTTCCCTCGGGGCGCTGTGCGGTTTATGCGGCGCGTCCCGTCACCTGCAGGACTTACGGCCTCGCCTGGCGGGAGGACCAAGCGGTCGTGCACCCCGCGTGCCCCTTGAACCTCGCGGATGCGACGCCCGCGCACACGCTCGAAACGGCGGTGGATATCGCGCCCCTCCTCGTAGGCGATCAGCGGCGCGCCGAGCTCGCGCGAGTCGCGGGGCTTCCCTCGGGTGCGGCGACCACGGTCGCATACGCCCTCTCGGGAACGGCATTCGCCACGCCTTGATGAAAGCGCAGCGCGTTAGGAAGCCGGCGCGCGGCGCGGGGAGTCCTCGCCGCGCGGGGGACCGCTCTCGACCGGCCCTTGGATCACCGCGCCCTCTTCGACGACGAGGATCGGGGCGTGAATGTCGGCGAAAACACGCGCGCCCGCGTGGAGCTCGACGCGTTCCTTGGCGTGCACGCTTCCCTTGATCGTGCCCGAGACGGCGAGGCGCGCCACGTTGACGTCGCCCTCCACGACTCCGCCTTCTCCGATCACGAGCTCGGCATCGGACGTGATCGTGCCCTTGAACTGGCCGTCGATCCGGAAGACGTCGTCGAAGGAGAGCGTGCCCTCCAGCCGCGCACCCCGGTCGAGGAACCCGTTCAACGAGCCTCCGCCTTTCTTTTCGCTCATCGCGCGCCTCCGGAGATCCGTTCGAAAAGGCCGATCAGCTCCTCCTCGGAGAAGAACGAGATGCGGACCTCGCCGCCGCGCCGTTTCCTCTGGATGACGACTCGCGTTCCAAGGGCGCGAGAGAGCCGGAGCTCCGCGTCGCGCGTGTCGGCGTCCACCGCGCGGGCTTTCTTCTTCTTCGCGCTCCCCTTCTGAAGATCATTCACGCGCGTTTCGGTGGCCCGGACGGAGAGTCCCCGCCGCACGACTTCTTTCGCGAGCTGCTCCTGGTCCGCCGCCGACGGCAGCCCGAGAAGGGCGCGCGCGTGTCCCGCCGTGAGCCCGCCGGACTCGAGGAGCTCACGGACCGGCAAGGCGAGCTTGAGCAGCCTGAGCGCGTTCGCGACCGTCGCACGATCCTTGCCCACACGCTCGGCGACGTCCTCCTGCGTGAGGCCGAAGTCGTCCTTCAGGTGCCGGTATGCCTCCGCTTCTTCGAGGATCGTGAGGTCCTTGCGCTGGACGTTCTCGACGAGCGCGAGGAGCAGATGGTCGCGGTCCGTCACGCCCTCGCGCACGATCACCGGCACCTCGGAAAGCCCCGCGAGACGCGCGGCGCGCACGCGCCGTTCGCCCGCGACGATCCGGAAGCGTCCGGCCTCCCTGGTGACGAGCACGGGCTGCAGGATTCCCGTCCGACGGATCGACCTCGAGAGCTCTTCGAGGCCCGCGTCGTCGAAACGGTGCCGCGGCTGACGCTTGTTCGCGTCGAGAAGATCGAGCCCGACCATTTTCAGGCCCGGGCCCGCGCCTTCGGCCCGCGCCGAAGGAATGAGCGCCGAGAGTCCCTTGCCGAGGGCCGTTTTTCGGGAGGCCGCCATGGGGACGATCCTAGCAGCCGGCCTCACGCGTCGCGCTTCAGAAGCTCCCGTGCGATTCCGAGATACGCCTCGGCTCCCTTCGACTTCACGTCGTAGAGGAGGATGGGCTTGCCGAAGGAAGGCGCCTCGCCGAGCCGCACGTTTCGCGGCACGACGTTCTGGAAGACCAGCTTCCCGAAGTGCTTCCGGATTTCCTCAAGAACCTGGCGGGAGAGATTCGTCCTTTCGTCCCACATCGTGGCGACGACGCCCGCAAGCGCGAGGCGCGGGTTGAGGCTCTCCTTCACGCGTTCGATCGTCGCGAGGATCTCGGTGACGCCCTCGAGCGCGAAGTATTCGCACTGGATCGGGACGAGGACGCCGTCCGCGGCGACGAGCGCGTTCACGGTGAGGAGAGAGAGCGAGGGCGGGCAGTCGATGAGGATGTATTCGAAACGGTCGCACAAGGGTTCGATCTTCCCCGCGAGCCGGTGCTCGCGGTTCTCCTGGTTCACGAGCTCCACCTCGGCACCGACGAGCTCACGGTTGGACGGAACGAGCGTCAGGTGCCCGAGGTCGGTATCGCGGGCGACTTCTTCAAACGCCGCTTCCCCGCCGATCCAATCGTAGACGGTGCGGGAGAGGGTGGTCTTGTCCACCCCGAGGCCTGACGTGGCGTTCCCCTGCGGGTCGAAATCCACGAGCAGAACCGGTCGTTCCAGGACCGCGAGCGCCGCCGCCAGACTGATCGCCGTCGTCGTCTTGCCGACCCCGCCCTTCTGGTTCGCGATGGCGAGAACGCGGGCTCTCCCGCGGGAATGTTTCACGTGAAACACTCGAGTGAGAGGATGCCGCGGAGGTCCGCCCCGGGGGCGGGGTGGAACGCCTGTTTCTTCGCCCGGCTCGCTTCGCGCGCCTCGTCCGAGAGCGGCCGCGTCGTCCAGAGAAGGGCACGCGCGCCGGGAGCGAGGATGGGCCGCGCGGCGTTGACGAGCTTCCCCGCCGAGCCCACGGCGCGGGTCGTCAGCACGTCGAACCGCCTGGCTTCCTCCATGGGAAACGAATCCGGGAATCTAGCGTTCACGGACCGGGCGGTCAACGCGAGCCGGTCGAGCGCTCCGTCGAGATACGCCGCCTTCTTGCGGGACGATTCGACGAGAGTTCCCACGAGATCGGGCCGGACGATCAAGAGCGGAATCGCGGGAAATCCTCCTCCGGAGCCGAGATCGAGAAGACGAACGACGCCGCCGTGCGGCCTCGGCAGCAGCGCGAGGCCGAGCAGCGCATCGAAGAGATGCGTCTCCACGAGAACTCCGGGGTCCGCGGAACGCGCGGAAACGAGGTTCATCGTCTCGTTCTTCTCGAGCAGGATCGAAAGAAACTCCGCGAGGCGGTCGGCGGCGTTCGCAACTGCCGCGCGCTCCTCCTCGGGAACCCGATGGATAACGGCGTGGACGCGGTCGTCGAGCCCGGCGCCCGTCAGGCCGCTCACGCGGCAGCCTTTCGCCCCGCGGCGACGAGCCTCGCGAGCAGAAGCGTCACGGCGGCAGGTGTCACGCCGGCGAGGCGCGACGCCTGTCCGAGCGTGCGCGGACGGTGCCGTTCGAGCTTCTCCGCCGCCTCGACGGACAACCCGGGAAGCCCCGCGAACACGAAACCGTCCGGAAAGACACGCCCCAGGGAGCGCGTGACGCGGGCCACCGCGTCGCGCTCGCGCTGGATGAAGCCCTCGTAACGGAGGTCCGCGACGAGCCGGTCCAGCTCCTCGGGCCTGAGCGCGGCGAGGTCTCTCGAGGCTCCGTCGTCGAGCATCTCGGCAGAGAGCTCCTCGATCGCTTCGAGTGTGGCGCCGGGCCGGCGCAGAAGCCCCCCGAGCGTCGTCTCTTCCACGAGACTCACCCCGCGCGCGGCGAGCCGCTCCTTCGTGGTGCGGTCCGGCCTCACGCGCGCGGCATTCAGGGCACCACTTACACGCGCGACCCGCGCCTCCGCCTCGAGCACCGGTGCGGCCTCGCGCTCGCTCACGAGGCCGAAGTCGAGCGCGATCCCGGTGAGCCGCGCATAGGCAGTATCCGCCCCGAGAAGCAGGCGATGTTCGGCGCGGGAGGTCAGGAGGCGATAGGGCTCGTCGAGGCCGAGCGTGACGAGGTCGTCGAGCATGACGCCGATATAGGCCTCGTGCCTGCCGAGGTGGAGCGGCGCGTCGCCCGTCACGGCCCGCGCCGCGTTCGTGCCCGCGACGAGGCCCTGCCCCGCCGCCTCCTCGTATCCGGACGTGCCGTTGATCTGTCCCGCGAGGAAGAGCCCCGGAAGGGCACGCGTCTCGAGCGAAACGTCGAGCTGCTCGGGAAAGACCATGTCGTACTCGACGGCGTACGCCGGCCGGAGGATCTCGGCCCGCTCGAGGCCGGGGATCATCCTCACGATCGACTCCTGGGTCTTCTCCGGCAGCGACATCGACAGACCGTTGAGGTAGAGCCAGTCGGTCGTGAGGCCCTCCGGCTCGACGAAAATCTGATGCCTCGGCTTGTCCCGGAAGCGGACGACCTTGTCCTCGATCGAAGGGCAGTAGCGTGGCCCGCGGCCCACGATCCGGCCGGAGTAGAGGGGCGAGAGGTGCAGGCTTTCGCGGATCAGGTCGTGCACGGCCTCGTCCGTGTGCGTGAGCCAGCAGTCCACCTGCCTTTGCCGCGGGAACGTCTCCTGGCGCGACCGGAACGAGAAGGCGACCGGTTTCTCGTCGCCCGGCGCACGCGTCATCTTCGTGAGGTCGGCCGTGCCCGCGCGCACGCGCGGCGGCGTTCCCGTCTTCATTCGGCCGAGGCGGAGACCGAGGCGGGAGAAGGCGAGAGACAACGCGCGCGCCGGCGGCTCGTTCCACCGCCCGGCCTCCCGCCGCACGTCTCCCACGTGCACGAGGCCGCGAAGAAACGTCCCTGTCGTCACGACCGCGGCGCCGCAGGCGAGCGTCGAACCGTCCTCCAGCGTCAGCCCGCAGAGCCGCCCGTCCCGAACGAGGAACCCGGCGACCACGCCCTCTCCGAGCGTGACGTTCTTGGCCGCGCCGAGCACTCGCGACAACTCTGCTGCGTAGAGTGCCTTGTCTGATTGACACCTTGGGCCGCGCACGGCGGTTCCACGCGACCCGTTGAGCACCTTGAACTGGATCGCCGTCCGGTCCGCGACGAGCCCCATGGCTCCCCCGAGGGCGTCGATCTCGCGGACGACCTGCCCCTTCGCCAGGCCGCCGATCGCCGGGTTGCAGCTCATGCGTCCGATCGTGGCCAGCTCGCGTGTCAGGAGAAGGGTCTTTCTTCCGAGGCGTGCCGCCGCCAGCGCGGCCTCTGCGCCCGCGTGTCCGCCTCCGACCACGACGACATCCCACCGGGTCTCCATCCCCGCCACTTTACTTGCCCACGCAGAACACCGCGAAGATGCGATCCAGGAGCTCTTCGGTCGCCGTTTCGCCCGTGATCGCCCCCAGCGCCGCGAGCGCCTCGCGGACGCGCGCCGCGACGAGCTCGGGTTCGGCGGGCGCGCGCCGTGCGAGCTCCGCCGCCTCCTGGAGGAGCGCCGCCGCGGACAAGAGCGCCTCGCGATGCCGTTCGAGGACGAGCAGCTCTCCGTCCGCCTCGACGAGAGAGAGGCGCGCGGCCATCTCCGCACGCAGCGCCTCGACTCCGGCGCCGGTGAGGGCGGATACGGAGAGTTCGCAGAAAGAGGGCGAGGAAGAGGAAGAGAGATTTTCTTTGAAAGGGATTACCGGAGGCGCCGCTTCGGCATGCGCGGGCGACGCGGCGTGGGCGCCGACAAGATCCCCCTTTGTCTTCACGACGATAATCCCCGCCCCTCTTCCCTTTCTCAGAAATTCCCCGTCCTCTTCGGACGTCCCTCGCGCGGCGTCGATCGCGTAGAGGACGAGGTCCGCGCTCGCGCCCGCTCTTTCGGCCACCGCGACGCCGATCTTTTCGACTTCGTCTTCCGTCGCCCGGAGCCCGGCCGTGTCGAGGAGCGTCACCGTCTCGCCGCCGATCTCACAGGATTCAGCGATGGCGTCGCGCGTCGTCCCGGGCACCGCCGTGACGATGGCGCGGTCGCGCCCGACGAGGGCGTTGAAGAGCGTCGACTTCCCCGCGTTCGGCCGGCCGAGAATCGCGATCGTCTTGCGGCGATCACGCTCGCCCCCGCGGGCCGCCGTCCTCGCCAGGGCCTCCACTTCGCGGGCGGCCGCCGCAAGCGCTTCGCCGGCCGCGTTGAGGTCCGCGGCCGGGACGTCCTCGGCGAAGTCCAGCGCGGCCTCGAGACCGGCGAGGACGTCCAGGATCGACCCCCGGACCGCGCCAACGCGGCGGGACAGGTCCCCCTCCACGAGAGAGAGGGCGCGCCGCGCCGCCCCCCGGCTCTCCGCCGCCGCGAGCGCGGCGACTCCTTCCGCTTCGGCCAGATCCAGCTTGCCGTTCAGGAGGGCGCGGCGCGTGAACTCTCCCCGCGCAGCCGGCCGCGCGCCCGCGGCGCGCGCCGCCGCGAGAAGTCCCGCCACGATCGCGGGAGACCCATGGCAGATGAACTCGACCACTTCTTCTCCGGTCGAAGAGTGCGGGGCCGGGAAAAAGAGAACGAGCGCGCGGTCGAGAGGCTTGCCATCCTCCCCAACGAGGAGATGCAGCGCCGCCTCGCGCGGGCGTGGGTCCTCGGGGAAACGTCGCGCGATTTGCCGCGCGACCCGGCGCGTCTCGCCCGCGGGGCCCGTCAGGCGGACGACGGCGAGCGCCGAGGTGCCCGAAGGCGTCGCGGGGGCGACGAGCACGTCGCCCTCGCGGTCCGGGTCCGCCACGAGCGGTGCCATTGCGGATTGCCCGCCCCGCGGGACGTCAGGTGGCCTTCGGCTTCATCGAGGCCGGGCCGAGGTCGGTGAATTTGTTGAGGAGCATCTGCTGTCCGATCGTGAGAATGTTCTGCATCAGCCAGTAGAGGACGAGGCCGGACGGGACGTCCTTGAAGAGGAACCCCATGACGAGCGGCATGATGTTCTGCACGCGCCGCATCGTCGGATCGCCGCCGGTCGGCGTCATCTGCTGCTGGAGCCACATCGTGGCGGTCATCAGGATCGGGGTGACGTAGTAAGGGTCCTTCGAAGAAAGGTCCGTGATCCAGAGCATGAAGGGCGCGTGTCGGAGCTCGATCGAGTGCGCGAGGAGGTTGTAGAACGCCACGAGAATGGGCATCTGCAGGAGGAGCGGCAGGCACCCGCCCGCTGGATTGACGCCCTCCTGCTTGTAGAGGGCCATCATCTCCTCGTTCATCTTGACGCGGGCCTGCGGATCCTGTTTGACCTTTCCCGACCACTTCTGGCGGATCGTCTCGACCTTCGGCTGGAGCACGCTCATCTTCTTCATCGAGACCAGCTGCTTGTGCGTGAGCGGATACAGCAGGACCTTGATGACGACCGTGATGAGGAGAATGGCGACGCCCCAGTTTCCGACGACCTTGTGAATCGCCTTGAGGCCCCACAGCAGAGGTTTCACGAGGATGGCGTACCACCCGTAGTCGATGAGGCGGTCCATGCCGGGCCGCGTCTTCTCGAGGACGGCGAGCTCCTTCGGGCCGAAAAAGACGTCCGTCGCGACGACGCCCGGCGCCGACAGGACGACCTCGCTCTCGGCGTCGGGCGCCGTAGGCTTGCCATCGGGTCCGGCGGGCCCCGCCGAAAGGGTCACGGGCCGCAGCGTCACGGCGGCGCTCCCGGACGGAAGGAACGCGGTCAGGAAATAGTTGTCCTCGAGCCCGGCGGCGATGAGACCGGCGCCCCTGGCCTCGGCTTCCTTCAGCCCGTCCTTCGCCTTGCGGTCGACCGAGGCCGTCGCGCTGAGCGTGATCGTGGCGCCCGGCTTCGTGTAGCGGCTTGCGAGCTCCTCGCCGGATGGATTTCCCAGGCCGGGTCCGAGGACGAGACCCACCGGGCCCGCGGCGCCCTCGCGCTCGGCCTTGACGGCGATGACATAGGAATCGCGGAATACGTACGTGCGCCGAACGCCGTCTCCGCTCGACTCGCGGTATTGGAAACGGACCGTGGTGACGCCGTTTCCGCTCTCCTTTTCGACCGCAAACCGGGCCTTTGCGGCCCGCGAGAGAAACGCGTCCGCGGGATCTAGCGCGAGGGTCGCACCCGGAAACGGCGCTCCCTGGCGGACGAGGTCGAGCGCCTTCCCCGCGCCATCACGGTGCTGCGTGAGGACGAACGACTTCAGGACGCCGCCCTCGTTCGAGAGGCGCGCCGTGTAGAGCGGGCTCCGGACCTCGACGATTTCCTCCGCCCCCGCAGAAACGGGCGACACGGGCCCGGGCGACACGGCCGGGCTCGTGGCGACGCCCGGGGCCGCCGCCAGCGCGGAGGCCCCGGGCACCCCCGAGGTGCTCGTCGCGGCACTCGTCGGCGCGTTCGTCGTGGCGCTTGCCGCGGCCGGCTGGACAGGCCGGGCCGCGGGTTGCGGCGGCTTCGCGGGCGGGAAAACGATCGTCCAGCCGATCAGAACGGCGGCCGACAGGGCGAAGGCGATGACGAGACGCTTGGTTTCCAAGGGATCTCCTCTGGCGAATCAGGGAACGGGGTCGGAGCCGCCCGCGTGGAACGGGTGGCACCGCGCGAGCCGCCTCGCGGCGAGCGAGAGTCCCCGACCGACGCCGTGGCGAGTGACGGCTTCGCGCGCATACTCCGAGCACGTGGGCGTAAACCGGCACGCCGGCGGCAAGAGGGGAGAGACGAACCGTTTGTAGGCGTCGAAGACTCCGGCGACGACGCGGGCGGAGCCCGGAGCGATCGGGGCCGCGCTCATTTCGTTTCGGCCGTTCGCGATTGGGCTGCTTTCGAGAGAGCTGCTTTCGACCCCGCCGTCGTCGCGCGCCCCAGAAGTCCCGCGACCTCTGCCCGTAGCGCGACGTAGGGCGCTCGGGTGGCGCGCGCGGAGATGTTCACGACGAGGTCCATGGCGGCCTTGTCGGGCGCGGCCGCCCGCCACCTTCGAAAGATCTCGCGCACCCGACGCCGGGCCCGATTGCGCAGGACGGCGCCGCCCGATTTGCGGGTGGCCGTGATGCCGAGCCGGAGCCCCCCCTCGGGCCGAGGTCGCGCGAAGACGGCCACGAGGCGGCCGTGCTGTTTCGCGCCGTTTTCGTAAGCCTCGCGAAAATCCCGGCGGGCCCCGATGCGGCTGGCCCGCGGGAAGGCCTCGCTCCCCGGCGGAGCGGGCGCGGTGATGTCCCGTTCGTGCATGGAACCGGCCGGAAGCCGCGGTGTTGGCGGCGAATCCGGTGACGCCTCCCCGCTCAGGCGGAGATGCGCTTGCGCCCTTTCGCCCGGCGGCGGGCCAGGACGGCACGACCCGACTTGGATCTCATCCGGACCAGGAACCCGTGGGTCCTGCTTCGGTGACGGTTGTTGGGCTGAAACGTGCGTTTTGTCTTGGACATGGTGCGCAATCCCTCCGAGGGGGACGGGGATTCTCGGGGGTCAAGCTCTTCCTGTCAACCGCGCCCCCTTCCCGCCCCGAAGGCGCGCTGATACCATCGGCCTCCCCTCCGTAACGCCCGATATGCACAGCGGTGGAGATCCTGTGGAAAAGACATCGACTTGGGCCAAGATTCTGGAGCACCTGAAAACGCGGGTGGACGAGCGCGAGTTCGACTCCTGGTTCCGGGATTCGCGGCAGAAGTCCGAGACCCCCGATGCCATTTTCGTGCAGGTCCGGACTCCCCTCTTCGTCGACTACATCCCCGAAGCCTACGCCGTGCAGATCGCCGAAGCGGCTCGCCTCGCTGGCGCAGGTAACCGGGAGATCCGATTCGGCGCCGACGGAGACTACCGCTCCGCCGTAAACCCCCAGAAGGTGCCCGCCGAGCCGCGCCGGCGGGCCGGTGGGCTGAATCCCGCGTACACGTTCGAGCACTTCGTGACCGGCGAGTCCAACCGCCTCGCGCACGCGGCGGCGCTCCGCGTTGCGGACCAGACCTCCCGACAGTACAACCCGCTTTTCGTCTGCGGTGGGACCGGCCTCGGCAAGACGCACCTCATGCAGGCGATCGGCCACCGCCGGCTCTCGCGCCGGCCTGGCGAGAAAGTCGTCTACCTGACCTCCGAGAACTTCGTCAACGAGGTTGTCCTCGGCGTGCGGTTTAACAAGATGGAAAGCCTGCGGCAGCGCTTCCGTGCCGCGGACATCCTGCTCCTCGACGACGTGCAGTTCGTCGTCGGGAAGGAGGCATCGGAGAACGAGCTCTTCCATACGTTCAACGCGCTGTATGACGAGGGGAACCAGATCGTCTTCTCCTCCGACGTCCCGCCCCGCGAGATCCCGGGCCTCACGGATCGTCTTAAGAGCCGGTTCGAGGGCGGCCTCATCGTGGACGTCCAGCTGCCCGACTTCGAGACGAAGGTCGCGATCCTGAGGCAGAAAGCCGAGGCCAACCAGGTCGTCCTCGAGGACGACGTCGCGTTCTTCCTGGCGGGGAAGATCAAGTCGTCGATCCGGGAGCTGGAGGGGTATTTCAACCGCGTCGTCGCGTTCGCCTCCCTAAAGGGCGAGCCGATCTCGCTCGACCTCGGGCGGGAGGCCCTCCGAGACGTCTTTCGCGCCGAGGAACACGCCACGTCTCCCGCCGAGATCCTGAAACTCGTCGGTGCGCACTATGGTCTCAAGCCCGCAGAGCTTCGGGCGCGCACGAAGAGAGGTCCCATCGTCTTCGCGCGGCAGGTCACGATGTACGTCCTCAAAGAGGCCACGGGGCTGTCCCTTCCTGAAATTGGCCGCCTGTTCTCCGACAAACACCACACGACGGCTCTCCACGCCATCCGGAAAATCGCGGCGTTGCGGGAGGAAGACCCGGTCCTCGACCGGCTCCTGGCGGGCTTTCTGGCCCAGTTTCGGTGACGTTTTCCACCCCTTTTCCGCCCAACCGGGAAAGCCTTCGCCGCCACCGTAGGAAAAGTCGCCTTACGTCCCGACGGGCCGCCCTCCTTTTCACAGATCGCCGGAGAGAGTTCCACAACTTGGTGCTGGCTCTAAATGATTGTTTATGAGTTATTTATCTCCTATCGCACTTTTTTGTTCTCCCTACTACTTCTACTTCTTTTGAATACCTGTAAATGATAAGATTCAAGAGATAAAGGAGACGTCGTGGAGCTGACACTTCCGGCTTCGATACTGGCTCGTGAACTGAGCCTGATTCAGGGCGTCGTCGAAAAGCGGACAACGCATCAAATCCTCACGAATGTCCTGCTCGAGGCCAAGGGCGGGGTACTTACTCTCACGGCAACGGATCTCGACACGACCCTCGTGTCCGAAATATCTCCGGTCACGTTGAAGAGCGCGGGCGCGGTCACCGCCCCCGCACGCCGGCTCTATGACGTCGTGCGGGAATTGCCGCCAAATGCGGAAATCAGGCTCAAGGTGCTCGAGAACAACCATGTTTCCCTCGAGTGCAAGGAGCCGAAGCTCAGGATCAGGCTGAACGGACTGCCAGCGGGAGACTATCCAACGCGCCCCGAACCGGCCGGCGGACCCACGCTCACGCTTTCGTTCGGGGCCTTGCGCCGGATGGTCGACAAGGTGCGATTCGCCGTCTCCACCGAAGAGATGCGCCTCCAGCTTCAGGGCGCCCTCCTCAAGACGAAGGGCGGCACGGTCGAGATGGTGGCGACGGACGGGCACCGGCTGGCGCTCGTCGAAGTCGAAGGGGCAAAGGCGGAAGCCGGGTTCGAACCCGTTCTCGTTTCCAAGAAGATTCTCGACGAGCTCGGCAAGCTCGACGCGGCCGACGACGCGCCCGTCACGATCATGCGCGGAACGAACCACATTGGCTTCTCGGTGGGGAGCCGAAGGCTCTTCTCGAAGCTCGACGAGCGCCGTTTCCCGGACTACGAAAAGGTCATCAGCAAGGAAAACGACAAGAAAGCGGTCGTGCCGCGCGAAGAGCTTCTCGGTGCCGTTAGAAGGATCTCTCTCCTCTCCGGCGACCGGATGAAGGCCGTGAGTCTCGCCTTCCAGAAGGACGCGCTCGTCGTTTCCTCCGAGAGCCAGGAGGTCGGCGACGGCTCTCAGGAAATCGCCATCGCATACGACAACGCCGCCGTGACGCTGCGGCTCAACGCGCGCTATCTCGAGCAGTTTCTCGAAGCGGCCGAGACGAAGGACGTCCACCTCTTCGTGAAGGACGAGCAGGCGCAGTGTCAGGGACGCCCGGCCGAGCCGCTGGGCGGCATCCGCAGCTACCTCTACGTCGTGATGCCGATGAGGATGTAGTCGGCCGCGTGGAGATTCTTTCTCTTTCTACTGAAGGCTTCCGAAACCTCCTGCCCGGTCGGGTGGAGTTGCATCCACGCCTGAACCTCATCCTCGGTGACAACGGGCAGGGGAAGACGAACCTGCTCGAGGCGCTCGCGCTCGTCTCGGGCCGGCTATCGTTCCGTACGCGCGACCTGACCGAGGCGCGCCAGCACCTCGCGACCCGGGCGGTCGTCTCGGCGAGGCTGCGCGAGGACGGAGGAGACCCCCGAAACGATGCGACGCTCGGGTTCGTCTATGCGGGTGGCGCGCGCGAACAGTACCGGGACGGAAAGCGCGTGACCCGGCTCACCGCGGCGCGCGGCCTCCCCGTCGTGTTGCTCACGGCGCGGGATCTCACGCGGCTCTCCGGCCCTCCGTCGGAGCGGCGCCGGGCGCTCGACCGTGCGGCGCTCGCCCTCCGGCCCGAGCACGCGCGCGCCCTCCTCGGTTACGAGCGGGCCCGCGCGGCGAAAACGCGCCTTCTCTCTCTCGGCGCGCGCTTCGACGCGGACGAGCTCGCCATATACGAAGCCGCGCTCGCCGAAACGGGAGGGCTGGTGGCGGCCGTTCGCCGCGAAGCGCGGGCCCGCCTCGAAGAGGAGATCGCCCGCCACGCGGACGACCTCGGCACGCCGTTTCGAAACCTCTCTCTCGAGCTCGTGAGCGATCTGCCGGCGGACGGCGGAGCCCGCGAGCTGGGCGCGGCCCTCGCGACCCTACTTCGCGCGCGCAAGAGCGACGAGCGGCGCGCCCAGCGGTGTCTCGTCGGGCCTCATCGGGACGACGTCGTCCTTCGGGCCGAGGGTCTTCCGCTCGCGAGCCGGGCCTCGTCGGGCGAGACGCGAACGTTCCTCCTCGCGTGGACCCTCGCGGAGATGTCGCTCCTGACGGGCGGCGGCCCGGCGCCGATTCTCGGGTTCGACGACTTCGATTCCGAATGGGACCCGCGCGTCCTCGGCGCGTTCGCCGAGGCGCTTCGGGGCGACGGACAAGTCTTCCTGACCTCCGCGAGGCCCGAGGCCGTTCGCGGGCTTCCCCTCCCTTCGGGCGCGATCTTTCGCATGGTCGCGGGCAGGCTTTCTCGCGAGGGAATCCTGGGTGCGGGCCGCGGCGCGGAGCGCGGGGAGCGCCCCGCTAACGCGGCCGCCGCGGGAGCGGGTCCGGGATGAGCGAACGCCGCGACACGCCGAACGTCGCCGAGACGCTGCCGCCGTCCGGGCCGACGCATGCCGGCGCGGAAGACTACGGCACGAGCTCGATCAAGCTCCTGAAGGGGCTGGAGGCGGTGCGCAAGCGGCCCGGGATGTACATCGGAAACACCGACGACATCACGGGGCTCCATCACATGGTCACGGAGCTGGTCGACAACGCGATCGACGAGGCGCAGGCGGGATACAGTGACACGATTTCCGTCGTCGTCCACGCCGACGACTCCGTCACGGTCGAGGACAATGGTCGCGGAATCCCCGTCGGGCCGCACCCGGTGCACGGCCGCGAGACGCTGGAAATCATCCTTACGGACCTACATTCGGGCGGCAAGTTCGACGACAACGCGTACAAGGTTTCGGGCGGCCTCCATGGCGTCGGGCTTTCCGTCGTCAACGCGCTCGCGGGATCGCTCGACGTCGAGGTGAAGCGCGAGGGCCGGGTCTGGCAGCAGCACTACGAAAAGGGCTTCCCGATGGTGCCCATCCGCGAGGTCGGCAGGTCGACGAAGACGGGCACCAAGATCACGTTCAAGGCCGACCCGGAAATCTTCTCCGTCACGAGCTACAACTTCGACGCGCTGTCGCAGCGCCTGCGCGAGCTCGCGTTCCTGAACTCCGGCGTCACGATCGAGATCCTCGACGAGCGCGGCTGGGATTCCGCTCGCGCGGATCGCGCGCTCGACAAGGGCGAAAAGAAGCACACGTTCAAGTACGACGGTGGCATCCGCTCGTTCGTCGAGCACCTGAACAAGAACAAGCAGCCCCTCCATGACGCCGTCATCACGTTCTCGGACGTGAAGGACCCGAGCGGAAACGCGGCCGCGGACGCGAAGAAGGAACGCCTGGACGTCGCGCTCCAGTGGAACGAGGGCTATACCGAGCAGATCTTCTGCTTCACGAACACGATCTCGAACAAGGACGGCGGCACGCACCTCGAAGGGCTGAAGACCGCGCTCACCCGCGCGATCCAGAAGTACGCCGAGGGCGCCGGCCTGACGAAGCACCTCAAGGACACGACGCTCTCTGGCGACGACTGCCGGGAGGGGCTCACGGCAGTCGTCTCGCTCAAGATCCGCGACCCGAAATTCTCCTCGCAGACGAAAGAGAAGCTCGTCTCGCAGGAAGCGAAGACGTGGGTGCAGACCGTCACATACGAGAAGCTCTCGAGCTTCTTCGAGGAGAATCCGAAGGTCGCGCGCCGTGTCGTCGAGAAGATCGTCGACGCCGCCCGGGCGCGCGAGGCGGCGCGCAAGGCGCGGGAGCTCGTGCGGCGCAAGGGAGCGCTCGACGGGGCGGGGCTGCCCGGCAAGCTCGCAGACTGCCAGGAAGGCGATCCCGCGCTCTCGGAGATCTTCATCGTCGAGGGCGACTCGGCAGGCGGCTCGGCCAAGCAGGGGCGCGACCGGCGCACGCAGGCGATCCTCCCGCTCAAGGGCAAGATCCTGAACGTCGAGAAGGCGCGCTTCGACAAGATGCTCGCCTTCGCTGAGATTCGCTCGCTGATCCTCGCGCTCGGCGCTGGTATCGGCGAGGACTTCGACGCGGACAAGATCCGGTATCACAAGATCGTCCTCATGACGGACGCGGACGTGGACGGCAGCCACATCCGGACGCTCCTCCTCACGTTTTTCTTCCGGCAGATGCGGACGGCGATCGAGCGCGGGTATCTCTACATCGCGCAGCCGCCGCTCTTCCGGGCCGTCGAAGGCAAGAAAGAAGTCTTTCTCAAGGACGAGAAGGAGTACGCCCGGTTCCTTCTCGCGCGCATCGGAGACGACCGCGCGCTCACGGCCGAGCCGTCCCAGCGCACGCTCTCCGGGTCCGCCCTCATGACGCTCGTCACGGGCCTGCAGGACTGGCGCGCGCTCATGCTGCGCCTCGCGATTCGCGGCTTCCCTGAGGCGCTCGTGAGGACGCTCCTCCGACAGCGGCTCGTCGAGCCGGGAGCCCTCCTGGACAAGGAGCGCCTCGAGCGAGCCGCGCACGAGTTCGCGGCCGTCGTCGAGTCTCACGCGATCGTCCCCGACGAGGAGCACGGCGGTTTCGCGGTGCACGTGACGCAGGCCGTGAACGGCGTGACGAAAACGGGGATCGTGAACGCGGCGTTCCTCTCGGGATACGAAATGCGGCGCGCGGGTGACCTCGGGGCCTCGCTCGACGGCTTTCTCGACGGTCCTTACCGCCTGAAGACGAACGGGAGCGGCGACGAGCGCGTCCTCGGGACGCTCGGCGAAGCGGTCGACGCCGTCCTCGAGAGCGCGAAGAAGGGCCTCACGACCAACCGCTACAAGGGCCTCGGCGAGATGAACCCCGAGACGCTGTGGGACACCACCATGAATCCGGCAACGCGCCGGCTCCTTCAGGTCCGTATCGAGGACGCTGTCGAGGCGGACTCGATCTTCACGATCCTCATGGGCGACGCCGTCGAGCCGCGCCGGGAATTCATCGAGACGAACGCCTTGAACGTCTCGAACCTCGATATCTGACATGACCAGCACTCCCGAAAAGCCGCCCACGATCGACCCGACGGAGAAAATCCCGGTCTCCATCGAGGAGGAGATCAAGCGGAGCTATCTCGACTATGCGATGTCCGTCATCGTCGGGCGGGCCCTGCCCGATGTGCGCGACGGACTGAAGCCAGTGCACCGACGGGTTCTCTTCGGGATGTGGGAGCAGTCGAACCGGCACAACCGGCCCTACAAGAAGTCGGCGCGGCTCGTCGGCGACATCATGGGCAAGTACCACCCGCACGGCGACGCCGCGATCTACGACACGATCGTGCGGATGGCGCAAGACTTCTCGATGAGCGAGCCCCTGGTGGACGGGCAGGGCAATTTCGGCTCGGTCGACGGCGACTCGGCGGCCGCGATGCGCTACACGGAGATCCGCCTCACGCGCCTCGCCGAAGAACTGCTCGGCGACGACATCGACAAGGAAACGGTCGACTGGACGCTGAACTACGACGGCTCCCTGCAGGAGCCGACGGTCCTCCCCGCCAAATTTCCGAACCTGATCGTGAACGGAGCCGAGGGCATCGCTGTCGGCATGGCGACGAAGATCGCGCCGCACAACCTCGCCGAGGCCTGCGCGGCGGCGATCGTCCTCCTCGACGACGCCGGCGCGGACCTGGGAGCGCTTCTCGCGGTCATGCCGGGGCCGGACTTCCCGACGGGCGGCATCATCCTGGGCCGGCAGGGCATCGTGGACGCCTACAAGACGGGCCGCGGCATCCTGCAGGTGCGCGGGCGCGCGGAAATCGAGAAGAACAAGAAAGGCGACCGCGAGTCGATCGTCGTGACCGAGCTTCCCTTCCAGGTCAACAAGGCCCGGCTCATCGAGCAGATCGCCGGACTCGTCAACGACAAGAAGATCGACGGTATCTCGGCGATCCGCGACGAGTCCGACCGCGACGGCATGCGGATGGTCGTGGACGTCAAGCGCGACGCGATCGCCCAGGTCGTCCTGAACCAGATCCTCTCGGCGACCCCGCTCCAGTCTTCCTTCGGGATCAACGCGCTCGCGATCGTGGACGGGCAGCCGCGGGTCCTCCCGCTCAAGGAGCTCTTCCGCCACTTCCTCGATCACCGCCGCCAGGTCGTCGTGCGCCGTACGATTTTCGACCTCCGGAAGGCCGAGGAGCGCGCGCACCTGCTCCTCGGGCTCGCGATCGCCCTCTCGAACCTGGACCGAGTCCTCGCGATCATCCGCGGCAGCAAGGACGCCGAGGAGGCCAGGAACCGGCTGTCGGCCGAGGTGACCGTCGAGAAGGCCGCGCTCGAGAAGTTTCTCGGCGTCGCGACCCTCGACGTGTCCGCCTCCGCGCGCACCGAGGACGGACTCCTGCGACTCGACGCCGTGCAGGCACAGGCGATTCTCGACATGCGCCTCCAGCGCCTGACGGGCCTCGAGCGCGACAAGATCGTGGCGGAATACAGGGAGGTCCTCGCGACGATTGCCGACTTGAAGGACATCCTCGCGAAGAGCGAGCGCGTCACCACGATCATCCGCGGCGAGCTCACCGCGATCCAGGAGACGTTCGGGCGCCCGCGTCGCACCGAGATCGTCGCGGCGGCTAACGACCTCGCCGACGAGGACCTCATCGCCGAAGAGGAGGTCGTGCTGACGATCAGCCGGGGGGGCTACGCAAAGACGACTCCGCTCGCCGTCTACCGCGCGCAGAAGCGGGGAGGCAAGGGGCGCATGGGAGCCCAGACGAAAGAGGAGGACGTCGTCGAGCACCTTTTCGTCGGGTCGACGCACGACTACCTCCTCGCCTTCACGAACAAGGGCCGCGCCCACTGGGTGAAGCTCTACGACGTGCCCTCCGGCGGGCCCGCGACGCGCGGGAAGGCGCTCGTGAACCTTCTCGCGCTCGAGGACGGCGAGCGCATGGCCGCGATGACGACGACGCGGACGTTCCCCGACGACCGATACCTCCTGTTCGCGACGAAGCGCGGACTCGTCAAGAAGACGGTGCTCTCGGCGTACGGAAATCCGCGCGAGAAGGGCATCATCGCGATCAAGCTCGAGGACGGAGACGAGCTGCTCTCGGCGCAGATCACGGACGGGACCCGGCAGGTCTTTCTCGGCACGCGCCTCGGGATGGGAATCAAGTTCTCCGAGACGGACACGCGAGCGATGGGCCGCGACACGACGGGGGTCAAGGGCATCGAGCTCAAGGGCGATGATGTCGTCGTCGAGATGGACCTAGTCGAAGAGACGGGAACGCTCCTCGCGGTCACCGAGAAGGGATACGGCAAGCGGACGGATGTCGCCGAATACCGCCACCAGACGCGGGGCGGGTCCGGTGTCATCAACGTGCGCGTCAGCGAGAAGAACGGCCCGGTCGTCGGGATCTCGTCCGTGACGGAGACCGATCATCTTCTCGTGATCACGGAACAGGGAATCATCATTCGCCTCGCGGTCGCGGACGTAAGGGAAACGGGTCGCGCGGCGATGGGCGTCAAACTCATCGACCTCGCGGACGGAGACCGCGTGGTCGCGGTCGCCAAGCTCGCGAACATCGGGGACAAGGACGAGGAGCCCGAGGGCGATGCGCCCGGTTCGGCCGGAGCAGGCGAGTAGACTCCGCGGTCCAATGCGTTTTTTTCTCGACACCGCCGACCCCGAAGAGGCTCGCCGAGTCCGCGACTGGGGCCTTCTGGACGGGATCCTGCTCAGGCCCGAGTCCGCGGAGATGAAGGGCCGCGACGCGCGCCGCGTCCTCGCGGATCTCGCGCAGGTGGGAGACGGTCCAGTCGTCGCGACGCTCGCGGCCGGCGACCCGAAGGCCATGTACAAAGAGGCCCGCGAACTTCACAAACACGGCAAGAACGTCGTCCTGCGCGTCCCGATGACCCGGGAGGGGCTCCGCGTCGTGCGTCTCCTGGGCGACGAGCAAATTTCCACGGACGTGGGGCTCGTTTTCACGGCGACGCAGGCCCTTCTCGCCGCGCGTTCGGGCAGCGCCTATGTCTCGCCGTCCGTCGGCGAGCTCGACGACGCCGGCCAGATCGGCATGGACGTCGTCGAATCCATCGTGCGCGTCTTCGACAACTACGGCCTCGAGACCCAGATCTCTGTGCAGGGAATCCAGAACCCCATTCACGTCCTGGATGCGGCGGCCCTTGGAGCGGATGTCGCGACGCTCCCATTCGCCGTGCTGGATAGACTATTCGATCATCCCCTCACGGCGCGGGGCGTCGCCGCGCTTAGGAGCGGGCCGTCGGACGGCCCGCGGAGAATCCATTGAGGCGGTTAAGTTGATCTCGCGCGAGCGCGCCGTCGACATCTCCCACCGCATGGTCGAGCGGCTCCAAAGAACGCCGGGGGTCGCGCTCGCTGGCGAGCGCGAGTTCGTCCGCAACCGGGTGCTCCAAGCGCTTCTCGCGTGGGACAAGGAGAATGAGCGCCTCGCGAAAGAGACTGAGAAGAAGCTCCTCGGCAAAGCACGCCGCGTCGTCGAGGGGTCGCGCGAATGGGATCTCCTCTACGCCGAGGAGATGGAGCGCGCCTACGCGACCCTCGTGTCGCACGGCGAATAGAGGCGGTGTCGGCGCCGACCCGACGAAGCGCGGTCGGAGTCGGCGATCGCTTGGTTGGGCGTTGGACCCATCAGCGTTGACGTTGGTCTAGGCCAAGGCCGAATATGACCGGGATGTCGACAAACGCTCCCGAGCCCCGGGCGCCGTCCCGCGTGCCGCTCTATCGCACGATCGCGGACGCGATCATTCGCGACATCCGCCGGGGCCGGCACGTCGAGGGAGAGCGGCTGCCCGCGTCGCGCGACCTCGCCCGGGTGCTGGAGGTGAACCGGGCCACCGTTCATCAGGCCCTCCAGATCCTGAAGCGCGAGGGTTGGATCGAGACGAACAAGGGCGGAGGCACGCGCGTGGCGCGCCGTTCGAGCACCGGGCCCGTCCTCGGCCCCGCACCCGCGTGGGACCGGATCGCGTCGGCGCTCCTCTCGCGCATCCTCGCCGAGCCCCCGGCCCTCGAGCCCGCCTCTGTGCCGTACGACCTCTCGCGCCTCGCGCCGGACGAGCGGGACTTTCCGGCCGCGGCGTTCGCAGCGCTCCTCGCGGACGTGGCGCGCGACGGATCGCTTCTCGCGTACGGGTCCCCCTTCGGCTACCGGCCTCTCCGCGAGACGCTCGCCGGGCGCCTCGTGAAGCGCGGGATCCCGGCCGACCCGGATGCGCTTCTCATCGTGAACGGGGCGCAGCAGGGCCTCGACCTCATCACCCGGGCCCTCGTGGACCCGGGCGATGTCGTCGTTGTCGAGACGCCGTCGTACGCGGGGGCGCTCTCACTCCTGCGCGCGCATCGGGCGCGGCTCTTCGGCGTGCCGCTCGACGGCGACGGCATCGTGCCCGCAGCCCTCGAGCGTGCGCTCCTCGAGAGGCCCAAGTTTGTCTACACGATTCCCGACTTCCAGAATCCGACGGGGCTCCTGTCTTCCCCGTCGCGCCGGGCGGAAATTGCGCGGATCGCGGCGGCGGCGGGCGTCCTTCTCGTCGAGGACGCGTTTGACGCAGACCTCCTCGTCGAAGGCGAGCTACCCCCGCCGTTCGCGGCTCTCGCGCCGGAGCACGTGATTCACCTCGGCACGATTTCGAAGGCGCTCTTCCCGGGCGTGCGCGTCGGCTGGATCGCAGGGCCAAGGGAATTCGTGCACCGGCTCGCGGCGCTCAAGCGCGTCGGTGAGCTGACCTCTCCGCCCGTTCTGCAGGCGGCCCTGAACCTCTTCCTCGTCCGAGGAGACTACGAACGGCATCTCGTGCGCATGCGGAGCCGGTTGAAGAACCGCCTCGCCCTCGCGCATCGCACGATCCTGAGCCGCTTTCCGATCGGAACGCGCGTCGAGCGGCCCTCCGGCGGGTACGTCCTCTGGGCGGAGCTTCCTCCCGGCGTCTCGGGCCGCGCTCTCGTGGCGGCCGCGCGGGAGAAGGGAGTGCTCCTCTCGGCGGGCGCCGACTTCCAGCCCGATCAGGCGGACGTTCCCGCGATCCGGATTTCCGTCGCGCGCGGGTCCGCGTCGGACCTCGAGAAGGCCCTCGAGATCGCGGGCGCGGTGGCGCGGGACCTGGCCCGGCAGGCTGCCCGGCGGCGGAGGACTCCGGCGAAGGGAATCCGGGATGCGGCCGAGGCCGCGCTGATCCAAATTTAGATGATTCTTCGGGAGGGGATACTGAAATCCCCGAAAGGCTCTCAACATGACGACACCGAACGACCCTGGATTCTCTTCACCGTTCACGACGGACGCCTTCCGCGTGAAAGTCGGACTCGCCGAAATGCTCAAGGGCGGCGTCATCATGGACGTCGTCGACGCCGACCAGGCGAAGATCGCCGAGGACGCCGGCGCCGTCGCCGTCATGGCGCTCGAGCGTGTGCCGTCGGACATCCGCCGGGACGGTGGCGTTGCGCGCATGTCGCCGGTCTCGAAGATCCACGAGATCCAGGCGGCCGTGTCGATCCCCGTGATGGCGAAGTGCCGCATCGGCCACCTCGCGGAGGCGCGGATCCTGGAGGCGCTCGCGGTGGACTTCATCGACGAATCGGAAGTGCTGACCCCCGCCGACGAGGAGAACCACGTCTACAAGCACGACTTCAAGGTGCCTTTCGTGTGCGGCTGCCGCAACCTCGGCGAGGCGCTCCGTCGAATCGGCGAAGGGGCCGCGATGATCCGCACGAAAGGCGAGGCGGGCACGGGCGACATCGTCCACGCGGTCCGGCACCTGCGCGAGGTCACGCGGCAGATGAAGGCGCTGACTCTCCTGACGAAAGACGAGTGGATGACCGCCGCCAAGAACCTCGGAGCCCCGTTCGAGCTCGTCGTCTGGGTCGCGGAGAACGGCCGCCTCCCGGTCCCGAACTTCGCCGCGGGAGGCGTCGCGACGCCCGCCGACGCGGCCCTCTGCCGCATGCTCGGGGCCGAGGCGGTCTTCGTCGGCTCCGGCATCTTCAAGTCGTCGGACCCGGCCAAGCGCGCGCGCGCGATCGTGGAAGCGACGACGCATTTCCAGGATCCGGCGCGGATCGCGAAGGCTTCGGAGGGTCTCGGCGAGGGCATGAAGGGCATCGAGGCCGCGAAGCTGAGCGAGGCCGAGCTTCTCCAGACCCGCGGTTGGTAGGTTCTTGATCGGCGTCCTCGCCCTTCAGGGCGACTTCGCAGCCCACCGGAACGCGCTCCAGCGCGCGGGAGCCGAAGCGCGCGACGTGCGTTCGAGGGACGAAATCCTCGCGTCGACGGGACTCGTGCTTCCCGGCGGCGAGTCGACGACGCTGCGCCTGCTCATGGAAGGGACCGGGATCGAGGACGCGATCCGCGTCCTCGCGAGCCGCGGTGATCCGATCCTCGGCACCTGCGCGGGCGCGATTCTCATGGCCCGGGACGTGGAGGGGCCGCGGGCGCGGGGCTTCGGCCTCCTCCCGATGACCGTCGTCCGGAACGCCTACGGCCGGCAGCTGGATTCTGCGGTCGTGCGGCTCACGGACCTCGCGAGCGCCGTCCTCGGCGAGGAGCCGCTCGAAGCCGTCTTCATCCGCGCTCCGAGGATCTCCGGCGTCGATCCCACCGTGGAGGTGCTCGCCCGGCGGGACGGCGACCCCGTGCTCGTCAGGAGGGGCAATGTCATGGCGGCGACGTTCCATCCCGAGCTGACAAGGGACCTCCGGGTCCTCACGGTGTTTCTCTCGGGGCGGGTCTCCGCGTGAGAAAATTACTGGCATGAGCTCGAACGCCGTCAACGCCGTTGCTGCCGTCACCGTCGACGCCCCGAACGACCTTCTCGTGGAAGACCGGGGCGGCATCCGGATCCTCGCGCTGGCTCGAGGCAAGGCGAACGCCCTGTCGACCGAGTTCGCGTCCACCCTGCACCAGGCCGCGCGGGAGGCCCAGGAGGACCCGGCCGTCCGCGGCGTCGTCCTGACGTCGCGCTCCCCGAAAATTTTCTGCGGGGGGTTCGACCTGAGAAAGCTCGCACATGCCAGCCCCGAGGATTTCGGCCGATTCACGCGCGTGTTCGACGCGCTCTTCTTCGACCTCTTCCTGCTCGGGAAACCCCTCGTCGCCGCGCTGACGGGGCACGCCGTCGCCGGAGGAGCGCTGCTCGCGGGCACCGCGGACTTCCGCTTCGCGGCCGCGGGGCCGGGCACGATCGGCCTCCCCGAGGTCCGGCTCGGCATCCACGTCCCCAGGCACTACGTCGAGGCGCTGCGCACGACGGTCGGAGAACAGGCGCTCACGCGCTGGGCCCTTCTCGGGGAAACGATGCCGTTCGAGGAAGCGCACACGCTCGGCGCGATCGACCGGATCGTGTCGCCGGACCGGCTCCTCGAAGAGGCGATCACGTTTGCCGAGCAGCTCGGCGGCGCGTCGAGCGAAGTGTACGCGGCCATCAAGCGCGACCTCAGGGGTTCCGCGTACGACCGTGCGATGGACGTTCAGCCCGACGCGCGGAAGGCGTTCGTCGACTCCTGGTTCTCCGAGATCGGCCAGCGCGGCCTCGCCTCCGCCCTCCACCACGGTTCCTGATCCGGGCGCTTTTCGCATGACCGACGCGACCCGCGCCGAGGCAGTCCTCGAAGCGCTTTCTCTGGAAAAACAGGCGGTGAGCGCTCGCTCTTTTGAGGATCTTTTCCTCCGTTTCCAGCGCCGCATCGCGTGCGAGACGCTGACGCGCGCGGCGGGAGACCCCGGAGCCTTCGACGCGGAGGCGTTTTTCGCGGAATGGCTCGAGGGCGAGAGGGGCCTCGTCGGGGAGGAGCGCACCCGCGCGTTCGAGTGGCTGGCGGCGGAATGCGGATTCGAGGTGGCAACGGCAACGGGTGAATGCAGGCGGCCGTGGGGCGAGGGCGAATCCGCCCATCGGGCGGTGATCGCGACGATCGATGGCCGGCGCATTTTCGCGGACGCGGGGTTCCCGCTGCCGGTGCTCCTTCCGCTCGACGCGCCCGCACGGGCCATTCCGACGGCGCTTGGCGATCTTTCGTCGAGAGTCCACGAAGACGGCCGCACGGGGATCTCCTGCGACGCACGCGGAGAGGAAAGGGAAATGATCCGCTTCCCCGGAATCCGGCCCGATGGCCACCTTGAGCACGAGGAAGAGGAGGCATTCGCGCTCCGGGTCCTCGACGACCGCGTCCTCTTCTGGCGCTCGGGGCGCATGACGATCCTCGATGCCTGGAGCCGGCTCGAGTATCCGCTCCCCGCCTCGGAGCGCGCCGCGATCGAGAAGATTTTCGCGCTGGAGCTCGGGGGAATCCCGCTGCCGGGAGAGCAACTCGCGAAGGCTCCGGAGCCGGCGACGCTCTCCGTCTTTCACCGAAGCCCGGTGGCTCCGGAGGAAGCCCGGGAGCGCCTGGGCCACGAGGCGCTGCCGCTCATCCTCGTGACGAGCCGGGAGGAACGCGTGGAGGCGGCCTCCGGGGGCTCCTTGATCACGATCCGGGCCACCCTCGCCGACGTGCCTCCCGCCGGGCCCGGGGAGGCCGTCCGCAAGACGCTCGTCTTCCACCTCGTGTCGGAGCTCTTCGAGCTCTCTCGAGGCAACGGAAAAATGGCCTAGAACTCCAGCTCGTCTCCATCCGCGAGGATCGAGACCCGCGCGTTCCCGAGCTTCGCGACCTCGACCCGGAGGCGCTCCAGGGTCGGCGGTTTCATGTGGTAGAGATGAATCGGCGCCCCCGGCGGAAACTTCAGGATCTCGGACCCGAGGGTGGCGGGCGTAAGGTGCTTCGAAACGTCCGCGAGGGGCTGAAGGGAATTCGGAAACGAGCACTCCACGAAGAGGCCCTTCACGTCCCGGCGCGCGCACGCCGCCTGCCACAGCGCGTCCGTCGGACCCGTGTCGCCCGAGAACACGATGCTCATGCCGCCCTCCTCGAGGATGTAGCCGACGGTCGGGACGACGTGCGACACCGGAATGGCCGTGACGACGAGCCCCGAAAGCGCAAACGGCTCGCCGACGGTGACGGAACGATAGGTCACCGCGGGCACGAGATCGTTCGGCAGGCGCGAGAAGTCGGGCCACAGCGCGTCGTTGAAAAGGTGTTTCCGGAGGGTGGCGAGGACGTCCTCCGGAGCCACGATCTCCAGGGGTGCCGCGTTCCGGCCGAAGACGTTCTCGACCAGGAAAGGGAGCGACGCGACGTGGTCCATGTGCGCGTGCGTGAGGAGGACGGCACGGATGCCGGACTGTTCGTCGAGCGTGAGCGCGTCGGTGACCGCGCCGGCGTCGATACAGACCGTCCCGTTCACGAGGAAGGACGTCTGGCGATGAGACGGCGAGGAGCCGCCATGGGCTCCGAGGACACGAACGCGCACGGGGGAGGGATTATGAGCCTCTGCGGCGCCGGTCGGTTCCTCGGTGATGGACCTCACAGATGACGAGGAGGGTCGACACGGAGCGGCCGGGGGAACCCGCGTGGGGTTCCCCGCTAAAACGTCGCCCCTATGTAGAACGTCGTCTGCCAGTCGGACAGCGACGAGTGGAAGTCCCACCGCTTCGCGAAGTCCACGTTCCACGGGAGGCCGAGAAAATACACGCTGAAGCCGCCGCCGAAAGAGGCAAGCCCGTTCTTCAAGCGGCCGTCCTCCATGAATTGAAACGACTGGTCCTTGAGCCAGGCGCCGCCCACGTCGACGAAGACCCGGCCCCGAATGCCGCCGAACTGGAGAATCGGGGTCGCGATGAGGTCGATGAGTGGGAAACGGAACTCCGTATTCAGGTAGAAGACGTTGTTTCCGATCACGCTCCGATAGTCGTAGCCGCGAAGCGTGTCGAGGCCCCCAAACGAGAACACGGTCGGCGCCGCGCCGCGCGAGTAGCCCGCGAAGCCGCGCATCGCGATGAGCACGCGCCGCGACAGCGGCAGATAGAGGCGGGCCTCGGCGAAGGTGTCGAACGAGAGCGTGGTCTCTCCCGCCTGGAAAGACGGGGTGTACTGAAAGTTCAGGTCCATCCGCTTGCCGCCCTGAGGACCGAAGCTCGCGTAGCGCGTCGTGTCGTACGAGAAACCGACCCCTGCCGTCGGCACGTTGTCCGTCCGGGGGTCGTAGAAGACCGACTGGGTCCCGTCGAGGTTCGAAATCGAATAAGGGACGTCGAGCGAGCGGCTCACGAATCCGATGTTTCCCTCGACGCGCGTGTAGCGGGAGATCGGGTAGTAGCCAGCGAGGGAGACGCCCGTGTCGCGCGAGATCCGTTGATCGCGCGTGAAGTCGCCCGTCTCGTAGTTGTATCCGTAGAAGTACTGGCGATCGTCATAGATCTGGAGGCCCCACTGGAACCGCCTCGCGATGTTGAAATAGCCGACGCGAAAATTCGAAAACGTGGACACGGAGTCGAACTGGAAGAACGACCGGTGATCGCCGAGGTAGTCCGAAAACGACAGGAGGATTTGTGAGACGAAGGTCTGGTCCGAGTTGATGCCCGCGAGCAGCTGCGCGTTGTCGAGGAACAACTTGAACTTCGGGCGCGAGAGCTTCTCGGGGTCGACCGCGACCTCGACGGCGGGGACGAAGCCCGCCGTTCCGCCCGTCTTGACCGGCGCGGGCGGCAGCGCGCGCTCGTCGAGCTTCCTGAACGGCTTTTTGGCGTCGGCGACGTAGAGCTGAAAGCGGAGGCCCTGGAAGCCGGAGAAGACGATCTTTTCCTGGCCATCGGGGCCGGTGAAAGCGGCCGGTCCGAGCGCGGCGCCGATCACGTCCGTGTACTGGAAGATCTCGCCCGTGGCCAGATCCTGGCCGTAGATGTTGAAGATTCCGCCCCGCGAGGAGGCGTAGTAGATCCGCTTGCCGTCCGGCGAGAAGGACGGGTCCTCGTCGCTGCCGTCGCCCCACGTGACCTGCTCGTTCTTGGTTGGATCGTCGATCGGGAACCTCACGATTTTCGAGAGGCCGGCCACGATCTTCGAGTGATAGATCCACTTGCCGTCGGGCGAAAAGACGGGCGCCTCGTCGTATTCGGCGTCGTTCGTGAGGTTCCTCACCGCCCGCGTCTTCATGTCGAGGAGGAAAATGTCGCGGCTGTTCCCCTCGATACCGGAGAAGACGATCGAGTTTCCGTCCGGAGACCACGAGGGCGCCAGCGGCACATCCGGGGCGACCGCGATCCGCTCGAGAAGCCCGCCGCCTTTCGCGGAGAAGATGAGCAGCTTACGGCCGCGTTCCTGCCGGCCGAAGGCGGCAATGCGGTCGCCGTCCGGCGCGAAGGAGAGATCGCGCCCGCTTTCCGGGCCTGTCGTGAGGTACTGGCCGACGATGTACTCGTACTTCGTCGTATGGCCAGCCGAGAGGTTCTTGTAGAGCTTGCGGCTCCGGACGGAGAGCAGAGCGATGTCGACGTCGCCCTTGACCGTCGTGAGCGTGGCGACGAATTCGCCGGAAGGGGACGGCGCGGCGCCGATCTCGAAGGATTCCCGGCCGTACGGACCCACGCGGAAGCGCTCCCCGTACTCGCTGGCCTCGCCCTTCGACGCGAGGAGCGGAAGGTACTTCCGCCTGAGATACCGGCGGAACTTGAGGTCGAAGTCGTCCGGCTGGATCTCGAACGCGCGCTTGAGGGCGACGGCGACGTCACGGCCGAGGAAGGAACGGTACTCGAAGACGAAATCGCGGACGGCGTCCTTGCCCCACTCGGCTTCCATGAAGTCGTATACCGCGTGGCCGAAACGGTAGGCGGGATAGCCCTCGATGTTCACTTTCGTGATGGGCGGGATGAGGTCCTGGTTGACCGCGTCCCGGAGGTACATGCGGTCCTTGTCGTCCTCGTCGTTTCCGTAGTACGAGGCCATCCCTTCGACGACCCAGGTCGGGACGTTCGCCGTAAGCGCGCGGCCGAGTCGGCCGCCGAACAGGATCTCGTACTGAAAGACGTGCGTGAGCTCGTGCTGGATGAGCGCCTGGAGCTTCTCGTCCGGCAGGTCGATCGGGAGAACCATCCGGTTGCGGGCGGGTTCGGCGAAGGCGCCGACGCCCTCCGGGATGAAGTTGAGCTCGATGTTGTTCTGCTCGAACTCGGCGTGCGTCGCGTAGTAAATAATCGGAATGCGTTTCGGGATCTGGTAGTTCAGCCGGCGTGACAGCTCGTCGTAGGCCGACTCCGCCATCGACACGACCTTCTGGAGCGTCTGGCGCTCTCGCGAATAATGGTACATGTCGAAGTGCGTCGACTGATAGATCTGCCAGTCGAACTTGTCGTAGACGATCTTGTTCTGGCCCGCGGCGAAGAGGTCGGTCGGGAGCGCGAACAGTGCCAGGAGCGCCGCGGCGAGAACCGGGGGGGCTGCTCGTAACCTAGTCGAAAACATACCGGTTCGCCTCCCTCTCGCGCACCACGAAGAGTCCGAGGAGCTGGTTTTCGAGGGAGAAGAGGTTCTCGAAGAGGCCCACGAGCTCGTCCGTGGCCCGGCGGTTCTTCTCCTTCGTGTCCCGGAAGTTTTCTTGAAAGAGCTTCAGACCCGTATGCCCGTCGATCGCGATGATCGTCACGTCGAACGTAAATCCCGTCGACTCGACGAGGACCTGCCGGTAGTAAATCCGGTTGTCGATCGGGCTGCGGTATTCCTCGGCGCGGTAGCCTGACTTGTTTTCCACGCGGAAGTCGACGACGCCGGTCAGGAGAATGTCGGCACCCGTCCGCGTCCCCACGCCGCGCCAGAAATCCACGGCTTCGCCGAGATCCTTCAGGTTCGACGAGGGAAGCCGGACATCCGGAGGCATCGTCACGATCGTCATCTTCGTGCGTTTGCCGAGCTGCTTGCCGAGATAGCGCCGGAACTCCGCGTCGAGGTCGAGGTCCTTGTAGCGCGGAGCATCCTTCTTGTCGGAGAGTTTCGACGCGACGAGAAACGGAGCGAGCGACATACGCTCGCGCCCCGTGACGGCGAGCTTCGGGCGAAGAGGAAGACGGAGCTTGACCTCTTTCGCCCCGCCGGAGCAGCCGGACGCGATGAGGAGGGTCAGGGCGAGCGCCGAGGAGGCGGTGCGCCGCAGGCCTCTCATCGGCCTCCCGGTGGAGTGCCGGCCAGGCCGGGGGTTGGCGCCTGCGGCGGAGCCGGCGGATTCTGGGCAGTTGGTGGAACGGGAGATCCGGGCGACGTGCCGGACGGCACGATGCCGACCGCCGGGGGGAGCAGCGGAGGCTCGGCCGAGCCGGGCTTGCCGCCCCCTTCTGAAGCGGGCGAAGGAGAAGGGCGGACGGCCGGGCTGGAGCTGGATGGGGCGGGAAGCGAGGAGGCCCGCTGCACGGAGGTGTAGTACTCGGCGAAGCGCGCGTAGTTTCGCTTGATCTTTGCGTCCCCGGGCGCGAGCTCGAGGGCTTTTTTGTAGGCCGCCAGAGCGCGCGAGGTCTCCCCAATGCTCTCGTAGGCGACCCCGAGGTTGTTCTGGACCTCTGGATTGTCGGGGCGCAGGGCTGCCGCCTTCTCATAGCGGAACAGGGCTTCGCGCCAGAAGCCCTTGTGAGCCATCTCGCTCCCGTAGGAGTTCTGGACCTTCCAGGCGGCGACCTCTCGGGATTGGGGCGACGCGCACGCGATCGTTCCCGCGGCGGCGACGGCCACGAGCAGCGCGGCGGTGGAACGAAGGCGGCGCGTCACGGAGAGGTCGGGCATTATAGACATCGTTCTTGAGACTTCTTCTCTCAGCAAGAGGGGTGCCGCATGAGCAGCGGAGCGACCGATGCCCGGACAGGACTCATCTGGGCCCGAAAGGGGCGCGGCAGGGCCGCCCGCGCCGTCCGAACGCTCCTTCTTTCGGCCGGCTCGCCCGCCGCCGTCCGTGCGCTGTCCCCGGAAGAGGCCGCCCGGATCGCGGGTGAGGACCGCGCGGTCGTCGCGCCGCTGCTCGAGGAAGACGAGGGACAGGAGATCCGTGAGGACGCCCGGAGACTCCAGGATTCGGGCGCGCGCGTTCTCTTTCTGACCGACCCGGGGTACCCCGCCCTCCTGCGCGAAATCCACGACCCGCCTCCCGTCCTGTTTGCGCGCGGCCTCGCCTTCCCAGACGCGCCGGCGATCGCCGTCGTGGGAGCGCGCCGCGCATCGCGCGCGGGCCTCGACGCCGCGCGGGCCCTCGCGGCGGGCCTGGCGGAGGCCGGCGTGAACGTCGTCTCGGGATTCGCCCGCGGCATCGACGCGGCGGCCCATCGTGCGGCGCTCGACGCGGGCGGGCAGACGGTCGCCGTCTTCGGCTGCGGCGTCGACGTCTGCTACCCGCCCGAGCAGAAGGGCCTCCTCGGAGCGCTTCTTGGGGCGGGGGTCGCGCTTTCGGAATTCCCGATGGGGACCGAGCCCGAGCCGTGGAACTTCCCGGTGCGCAACCGCATCATCGCCGGTCTCGCGCGCATCGTGTGCGTGGTCGAGGCGGCCGAGAAGAGCGGCTCCTTGATCACCGCCCGCTGTGCGACGGGCTATGGCCGCGACGTGGCCGCGGTCCCGGGCTCGATTCTCTCGCCGGGAGCCTCGGGGTCGAACGCGCTTCTCAAGGACGGCGCGATCCTGGTGAGAAACGCCGACGACCTCCTTCAGGAGCTGCCCGAGGAGGAGCGTCGCCGGCTCCGGCGATCGGTCCTCGAGCGCGAGGCGCTGCCGATTCCCGATCATCTTTCGCCGGACGCCACGGCTCTCCTTTCGGGTCTCGATACCGACGAGGCGAAGGACGCGGACACTCTCCTCAAGACGACCGGACTCGGCGCGGCACGCTTCTCGGCGGCCCTTGTCCACCTCGAGCTGGAGGGCCTCGTGACCGTCCTCCCGGGGGCCCTTTTCGTGAGGGTACGGGCAAAGAGTTGACAGACGTGGCATCGTGACCCTCCGCTTATGGCGAAATCACTTGTCATCGTCGAGTCGCCCGCGAAGGCCGCCACGCTCGGAAAGTTCCTCGGAAAGGACTTCACCGTCATGGCGTGCTACGGCCACGTCCGCGACCTTCAGAAGAAGGGAATCGCGGTCGACCGGGAGCATGGCTACACGCCCACCTACGAGATCCTGGCGGGCAAGGAGCGCACGGTCCAGGATCTGAAGAAGGCCGCGAAGAGCGCCGGGACGATCTATCTCGCCGCCGACCCGGACCGCGAGGGTGAGGCGATCTGCTGGCACCTGCAGGAGATCCTGAAGCCGAGTCTTCCGAACACGATCTTCCACCGGGCCGAGTTCCACGAGATCACGAAGGCGGCCGTGACGCGCGCGGTCTCCCACCCGGGCGTCATCGACCAGGACCGCGTCAACGCGCAGCAGGCCCGCCGCATCATCGACCGCCTCGTCGGGTACGAGGTCTCGGACCTCCTCTGGACGAAGCTGTGGAGAGGGCTCTCGGCGGGACGCGTCCAGACGGTCACGCTCCGCATCATCGTGGAGCGCGAGAGCGAGCGCGAGCGCTTCGTCCCCGTCCCCTACTTCTCGGTTCCCGTGACCCTCCGGAAGGGCGAGACCACCTTCCCGGCGCGGGTCGTCCTCTGGAGGGGCGAGAAGCTCCGGTTCGACGGGACGGACCCGCGCCTCTCCTCCGCCGAAAAGGCCGAGGCCGCGCGCGCCCACGTCGAGGGCGCCACGATTTCGGTCGCGAAGGTCGACGCCAAGGAGCGGAAGGGAAGCGCGCCGCCGCCCTTCACGACGTCCAAGCTGCAGCAGAACGCGGCGCGGACCGGCTTCAGCGTCCGCCGCACGATGCAGATCGCGCAGCGGCTCTACGAGGGCAAGACGATCGGTGACCGCGGCACGATCGGCCTCATCACGTATATGCGCACGGACTCGACGCGCTCGGCCGAGGAAGCGCTCGTCGCCGTGCGCGACTTCATCGGGCGGACATACGGGCCGGGCGCGCTTCCCGAGGAGGCGCGGCGCTTCCGGCAGAAGAAGGATGCGCAGGATGCCCACGAGGCCATCCGCCCCACCTCGCTCGACCTTCCGCCCGAAGCCGTCGCCAGGTACCTGGCCCCGGACGAGATGAAGCTGTACCGCCTGATCTGGAACCGGTTCGTGGCCTCCCAGATGAGCCCGTCCATCTCGGAAGTCACGTCCGTCGAAATCGAAGCGGTGAAGGCAGGTCAGACCGCGGGCATTCGCGCCTCCGGGACGGTCCTCAAGGACCCAGGCTGGCTCCGGGTGTACGAGAAGGAAGCCGAGCCCGACGTGGAGGAGAAAGAGAAGACCGAGACGGACGGCGAGGCTGCCGACGGAAACGCCGGAGACGGAAATGGCAGCGACAAGGTGCGCCTCCCGGCCCTCTTCGCGGGCGACCCGCTGACGCTCGTTTCCGTCGCGGCCGAGGGGCACGAGACCCAGCCTCCGCCTCGCTTCAACGAGGGCTCCCTCGTGAAGTTTCTCGAGGAGAACGGCATCGGCCGGCCCTCGACCTACGCCGAGATCATGCGCAAGATCGAGGACCGCGAATACGTGAGGAAGAAGGATCGCCGCTTCACGCCCACGCCGCTCGGGCGCCTCGTCGTGGATCTCATCCGCGAGGGCTTCGACGACTTCTTCCAGACCGCGTACACCGCGAAAATGGAGGAGGAGCTGGACGAAGTCGAGGAAGGGAAGCTCGACTGGCGCAAGGCCCTCGCCGAGTTCGACGGGAAATTCGTGAGGGACCGCGACAAGGCCCGCAAGAAGATGGTCTCGGTCAAGGCGGGGCTCGCGCTCGCCGAGGTCCGGAAGCACTTCATCGACTTCAGGCTGACGAACGACCCCGGCGACACGTGCCCGAAGAGCGGCCATCCGCTCAAGCTCCGCATGGGCAAGGCGGGTCTCTTCATCGCGTGCTCGGGCTATCCCGAATGCGACTTCACGCAGGATATCCCCGAGGTCGAGGAAGACCCGATCGACGCAACCGACGTCGAAGGCCAGACCTGTGAGGAGTGCGGCAGCCCGATGAAGCTCCGCACCGGAAAGAGCGGCTCGGCGTTTCTCGGCTGCACGGCGTATCCCGTCTGCCGCAACACCGTTCCCGTGAAGGTCGCGGGCGGGAAGGCCGAGGCGAAGCCGGACGTCCCGACCGGCGAGAAGTGTCCGAACTGCGACCACGCGCTCGTCACGCGCCACGGGCGGTTCGGCGACTACGTCTCGTGCTCGAACTACCCGGCTTGCCGCTTCAAGCCGCCGAAACCCGTGACACTCACCGGCGTGAAGTGCCCCGTCTGCAAGTCGGGAGACATCCTCGTGCGGCGGGGGCGCTTCGGGCCCTTTTTCGGCTGCTCGAACTACCCGTCATGCGAGAAGAACTTCAAGGCGCGGCCGGTGCCGAAGACGTGCCCGAACTGCAAGGCGCCGTACCTTCTCGTCCGGGACCGCAAGGCGGGTCCGTTCTACGTCTGCGAGACGGAAGGCTGCGGCCTCGACGTCGCCGCGAGCGACCTCGATCTTTTCGAGCCCACGACGCGCATTCCCGAAGGCGCGCTCGAAGCCGCCATCGTCGAGGCGCGAGCGCCCGCGCCCGCCAAGGGCGCTAAAAAGCGCGCATCGCGCTCGAAGCCGGCCACCGCGCCCGCCGAGAGCGCTCCGGCGAAGCCCGTGAAGTCGGCGAAGGCCGCGAAGCCCCGCGCCCGCAGGAAGAGCTAGACCTCGAGTTCGCCCCGCATCATCAGGACCGCGCTTCCCTCGACGCGCACGGCCGTGGGGCGGTCGCCCTCGAGAAGGACCGTCACCTCGAGCTCCGATGGACGGCCCATCTCGACGCCCTGATCGATTGTGAAGCGCCCGCGTCCCTCCGCCACTCCTCCCGGGAGAGCCCCGTGGAGCGCGAGGTAGACGCCGAGGGGGCCCGCTGCCGAGCCCGTCGCGGGGTCCTCGGGCACGCCGGCGCCCGGAGCGAACATGCGGGCACTGAGGCGCGCTTTTCCGGAAGCCTCGTCGAACGCGAAGAAGAAGAGGCCGAGGACGCCGAGCTCCTTCTCGACGTGATTCAGCATCCGCATGTCGGCGAGCGCAGACGAGACGGCCGCCACGGAGGCGAGAGGCACCATGAGGAACGTATTGCCTGTCCCGACCGCCTGCGGAGGAAGCGATGCGTGGAGCGCGTCGAACGGCACGCCGAGCGCAGCCGCGATCTGCCCCTTCACGTCGTCGCCCGCGATAGGCTCTTTCCACTCCGGGCGCCCCTGCTGCATACGCACCCGGGACACGCGGCCGTCCTTCTTGAGAAGCTCGAGGCCAACCGGACCGAAGCCCACCTCGATCGTGAGGGGATGGACGCCGTCGGGAGCTCCCGCGGCCACCTTCCCGAGCGAGGCCATCACGACGGCGGTCCCGACGGTCGGGTGGCCGGCGTACGGGATCTCCTTGACCGGGACGAACGTCCGCTGCCAGTAGGCATGTGCGGGGTCCTTCGGGGGCAGAACGAACGTGGACTCCGAGTAGTTGATCTCGCGCGCGACCGCCTGCATCTGGGCGGGCGTCATCCCGCGGGCGTCGGGCACGACGAGGAGCGGATTTCCGGCGAAGGGGCGGTCCGTGAAGACGTCGCAGGTGACGAATGAGACCTTCATCGAGAAACCTTCATGCGGGGGACGTTATCGCCCGGAGGCACGTCCGGAAACGGAAGAGGCCGACCATCGGGAGCGCGCGGTCGACGGCGCCGAGGAGCGGATACGGGCTCGCGGAGAAGAAGAGGTCCTGGGGCGTAAAGCCGGCCTCCCGGACGAGCGCGACGACGCGGGCGGAGGACCGGACGGCGATGTGGTCCTCCTGCTGCGCCCCCGGCACGGCCGCCTTGATCCGTTCGGCCCAGTGGTCGCTGTTCGGCGTGTAGATCGCGAGAGCGCCTCCCGGACGAAGCGCGAGGCGCGCGCTTCGAAGACACGGGAGGAGGACGTCGTCGAGAACGTGCTCGACGAAGTCCGCGAGAAGGACGACGTCAAAAGGGCCGCCGGGCGCCGTCCCGAGGTCCTTGGCATCCGCTTCCTCGAAGCGCACGTTGTGGACGTCCCGCGCGGCCTTCTCGGCGCGCGCCGACGCGACCGCTGCGCTCGCGGCGTCGATCCCGACGACCTCCGCGACGTGCGGCGCGAAGAAGAACGCCGTGTCCCCGCGCGCCGAGCCGACCTCGAGGAGGCGCGTCGTCGCCGAGGGCCGCACGAGGCGCAACAGCGCTGCATCGCGCTCCTCGTATTTCCGCCGGTTCCTGAGGAACCAGTGCGGGCGGTACATCCTCTCGTAGTAGCCGGCCTCGTAGACCTCGGCGTTCGGCGCGAACTTTCCCGGGGCGTCCGTCACGGGCTCACCGCGCTCGTGAGGATACGGTACCGAAACGTCTCGCCGACGAGCGGCACTCGACCCGCCCCACGAGCGGGTGTCCCGTCAGCGGGCGCCGCCCTGGACGACGACCTCCACGCGGCGGTTCTGGCTGCGGCCCCCGGGCGTCGCATTGCTCGCGACGGGCTTCGCGGCCGCGTAGCCATGGGTCTCGATGCGGTCCGGCGAGACGCCGTGGGCGACGAGGATCGCCTTGACCGACTCGGCCCTCAGCCCCGACAGCCGCACGTTCGTCGCGGCGGACCCTGTCGAGTCCGTGTGCCCGTCGACGAGGATCTTTCGGTCCAGTGCTCCCGCGAGTGCCTCGGCGATCCGCGCGATGCGTTCGGCGGAGCCTGTCTTCACGTCCGCGCGCCCGGTGTCGAAGTACACGCTGCCGGGAAGCGTGAGGACGATGCCGCGCGCCTCCATGCGGGCGGACGCCTCGATCGCCTGCAGCCGCGCGAGGAGATCGCCCTGCGACTTCTCGCGGGAGATGGCCTGCTCGGCTTCGCGGCGAGCCTCGGCCGCGCGTGCCCGCTCCGCCTCCGCGGCGCCGCGGGCGGCGGCAACTTGCTCCTCGGCGGCTCTGCGCGCGGCGCCTGCGGCCCTCTTCTGCTCCTCGATCTGCGCTTTCAGGGAATCCATCTGCGCCTGCTGCTGCTGCTCGGTGGTCTTCTGCCGTTCGGCGTCCAACTGCGCCTGGAGAACCCGCACGCGCTCGTCCGCGGTCTGCTGCTCGGCCTCGCGGGCCCGCGCCGCGGCGTCCAGGCGCGCGCGCTCCTCTCGTGCCCGGAATTCCGATGCAACGAGAGCCCTCTCGGCGTCCGACTGGGCACGCGCGGCCAGAGCCTTGATCTCGGCGTCGCGGACGGCGACCTCGAGCTCGGCACGGTGCCGGGTTGCGGCCTCCACCGACAGGCGGGCGTTTCGCGAGACCGCGCGGTACTGGGCGTCGCGCGCCTCCGTCTCGGCGAGTCGAGCGTAATGGGCGGATTGGTCGACGTCGCCCGACGCTTTGAAGGTGTTCTCGGCGGTCGTCAGGTGGGCCTGCGCGGCCGCGAGAAGGTCAGGCGCTCCGGCCTGGGCGCCGGCGCTCCGTGCGTCCTGGATGGCGAGGCGCGCATCCCGCAGCTCGAGGGGCTCGGGCTTCGTTCCCGCGCAGCCCGCAAGAACGAAAACGCCGAGGGCCGCCGCGCCGACGAGGGAGAACCTTACACCGGGTGAAATACGCGTCTGTCTCATTGTCGTGCTCCTTATCGCCGCGACGCCTGGGCGTTGAACTCGCGGATCCGCCGGTCGATCTCCTCGATCTGGCGCTTCAGGGCGGCGTCTTGCTCCTGGACCTGAACCGACTTGGCCTGGCTCTCGGCAGCGCTGGCCGCGGACCGCGCCTCTTCGAGCCGCTCGCGCGCCATCCCGTCGTTACCCTTCGCTCGCTCGCTCTGTGCGGCCGACAGGGCGTTTCGCGCTCGGTCGAGCATCACCTTGGCGTGCTGGGTGGCGGTCGCGTTCTCGGCGGAACGAATCGAGAGCTCGACGTCGCCGACTTCCTGGTCCGCGACCTTCGTGCCCGAAGCGCAGCCGACCGTTGTCGCGAGCGCGAGCCCGAGGCAGACGGAGGCGAACCGGTTTCTCGTTCTGATCATTTCCTCTGAGCGCATGACACCACCTCCTGAGGATCCGGCCCGCAGCATTCAAGCGCCTGCGGACTCGAGACTCGGCGACGCTGGGAAATCCCTTGTCGGAAGTTCTTTCACGCCGCCTCGTCGCGAGGGCTTCTACGCAAAGGATGTGCCCAGGGTCGACGGGAGGAGACTCCGGGATCAGAATCCGCGCATGACGGGTTCTCCGGCCGTGACGATCATCGGCGGCGGCTTCGCGGGCGTCGAGTGCGCGCACCAGCTTCTGCGCCGAGGCCACCGCGTACGTCTCGTCGAGATGCGGCCAATCAGAACGACGGACGCCCACGCCACGGACCGATTCGCCGAGATGGTGTGCTCGAACTCCTTCCGCTCGGACAACCCGGCGAACGCGGTGGGACTCCTGAAGCGCGAAATGGAGTCGATCGGCTCGCTCATCCTGGAGGAGGCAAGGAAGGCGGCCGTGCCGGCCGGCGACGCGCTCGCGGTGGACCGCGCCGTATTCGCGGAGGCCGTCACGCGCCGCCTCGGCAAAGAGCCCCTTCTCGAGATCGTACGCGCCGAGGCGGAGTCCATGCCCGAGACGGGGGAGGACTACGCCGTGATCGCGACGGGTCCGCTCACCTCCCCGGCTCTGGAAAAGGCTCTGCTCGTGGCGCTCGGAGAGAAGTACCTCTATTTCTACGACGCGATGGCGCCGATCGTGGAATTGGCGTCGCTCGACGCCACGAAGCTCTACGCGCTCTCCAGGTGGGGCAAGGGCGGAGGCGACGACTACCTCAACGTTCCGCTCTCGAGGCCGGACTACGAGGCCTTCGTGAAGGAGCTCCTCGACGGCGAGAAGGTGGCCTTCCACGACTTCGAGAAGGCCGTCTATTTCGAGGGGTGCCTCCCGATCGAGGCGATGGCCGAACGCGGGATCGAGACGTTGCGCCACGGCCCGATGAAGCCGTTCGGGCTCGCCGATCCGAGGACAGGGAAGGAGCCGTACGCGGTCGTGCAGCTCCGCCAGGACGATCTCGCGCGCGAGCACTTCAACCTCGTGGGATTCCAGACGAAGCTCAGGGTCGGCGAGCAGAAACGTGTCTTCCGGATGCTGCCGGGCCTCGAGAAGGCCGAGTTCGTGCGCTTCGGGATGCTCCATCGCAACACGTACATCAACGGACCCGCGCATCTCGATGCGCTGTTTCGCTGGAAGAAGGACCCCCGCGTCTTCTTCGCGGGCCAGCTCACGGGCGTCGAGGGCTATCTCGAGTCGGCGGCCACGGGGCTCATGGTGGGATGCACCCTCGCGCAGCTCCTGGAGGGCCGTCCGCCGAAGGCCCTTCCCTTCACGACGGCGCTCGGCTCCCTCGCGAAGCACGTCTCTTTCCCGCGCGAGCAGGAGTACACGCCCATGAACGTGACATTCGGCCTCATCGAGGACGCGGAGGTACCGGGCGTCCCGCCAATCCGGGATCGCGCGAAGCGCCGCGCCGAGATTGGCCGCCGCGCGTTGGACGCTGTCCTTCGGTGGCGCGAAGAGGCGCTGCCGGCGCGGGCCCTCCGGTCGTCATGAACGGGCGAACCCCGTAGAATCGCGCTCTACAAGGGAGGACCCGCGTGAAGAAGAACACCCTCGTCACCCTCTCCACCGCTCTCCTTTTCGTCTCGGCTCATGCCCTTCGAGCGGACGACGCGCGTTCGGAGAACTGGCAGACGCACTGCGCGGTGTGTCACGGTGACGACGGCAAAGGGCAGACGGAACAAGGAAAGAAGAAGAAAGCGCGGAATCTCACGAACGCGAAGTGGCAGGACACGATCGACGACGCACGCATCGTTAAGTCGATCACGAAGGGCCACGACGAGATGCCGGCCTTCGGCAAGAAACTCACCGAGCCCGAGATCAAGGCGCTGGCCGCCGAGGTCCGGAGCCTGGCGAAAAAAAGCCTGTGAAGAAGCCATCGTAAAAAGCGCCTCCTTCACCGCGGACGTCGCGGCGTTCGACCGCCACCTGGCCGACGAACGCCGCGTCTCGCCCCACACGCGCGCCGCGTACGGCGCGGATCTCGCCCGCTTTTCCGCCTTTCTCTCGGCCGTCTTCTGGAACCGGCCTCCCGCCGCGCTCAGCGCTGGGGATGTCGACACGCTCGCGGTTCGTTCGTACCTTGCGTACCTCAGGACCGAGGGAATCTCGAAGACGTCGATGGGCCGGCACCTGTCGGCCCTTCGCACGTTCTTCGCGTTCCTGAAGGGCGAGGGCCGCGTGAATGTGAATCCCGCGAAGGCAGTCGGAACGCCGCGGCACGACCAGACCCTGCCGCGGATACTTTCCGTAAGCGAGGCGACGGCGGTCGTCGAGGCGAAAGGCCGGGAAGGCGCGCTCGGTGTCCGGGATCACGCCCTCCTCGAGCTCCTTTACGCGACGGGGCTAAGGGTGTCGGAGCTCGTGGGGCTCCGCCTCGAGGACGTCGATCTCTCCCTCAGGCAGGTGCGTACGGTCGGCAAGGGTCGCAAGGAACGGGTCGTGCCGTTCGGCAAGCCGGCCGCGGCGGCGCTCGGCGCCTGGCTCGGGGCGAGGGCGTCGTTTGCGCCCACGGCGCGGGATGCCGAGATCGTCTTCCTGAATGCGCGGGCCGGCCGGCTGACGGACCGCAGCGTGCGCCGCGTGCTCGACCGGGCCATCCAGGAGGCCGCGGTGCCCCGCCACGCGTCGCCGCACGCGCTCCGGCATTCCTTCGCGACGCACCTCCTCGCCGCCGGGGCGGACCTGCGGTCCATCCAGGAGCTCCTCGGCCACGCCTCGCTCTCGACGACGCAGCGCTACACGCACCTCGACGCCGAGCGCCTCATGGAGGTCTATCGCAAGAGCCATCCCAGGGCAGAGGAGCCCGACTGACCCCCGGCTGACCCAGACGGACGGGCTAGACTCTCTAGTCGATGGGCGGACCGCGCTTCACGCACACCACGATCCTCTGCGTAAGGAGGGACGGCCTCGTCGCGCTCGGCGGCGACGGCCAGGTGACGATGGGGACGACGATCATGAAGAGCGGTGCCTCGAAGGTGCGTCGCCTCCTCGGCGGAAAAGTCCTTGCGGGGTTCGCGGGCTCGACGGCGGACGCCGTGACGCTGTTCACGCGCTTCGAGCGCAAGCTCGAGGAGTTTCACGGCCAGCTAGAGCGTGCGGCCGTCGAGCTCGCGACCGACTGGCGCACGGAGAAGACGCTGCGCCAGCTCGAGGCCCTCCTCGTCGTGGCGGACGCGAAGACGTCCCTCCTCCTCTCGGGAACAGGCGACGTCATCGCGCCCGACGAAGGTGTCCTCGCCGTCGGGTCCGGCGGTCCGTACGCGTCGGCCGCCGCCCATGCGCTCCTCCGGCACACGGCCCTCGACGCCGCGGTGATCGTCAAGGAAGCCTTGCGGATCGCGGCGTCCATCGACATCTACACGAACGACACGATCCGGGTCGAAACGCTACCGTGACGCCCCTTCTCCTCAAGGACCTCTCGCCGCGAAAGATCGTGGCCGAGCTCGACCGTCACGTGGTCGGCCAGACGAAGGCCAAGCGCGCGGTCGCGATCGCGCTGCGCGACCGGTGGCGGCGCCAGCGCCTCTCCCCGGAGCTTCAGCGCGACACGATGCCGAAGAACATTCTCATGATCGGCCCCACGGGTGTCGGCAAGACGGAGATCGCGCGGCGGCTCGCGCGGCTCGTGGACGCGCCGTTCGTGAAAGTCGAGGCCTCCAAGTTCACGGAAGTCGGCTACGTCGGGCGCGACGTCGACTCCATCGCGCGTGACCTCGTCGACGCGGCCATCCGGCTCGTGAAGGACGAGCGCCGCGCGCGCGTGGCGGACCGGGCGGCGGCGGCGGCGGAGGAGCGGCTCGTGGACCACCTCGTCGTTTCTCTGTCGGCCGGACCGGCAGTCCGTGCGGACACGGGGCGGGCGGATACGGGGGCGAGCGCCGGCCCTGAGAACGGGCGCGACCGGATCCGCCGGGATCTCCGCGACGGCAAGCACGAGGCGCGCGAGATCGAGGTCGAGGTCACGGACGAGCGGACGCCGCAGATCTCCGTGATGACCCCCCAAGGGGTCGAGGAGATGGGCATCGATCTCCCTGCGATGCTTCCGAATCTGTTCGGCGCGCCGAAAAAGAGAAAAGTGAAGCTTCCGGTGTCCGAGGCGCGTCCGCTCCTCGTGACGCGCGAGGCCGACGCGCTTTCCGACGAGGCCACCGTGCCCGAAGAGGCCGTCCGGCGCGCGGAGGAGACGGGCATCGTCTTCCTCGACGAGATCGACAAGATCGCCGGCAAGGAAGGGGCGCGGGGCGGCCCCGACGTCTCACGCGAGGGCGTCCAGCGGGATCTCCTCCCCCTCGTCGAGGGGACGACGGTCAAGACGAAGCACGGGATGATGAAAACGGACCACGTCCTCTTCATCGCGGCGGGCGCCTTTCACATGGCCAAGCCTTCGGACCTCATTCCGGAGCTGCAGGGCCGTTTCCCGATCCGGGTGGCCCTCGACGCCCTCACGGACGGAGACTTCCTCCGCATCATCACGGAACCCGAGCATGCGCTTCCGAAACAGTCCGCCGCGCTTCTCGCGGCGGACGGGATCGAGCTTGTCTTCGCCGCAGACGGTCTCGAGGAAATCGCGCGAGCCGCGGCCGAGGTGAACCGCAACCTCGAGAACATCGGTGCGCGGCGGCTCCACACAATCCTCGAAACGGTGCTCGAGGAGATCTCGTTCGCGGGCCCCGACGCTTCGGGTGCGCGCATCGTCGTCGACAAGGCATACGTCGACCGCGCGCTCGCAAGCCTCGTGAGAGACCGGGATCTCTCGCGCTTCGTGCTGTAGGGGAGACGGAGAGAAATATCGGATGAAGATTTTCTTCGAATGAGAAAGAGCAACGCCTCCGCTCGTCGCGAGCGAACGGTGCCCGCGCGAAGGTACCCATTCGCAGAAATTTTTTTGCTTGTCTTTCTCTCCATTTCGCACGGCTGCGGACGCAAGCTCGCCCCCGAGCCGCCTCTTCAGGTGCTGCCGGCGCGCATCGAGCCGGTGCGCCTCTCGCAGGAAGGCTCCGACGTCGTGCTGCGCTTTCCGTACCCGTCGAGGACGAACGCGGGCGAGACGCTGACGAATCTCACGGGTGTGACGGTGTACCGCGAGCTCCTGGGCGCTCGCGAGGGCCAGAGACCGTCCGAGACGCCGACCGAAGCCGCCGCACGGGAGCGCGAGGAGAAGGGCTTTCGGGCGCGCGCCGAAGCGATCCAGACCCTGTCGCGGGCGGAGCTCGACGCCGCCACGGTCGGCCCAGACGTCGTCGTCCGGGATCCGCTCGTCCCGCTCTTTCGCGAGGGGCGTCTCGGGCGCGTGTTCCTGAGGTACGGCGTGACGGCTCAGCGAGACCGGAAAAAGGTGTCCGAACTGTCGCCGCTCGTCGCCCTGCTGCCACGGGTTCCTCCCGACCGGCCGTTCGCGGTCGTGGCGGCCGTGGAGGAGGGACGCGTGTGTCTCGACTGGCGCGCCCCCGTCGCCATGCTCGACGGAACGCGCCCCGCGAAGATCGCGGGCTACGCGGTCTATCGACGGGGGGCCGCGGACGAGGAGTACGAGGATCGTCCGCTTGGAGTCGCCATCGGCGCGACGACGTTCGTGGACGCCACGGTGGCGCCGGACCTCGGCTACTTCTACACCGTGCGCGCCGCCCCCGTCGCGGAGGTCCCGCTCATTCTCGGCCCGGCGGCCGACGAGGTGCCGGTGTCCACGCGAGACGTGTTTCCACCCCCGGCGCCGGAAGGAGTCCTCGTGCTTCTCGAAGCGAGAGGCGCGCGCCTCGTATGGAACCCGAGCCTCGAGGGCGACTTCGCCACGTATCGCGTCTATCGCCGCGGGAAAGACGGCTGGAAGAGGATCGCGGACGGTCTGAAGGATCCGGTCTACTTCGACTCGGGGACCGAACCCGGCGCGGCGGGCGCCTACGGCGTGACGGCCGTGGACAAATCCGGCAACGAGAGCCCGATTGGGGCGGCGAAATGACGGACGGCTCCGAATGGCCGAACCCGGCCGCCTCGCCCCTCGGCGCCCTGCCGCTCTCGTTCACCAAGATGAGCGGGGCGGGCAACGATTTTCTCGTCTTCGGCAAACGGGTCGAAGGGGGCGAGAACGAGATCGCCGCGATCCGCAAGCTGTGCCGCCGGGGCACCGGTGTCGGCGCGGACGGCGTCCTCTTCGTCACACCGGAGAGCCCGGGCGATCCCTCCTCCCGCGTCGTCGCAGACTATTGGAATCGGGTACGCCACGAAAGTTGCGGCCCGACCTTTGCTTGTCCGACAGGTTCGACCCTGGAACGCCGACATTTCGACGTGTCTTGTCGGCCTTCGCGGGCGCCCCGTAGGGCGTCTCGCACGTATACTCCCAATGCCAGAGGGGCGGCTTCCCGCCCGTTTCTAAGGAGGCTTCTCCCGATGTTGTTCCCGAAATTCCCTCTCCGGACGGTTCTCGCTCTCGGCGCGGCCGTCACGCTCGCCGCGGTGGGCGCCCATGGTCTCCTTGCACAGGCGCCGGCCAAGACGGATGCCGCGGCCGCTGCCGGGCCCAAGCTCGTCGTTTCCGAGGACAGAAAAGACGTCGGAACGGTTCCCAAGGGCGAGCCCATCAAGCACGTTTTCGTCCTCAAGAACACGGGTAAGGCCGATCTCCACGTGACGGACGTGAAGCCCTCCTGCGGCTGCACCGTGCCGGAGTTCGACAAGGTCATCAAGCCCGGGGCCGAGGGCAAGGTGGTCCTCACGATCGACACGAAGAACTTCTCGGGCCCGATCTCGAAGACGGCGCTTCTCATGACGGACGACCCGTCGACGCCGCAGAGGACCCTCTTCATCTCGGCCACCGTGAAGCCCTTCGTCGAGGCGCTTCCCTATGGCTTCTTCCGCATCACGGCCCTGTCCGGGGAGGCGTCGTCGTCGGACGTCATCCTCGTGTCGGACGAGGCGGAGTTCAAGCCCTCGAAGGTCGAAACCCCGAACACGTTCCTCAAGGCGGCCCTCTCCCCGGTCCCGGAGAAGGAGCTCATCAAGGACAAGAACCCCAACCAGTGGAAGGTCACGCTGACGGCGGCGGCCGACGCGCCGGAAGGAATTCTCGGCGGGACCGTGAAGGTGGCGACGGGCGTCAAGCGGCAGCCCGAGATCGAGATTCCTCTCTCCGGGTTCGTGAAGCCGGCGGTCTCCGTCACGCCCCTTTCCATCAACTTTGGAAACTTCGACCCGAAGGGCGATGCCGTCAAGCGCAACGTCATGCTCGTCAACAACAACGCGCAGGCGGCAAGCTTCGCGGTCACGAAGGCGGAGACGAACGTGCCGGGCATCTCGGCCGAGATCGTCGCCGTCGACAAGTCGCGCGTCCAGGTCGTCCTCACGGTCGACCAGAAAATCAAGAAGGGCGTCTTCGAAGGGGAGCTCCACATCAAGACGACCGACAAGGCCAAGGGCGACGTGAAGGTGCCCCTGAAGGGCGTCATCCTCTAACCTTGCTGCTGGCAGCCGAGGAATCGGGCGGGGGCGCAGGCGCGCCCCCGCTTTTCATTTGCGGGGAGGAAGGGTCTTGTAGACGCGCGGAGGGGGCGGCGTGAGGACAACTTCGTGCAGCGGCGGATACTTCTGCCGCGCGGCTTCTTCCGCGATGAGGCGGAACATCTCGAGAATCGCCTTCCGTCTCTCGCGCTGGTGCCGGGCGGCCGCGGGGGACAGGAGCGCTGCGAATGGCGAGTCCGAATCGTAGTGAGAGGCGAGGGTGAGGTCGGTGACGCCGTCCGGAAGGGACTCTAGCCCGAACGTGTACGAGAGCCGCTCGATGCCTTTTTCGACAAGGTCGGCGTCGTCGGAGCGCACGAGGAACGACAGGATGTCGGGCGGCGCGGCGACGATCACCGAGAGGTCGAGATGCCGGGGCCCCTCGCTGGTCGTCGCCTCGAGCAAGAGGACATCACCTTTTTCGGCCGTCGGACCCTTCTTGTATCGGGCTCCGCGCGGCTTCAATTTCGGCGAGTCCGCGAAGAACCACGCCGCGGCGTATTCGGGAGCCACGAGAAGCCGCCACACGATGTCGCGAGGCGCGCGGATCGAAACGCAATCCACCCCCTGGAAGGTCGCGAGGGGGACGTCGGAGAGGGCGCGCACGCGGGCCGACCACGGATCCTGCTCGGCCCGCGCCCGCTGCGAGAGAATGGGCAGGGACGCAAGAAGAAGAGTAGCGGCGATCACACGCCGGGAGCACGACATGGGCCGAGGATACGGGACATCCCGCCGGTTTCGGCAATCCTCGGCCCGATTCGTGTAGTGCTGGAAAAGGGAGCGATTTCGGTGTAGAAAGCGCTTCGAACGTAATGGAGGAATGCAGATGAAGTGCTCGATTGGATTGATCATGGCGGCGCTCGTCTCGGGTACGATGCTCGGACAACAGCCCGCATCAACACCGACTTATGGGTCAGCGGCACCCGCCGACCCGGCCCTCTCGCCGACGCCCACCCCGACCCTCGTCGAAAACATCATCAAGCTCTGGAAGGCAAATCTTTCCGAGGACTTCCTCAAGAAGTACATCTCCAGCTCCGACTTCGCGAGGGACCTCTCGGCCGAGGACATCGTCAAGCTCCGGAACGCGGGTCTCCCGGAGAGCCTGATTTCGGCGGTTTCCGAGCGGAAGTCCACCCTGATGATCGGAGGAATGCCCACGGCCACTCCCGGCGCCTTCCCTGCCGTCGCGCCCGCGCCGTTGCCGATGCCCGCGACGACGGCCCGGTGGGAAGGGCTTTCCAAGCGCAACAGCGGCATCGTGTTGTTCAAGAGCCGTTGGGATTCAGGCGTCCTCGAGTTCAAGGACGAGACACTGCGTTGGACGGACGCCCGGGACTCGTCGAAGAATGCCCTCCTGACGGCCAAGCAGATCACCGAGCAACAGCTCACATGCCTCAAGAAGGCCGGTGGAAACGAGTGCTTCGAGTGGGTCGTGAAGTCGAAGGACCAGGAGTACCGATTCCGTGATGTCGCGTGGCGGCAGGGCGAGAACGCCAAGCCCCAGGAGGTCTTCAAGTTCATGAAGACGCTCTATCCCAATCTCGTCTCCTCGCAGGTCCCGGTGGACGAGAAGTAGACGATTTCGGACCGATCCCCGGCCGCCGCTACTTTTTCGTCGGCGGCCGGGGGCGCAGGATTTCGAGCCAGTCGAAGGCAGCCGACAGTGTCCGTTCGTCGTTGGCGCCGCTGACACGGTCCTTCGGAGACTCGGCGTACGCGAACGCGAACTTGAGCTCGTTCGCCCCCTTCTTCCAGAACGCGCGCGGAACGGCGACTGCGTACACGCGAGGCTCGCCACCGAGCGTGAGGGCGTCGGTCTTCTTGTCGTTCACGTAGAGGGTGAGCGTCTGCGGCGGTCCTCCCGGGAAACTGAATGGCCAGCAGCGGAACCGCACGAGGCGGTCACCGTCGCCACGGCTCACGACCGTGAGGCGCGCCTCGCGCCCGTGCGCCCAGACAAACGTATCCCCGAGCTCTGTCTTCTCGAAGCCGTCCCAGCCCGCACCGAGAACCCCCACCGTGGTCTCCGGATCGAAGTTCATGGAGCGGGTTTCTTCGGGCGACCGGCAGGCGCCCGCCAAGATGAGGGAAACCGCCAGGACCGCCGTCGAGGTGCGGGAGCCTGGCCTCATCGAGGCTCCTCTCGCCGCACTTCCACCCCCGTGGCCACGAAGACGGCGCCCGAGCTGTCGGCGCGGCCTCGGCCCTCGGCCGCGAGAAATCCGCCCGCGAGGTCCGCGGGGAGCTTGAAAGACCCGTCGGAGACGATCGGCAAGACGTTGTCGCCGTCCTTGAGCGCGGGGCGGCCCGCGGTGCCCGCGTTCTTCCCCTCGACGCGCACGGCCTTCGCGGCGTACTTCTCCGGCGCCGCGACGACGGACGCGACGGTCACGGGCGTCAGGCCGCGCAGCGGCTTGCCGTAGAGGTCGGCCGCCCGCGCGGGAAACGCCGCGACGGCCGCGACCACGAAAAGAGCCGCGAGCGTCACGCGAGCGAGCCTCGAGAATCGGGTTGTCATTCGAAGAGAACCAGGCCCTTCGAGCCCGAGAAGGGGAACGTCACGGACGCGCCGGGGCACGGATTCGCCTGGGTAATGGGCCCGCCTGGTCGCGTGTACGTGAGGGTGCCGTAGATGGAACCGTCAAAGTTCGTCTTGATGATCCCGCTGAACGGAGCACCGTCCGATTGGGATCCCGCGAACGACGTCGAGCCGTCCGCGTTCTTCGTGAACGTGGCGTTCTGATCCGGGGGCGTTGTGATGGCCTGGATGAAGAAGAGCGTGGGAGAGCCTGCGCAGGTCGGGATCACGACTACGGCGGAGAGGTAATCGAACGAGCCCTTGAAGACGTCGGCGCGCCCCGAGAAGCCGAAGCCGTCGCTCAAGATCAGCCCGTACGCTCCGTTGTTGGCGACAGGGATCTTTACCGGCGGCGAGTAGCTGATGGAGCCGATCGCGTTGTCGATGACGGAGGCGCCGGTTGCGACGGGCCCGCCGCTCACGACGGTCACGAGCGCCGTCATGTTCGTCTCGCTCGCGGCAGGCGTGTACCCGAAGAAGTTCGCGATGCCGTTGATCTGCGTCTGCGAGAACTTGCCGAGCGTGAGGGTCTTCGTCCCGGCCGACGTGCCGTCCGCCTTGCGGAGCGTGACGTTGACGACCGTGTTTCCCGCACCGTTCGCGGAGAGGAGAAAGAGGTTCGTCCGGTAGCCGCTCGTGCTCGTGGGAGATCCCGAGATGTACGGCACGTAGGCCGTCTCGCCGGCGGCGGCGAGCTGGTCCTGGCTCTGGGAGGGGATCGCGAAGCCGTTCGTGCCGGAGACGCCCGTTGCGCTTTTCGCGTTCACGACGAGCGTCTGCGAGAGGACCCAGACGGCGAGGGGGCGCCCGCCCGCGTCGGTGCCGGGAGCCTCCACGCGGATGCCGCCCGCGCCGGCCGTTCCGAACTTCGTCGCGACGACGTCGTCGAGCGCGATCGTCTGGTTCGCGGGAACGGTCACGGACACCTTGAGGGCGCCGCTGTTGTCGCCGAACGCGTTGTTCGCTCCGTCGAGGGAAGAAGCGGGCAGAAAATACATGTCGACCGGTGCCGCCGTCGCGTTTGGATTGACGATCCGGAGGGACGTCACGTAGTCGTTCCCTCCCCCGGAGGCCTTGGCGGACGTGACGACCCACTGGGTCGTCACCGGCGTGTCCGCGGCCAGCGTTCCGGGGAGAAGCGAGAGGACCGGGAAAGCCGCAAAGGCGGCGAGCGCGACCAACGCGAAAGAGCGGCGGTTTGACATGTTGACACGCATTCTGGTGTTCCTCTTTTGATGGCTCAGGCCCGGCAGACACTTGTCAGACGCAAGAAGCCGGCCGGAAGTTTAGCCCGTCCCCACGGAAGTGACGCCGGGGCCCCGCTTCTTTTCAGAAGAAGCGGCCGCCGCCCCCCGCATAGCGGCGAAAATCGCCGCGGCGCCGGTCGGACAGGAGTGCGCGGGTCGAGACCGCGCGGAAGCCGAGAGCGCCCGCGGCGAGAAGAAGAGTCCGGGCCTCTGAAGGGAGCGCGAGGGAGAGGCGCTTTCCTGGGGACCGTGCCGCGAGCAGCGGAAGGAAGTCCGCGGCAGCCTCGGGAGTCTTCGCCGCGATCGGGCCGAGCACGGTCCCAGAACCGCTCGCCTCGTCGTACCACGCGCCGACGGCCACGGGCCGCCCCCCGCGCTTCCACGAGACGACGTGACCCGCCAGGGCCCGGCGGCCCCAATCGCGCGGGCGCGCGAACCCGCGGGTCTCGCGGTCGAGAGCTGCGATCCAGCCGGAGAGCGGGGCGCCGGGTCCGACGGGCGTGAGCGGGGAGCCCGGCGCCTGCGATTCGGGGGCCGGCGCGGCCTCCATCCCGAGGATGAGCGCGCGAAGGGAAAGACCGGCGCCGAGAAAGAACGCGAGAGCCGACGGCTCGTCCGGCGAGAGCGCCTCGAGGGCACGAGCGCCGCGCGCCGCGCCGTACGCACGGGCCGCCGCGAGGAGCGCGCGGCCGATGCCCCTGCCGCGGTGGGGCGCGCCGACATCGAGGGCGAGGAGGAGGAGCGTGTCCTCGCGGACGGCGGCCCAGGCCGTGCCGACGGCCCGCCCCTCCGCGTCCCGGGCGACGAACGCGCCATCGGGGTCCGTGGCGCGGGCGTGAGCGAGATCCGCATCCCGGAGCGGCGGGACGGGTTCCGCGGGGCGGGCCGCCCGGATTGTCACGGAAAGAGGATTTTTCGCGGCCACCCTCGCCGAGGCTAGCAGGGTTCCGCGACTGGGCGAACGGCCCCCCTCGCATTGAATGAGAATCCATCGCAGAATCAGTTGCGTAAGAACGGAGAGGGATGTGATGAGCAAGCGAAGCGTTGGACGGCCCCGTGACGGGAACCCCGCAGAAACCCGGCGCGGCATCCTGCTCGCCGCGGAAGAAAGCTTTGCGACGGCAGGATTTGTCGGCGCGACAACCCGGCAGGTGGCCGCCCGAGCGGGCGTGAATGTCGCCACGCTGCACTACCACTTCGGAAACAAAGAAAAACTCTACCGCGCGGTCATCGACGCGGCGTCGAGTGCGGAAATCACCGTTCCCGGCGGCGTCAAGGCCCCGGCCGAGCGGTTGGCGGCGGTCGTCGAGGCCCTCTGGGACTTCGGAGCCGCGCATCCTTCCCTGCCTCGCCTGAGCCTGCTGCACAGGCTTGCCGGCCCCACCTCGCCGGCCGAGACGCCGCTGGACACCCGGATCGCCCTCCTGACACGCACGCTCGCGGAGACGGGCGCGAAGCCGCCGTACGCTCCGGGCGACGCCGCGCGCGTGATCCTCGCGTTTCTCGACAGCGCCCTCGTGGCCTCGCAGGACGGAAGCGATCTCGAGAGCGGCTCGGCGTCGTCGGCATCGCGTGCGGGCGTCGTCGCGGCGGCGCTGCGCGTGTCGGGTCTGGCTTAGTTTCTATACGTACTTCAACTGTCCCCAGGCTTACGCAAGCCGAGAATCAGGACGAGCGCGTTCACGCCCGTGCCCGCGAGGACTGGATCCACGCCCAGCGGATGGGCGAACCGCTCGAGCATCGCCGCGCCGCCGCCGAGAAGCATCGCCGCTCCCGCGAAACGCCGGTCCACGAGCACCCGCGGCAGAAACGCGACGAGAGCGGGCAGGATGAGACCGGACGCGAAGAGGGTGTAGCCGAGGCGGAACGTCTCGACGAGGTCGCGCATCGCGAGGGCGACCGCGAGTCCGAATCCCCCGAAAGCCACGACGGCGAGGCGCGACGCGCCGACACCGCCCTTTGACCCGAGGAGGTCGTTCGACGTGGCGGCCGCGGCCGACAGGAGGACGGAGTCGGCCGAGGACTGCATGGTCGCGACGAGCGCCACGAGGAGAAGCGGGGCGAGCGCCGGTCCCGCGAGGAGAAGCACGGTGCGGGGGAAGAGCTCCGCCGGGGGCCCGCCGACGCCGCGGGCCACCCCCGCGAGGGCGATGGTGGCGGTCGCGAGCCCGAAAACCAGCTTGGACAGGGATGCGCCGAGGGCGGCGCGGCGCGCGGCGCGCGTGTCCCGCGCCGACAGGAGCTTGGACCACACGTCGCTTCCGACGGCATGAGGAAGTCCCACAAGGACGAGGAGCGCGAACGCGTCGCCCCAGGAGAAGCGCGGGCCTGTTGGGAAAGTCAGGAGCGCCGCGGGCGCGGGTACGGCGGCGAGGGACCGCACGGCGAGCGGAAGCGCGATCGCGAGGAGCCCCGTCACCATGAGAGCGAACTGCAGGAGATCGGTCCTCACGACGGCGCGCTGCCCGCCGAGCGCCGTGTACGTCACGAAGAGGACCGCCGTCAGGACCAGGACGCGTGTGGGCTCCCAGGGCGTCGTCGCGACGACGACGATCTGGGTGGCTTCGGTCAGGAGCGCGAACCAGACGATCTCGGCGAGGATGACGAGAAACGCCGCGATCTTCCGCACGCCGGGTCCATACGTTCTTCCGATGACCTCCGCGATCGTCGTCGCGCCCGTGGCGCGCACGCGGGCGGCGAGAAAAAGGCCGAGCGCGAGAAGGCCGAGGGCTCCCGCGAGATCGAGCCACAGCGCGGGGAGCCCCTTCGCGGCCACGAGAGCGGCGAGGACGAGGGTCGTGGACCCGCCGATCACGGTGGAGGAAAGCGCGGCCCAGGCCGAAAACGCGCCGAATCCGCGGTCGCCGAGGAGAAACGCCTCGGTCGAACGCGAGGCGTCGCGCGCCGCGAAGAAGCCGACGAAGAGCACGGCGGCGCCGTAGAGGACGAGAGCGGCGGCCAAGCGTTTTCGCCTCGGCGTCTCAGTCCGCGAGCACGTCGCGCGCGAAACCGGCGAGAAGCCGGGCGGCGGGGAGCAGCGCGCGCTCGTCGAAGTCGAAGTCGGGCGCGTGATGCGGGCCGTGCGGTCCCTCGGTGCGGGCCGCACCGACGAACGCGAAGGCCCCGGGAACTCGCGCAAGGAACTCCGAGAAGTCCTCCCCTCCCATCGTCCGGCAGGTCTCTGTCACGCTCCCGCTCGTCGTCAGCGACCGGGCGACACGGAGGGCGCGCGCGGCCTCGGCCGGATGGTTCACGACGGCCGGATTGATGCGGCGGTAGACGGTCTTCGCGAGGCACCCGAGGGACCCGGCGGCGCGCTCCGCGACCTCCTGGACGAGGGACGGCAGGCGGTCCTCGACCTCGGCGTCGAACGACCGGCACGTTCCGGTCAGCGTGACGCAGTCGGGCAGGATGTTGAACGCCGAGCCGCCGTGCACCGAGGTGACGGAGACGACCGCCGGCAGGAGAGGCGACAGCCGCCGCGAGACGATCGTCTGGAGCGCCGTGACGACGTGAGCAGCCGCGACGATCGTATCGCGCGTCTCGTGGGGCGAGGCGGCGTGTCCGCCCGGGCTCGTCACGTCGATCCGGAACTCGTCGACGGCCGCCATCATGGCGCCGCGCGCGATGCCGACGGAAGCGAGCGGCAGGGCCGTCCACAGGTGGATGCCGAAGACCGCGTCGGGCCGGGGGTCGTCGAGAACCCCGTCCGCGATCATGGCCTTCGCGCCGCCGGCCCCCTCTTCGCCCGGCTGAAAAGCGAAGACGACGCGCCCGCGCGCCGGGAGGTCGAGAAGGAGGAGGTCCGAGGCCGCGTCGAGAGCGGCGACGTGGCCGTCGTGGCCGCACGCGTGCATCCGGCCGTTCGTGGCGGCGAAGGGCAGGCTCGTCTTCTCGACGATCGGAAGCGCGTCCAGATCGGCGCGAAGGAGGACGGTCTTTCCGGGTCGCCCCGTGTCGAGGACGGCCACGACGCCTGTCTCTCCGATGCCCGTCCGCACGGCCAATCCGCGCGCAGCCATGCGGCCGGCGACGGTGCGAGCCGTCTCGACCTCCAGGAACGCGGTCTCCGGGCGGGCGTGGATCTCGCGGCGGAGGCGGACGGCCCCGGCCTCGACGTCTTCGGCGCCGGTCGCGAGCGGCCTCACGAGAGGATCATAGAACCAAGCCGCGCTATCCTCCTCGCGTGACAGAGCCGCAAAAGAGGACCTTCACGTTCGAGGAAGCGCGCGCCCTCCTTCGGGAGGTGCGCGAGCGGACACGGCGCGCGGTCGAGGCGCTTTCGAACCTCACTGTGCCGGGAGACGACGGGACGGAAGCCGCCGAGGACCTCGCCGAGAAGGCCGTCGCTCAAAAGCTGGCGGACTGGGCGAGCGAGATCGAGGAGCTCGGCATCGAGGTGAAGGGCCCGTGGCTCGTGGACTTCGACTCGGGCGCTGGTTACTACTGCTGGAAGTGGCCCGAGGAATCCCTGTCGTTCTTCCACGGCTATCAGGAGGGCTTCTCGGGGAGAATCAGGCTTCAGTAGAGGTTTGCCGTCAGGCGATCCCGAGGATCTTCTTTCCCTCGGGCGTCATCATCTCGGCGCTCCAGGGCGGATCCCACACGACTTGGACTTCGGCCTCGGCCACACCCGGTACCGACGCGATCTTGGATTGCGCGTCCGCGGCGATCGCACCGCCCATCCCGCAGCCAGGCGCCGTGAGCGTCATCTTCACCTCGACGCGCTCGCCGGCGGCAGACGCGGGCAGGATGCGGAGGTCGTACACGAGGCCGAGGTCCACGATGTTGACGGGGATCTCGGGGTCGTAGACCGCCCGGAGACAGTCCCAGACGGCCGTTTCGTTCACGGGACCAGAGAGACCGGAGGGACCCGAGACACCCGCGACCGGGGACCGTCCCTGCGCCGCGGCCGACCCGGCCTCGGCCGGCACGTCGAGCCCAAGCGCGTCCGCGTCCTTTCCGGCGATGCGGAAGAGGCCGCCGAGAGAGGGCGCCTGCACCGTGAAGGTGCCGCCCAAGGACTGCGTGAGGTAAACAGGAGTGCCCGCGGGTAGGTCGAGGGGCTCGCCGCTCGGGATGCGGATGGCCGCGCAGTCGCGCGAGAGGGTATGGGCGGTCGGCGTTTGCGGCGTCATGAGATTCACCCGGCTTTCTCTGGCTCCGCGGCGCCCGCGGCGCGGCCATTGTCTCTCAGGAGAGAAGTCGCGGAAAGCACGAGCGCCCCAGCCTCGAGCGCGGCGGCGGCCACGTGCGGCCAGTCGGGCCCGACGCGGAAGTAGAGGTTCTCGCTTCCGAAGGGCCCGAGGACCCGCCCCAGAGAACCCATCGACTGGTAGGCGCCCAGGATCTCGCCCTGCTCGGCCGCGGCCGAACGCTTGCTGACGAGGGACGACAGCGTCGGCGTCGTGATGCCGATCCCGAGAGCGATCGTGGCGATCATGAGGAGGAGGATCGGGACCGAGTCCGCGAACTTGAGGCCGAGGAAACCCGCGATGAGGAGCGCGCCTCCGAGGACGACGAGCCGCCCTTCGCCGAAGCGCTTCACGAGGCGCCGCACGAGGACGCCCTGGACGATGGCCGAGCACACGCCTACGAAGACGAAGAACCATGCCACGGTGGAAGGGCCGGCCGAGAGCCTGAGCGACACGAACTGGGCGAACGTGGACTCGAACGTGGCGAAGGCGGTCGTCGTGACGAGGGAGAGCAGCATGAGGGCGCCGATCTCTGGCCGGCGGAACGCACGCGCGAGCGTCGCGAACGAGAAGACCGAGAACCGCGCGCCCGAGCCGCCTTCGTGGCGCGTCTCGGGCAGTTTGAAGAAGGCCCACAGGAACGCGGCGAACGAGAGCAGCGCGGCCGCGAGGCCGGGCGCCGCCTGGGAGATCCCGACGGTGAACCCGCCGATCGCCGGTCCGAAGATGAACCCGAGGCCGAACGCCATGCCGACGAGGCCCATGCCGCGCGCGCGGTCTTCCCGGCTCGTCGTGTCGGCGATGATCGCCTGCGCGGTGCCGATGTTTCCGCCGGTGGCGCCGTCGAGGAGGCGCGACGCGAAGAGCAGCGCGAGCGAGTGCGCGAACGCGAAGAGGAGATAGCCGATCACCGTCCCCGCGAGCGAAAAGAGGATCACGGGGCGCCGTCCGAAGCGGTCCGACAGGCGCCCGAGAATCGGCGCGAAGAGGAACTGCATCGCCGAATAGCTCGACATGAGAAGCCCGAACGCCAGCGGCGTCGGGTGG